>NZ_JBTNDT010000006.1:0-251873 GCF_054510855.1 Arthrobacter rhamnosi | reverse complement strand
TGGGACACGAGGACCTCCGGTCGCGAAGTGTGGGAACTAGACAGCTCCACTAAGCCCGGAGGTCCTCCTCTTATCAAGCCCCAAGCGTCAACAACGTCCCGGCCCAGTACAGCTAGCCGGGAGGACCACGGGTACCGTGCAAGGGGAGGAACCGGGGTTCCTCCCCTTCGTGCATCCGCCCCCGGCGTCAGGATCCGAGCAGGCTCTGGCTCACAGTGCCGCTGTTCCCGATCACCGCGAAGCAGTCGACCCTGCGGTCGCCGTCCGCCCAGGTCCCCTCGGTCGGGGTGGCGCGGAGGAGGGTCACCTGGAGCTCCTCGGTGACCACGTCGGGGTTGACGTCGGCCGAGGCGGCCGCGCAGGCGGCCTCGGCGCGGAGGTCGAGCTGTTCGCGTCCGGGGAACTCGGCATCCTCCGGGTAGTCCTCGCTCGCCAGGAGCTGCGCGTTGTGCGGTTCGCTGCAGTCCACGCGCACGGCATCCTCGGTGACCCCGGTGAAATCGGCGAGGCACTCGCCTGCTGCGAGCGACGAGGGATCGACGCGCTCCTCGTTCCTCCCGCCACTCAGGAGGGAGACGAGCAGCCAGACGAGGAGCCCCAGGAGCACGACGGCGCCGCCGATGAGCAGCAGCAGCGGCAGGACGCTGCTGCCGGCGGACGTCCTGTCCTGCGCCGCATGCGCACCGGTGTCCTCAGGATCCGACGCCGTCGGGATCCACGCCGCCCGGGCATCGTCGGCCGGTCGGGGTTCTGCCGGGGACTCCTGTCCTGCCGGCCCGATCGAGGCGGGATCGGTGCCCGGGTACAACCCCGGATGTCCGAGGCCGGGCTCGCCACCCTGGGGAGGGAAGGCGTACGGGCCGCCGACGGGTCCGGGCGCCGCGCCCGCTGTGCCTCCGGCCGGAGCAGTGCCATCGGGGACTGCACGGACCACCGGCGCGGTGGCCGGCAGGGGTCCGCCCACCAGTGTCCCAGCCTCCTCGGCTGCGGCCGCCACGGCCCGCGCTTCGGCGGCAGCATCCTCCAGCGAGGCGGCTTCCGCGGTGTCCCTGCTGATCTGTGCGGGTCCGAGGGCGGGGTCCTGCAGGTCGAGGGTCTCGGGCGACACCGACAGTTCGGGCTCCAGGGTGCCGGCGGAGACGTCGCCGTCGTCGAGCACGATGGCGTCGGCGTCCACCACGTCCGGCCCCTCCACCACGTCCGGCCCGTCCGGTCCGGGGTGGTTCCCGGGGTCCCTGGGTGCCTGCTCCTCGTTGCTCATGGTGGGCCGCTGTCTCCTTGTATTCCTGGTGCGCGTGCTGCCGGGGGCTCCGGCGTGGCTTCGACTCTATCCAAGATCCTCCGGGGAGGACCGGACCCGGCACCGGAGGCCGCGTGCACGGACCGCAGTCCGCCGTCGAGGCCTTCTCCGGAGCCCGCCGGAACCCGCGCTCGGATGCCGCGGAAAGCATGTAATCTATACCTACGACAAACTGACCAAATACTCCGGGGCCTCGCTGCAGCCTTGGGCCTCGTGCCCCAGTGACCACCTCCGGATCGACGCACAAAGGGGGTCACGCCATGGGGCGCGGCCGTCAAAAGGCAAAAGCTACAAAGCAGGCCAGGGACATGAAGTACTTCAGCCCGGCCACTGATTATTCGGCACTGCAGCGAGAGCTCACAGGCCCGGGTAGTCGTGCGTCCACGCGGCGTACCGAACCTCTCGAGCCGGTTGAGCCGGATTACTCGGAGTACGCGGACAAGTACGCCGATGATCTCGACGACGATGGTGAGGAGAGCGGCTCGCGCCGCATCGGCTGACCTTCGGTCGACCGACCTTCTCGATACCGCACACGGCGCATCCGTCCTCCGGGACGATGCGCCGTTCTGCGTGCCCGAACGCCGGGGGCATTCCCGGACCGGCCTCAGGAGGGTGACGCGAGGAGCGGCTGGAAGGCGAGTTCCGCCGCGCCCACCAGCAGGAGTTCCGGGCCGAGGGCCGCGCGGCGCACCTGCACCCCGCCGGCCAGTGATCCCCGGTTCACCGCCTCCGTGAGCTGGGCGCCGTGGAAACCGAACAGCGAGCCGAGGAAGCCGCCGAGGACGATCAGCTCGGGGTCGAAGATGTTGACGAAATTCACCAGGGCGACGGCGAGCAGCTCCAGCTGGCGCTCGGCTTCGTCCCGGACGGCCTGTGCGGGGTCGTCGGACAGCACGGCCTCGAGCGCCTCGATACCGCCCCCCGACAGGCCCGCCGCGTCGAGCAGCCGCTCCAGCCGGACCTCGGCGTCGAGGCAGCCCGAGCGCCCGCAATGACAGGCGGACCCGCCCGCGCGGACCAGCGTGTGGCCCAGTTCGCCGCCGTAGCCGCGGCTCCCGACCAGCTGTGCACCTCCGGTCACGATGCCGCCGCCGATGCCGCTCGCACTGCCGTTGAGGTACACCGCGTGGTCAACACCGATCGCGGCGCCGAAGATGCTCTCGGCGAGCGATCCGAGGGACGCATCGTTGGCGGCGACCGCGGGAAGGCCCAGGGCGCTGCCGAACGGTCCGGCGAGGTCGGCGTCCCGCCAGCCCAGGTGCGGTGCGATGAGCACACGCCCTGCGCCCGCGTTGACGAGTCCCGGAAGCGCGATGCCGACACCGAGGACCTGGTCGAGGCGCGCCAGGACGGGGCGGAGGTCGGCGACGATGTCGTCCGTGAGCCGCACCGCGTCGTCGAGGGACGGCACGCTGCGGGTCTCGCGGCGCACGCGCGCATGCACCTTCCCACCCAGGCCGACGACGCCGACGGTCAGGGCGTCGATGTCGGGGTTAACGGCGATCACGGCGACCCCCGGGTTGGCCTGCACGATGGGGCTGGGACGTCCCACCCTGCCGTCGCCCGCCGGTTCCGTCTCGTGCACCAGGCGCTTCTCCGCCAGGGCGGATACTAGGGCGCCGACGGTCGAACGGTTGAAGCCGCTGCGCCGGGTCAGTTCGGAGCGGGAGAGCGGGCCGTTCCGGTGCACCGTCGTGAGGATCTGGGACAGGTTCTGTGTGCGAAGGCTCTCAGTGCCGTTCATTCCGCCGGGTAGCCGCACGGCCCTGGGTTCTCCTTCGTCCTGCAGGAGCCCTCGGCACCTGGTCTCGGCCTATCGTATCCAGAAGCGCGCGCGGTCACGCCCGCTGCGGCGCCGGCCGCGCGGCGGACGCGGCAGCGGTGGAGGGAGCAGCGGTGCTCTGGCGCACCACGAGGCTGGTGGCGAGGTCGAGCCGCAGGTTATTGGGACGCTCGCCGTCGCGCAGGCGCAGGACCATGCGCGTGGCCTCCTCGGCCATCTGGATGAGCGGCTGGTGCACGGTGGTCAGGGCAGGGCTGGACCACTGAGCCAGCTGCAGGTCGTCGTAGCCCACGATCGACAGCTCGTCGGGAACCCGCAGCCCGATCTGGCGTGCCGCGTCGAGCACACCCAGCGCCTGGAGATCGCTGCCCGCGAAGATCGCCGTGGGGGGATTCGGCCCGCGCAGCAGCGTGAAGGCGTGGTCGCGTCCGCCGTCGACGTGGAAGTTCCCGTAGCGGATGAGTTCCGGGTCGATGGGCAGGGAGGCCAGGTTCATGGCGGAGCGGTAGCCGTCGATCCGGGCGAGGGAGCACATCATGTCCTCCGGCCCGCTGATCGCGGCGATCCGGGTGTGGCCGAGGTCGATGAGATGCCGTGTGGCCATCATCCCGCCGGACCAGTTCGCCGAACCGACGGAGGGGACGTCGGGAGCGGGGTCCCCGGCGGGATCGATGATCACGAAGGGGATCGAGCGTGCGTCGAGCTTCCTGCGGAATTCCTGGGGCAGGTCGGAGAAGACCAGGACGACGCCGGCGGGGCGCCTCGACAGGATGCCTTCGATCCACTCGGGGCCCGGAGCGTGCCGTGTTCCCGTCTCGGTCAGCACCACGCTCATGCCGTGCTCGCTCGCCACGTTCTCCACCCCGCGGATGAGTTCGAAGGCCCAGGCGCTTTCCAGCTCGTGGAACACGAGTTCGACGAGACCCGCCTTGGCCGCCGATTCCTTGCGTCGGCGGTAGCCGTGCTCCTCGAGGAGCTCCTCAACTTTCGCCCGGGTTTTCGGGGACACGTCAGCACGACCGTTGAGGACCTTGGAGATCGTGGAGAGGGATACACCCGCAGCCGTCGCAAGCTGGGCGAGGGTGACACGCGGTTCTTCCGCCGGAATCGACATGCGCACAGCTTACATGCGGGGTCGACAGCGGCCGCGGCACGGGACTGCGCCTGTCCCTTCCGCAATTTGTGACCGGCAGCACATCCGGCTTGCATAGTGAGACCCCGGTTACATACACTCAACCCATCACACAACTTTCGATATAATCGTCGAAACTTTCGAGAGGCGTTCAACGATGAACAACCGAACCTGGATGTCCCGCAGCCTTGCGGGCACCGCGGTCATGATGCTGGGCCTCACCCTCGCCGGGTGCGGCGGAGGAGGCGGCGACGCTTCGAGCCGGCCCGAGAACGAGCTGCACCTCGCCGTGTACGGCGATGCCAGCAACAAGGTCGAGCAGGCCATGGTGGACAAGTTCAACGAGACCTCCGACGTCAAGGTCGTGCTCGACACGATCCCCGGCGCGGACTACCAGACCAAGCTGCAGACCATCATCGACACCGACTCCGCCCCGGACATCTTCTTCAACTGGGGTGGCGGAAGCATCGCGAACTTCGTGAAGGCCGACCTGCTGCTGCCCCTCGACGACTTCATCGAGGAGGACCCGCAGCTGAAGGACGCCTTCCTGCCGTCCGTCTTCGACACGGCGGTCGTCGATGACAAGAGCTATGGCATCCCGATGCGCGGCACCCAGCCCGTCATGCTCTTCAACAACTCCGAGGTGCTCAAGAAGGCCGGCATCGATGCTCCGCCGGCAACCTGGGACGACCTGCTCGAGGACGTCAAGAAGCTGAAGGCGGCGGGCGTGACCCCGATCGCGCTCGGCGGCGCGGACCAGTGGCCGACCCAGATGTGGTTCCAGTACGTCTTCGACCGCGTGGCCGGCGAGGACCTGTTCCAGGCCGCGCTCGACGGCGACACGAGCGTCTGGGACTCCGAGGAGAGCCGCGAGGCCCTCGGCAAGCTGCGGGAACTGATCGACGCGGGTGCCTTCGGTACCAACTTCGACTCCGTGAAGTTCACCGACGGCGGGTCTCCCACCCTGCTCTCCAGCGGCCGGGCAGGCTTCGAACTCATGGGTTCGTGGGCCTATGCGACGCACCTGGACGCCAACCCCGAGTTCGCCGAGAACGTGCTCGGCTACAGCGAGTTCCCCGCGATCGAAGGCGGAGAGGGCGATCCCGACAACCTCGCCGGCAACACGAACAACTTCTACTCCATCACCAAGGACACCCGGTACCCCGAAGAGGCTGCCGAGTTCCTGAAGCTCATGTACTCGGACGAGTTCGTGCAGGAGCAGATCGCCATCGGCAACCTGCCCACCACCACGAACACGGAGGAGTTCCTCGATCAGGCCTCGAACCCGGAGTACGCGAAGTACCAGTTCGACCTCGTGAAGGACGCGCCGCACTTCCAGCTCTCCTGGGACCAGGCCTACCCGCCCGAGGCGACCGTCACCATCCACACGGCCGTAGCGCAGTTCTTCAGCGGCCAGATCGATGAAGATGGCTTCATCAAGGCCATGCAGAGCCTGTAGGACACACCATGACAACGCTTGCTACCCGCAGGCGGCCAGCGCCGGGCGGCTCCACCGTGAGCCGCCCGGCCCGCTCGGGCGCCTCGTCCGTCGGACGCCCGGGCTTCGCCTGGGCCCTGCCCGCCACCATCTTCTTCGCGCTCTTCGCACTCGTTCCCCTGGCCGCCGTCGCCGTCCTGTCCTTCACGTCGTGGAGCGGACTCGGTGACCCGGAGTTCGTGGGGCTCGACAACTGGAAGACGCTCATCGCCGATCCGGTGATGCTCAAGAGCCTCTGGCTCAGCCTCCTGTTCATCGTCCTCGGGGTGGTCACCCAGACGCCGCTGAGCATCCTGCTCGGTGTCTGGGCAGCGGGCAACCAGCGCAACCGCGCCGTGCTCAGCGCCATCTACTTCATCCCGCTGCTGCTGTCCTCGGCTGCGATCTCCGTCCTCTGGCGGGCGCTGCTCGATCCCAACTTCGGCATCCCCGGCCAGCTGTCGTGGCTGTTCGGCGACGGCAACCTGCTGGGCACGCAGACGGGGGCCATCGGCGTCCTCATCTTCGTGGGCATGTGGCAGTTCACGCCCTTCCACACCCTGATCTACCAGGGTGCGGCCAAGGGCATCCCGCCCGTCCTCTACCAGGCGGCGTCCATCGACGGCGCGGGCATGGTGCGCCAGTTCTTCTCCATCACCCTGCCGCAGCTGCGGAACACGGCCATCACCTCGATCATCCTGATGGTCGTCGGCGGGCTGACGACGTTCGAGACGGTGCTCATCCTGACCAACGGCGGACCGGGTACCGACACCACCATCACCGCCTTCTACATGTACCAGCAGGCGTTCCGGAGCTTCGACTTCGGCGTCGGCAGCGCCATCGCCCTGGTACTCGTCGTCGTCGCGACCGCGATCTCCCTCGTGGTGGTCAAGGTCTCCGGCTACGACAAGATGAACAGCTCGCTGGAAGGACTCTGATGAAGACCCGTCCCAACTACCTCGCGGGCATCGGCTCCTTCCTTTGGCTGCTGATCGTCGCGATCCCCCTCTACGTCATGATCTCGGGGACGTTCCAGACGCGCGCCGAGTTCGGCGACAACGGGCCCCTGTCCTTCCCGACCAGCTTCACGCTGCAGAACTACGCGGATGCCATCACGAGCGGCTTCGGACGGTATTTCCTGAACACCCTCGTGGTCACCGTCGGCGTCGTCGCGATCGTCCTGCTGCTCGTGCCGCCGCTGAGCTACGCGATCGTGCGCAGCCGGAGCCGTGCGGCGTCGTTCGTGTTCCGCTTCTTCCTGCTGGGTCTGGCGATTCCCGCGCAGGCCGTGATCGTGCCGGTGTTCTACCTGATCAACACCGTGGGGCTCTACGACAACCTGATCGGCGTCATCCTCCCCACGGCGGCCTTCGCACTGCCGATCTGCACGCTCATCCTCAGCGGGACCATGCGCGACATCACGGGGGAACTGTACGAGGCGATGGCCATGGACGGCGCGAGCCCGGCGCGTGCCTTCTTCCGGCTGGTCCTCCCGCTGTCCAAGGGCGGGATCTCCACGATCGCCGTCTTCTCCGCGCTGCAGGCATGGAACGGCTTCCTGTTCCCCCTGATCCTGACCCAGTCCGAGAGCACCCGCGTGGTGACCCTCGGCCTCTTCAACTTCCAGACCCAGTACGGCATCAACATCCCGGGTCTGCTCGCCGCGGTCACGCTGTCGATGGTGCCCGTACTGCTCGTCTACCTGTTTGCGCGCCGCGCGCTTGTCCAGGGCCTCATGGGCGCTGGCGGAAAGTAACCATGACTGAAACAACACTGAACGACGCCCCGTGGCGGAACACCGCCGCAACACCCGAGGACCGGGTCGAGGCCCTGATCCAGGCGATGACCCTTCGCGAGAAGGTCGCCCAGCTGGTCGGCGTCTGGGTCGGCGCCAACACCGAGGGCGGCGAGGTGGCTCCCCACCAGAACGAGATGAACGAGCCCGTCGACCTCGACGAACTCCTGCCGCACGGCCTGGGCCAGCTGACCCGGCCCTTCGGCACCGCACCCGTGGAACCAGGGCTCGGCGCCCTGTCGCTGCAGCGGACCCAGGAGCGCATCGCGGCGGCCAACCGCTTCGGCATCCCCGCCCTCGTGCACGAGGAATGCCTGGCCGGCTTCGCAGCCTGGAAGGCGACCGCCTATCCGGTGCCCCTGGCATGGGGTGCCACGTTCAATCCCGACCTGGTGCGGACCATGTCCTCGGCGATCGGCGCGGACCTCCGCTCCGTCGGCGTCCACCAGGGACTCGCTCCGGTGCTCGACGTCGTGCGCGACGCCCGCTGGGGCCGGGTCGAGGAGACCATCGGCGAGGACCCCTACCTGATCGGTACCATCGCCACGGCCTACGTGCAGGGACTGGAACGGGCCGGCGTCGTCGCGACGCTCAAGCACTTCGTGGGCTACTCGGCGTCCAAGGCCGGCCGCAACCTCGCCCCGGTCTCCATCGGCGAGCGCGAGCGCGCCGACGTGCTCCTGCCTCCGTTCGAGATGGCGGTCCGCGAGTCCGGGGTGCGTTCGGTGATGCACGCCTACACGGACATCGACGGCGTGCCGACGGCGGCCGACGCCTCGCTCCTGACCTCGCTCCTGCGCGATACGTGGGGCTTCGACGGGACGGTGGTCGCCGACTACTTCGGCATCGCCTTCCTCAAGGAGCTCCACCGCGTGGCCGCGACGCTCGGCGATGCCGCGGCGGCAGCGCTGACGGCCGGCGTGGATGTCGAACTCCCGACGATCCACACCTTCGGCGAGCACCTGCTCGCCGAGATCGACGGCGGCAGGCTGGACGAGGGGCTCGTCGACCGGGCGCTCCGCCGCGTCCTGCAGCAGAAGCTGGACCTCGGCCTGCTCGATCCCGAATGGTCACCGGTTCCTCCGGCCCTGGCCGGCGCCGGGGCCCGTGTCCCGGTCGTCGACCTCGACACCCCCGCCAACCGTGCCATCGCCAGCGAGCTCGCCGAGCAGTCGATCGTCCTGGTGCGCAACGGCGGGATCCTGCCGCTCGCCGGCGCTCCCCGCATCGCCCTGATCGGTCCCAACGCGGACACGCACCGGGCCTTCCTGGGCTGCTACTCCTTCCCCGCCCACGTGGGGGAGCAGCACCCCGAGGTGGAGATGGGCCTCACCATCCCCACGGTCGCGGACGCCGTCCAGCGAGAGTTCGCCGACAGTGACATCACGATCGCCGCGGGCTGCACCATCGATGGCACCGCGACGACGGGCTTCGACGAGGCGCTTGCCGTCGCCGGCGGTTCCGACGTCGTCGTCGCCGTCCTCGGGGACCGTGCGGGGCTCTTCGGCCGCGGCACGAGCGGCGAAGGGTGCGACGCCGAGTCCCTCGCGCTCCCGGGCGTCCAGCAGCAGCTGCTCGACGAGCTGCTCGCGACCGGCAAACCGGTCGTCGTCGTCCTGCTCACGGGGCGCCCCTATGCCCTCGGGTCCGCCGCGACCGATGCCGCCGCCATCGTTCAGGGGTTCTTCCCCGGCGAGGAGGGTGCGGCCGCTGTCGCCGGTGTCCTGAGCGGGAGGATCAACCCGAGCGGGCGCCTACCGGTCAGCATCCCGGGGACGCCGGGCGCGCAGCCGTCCACCTACCTCGCGGTTCCGCTGGCGCAGGCGAACAGCGTGTCCAACATCGATCCGACGGCGGCGTTCGCCTTCGGCCACGGCCTCGGCTACACGGACTTCACCTGGCAGGACGTGGAATCATCGGCGGATACCGCCGCCACGGACGGCGAGGTGACCGTGGAGATCACCATCACCAACGCGGGCGGGCGCGACGGCGTCGAGACCGTGCAGCTCTACCTGCACGACCCGGTGGCATCCGTCGTCCGGCCGGTGCAGCGACTGATCAGCTACGCACGCGTGCCCCTGGCGGCGGGGGCCTCGGCGCGGGTCGCCTTCACCGTCCCTGCCGACGTCACCGCCTTCACCGGGCGCGACGGACTGCGCGTCGTCGAGCCGGGGACGCTCGAGCTCCGGCTCGGCGCCTCGAGCAGCGACATCCGCGCCACCGTGCCCCTCACGCTGACGGGGCAGGCCCGGCACGTGGACCACACGCGCCGCTTGCACTGCGACGTCACGGTGCACTCCCTCTGACACGCCGCGAGTGACCTGCCGGCATCACGCCGGACCGCAGCCCGCTTCCGCCCTCGCGGGAGCGGGCTGCGGCGTTCCCGGATGCAGGCGGGCATTCCCGGGAGGCGACCGAGGCCTGCGTCAGGTCTTCACCGGCGGTACCGCTGACGAGGGGCGCACCGCCCGCGGCACACCCCTGGCAACCAGTTCAACGTGCTGTCAAGCCTGAACGGTGCGCCGAGCATCCCCGTCGACGGCAGTGCCCTGACGGTCGGCGGGCTGATCGACCTGGCCATCGCGATCCTCGTCCCGCTTACCGGCGCCATCCTCGGCGGCAGGGCCGGGATGCGCTTCCACCGCAAGGTCGACCAGGTGGGCATCAACCACCAGGCCGGCATCTAGCTCCACTGCTCCGCCAGGGCGACACCCGGACGAGACCGGGACGCCACCAGAACGACGACGAGGCACCGACCCGGGTGGGTCGGTGCCTCGTCGTCGTACGGGGTGGATCGCCGTACTGGCCTAGAACGTCACGGACCCGACTGCTGCCCGGTACTGCTCGCGAATGACCGGACGGTGATCCGGCGTCTGGTTCTTCAGGGTGTCCACCGACCACTGTGGCCGTGATCCCGTCAGGGCCCACGCGGCCTGTACCGCGGCCCCCCGTGCCACGTATTCCCCGGGCGCCGGGATGCGGACCGGGAGGTCGAACACCTGCGCGGCGACCTCCTGGACGGCGCCGTTCTGGGCTGCTCCGCCGATCAGCAGGAGATGCCGCGGCTCGACGCCCGTTGCCCGCACGGCGTCCAGCGCGTCCGCCAGCCCGCACAGCATCCCTTCGATGGCGGCCCGCGCCAGGTTCGCGCGGGTGCTCGAGGCGATGCTGAGGTTGTGGAAACTGGCCTTGGCCGTCGGCAGGTTCGGGGTGCGCTCACCTTCGAAGTAGGGCACCAGGACCACGCCGTCGGCTCCGGGCGCGGCCTCGCGGGCCAGCCCGGCGAAGCCGTCGTGGTCCACGCCGAGGATCCCCGCCACCGACGACAGCACGCGTGCCGCGTTGAGGGTCGCCACGAGGGGAAGGAACAGTCCGCTGGCGTCGGCGAATCCGGCCACCGCTCCCGAGGAGTCGGCGACCGGTTTCGGAGCGACGGCGAAGACCGTCCCACTCGTTCCGAGGGACACGACGACGTCACCCTCCTCCGCACCGAGCCCGAGGGCGGCGCCGGCGTTGTCGCCCGCACCCGCCCCGAGGACGATCCGGTGGGTTTCCGATGTGAGGAACGAGGAGTGCACGGTGCCCGCGACCGTCTCGGCCGGGAGGACCCGGGGGAGGATGACCTCGGTCCCGTCGCCCGAGGCCGTGTCCCCGGCACCCTGCGCTTCGCGCGCGGGGCGGCCGAGGATGTCCTCGAACAGGGCGAGATCGTATCCACCCGTCGCCGGGCTCCAGTAGCCGGTGCCGCTGGCGTCGGAGCGGTCCGTCACCAGTTCCTTCAGCACGGGGCCGAGGGGAGATTCCCCCGCCGGCCCGAAACCGCGCAGGCGCCAGGTCAGCCAGTCGTGGGGGAGTGCGACGGCAGCGATCTCCGGGACCACGGCGGGTTCGGCGTCGCGAACCCACCGCACCTTGGCGCCGGTGAACGACGCCACGGGGACCAGCCCGGTGCGGGCCACGAGCTCATCGGCACCGAACTCGCCGATCAGGTCCCGTGCCGCGCCGGCCGATCGCGTGTCGTTCCACAGCAGTGCGTCGCGCAGTACCCTGCCGTCGCGGCCCAGCAGCACCATTCCGTGCTGCTGGCCCGCGACTGCGAGGGCACCGACGTCGTCCGCCAGTCCTCCTGCGGCCTCCAGTGCGGACCGCAGGGCCTCCCACCATGCGCCGGGGTCGACCTCCGTGCCCTCCGGGTGGAGGGCACGGCCGCTACGGACCTCCGCGCCGGTCGCCGTGTCGACGACGACGACCTTGCAGCTCTGTGTGGACGAGTCGACGCCAGCAACGAGGGCCATGGATCAGCGGGCGCCGAGCAGGTGCTCGATGAAGAGCTGCTGGAGCTTCACGAAGCCGAAACCCTTGCCGTTGAAGTAGGACTCGGTGTCGAAGTCCTCGTAGGAGGTGCGGTCGGCGCGCAGCGCGTCGTAGCCCTCCCCGGGGTTGAGGGTGGGCTCGTTGATCTCCGAGACACGTGAGGCGGCCAGGGCAGCCTGGACCTCGGGATCCGCGCGGAACGCTGCAGCGCGCTCCTTGAGCAGGAGGTAGGTCTGCATGTTCGCCGCAGCGGAGTCCCAGACGCCGTCCATGTCCTCGGTGCGGCTCGGCTTGTAGTCGAAGTGCCGGGGGCCGTCGTACGAAGGGCCGCCGGCAGGTCCGCCGAATTCGAGGAGGTCCACCAGCGAGAAGGCGTTCTGGAGGTCGCCGTGGCCGAAGACGAGGTCCTGATCGAACTTGATGCTCCGCTGGCCGTTGAGGTCGATGTGGAACAGCTTGCCCTGGTACAGCGCCTGGGCGATGCCGTGGGTGAAGTTCAGCCCCGCCATCTGCTCGTGGCCGGTCTCCGGGTTGATGCCGACGAGTTCGGGGCGCTCGAGGGTCTCGATGAACGCCATCGCGTGGCCGAGGGTGGGCAGGAGGATGTCGCCGCGGGGTTCGTTCGGCTTCGGCTCGATGGCGAAACGGATGTCGTACCCCTTGTCCGTCACGTAGTCACCGAGCAGGTTGACCGCTTCGCGGTAACGTTCCAGGGCGCCGCGGATGTCCTTGGCCGAGTCGTACTCGCTGCCTTCACGGCCGCCCCACATGACGAACGTCTTGGCGCCGAGTTCCGCGGCGAGGTCGATGTTGTCCAGGACCTTGCGCAGGGCGAAGCGCCGCACGCCGCGATCGTTGCTCGTGAAGCCGCCGTCCTTGAAGACCGGGTGGCTGAAGAGGTTGGTGGTGACCATCGGCACGATCAGGCCGGTGGACTTCAGGACGCCGGTCAGGCGGTCGATCTCACGCTGCCGGTCGGCCGGGGAGCAGCCGAAGGGGAACAGGTCGTTGTCGTGGAAGGTGATGCCGTACGCGCCGAGGTCGCTCAGGCGGTTGACGGCCTCGACGACGTCGAGCGGTGCTCGGGTCGCTGAGCCGAACTGGTCCTGGGCCTCCCAGCCCACAGTCCAGAGTCCGAAGGAAAATTTGTCATCGCGGGTGGGCTCGATCGCCATTGAGTGCTCCAGGAAGTGTGTGTGACCAATATGTTGCCGTTACAAACATATTAGGTTTACGCCCAGAGTCAAGCCCGAATCTTCTGGTGGCGCGGCCGGCCCTCAGCTGCTGAGCGCGCGCACGCTCGCGCGGGTCACCAGGCGGGTGGACAGTTCGATGCGGGGACTCTCCACCGGCTCGCCGCGGATCAGGCGTACGAGGGTTCGGGCCGCCAGTGTGCCCATCTCCGAGAGCGGCTGCCGGACCGTGGTGAGCGGCGGTGATGCCCACCCTGCCTCGGGGAGGTCGTCGAACCCGATCACGCTGACGTCGTCGGGGACGCGCAGGCCCTGCTGGCGCGCGGCCTCGTAGACGCCGAGGGCCATCTGGTCACTCGCGGCGAAGATCGCGGTGGGACGGTCGGCCCGCGAGAGGAGGTCCCGTCCCGCGGCGAACCCGGAGGCGTAGTCGAAATCCCCGCCGAGAACGAGGGAGGGGTCGAACTCGATGCCGGCAGCGTCGAGCCCTGCCCGGTACCCGTCGAGGCGTGCACGGCTGCACCACAGGCCGGGCCGGCCCGCGACGAACCCGATGCGGCGATGGTTCTGCTGGATGAGGTGCTCTGTCGCGGTGACCGCGCCGGTCCAGTTCGTCGCCCCGATGGTCGGCACCTCCAGGTCCGGTACGCCGGCAGGATCGACGACGACCACGGGCAGGTTGAGGCGCTGCAGTTCCGCGTGCAGGAACGAGTCGAGGTCCGTCGTGACGAGGATGGCGCCGTCGCTGGTCCTGGCACCGAGGGTGTCGAGCCACTTGCGGGTGGAGTCGGCGCCTCCCCGGCGGTGGATGGCGGACACCACGACGGACAGGCCCTCGGAGTTCAGGGACTCCTCGACGCCCCGGATGATCTCGACGGCCCACGGGCTGTCCAGATCGTTGAAGACCAGGTCCACCAGGCCGGAGGGCGCCACCTGTGCTGTCCCGCGGCGGCGATAGCCGTACTCGCGCAGCAGGACCTCGACGCGCTCGCGGGTTGCGGGAGCGACGTCGGAGCGGCCGTTGAGGACGCGCGACACCGTGGGGATGGAGACTCCGGCCGCCGAGGCGATCGCCGAGATCGTCACGGCGGGGTGGGCGTTGTCCTGCACGTCAGCCTCCTCGGGCCGCCTCGGGCGACAGATGCCGTCCGGAACCATTTTCCTTCGCACTCTTGACCTGTGGTGCGCAGTGTTCCTAACCTACAGCAACGGCATTTCCGGAAAGTTCCGGAAAAGTTCCGACGAAAGTTTCGGACAGCCGCACCTGAAGTACCTCAAAGGAGAGCTCATGAAGGCCCGTCAGTCCCTTGCCGCCGCAGTCCTCGCGTCGGCGCTGATTCTTCCCACCGCAACCCCCGCACTCGCAGCACAGGAAGCACCCCAGAAGCCCGGAATCGAGAAGCAGGACACCCTCCGCTGGGCGGCCCCGCAGGACCTGAAGATCGGCACCGCCGTCGCGGGCGGCGGCCACCACGAGACCCAGCCCTACCCCGCCCCCTTCACCTACGACGCCGCGTACCGGGAGCACCTCGCCGCCGAGTTCAGCTCCGTGTCACCGGAGAACCAGCTGAAGTGGGAGTTCGTGCACCCCACACGCGACACCTACCGCTTCGCCGAGATGGACGCCATCGTCCAGTTCGCGCAGGAGAACCACCAGGTGGTCCGCGGACACACCCTGTTCTGGCACAGCCAGAACCCTGCCTGGCTGGAACAGGGCAACTTCTCGAAGGACGAGCTGCGCGCCATCCTGAAGGACCACATCCAGACCGTCGTGGGCCGTTACGCAGGCAAGATCCAGCAGTGGGACGTCGCCAACGAGATCTTCAACGGCGACGGGACCCTGCGCACCACGGACAACATCTGGATCCGTGAACTGGGTCCGGAGATCATCGCCGACGCGTTCCGCTGGGCCCACGAGGCCGACCCCAAGGCGAAGCTCTTCTTCAACGACTACGGCGTGGAGGGCGTCAACGCGAAGAGCAACGCCTACATCAAGCTCATCCCGCAGTTGAAGGCCCAGGGCGTACCCGTGGACGGCTTCGCCATCCAGGGTCACCTGAGCACGCGCTACGGCTTCCCCGGCGACCTCCAGACCAACCTGCAGCGCTTCGACGACCTCGGGCTGGAGACGGCGATCACCGAGATCGACGTGCGGATGGACGTGGCAGCGGGGACTAAGCCCACTGCCGCACAGCTCGAGAAGCAGGCGAGCTACTACCAGCGGGCACTCGACGCCTGCATCTCCGTGGAGGAGTGCAACTCCTTCACGATCTGGGGCTTCACCGACAAGTACTCCTGGGTCCCGGTGTTCTTCTCCGGTGAGGGCGAGGCGACCGTGATGTGGAACGACTTCACCCGCAAGCCCGCCTACTACGCACTCCAGGAGAGCCTCGAGCAGGCGTCCCCCGGGCGCGGTAACCGCTAGGCACCACCAGCACGACAACCAGCACGACAACCAGCACGACAACCAGCACGACAACCAGCACGACAACCAGCACGACAACCAGCACGACAACCCCCAGCAGTCTGTGGCCCGTCCGTACGCGGACGGGCCACACCATCAAGGAGAACCATGAGACAACGACGTCTGGTCGCAGGCGCTACGGCGTTCGGCCTGATGACGGGAGCCGGCGCCCTCGCGCTGCCGGCGGCCCAGGCCGACGAACCGACAGTACTGCTGAACGAGGATTTCGAGGACGGCAGCTTCAGCCCGCTCGCGCAGAACGGCGGGCCCGCTCTGTCGGTCGTCGACGCCGACGGCGACAAGGCCCTGCTGGTGAAGGGCAGGACCAACGACTACGACGGCATCAAGACGCCGGCCAACCTCCTGCAGGCGGGAGGAACCTACACCTTCTCGGCGCAGGTGAAACTCTCGGCGGCAGCCGGCACGACGACGTCGGCGCGCTTCGTCGTCGAACCCGCCTACAGCTGGGTGGGCAACACCACGGTGTCGGCGGATGCCTGGACGACGGTGACCGGCACCTTCAACGCGCCCGCCGGAGCCGACCCGGCAACGCTGCGGGCCTACCTCGGAACGGGAGACCTGGGTGCACCCTACGACTACCTCGTGGACGACGTCGTGATCACCGGAACGGCCGCACCCGCCGACGGCGGAGCCTGGCAGCCCACACCCGACCCCTCCTTCGTCCCGGGCGGTGCGGTGAACCCCACCACCACGCCCCTCGCCTCGGCACGCGCGACGGGCAACGCCGTCGCCCTGACGTTCGACGACGGGCCGAACCCGGGCGAAACGGCCGCCGTGCTCGACCTCCTGCGGGACAAGGGCATCACGGCGACCTTCTGCATCATCGGACAGAACGTCCAGGCCTCCGGCGGCGCCGAGCTGCTGCGGCGCATCGTCGCCGAGGGGCACACGCTGTGCAACCACGGCACGTCCTACGCGGACATGGGTTCGTGGACCCAGGCGCAGGTCGAGACCGACCTCAAGGAGAACCTCCGGATCATCCGGGCGGCCCTCGGCAACCCGACCCAGCAGGTTCCCTACTTCCGGGCACCCAACGGCAGCTGGGGCGCCACCGGTGAGGTCGCCGCAGCGCTCGGCATGCAGCCGCTCGGCCTCGGCAACATCATCTTCGACTGGGACGGCAACGACCTCAGCGAGGCGACCCTGACCGCGAATCTCCGCAAGGCCTTCACGCCCGGCGCCGTGGTCCTCGCCCACGACGGCGGCGGAGACCGCTCGAACACCGTTCGGGCCGTCACGACGGTGGTCACCGAGAAGCTCGCCGAGGGGTGGACGTTCACCCTGCCGCGCGGCGGAGCCGCGGTTGCAGGATCCGTCGGCATCACCTCCGGGTTCGAGTCCGGCACCGACGGCTGGACGGCCCGGGGCACCGGCGTCTCCGTCACGGCGAGCAGCGATGCCCGCACCGGTTCCGGCAGCCTGCTCGTCACGAACCGCACGCAGCCCTGGCACGGAGCAGCACTCGACGTCACGGCCGGCCTGCCGGTCGGGACAGCGGTCGAGGTGTCCGTGTGGGCGAAGCTCGCACCGGGCCAGGCGCCGGCATCGCTCAAGGTGTCCGTACAGCGTGACAACGGCGGCGGAAGCGCGTACGACAGCGTCGCCGGTGCCGGAGCCTCGGTCACGGCCGATGGCTGGACCCAGCTCAAGGGCACCTACACGCTCGGTGCGGCTGCGGACAAGGCGCAGGTGTACGTCGAGGGTGCGGTCGGAGTGGACTTCCTGCTGGACGACTTCAGCCTCGCACCGTTCGCGGAGACGTCCATCCAGACGGATGTCCCCGGTCTGAAGGACGTGCTCGGCGCTGACGGGATCGAGCACGTCGGTGTGGCCATCGATGCGCGGGAGACCGTGGGAACGGCCGCCGACCTCGTGCGCAAGCACTTCAACGCCTTCACGCCCGAGAACGCGGGCAAGCCGGAGAGCGTGCAGCCGGTCGAGGGACAGTTCACCTTCACCCAGCTGGACCAGCTGCTGGACTTCGCGGACGCCAACGACGTGAAGGTCTACGGACACGTGCTCGCCTGGCACTCGCAGACCCCGGCATGGTTCTTCAAGGACGGGACCCGCGACCTCACGAACAGCCCGGCCGACCAGGCGCTCCTCAAGGCGCGCATGGAAGCGCACATCAAGGGCATCGCGGACCACATCAACGCCCGCTACCCCGACGGGAACAGCCCCATCTGGGCCTGGGACGTGGTCAACGAGGTCATCGCGGACGGCGACAACGCCAACCCGCACGACATGCGGGACAGCCGCTGGTTCCAGATCCTCGGCGAGGGCTTCGTGGACCAGGCCTTCCGCCTGGCCGACCGCTACTTCCCCGACGCGGCCCTGTTCATCAACGAGTACAACACCGAGATGCCGGAGAAGCGGGCCGACTACCTCGAGCTGATTCGCGCACTCGAGGCCCGCGGCGTGCCGATCGACGGTGTGGGGCACCAGGCCCATGTCGACGTCGCCCGCCCCGTGCAGTGGCTCGAGGACTCCATCAAGGCCGTCGAGGCCCTGGACCCGAAGCTCCTGCAGGCCATCACCGAACTGGACGTCAACGCCTCCACGGAGAACCAGGGAGCCGATGTCAGCGGCGCTCCGGTGGATCCCTACAGCCCGGCGTTCGAGGACGACGCGGACGCAGCGGCGGAGGTCGGCTACTACTACCGCGACCTCTTCGCCATGCTGCGCGAGCACAACGAATCCGTCGACTCGGTGACCTTCTGGGGCATCAGCAACGCCCGCACCTGGCTGCGGACCTGGCCGATGGCCCGACCCTGGGAGCAGCCGCTGCCCTTCGACGACGAGTTGCAGGTCACTCCGGCCTACTGGGGCATCGTCGACCCGGCCAAGCTGCCCGCACGGCCGGCCGATGTGCTGCCGCCGCGGATCGCGGACACCTCGGACATCACGGCGGTCGCCAACGGGGCCAGCGGCGCCAAGGTGGCCTATGTCCTGCCGTCGGCCATCGACACGCTCGACGGCGTGGTGCCACTGGCCTGCGTACCCCTGTCGGGGAGCCGCTTCCCGGTCGGCATCACGACGGTCACGTGCACCGCGACGGACGACGCCGGGAACTCCCGGACCAGCTCGTTCGACATCGTCGTGACGCGCAAGCAGGCGGGGAAGTCCTGACGCAGGGCACTGAACCGCACTGAGTACGCCGAAGCCCCTGTCCTCTTGCGAGGGCAGGGGCTTCGTCGTGCTGTTCTCGTTCTGCTGTTCCCGTCCTGCCCGTGCGGACCGCCCGGTCAGGCGTAGGCGCCGAGCAGCCGCACGGATCCGCCGTCGACGCCCTTGGCGCCCTGCACGTAGTCGGGCCCGTCGGTGCTGCCGTTGCCCGCGGCCCGCACGCTGCCCATCACCCAGGACGGCACGCCGGCCGCATTCAGCTGGGCGAGGGCGGCATCCGCGCCGCCGGCTCCGACGATCGCGATCATGCCGACGCCGAGGTTGAGGGTGCGCTCGAGGTCCGGCAGGGGCACGGAACCGAGCTGCGAGACGAGCGTGAAGATCGGCGGAAGCTCCCACGTGGAGCGGTCGACGGTCGCTTCGAGCCCGCGGGGGAGCACCCGGGCGAGGTTCGCCGCGAGCCCGCCGCCGGTGACGTGGCTGAAGCCGTGCACCTGCGCTGCGTCCGTGCGGGCCAGCGCGAGGCAGTCGGAGGCGTAGATGCGCGTCGGCTCGAGGAGCTCCTCGCCGAGGGTCCGCCCGAGTTCGGAGACCTGGCGGTCGAGGGCCCAGCCGGCCTGGTTGATGACCCGGCGCACCAGCGAGTAGCCGTTGGAATGGAGGCCCGAGGACGCCATCCCGATCACGACGTCGCCCTCGCGGACGCGCTCGGGACCGAGGACCCGGTCGGCTTCGACGACGCCGGTGGCGGCGCCCGCCACGTCGTACTCGTGCTCACCCAGCAGACCCGGGTGTTCCGCGGTCTCACCGCCGACCAGTGCGGTGCCGGCGGCCGAGCAGCCGGCCGCGATGCCGCGGACGATGTCCGCGATGCGCTCGGGGACCACCTTCCCGCACGCGATGTAGTCGGTCATGAAGAGCGGCTCCGCGCCGACCACCACGATGTCGTCGACGACCATGCCCACCAGGTCGAACCCGATGGTGTCGTGGATGTCCATCGCCTGCGCGATGGCGACCTTGGTGCCCACGCCGTCGGTCGACGTCGCGAGGAGCGGCCGCGTGTAGGTGAGGAGGCGGGACACGTCGTAGAGCCCGGCGAAACCGCCCACCCCGCCGAGGACCTGCTGGCCGTGCGTCGCGCGCACGGCGTCCTTCATGAGCTCGACGGCGCGGTCACCCGCTTCGACGTCCACTCCTGCGCTGGCATACGTGATGGGGTTGGACGCGCTCATACCCGCTCTTTCTTGTCTTCGTCGGTCAGTACGGCTTCGAATTCGGCGTCCGGCCCCGGATCGCATCCCGTGGCCCCGGACTTCTCGGCAGGATTGGTGCGCTCGAGCAGGTTCTTGCCGAGACGGTCGTCGTCGGGCAGTTCGATGGGGTACGTCCCGGTGAAGCACGCCGTGCAGAGGCGCTCGCGGGGCTGCTGCGTCGCGTCGATCATGCCGTCCTCGGAGATGTACGCGAGGCTGTCGGCGCCGATGGACTTGCTGATCTCGTCGATCGCGGCACCATTGGCGATCAGCTCGGCGCGCGAGGCGAAGTCGATGCCGTAGAAGCAGGGCCAGCGCACCGGCGGCGAGGAGATCTTGACGTGGACCTCGGCCGCCCCCGCCTCGCGCAGCATGCGGACGACGGCGCGCTGGGTGTTTCCGCGGACGATCGAGTCGTCGACCACGATGATGCGCTTGCCGCGGATGACCGATTCGAGCGCATTGAGCTTGAGCCGGATGCCGAGCTGGCGCAGGGTCTGGCTGGGCTGGATGAAGGTGCGGCCCACGTAGGCGTTCTTCACGAAACCGTGGGCGAAGGGGATCCCCGACTCCTCGGCGAATCCGACGGCGGCCGGCGTCCCGGACTCCGGGACAGGGATCACGATGTCCGCCGCGGCCGCGTTCTCGCGGGCCAGCTGGCGGCCCATCTCGACGCGCGACTCGTACACCGAGCGCCCGGCGATCGCGGCGTCGGGCCGGGCCAGGTACACGTATTCGAAGACGCAGCCCGCGGCGGTCGTCTGTGCGAAGCGGCTGCTGCGCACGCCGTCCTCGTCGATGGCGATGAACTCGCCGGGCTCGATCTCGCGGATGTAGCTCGCACCGACCGTGGCGAGGGCTGCCTGCTCGGAGGCGACGACCCAGCCGCGCTCGAGGCGGCCGAGGACGAGGGGACGGACACCGTAGGCGTCGCGCGCGGCGTAGAGGGTGCCCTCGTCCATGAAGACGAAGCAGAAGGCGCCGCGGATGCTCGGCAGCAGGTCCATGGCCGTCTGCTCCAGCGAGCGGCCGTCGTTCCCGGCGAGCAGCGCGGTCACGAGGGCGGTGTCGGTGGTGTTGCCCTGTGCGAGTTCTCCCGCACGGGGCTTGCCGTGGCGGTCGAGGACCATCTGGTACAGCTCGGCGGAGTTCGTGAGGTTGCCGTTGTGCGCGAGGGCGACGGTGCCGGCCGCGGTGGCTCCGAGCGTGGGCTGGGCATTGGCCCAGTGGGAGGACCCGGTGGTGGAGTAACGGCAGTGCCCGACGGCGATGTGGCCGGTCAGGGTGTTGAGCGTCGCCTCGTCGAAGACCTGGGACACCAGGCCCATGTCCTTGTAGACGTTGATCCGGTGGCCGTCGCTGGTGGCGATACCCGCCGATTCCTGCCCGCGGTGCTGCAATGCGTACAGGCCGTAGTAGGTGAGCTTGGCGACCTCCTCACCGGGCGCCCAGACGCCGAAAACACCGCAGGCATCCTGGGGTCCTTTTTCGCCGGGAAGAAGATCATGGGAGAGTTGTCCGTCGCCGCGCACCATGCGCCTATTCTCTCACGGCACGCAATGCCGCCGCGCGAAGGAAAGCCGGCGCAGGGCATACCTCCGCGGGGTGAGGCGTGCGGCGTGCGTGCCGGTGTTCCGCCCCGGCCCTCCGGGTGCCGGTCAAGCCACGCCGTCGTCGTAGGTGCGCTCCGCACGGGCACGTTCGGCCCGCTTCACGCTCCGCCGGTCGAAGACCAGCACGAGCAGCGCCGCGAGGATCAGGCCCGGGATGGCGAAGGCCACGGTGAAGAAACCGAGGATGGACTCACGGGTGAGCGTGGGATCGGCCGGGCCCGTGTAGGCGAGCACCAGTGCAGCGAGGAAACCGAGGATCGCACCGAGCATCATGAAGGGCACGAACTTCGGTGCCCTCCGGACCGTCACCTCGCGGTAGGCGGGAGCTTCTGCGGCCGCAGGCTCTGTACGAGCCCCGGCGGTGGGTGCGGCGGGAGCGGCAGGTTCGGAGTGGGCATCGCCGGGGCCCGGGGTCGCCGGATCCTCACGGTCGCCGGGGGCCCGCTGCCCGTCCGCCGGCACCGCGCCGTGGGTGTCGGGCTGCTCGGGAGGAGTGGTCGGCGAGTGCTGCTCGGAGGTCATGGTTTAAGGCTACCGGGCGTCAGGGACGCCGCTCGACGAGCTGGTAGCCCGCCTCGCCGAAGACGAGCGTGTAGTCGGTTCCGGGGTAGCGCTGCTCTGCGTGGGCCTCGGCGTCGCTCGGCCGGACGGCACCCCAGCTCCAGTCGTCCGCGTCGACGATGAGGTAGTCCGGTGCCGGGTTGGTGTTGCCGAGCCAGTACACGCGGGTGTCGGGGACGAGGTAGGCCATCAGCACCACCCCGCTCTCCACGGTCGATCCCTCCGGGATGAGGTCCATCATGCGGTGCGCGGCGTCCCAGCGCTCCGACTGCCGGTAGGTCTCCGGCTCCACGAGCACGGTGAACGTCTGCCCGGGCAACAGCACCAGGCAGGCTACGACGGCGGCGGGGATGCCGACCATGGCGGTGCTGCGCACCCAGCTCCGGCGGCTGGCCCGCAGTGTCTGCACGCCGTCCAGGAGGGCGAGGAAGAGCACGGGCATCAGCACGGCGCTGTAGTGCCACTCTGGCCCCCAGTAGCCTCCCTGGCTGGAGGCGAACCGCCACAGGAGGGTCGGGAGCAGCACCAGGCTCAACGAGGAGCGGAGGAACAGGAAACCGCCGGCGACCAGGAGCAGCAGGAGCGTCTCGTGCTTCGCCGTCCCGGAGACGAGGTCGACGACGGCGCCCACGGGGTCGGCGAGCATCGCACCCACGTCGATCCGGTCGGAATAGTCGTACTGCCCGGCGGAGTTCAGGGCCGGGAGGATCAACCGGACCGAGAGGATCAGCCACAGGAGTCCCCAGGCGGACAGCCAGAGCCCCGCGGGGGTGCGGAGGCGCCACGCGAGAACCAGCCCGAGGGCGATGACGGTGAGCCCGAGGTCCTCCTTGACGAAGACGAGCAGCCCGCCCCAGACGACGGCCGGCAGGATGCGGCGCCGCAGGACGGCCTCGAGGCTCAGTGCGAGGAGCGGGACGGCGAACGCGATCTCGTGGAACTGCGCAGCGACGGCCGACTGCAGCCCCCAGGACAGGGCGTAGGCGATGCCGAGCGCTATGCCGGTGACCGGACCGAGGGAGCGTGTGCCGGCCCGTGCCACGACGGCCACCGATAGGGCGAAGAGGAGGTCCTGCACCACCAGGAGAGTGAGGCCCGACGGCGCGACCGCGTACGCGGGCCCCAGCAGCACGAGCAGCGGATGGAAGTGGTCGCCCAGCAGGTTGAAGTCCTCGCCCTTGATGGGGACGATCGGCGCACCGAACCCGGCGTACGCCTTCGCCAGCTGCGTGAAGATCCCCAGGTCCCAGGACGGCGAGCTCAGCCGGTTCCACTGGGTGACGGAGAAGACGGTGTACAGGGCGGCCGCTGCGAGACCGGTCAGCCAGGCACCGAGGGGCTGCTCCCGGACGGCCCGGGCAGTGCGGACCGGGAGGGTGCTCAGGTGGCTGCCCAGGGGGTCCGCCCGGCGCCCGGTGGCGGGCCGCCCGTCTGGGGTAGCGGGCCTTCCGGCCGCGGTCGCGGCGCTCGGCCGCCCGCCCGGCCCCGCGGCGCCGGCCCTCCGGTCCGTGCTCACGTGCGGAGCCCGGCGAGGGGGAGCCAGGCGCTGAGGTCGGCGCGCTGCCCGGACGCAGCTACCTTGCCCGCTGCGACCGCCGACGGCCAGTCCGTGGTGCCCCTGACGAGGGCGAGCCACGTGGTGGCGTCCGTCTCGACGACGTTCGGCGGTGTGCCGCGGGTATGGCGGGGTCCTTCGACGCACTGCGTGACGCCGAAGGGCGGGACACGGACCTCGACGCTGTTGCCGGGAGCCAGCTCGGCGAGTTCCTCCAGCGTGAAGCGCACGGCCGTCGCGATCTCGTTCCGGCCGGCCGAACCGTCCGCCACCCGGGCCAGCGCCCGGCGACCGTCCTCGCCCGCGATGCGTCGTCGTGCCATGGTCCGTTCCTAGTCGAGCAGGGCCAGCACCGGGGCGGCGAGCCGCAGGCTGCCGACGGGGCGTCCGCCGCCGAGGATCGGGGGGACCACCTTCTCGAGGACGGTCCCCACCCTGTCGGCGTCGATGGCGCCGGACGCGGCGAGCAGGGTGAGGCCCACGAGGGTGGCGGCCCGGGAGTTGCCGTCGAGGACCTTCAGGGCCAGGGACGCTCCGGTGCGTGCGGCGAGGACGAGGACGCCTTCCGCCCCGCTCTTGGCGAGGACGCCGAGGTCCTCCATGACCACCGAGTTCTCCATGCCGTTGCCGTGGACGGCCCAGGGGTAGTCGAGCATCGCGGTGGCGATCGTCGCCGCCCGCGCGTCGGCGTGCTTGTCCGAGGGAGCCTTGGCGACCTTGCCGATGCCGCGGGCGAGCCCTGTCAGCGACAGGGCGGCGACGGGGGCGCCGCAGCCGTCGACGCCCCACGCCGCCACGGACTCCTCGGTGTACTCCTCGATGACCGAGGCCACCGAACGTTGGAGCGGGTGCGTGGGCTCGAGGTAGGTCGCGGTGTCCCAGCCGTTCTCGGTGCAGGCCCACAGGAAGGCCGCGTGCTTGCCCGAGCAGTTGAAGGCGATGCGCTGCTTGCCCTTGCCGCTGCGGACCAACTCGTTGCGGGCCTCCTCGTCCTGTGGCCAGTCCTCGGGGCACTGCAGGTCCTCCTCGGTGACGCCGGCGGCATCGAGCATGGTGCGGACCACGTCCATGTGCTCGCGGCTGGCGACATGGCTCGCAGTGGCGAGGGCCACCTGCGGGCCGCGCAGCGGCACACCGGCCTTCATGCTGGCGAGCGCCTGGAAGGGCTTGAGGGTGGAGCGGGGGAAGATCGGGCTGCTGATGTCCCCGAGTTCGGTCACCACGGAGCCGTCCGCCGCCAGGACGACGGCGGCACCGACGTGGCGGGACTCGATGAAGCCGTTGCGTTCGAGGACGGCGAAGTCGACGGCGTCAGCCGTCGTGAAAGTGGAGGGCATGGTCCCAGTATTCCCTACCGGCCGTCGACGTCGGTGCCCGGGCGGCGCGCGGATCCATGGCGTGGGACGCGGCGGCGGTGGTGCCAGGGAGGAGAGTCAGTGGCGGGCGGGGGAGGTACCGTCGTCAGCGCCGTCGACGGCGGGAGGGACGAAGGCGGCGGCGAGGGATTCGGACCCGCGGGCGAGGAGGGCGACGTCGGCGCCGACGAGGATGAAAGACGCCCCCTGGTCGAGGTAGTGATGGGCGGTGGCGGCGTTGAAGGCGTTGACGCCGGCCGGCTTTCCCACGTGGTGAGCTGCAATCAGGCACTGTTCGACGGCGGCGCGCACGTCGGGGTGTTCCTGCTGGCCGAGCAGGCCCATGGACGCGGCGAGGTCGGAGGGCCCGACGAAGATCGCGTCCACGCCGCCGACCGCGAGGATGTCCTCGACCGCGTCCACAGCGGCCACCGATTCGATCTGCACGGTGACGCTGATCGTCCCCGACGCGCGGGCGAGGTACTCCGGGATCCTGTTCCAGCGGGCTGCGCGGGCCAGTGCCGACCCCACGCCCCGGACCCCCTCGGGCGGGTAGCGGGTGGCAGCGACGGCGGCTTCGGCATCGGCGACGGTGTTGACCATGGGGATGAGCAGGTTCTGGATCCCGAGGTCGAGGTACTGCTTGATGAGGACGGTGTCATTGACCGGTGGCCGGACGAGGACCTGCGCCGGGTACCCGGAGACGGCCTGGAGCTGGGCGAGGATCGATTCGAGCCCGTTGGGGCTGTGCTCGGCGTCGACGAGCAGCCAGTCCAGTCCCGATCCGGCGCAGATCTCGGCGACGAGCGGGCTGCCCGAGCATACCCACATGCCGGCGAGCGGTCGGCCGGCAGCAGCCAGTGCCTCCGCGAAGGTGGGTCCTAGACGAAGCGGCATGTGACGGCTCCCAGGGGTCCGTAGTCGGCGTGGACGGTATCGCCCTCGTAGACCCACAGGGGTCGGGTGAAGGACCCGGCGAGGATGATGTCCCCGGCCTTCAGGCCATCGCCGTGGGGGGCGATCTTGTTCGCGAGCCAGTGCACGCCCGCGGCGGGATGGCCGAGCACCCCCGCTGCTACGCCGGTCTCCTCGACGATCTGGTTCTTGTAGAGGATGGCGGACACCCAGCGGAGGTCGACGGCGTCGGGCCGCACCGGCCTGCCGCCGACCACCATGGCACCCATGGCCGCGTTGTCGGAGATGGTGTCCACGATCGTCCGGCCCTCCATCTCGATCCGCGAGTCCAGGATCTCCAGGGCCGGCACGACGTAGTCGGTGGCGGTGAGGACATCGAAGATCGTGCAGCCCGGACCGGTGAGATCGGCTTTCAGCACGAACGCGAGCTCCACCTCCACACGAGGGTGCGTGTACGCATCCCACGCCACCGAGCACCCGGTCTCGAGGACCATGTCGTCGAAGATCGCGCCGTAGTCCGGCTCCGTGATGCCCGTGGCCGCCTGCATCGCCCTGCTCGTGAGGCCGATCTTCCGTCCCACGAGCGTGCGGCCGGCGTCTTCGTTGCGTTGCCGCCACAACCGCTGGACGGCGTAGGAATCCTCCACCGTCATGTCCGGGTAGCGGGCGGTCAGCAGTGGGACAGGAACCCGGCTCCGGCCGGCCGCCAGCAGCTCATCGGCAATGGATTCGATCGTCGTGTCGTCCAGCATGGCTACAGCTGCGTCCCGAGCTTGAAGCTCTCGGCTGACGCGTCGCCGTCCTTGCGGGTGTAGGAGAAGCCGTCAGCACCGACGGTCACTGCCTGCTCGCTCTTATCCTCCCGCTCGATGACGGTCTGGGGGTTCCCGTCGAGGTCCAGGACGAGGGACGCCTCGGTGTACCAGGACGGCACGACGGCGTTGCCCCACCAGTCGCGGCGCTGGTTGTCGTGCACGTCCCAGGTGATGGTCGGGTTGTCCGGGTCTCCCGTGTAGTAGTCCTGCGTGTAGATCTCGATGCGGTGACCGTCGGGATCGAGGATGTAGAGGTAGAAGGCGTTGGAGACGCCGTGGCGTCCGGGTCCGCGCTCGATGCGGTCGCTGATGCGCAGGGCGCCCATCTTGTCGCAGATCTGGATGATGTTGTGCTTCTCGTGGGTGGCGAACGCGACGTGGTGCATGCGCGGTCCGTTGCCGCCGGTGAGCGCGGTGTCGTGGACGGTCTGCTTGCGGTGCATCCATGCGGCGTAGGTGACGCCGTCGGAGTCTTGGATGTCCTCCGAGACGCGGAAGCCGAGGTCCTCGAGGTACGCCCGGCCGCGCGGCACGTCAGGGGTGACCTGGTTGAAGTGGTCCAGGCGCACCAGTTCACCCGCGGAGTAGAGGTCGTAGCGCTGGGTGAGGCGTTCGACGTGCTGCACGTCGTAGAAGAACTCGTAAGGGAAGCCCAGCGGGTCCTCGACGCGCACGGAATCCCCGACGCCCTTGGTGAAGCCGTCGGGTCGGCGTTCGGTGCGGCAGCCCAGCTCCGTGTAGTACGCCTCGGCGGCGTCGACCTCCGCCGGTGACCTCACACGGTAGGCCAGGGCGGCGACGGCGGCCACGGGTCCCTTGCGGAGCACGAGGTTGTGGTGGATGAACTCCTCCAGCGACCGGAGATAGATCGCGTTCCCGTCCTCCTCGGTGACGTGCAGGCCGAGGACGTCGACGTAGAACTCGCGCGATTGCGCGAGGTCGGTGACCACGATCTCCATGTAGGCGCAGCGGACGATGTCCGGGGCGGGGAGGGAGGGGGTGGGGACGAAATCAGTCATCGGTCGTCTCTTCTTCGAGCAGGGATGGGGTGGAAGGACTCAGCCCTCGTTGGCAGCGGAGTCCTTGGCGTTGCCGAACTTCGGTGTGTGGACGGTGCCGAGGGTGATGTGCACGGCCTGCTGGTCGGTGTAGAAGTCGATGGAGCGGTAGCCGCCCTCGTGGCCGAGCCCGGAGGCCTTGACGCCGCCGAAGGGGGTGCGGAGGTCGCGGACGTTGTGGCTGTTCAGCCACACCATCCCCGCTTCGACGTCGGAGGAGAAGGTGTGGGCACGGGTCAGGTTCTGCGTCCAGATGTACGCGGCGAGTCCGTAGCGTGTGTTGTTGGCGAGGTCCAGGGCTTCGTCGTCGTCGTCGAACGGCGTGATGGTGACGACGGGGCCGAAGATCTCCTCCTGGAAGATCCGCGCATCGGGCGCCACATCGGCGAAGACGGTCGGGGCGATGTAGTTGCCGTGCGGAAGATGGTCGGGACGGCCGCCGCCCGCCAGGAGGCGACCTTCGGTCTTGCCGATCTCCACGTAGGACGCGACCTTGTCGTAGTGCTCGGGGTGGACGAGGGCACCGACCTCGGTGTTCGGGTCGTGCGGGTCGCCGACGACGATGGTCTTCGCCCTCGCTGCGTATTTCCCGCAGAACTCGTCGTAGACCGGGCGTTCGACGAGGATGCGGGAGCCGGCGGTGCAGCGTTCGCCATTGAGGGAGAACACCCCGAAGAGGGCCGAATCGATGGCGGCGTCGAGGTCCGCGTCGGCGAAGACGACGCACGGGGACTTGCCGCCGAGTTCCATCGAGAGTCCCTTGAGGTTCGCTGCGGCGTTCCGGAAGATCGTCCGGCCGGTGGTGGTCTCGCCCGTGAAGGAGATGAGCGGCACGTCGGGGTGCTTCACGAGCGCGTCGCCGGCTTCCTCGCCGAGTCCGTGAACGAGGTTGAACACGCCGTCGGGCAGGCCGGCGTCCTGGAAGATCTGCGCCCAGAGCGATGCCGAGAGGGGCGTGAATTCGGCGGGCTTCAGGACCACGGTGTTGCCGGTCGCCAGGGCGGGAGCGAGCTTCCAGGACTCCAGCATGAAGGGCGTGTTCCAGGGAGTGATGAGCCCGGCGACACCGATGGGCTTGCGGTTCACGTAGTTGAGCTGCGTCCCGGGCACCTTCATGGCGTCGTCGAACTGGGCGACGATGAGATCCGCGAAGAAGCGGAAGTTCTCCGCCGCGCGGAGCGCCTGGCCCCTGGCCTGCGTGATGGGCAGCCCGGTGTCGAAGGTCTCGAGCTCGGCGAGCCGTTCCTCCTGGGCCTCGACGGCGTCGGCGATCCGGTTGAGGACGCGGGCGCGCTCACGGGCCTTCATCCTCGGCCAGGGCCCGTTCCTGAAGGCCGCCCGTGCTGCCGCTACCGCGAGGTCGATGTCCTCCTTCTGCCCGGCCGCGGCTGTGGCGTAGGTCGTGTTGGACACCGGGTCGAGGACGTCGAACGTCGTCCCTCCGATCGAGTCGACGAACCTGCCCCCGATGTAGTGCTGGATGGACGAGGGCAGGCTCTCGGGCACGTAGTGCCGGACGGCTGCGGCAGGGCTGGTCATGGTGTGTCCTTCCGGGAATCGGCGCCCGTCCGAGCGAGGTAGGCGTCGAGGGTGGCACTGCGGTGGAGGCGGGCGGCGCGTTCTATCTCGGCGGCGTCTGCCCCGGACTCGATGAGCCGGAGGAGTGCCTCGTGTTCGTCGACGGACTCGTGGGCGCGTCCGGGAACGAAGCGGAAGGTCGAGGAGCGCAGGGAGGCGAGGCGCGCCCAGCCGCGATGGACGAGGTCCAGCATGTGCGGGTTCGGGCAATTCTCGAACAGGACGCTGTGGAAATCCTGGTTCAGACGGGTGAAGCGCACGGGGTCGAAGTGCTGCAGGCAGTCGCGCATGTCGTCATTGACGGCGCGGGCCCGCGCGATGTCAGCGGGACTGATCAGGGGAATGGACAGGGCGGTTGCCGCGCCCTCGATGATGCTGAGGGTCTGCATCGCATAGAGGTACTCGGTGGGGTCGATGCCCGCGACCGTCGCACCGACGTTGCGTTGGAAGGTCACGAGACCTTCCGCCTCGAGCCTCCGGATCGCCTCGCGGACGGGTACTACGCTGACCCCGAGGTCCTCGGCGATCCTGGCGAGGACCAGGCGGAAGCCGGGGGAGTACGTACCGTCGGCGATGCGCGCCTTCAGGGAGTTGTAGGCCCGCTCTGACTTGCTGCTGCTCGTGGCCGTTCCTGCATCACGCATGGTCGGTCTTCTGTTCCTCATAGCGGGCCCGCCATGCTGCGTTCATGGGGTAGAGCCCCTCCACCCCGTGCCCTTCGCGGATCATGTCGGCGATGAAGACCTCCTCGTGTTCCTGTGCCAGGGAGTCGTCGGCGAGTTCCTCCGCGAGGGCAGGGGGGATGACGAGGATGCCGTCGGCGTCGGCGACGATGATGTCGCCGGGCTGGACGGTGGCGCCGCCGCAGGCGATGGTGATGTCCGTGTCCCACGGGATGTGGCGGCGCCCGAGGACGGCCGGGTGGGGGTTGGCGTAGTAGGCGGGCATGTCCATGGCCGAGACGGCGGCGACGTCGCGGATGCCGCCGTCGGTGACGATGGCCGCGGCACCGCGCACCTGCGCCCGGAGGGCCAGGATGTCGCCGATGGTGCCGGTTCCCTTCTCCCCGCGTGCTTCCATGACGAGGATCTCGCCCGCGTCGATGGAGTCGATGGCCCGTTTCTGGGCGTTGTAACCGCCGCCGTATTCCGTGAAGAGGTCCTCCCTGTTCGGGACGTAGCGCAGCGTACGGGCCAGGCCGACCACGCGGCGGTCGGGGCGGGTCGATGTGAGGCCGTCGATGCTGACGTTGTTCAGGCCACGCTTGCGCAGCTGGGAGGACAGCGTCGCCGTGGCGACTGCTTCGAGCTTCTTCTTCAGGTCAGGGGTCAGGACCGACGGGCGCGGGGAGAGCCCTGCTGCTTCCCGGGATCCGTAGGCTTCCTCACGCTGCACGTCGTCGGTCTTCGGCTGCGCGCCGAGATCCGCGAAGGGAACGGTTCCGTCCGTCACGCTGGTGACGAGGCGGCCGGTGGTGAGTCCGCCGCCGATCTCCGTGACCTCGACCTCGAGTGTGTCGCCCGGAACCGCGACCGACGCTCCCGCCGGCGTGCCGGTGAGGATGATGTCACCGGTCTCGAGCGTCAGGAGCTGGGACAGGTCGGCGATGAGCCGCGCGAACGGGAACAGCAGGTGTGCGGTGGTGTCGTCCTGTACCAGGACACCGTTGTGCCAGGTGCGGACGCGGAGGCCGGCAGGATCGACGCCGTCGGCCGGGATCAATCCCGGTCCCACCGGCGTGAATCCGTCGCCGCCCTTGGACCGGAGGTTCGAGCCCCTGTCCGCGTGGCGGAGGTCGTAGACGCCGAGGTCGTTGCTCGCCGTCACCCATGCCACGTGGTTCCAGGCGTCCGGAAGGGGTACGCGCCGGGCCGGTGGTCCGATCACCAGCGCTATCTCGCCCTCGAAGCCGAGCAGTTCGCAGCCCGCAGGCCGTTCCACCGTGCGGTTCGTGAGGGCGAGGGACGACGACGGCTTCAGGAAGTAGGACGGCTGCTCGGGGACGCGACCCCGCTGGGCAGCGCGGCTGGGGTAGTTGAGGTGGACCGCGATGACCTTGCGGGCCGTAGCCAGCATTTCCTGCGCCACTTCCTGCATAGTCCGCTCCTTCGGGGACTCATCAGATATGAAATCGTATACGGACCCTAGGTCGGGACGACGCCGCCGTCAAGGGTCCCTCCGAAGGGGGAAGGGCACCCGCTGTTGCCTGCGCTCCTCTTCGGAATTAGCGTTCAGGTGCAACAGTAGAACGAGTAGTTCGGACATCGAGCACGACCAGCGTGGCATCACGACGAAGTGAGGAAAGCCCGTGCAATTCCACCACCATGGTTACGTCTCCGGTGATCCCCGTACCCGGCCCGCAGCAGGGGTCGGAGTGGAGCGGCCTGCAGATCTTCCGAACGACGTCGACGTCCTGATCGTCGGCACCGGGCCGGCCGGCATGATCACAGCCGCGCAGCTCTCGCAGTTCCCGGGCATCACCACGCGGATTGTCGAACGTCGACCTGAACGGCTGGCCATCGGTCAGGCCGACGGCATCCAGGCCCGGAGCGTCGAGACGTTCCAGGCGTTCGGGTTCGCCCAGCGGATCACCGAGGAGGCCTACCGGATCGTCGAGATGGCCTTTTGGAAGCCGGACGCGAAGGATCCCTCGCGCATCGTCCGGACGGCCCGCCCCGAGGACGATCCGACGGGCATCAGCGAGTTCCCCCACCTCATCGTCAACCAGGCGCGGGTCCTGGACTACTTCGCCGAATTCATGAAGAACTCCCCGACCCGGATGGAGCCCGACTACGGGTACGAATTCGTCCGGCTTCAGGTCGATGACGACGCCGAGTACCCGGTGACGGTGACGCTCGTCGGGACGGCGGGGGAGCGGCAGGGACAGGAGCGCGTCGTCCGGGCGAAGTACGTGGTGGGGGCCGACGGTGCCCGCAGCAAGGTCCGCCAGGCGATCGGCTGCACGCTCGCCGGGGACAAGGCCAACCACGCCTGGGGTGTCATGGACGTCCTCGCCGTCACCGATTTTCCCGACATCCGGCGAAAGTGCGCCATCCAGTCCGGGAACGGTGGCAGCATTCTGCTGATCCCCCGCGAGGGCGGACATCTCTTCCGCATGTACGTCGACCTCGGCGAAACGGACCCGCACGACAACGGCGCCGTCCGGCGCACGACCATCGAGCAGATCATCGCCAAGGCCAATGCCATCCTCAGCCCCTACCGGCTGGACGTGCGCGACGTCCCCTGGCACAGCGTCTACGAGGTGGGGCACCGCCTGACCGATCGATTCGACGACGTCCTCCCCGCTGACATCGGTACCCGGACGCCGCGCGTGTTCATCACGGGGGACGCCTGCCACACGCACAGCGCGAAGGCCGGTCAGGGGATGAACGTCTCCATGCAGGACGGCTTCAATATCGGCTGGAAGCTCGGCCACGTGCTCGAGGGCCGCAGCCCGGAGAGCCTGCTGGCGACCTACTCGGCCGAGCGCCAGGTCGTGGCGAAGAACCTCATCGATTTCGACAGGCAGTGGTCCACCCTCATGGCCAGGAAGCCGGAAGAGTTCGACGACCCCTCCGAGCTCGAGCATTTCTACGTCCGGACACAGGAGTTCCCGGCGGGCTTCATGACGCAGTACCAGCCCTCCATGCTCATCGCGGAACCGGTGCACCAGGATCTCGCGCGGGGCTTCCCGATCGGCAAGCGGTTCAAGTCCGCCCCCGTCGTGCGGGTCTGTGACGGCATCCCGATGCACCTCGGACACCATGCGGTTGCCGACGGGCGGTGGCGTATCTACGTCTTCGCGGATGGGGCGGCAGCGGGCGCTTCGTCCACGACGGCCGGGTTCGCCGACTGGCTCATGACGGCACCCGGATCGCCCCTGGCTGCCACGCCGGAAGGCGCGGACGCGGACGCGTGGTTCGACGTGAAAGTGGTCTACCAGCAGGACCACACAAAGGTGGACCTAAGCGTGGTGCCGGTTGCCTTCAAGCCGGCGGTCGGGCCCTTCGGGCTCACCGACTACGAGAAGGTCTATGCGACGGATCCGGCTGCGGACATCTTCGACCTCCGTCGGCTCGACCGTTCCGGGGTGGTGGTCGTGGTCCGCCCCGACCAGTATGTCGCCGCCGTGGCTCCCCTCGACGCTACCGGCGAGCTCGAGCAGTTCTTCGCGGGCCTCCGCTCGCGCGGAACAGCCCGCCACCTGGGGGAGGTCCGGTGAGCGGCGAGACTTCGGGTACGGCAGCGGCGGGTCCCTACAGCTGGCCTCCGGTGAAGCGCGGTATCCGCTTCTGCTGGAACGCTGCGAAGCCCTCGGCGTAGTCGGCGCTGCCGCAGAGCCGGCCCTGCACGCGGTTCTCGTGCTCGAGCGACTCCCACAGTCCCAGCCGCTGGTCGCGGATCTGGGCCACGAGTTCGCGCGATGCGAGGAAGGCCTGTGTGGGCCCGTCGGCCACTGCTGCCGCCCTGGCACGGGTGAACTCGAGCAACTCGTCTGCTGCAAGGGATCGGCTGAAGAGGCCGGAGCGTACTGCTTCGGCTCCGGTCATGAGGTCGGCGGTGTAGATCAGGTCCAGTGCGCGGTGGGCGCCGAGCCGCTCGGTGAACAGCGCGTGCCCACCGGAGTCGAGGGTGGCACCGAGCCGTGCGAAGGGGGACCCGATTTTCGCCGTGTCCGCGACGTACACGACGTCGGTGGCGATGGCCAGGCCCAGTCCCAGCCCGAGGCAGGCGCCCTGGACCGCGGCGAAGGTGGGGGCGGGAAAGCTGCTCATGGCGCGCAGCAGGGGGGTGACCTGCTCCGCGAGGAACCCGTAGGCGTCGTCGACCGCCGGGTCGACGGCGGAGATGTCCCGGCCGGCGCAGAAGCCGCGGCCCTCGCCCCGCAGGATCAGGGCCCGCACTCCGGCCCGTCCGGCCTCGGCGTACGCGTCGCCGAGTTCCTCGAGGGCCGCCTCGTCGAGGGAGTTCATCCGGTCCGGCGCGTTCAGCACCACTTCGGCCACGGGCCCGTGGATCAGCAGGTCGATCATGGTCGCTCCTTCGCAACGGAGCCGGAGACAGAGGGCCCGGCATGGCGTTCAGGCATCGAAGTCGACCACGAGCTGATCGGACGTCGGCCGGGTCTGGCAGGTGAGGACGAAGCCGTTGTCGACTTCGTCCTTCTCCAGGGCGTAGTTCTCCTCCATGACGAAATCGCCGGAGACGACCCTGGCCCTGCAGGTGCCGCAGACGCCGCCGGCGCAGGCGAACGGCACGTCGGGGCGGACGCGCAGCGCGGCGTTCAGCACGGTCTCGCGGGCACTCCTCGGCGACTCGACGACGCCGGAGAGTCCGTCGAGGGTGAAGGTGATGCCGTAGTTCTCGCCGGCGGGGTCTGCTTCGACGCGACGGCCCTGCTGGCCCTCCGGGCTCCCGGGCTTACCCGTGGTGAAGAGTTCGAAACGGATCTTCTCCTCGGGGACGCCGCGCTCCGCGAGACTGTCGCGGCAGAGCTGGACGAGTTCGAACGGCCCACAGAGGAACCACTCGTCGGTGCGGTCCACCTGCACCACCTCGTCGAGGATGGCGTCGAGCTTGTTCCCGTCGATGCGCCCGGACATCAGGGGGCTGATGCGCTGCTCGCGGGAGAGGACGTGGTGGACGGCGAGCCGGGAGGGGTATTTGTCCTTCAGGTCGCCGAGCTCCTCGGCGAACATGACGTCGATCGCCGAGCGGTTGGCGTACACGAGGTCGAAGGTCGAGGAGTCGGAGGCACGCAGCACGGCCTTGGCGATGGCCATGATCGGTGTGATGCCGGAACCCGCGGCGAAGGCCACGAGGTGCACGGAGGCGTTGAGGGCGATCTGCTCGGCGGCAAGCTCCTCCGCGTTGTTCATCGTGGTGAGCCCGAGCCTGGGGGTGAACGCCCCCTGGGGGTTCATGACATCGAGCCGGTCACCGGCCCTGAGGGACTCGTTGGCCCAGGAGGAGAACACTCCGCCGAGGTCCTGCTTGATGGCGACCCGGATCTCCCCGGGAACAGGTTCGGCACAGAGGGAGTAGGAGCGGCGTACCTCGTGCCCGTCGATCATCGCGCGGAGGGCGACGTACTGGCCCGGAAGGTAGTTGTAGTCACGAACGAGCTCGGGGGGTACGGCGAAGGCCACCTCGACCGAATCGGAGGTGAGTCTGCGGACCTGGGTCACCTCGAGGGTGTTGAACGTGGCCCGGCGCCTGGTCGGCCCGGTGAGGGTATCGGGCATCAGTGGACCTTGAAGTAGTCGAAGGGCTCCAGGCAGTCGTTACAGACGTGGAGGGCTTTGCAGGCCGTGGATCCGAAGCGCGTCATCTCGCGGGTGTCGAGCGAGTGGCAGCGCGGGCACTTGACGGTCAGGCCGAGGCGGACGGGTCCGACGGCGGCCGTTCCCGTGGGTGGCGCGATGCCGTACTCGTCGAGCTTCCGGCGGCCCTCGGCGCTCATCCAGTCCGTGGTCCAGGCCGGCTGCAGGACGACTTCGATCCGGACGTCGTCGTACCCGGCGGCGTTCAGGGCCCGGGTCACCTCGGTGCTGATCGTCTCCATGGCGGGACACCCGGAATACGTGGGTGTGATGACGACGACGGCGCGGCCGCCGTCGATCCGTGCATTCCGGAGGATCCCGAGGTCGGCGATGGACAGGACGGGCACCTCCGGATCGTCGACGGTGGCGGCTATGTCCCACACCCGCCCTGCGTCGTCGGACGTGGGCCGCAGCTCCTGTCCCGTGGGGTACGTCGTGTCGCTGTGCTGCTCCTGGGTCATGGTCGTGCTTCCGGTCACCAGGTGGCGCCCGGGTGCTGACGGGCCAGCACCTGCATCTCGGCCAGGATGTGGCCGCGCTGCTCGCTGAACTCACCGGAACGGTTTCCACCGTAGGCGCCGGGGACGCCGGGCAGGTCGAGGCCGGCTTCACCGAGGGCAGCGCCGATCCGCCGGTCGAAGTCGGGGCGGAGGGAGGACGGCAGCACGGCGGCGCCGCCGAGGGAACGGACCAGGTCGTCGTCGTCGTGGAACAGTTCATCGACGTAGGGCCACAGGTAGTCGAACCCGGCCTGGATGCGCCGCCTGGATTCCTCGGTGCCGAGACCCAGGCGCAGCACCCACTGGGTTGCGTGGTCCTGGTGGTACTGGACCTCCTTCAGGGCCTTGCCGGCGATGGCTGCAAGCGTGGGATCCGTCGAGGACACCAGCCGGCGGTAGAGCTCGTACTGGTAGAAGGAGAAGATGAGCTGACGCGCGATCGTCTGTCCGAAGTCGCCGTTCTCCTGTTCGACGAGGCGGCACGAGCGGAATTCCTCCTCGTCCCGGAAGTACGCCAGGTCGTCCTCGGTCTTCCCCCACGCCGTGCCGGCGTAGGTGAGGAAGAAGCGGGCATGTCCGAGCAGGTCCAGGGCGATGTTGGCCAGTGCCACGTCCTCCTCGAGTTCGGGAGCGTGGGCGATCCACCCGCCCAGGCGCTGGGCGAGGATCAGGGCGTCGTCTCCCAGCCACAGGGCGTAGCGGGCGACGTCCTCGGGCGCCCTGGTGCCGGCGGCGGCGATCTCCTCGGCGCTGATGGCGCTGCCGGCGCTGATCCTCGTGGCCGAGTCGTGGGATGCGAAGCTCACAGGTGCTTCACTCCTTCACTCTTCGTGTAGTAGATGGCATGCCGGTAGCTCTTGCCCTGGGGCGATTCGAAGTAACCGCCCTTGGAGTCGGGATCCGATGCGGTGATCGCCTCGGAGGGGATGACCCAGACGGACGTGCCCTCGTTGCGACGGGTGTACAGGTCCCGGGCGTTGCGGATCGCCATGGTCGCATCCGGGGCATGCAGCGAGCCGGCGTGGACGTGGGAGAGCCCGCGCGAGGACCTCACGAACACCTCCCACAGCGGCCACGCGGCAGATGATGCTGCGCTCTCGGCGGGGTCGCCGGAATCCATGCTCAGGCTCCTGCGAGTTCGGCCGAGGCGCGCTGCGTCGCCCTCTTGCCGGCGTACGCGGCTGCCGCTTCGCGGACCCAGGCGCCGTCGTCGTGGGCTTTGCGGCGGGTCTGCAGGCGCTGGACGCTGCAGGGGCCCTTGCCGGACAGCACGGCCTTGAACTCGTTCCAGTCGAGCTGCCCGTAGTCGTAATGTCCGCGCTCCTCGTTCCACCTGAGGTCGGGATCGGGCAGGGTCAGGCCCAGGGCCTCGGCCTGCGGGACGATCATGTCCACGAAGCGCTGGCGCAGCTCGTCATTGGAGAAACGCTTGATGTTCCAGGCCATCGACTGCTGGGAGTTGGGGGAGTCCTCATCGGGAGGGCCGAACATCTGCAGGGCCGGGCCGTATGTGCGGTTCACTGCGTCCTGCGCCATCTTCTTCTGCGCGGGCGTTCCGTGGGAGAGCTCGAGCAGGATCTCGAAGCCCTGCCGCTGGTGGAAGGACTCCTCCTTGCAGACGCGCACCATCGCCCGGCCGTAGGGACCGTAGGAGGCGCGGCACAGCGGGACCTGGTTGGCGATGGCAGCGCCGTCGACCAGCCAGCCGATCGCCCCCATGTCGGCCCAGGTGCGGGCCGGGTAGTTGAAGATCGAGGAGTACTTGGCCTTGCCGTCCAGCAACTGCTGGGTGAGGACGTGGCGTGGGGTTCCCAGCGTCTCGGCCGCGGAGTAGAGGTACAGGCCGTGTCCGGCCTCGTCCTGGACCTTGGCCATGAGGATGGCCTTGCGCTTGAGCGAGGGCGCCCGGGAGATCCAGTTCCCTTCCGGCTGCATGCCGATGATCTCGGAATGCGCGTGCTGGGAGATCTGGCGGACGAGCGTCTTGCGGTAGGCCGCGGGCATCCAGTCCCGTGGCTCGATCCGGGAGTCGGCGGCGATGAGGCGGTCGAAGTGCTCCTGCCCGGCGCGGTCCTCGTCGGAGGGAACGGGGCCGGCAGCCTCGGCGGCAGGGATGGAGCGGAGCCCGGGAGTCTGCGTCGTCATGGTGTCCCATTCTTCGAAGGTGCCAGGCCAGGAGACTGACTGACCGTTCGTTCAGAATATAATGTTCATGGGACCGGGTCAACGCTCCCTGGCCGCGCAGGCCGTTCTAGACTCGTACTTCCACGTCCGTCCTCCCCGTCGAAACAGAGGTCCTCATGACGAACGCACCGGCGCCCGCGTCCGCGCCGACGGATACGCCGCGCCGGGGCCGGCCGGGCTACGACCGCGAGACGCTGCTGCGCGTGTGCGTGGACGTCTTCAACCTCCACGGGTACGACGCGACGTCGATGGGCACCCTGGCCGGGCACCTCGGGATCTCCAAGTCCGCCATCTACCACCACGTCGAGTCGAAGGAGGAGATCCTGGAGCAGGCCCTGAACCGGGCCCTCGATGCCCTCGAGGAGGTCATCGCCTCCGAGGACAGCGCCGCCGTGTCCGACCTGGAGCGGCTCGAGCACGTGGTGCGGCGGACAGTGTCCGTGCTCGTCGACCAGATGCCCTACGTGACCCTCCTGCTGCGGCTGCGGGGCAACTCCGACGTCGAACTCCGGGCGCTCGAGCGTCGGCGTTCCATCACCGCCCAGGTCGCAGCGTTCATCGAACGAGCCCAGCAGGAAGGCTCGCTGCGGACCGACCTGAGCAGCCGGTCGGCCGCCCGCCTGCTGCTGGGCATGATCAACTCGATCGTCGACTGGTACCGGCCCGAGGCCGGCAAGTCCACCGGTGAGCTCGCCGACACCGTCGTCGCGCTCGCCTTCTCCGGGTTGCGCGCTCCGTAACTGGGTCGAAACCCGGTTCGATGGCCGAGGCCGCCGTGCGGTCCGATCAGGCGGAGGGCCAGGTTTTGGCGACCAGTGTCAGCACGTCGTAGGTCGCCACGATCTCATCGCGCTGGTTGTGCAGGACCACGTCCCAGCACACCTCTCCGTACTCGTCAGTCACCCGCGGCGTGATCTGCTTCGCCGTCAGGGTCACCCGGATGGCGTCGTCGTAGGTCACGGGCGTGATGAATCGCAGGTTCTCGAGACCGTAGTTCGCCAGGACGGGTCCGGGCGCGGGGTCGACGAACAGCCCCGCGGCCCAGGAGACGAGCAGGTAGCCGTGGGCGACCCGGCGGGGGAAGAACGGGTTGGCTGTCGCAGCGTCCTCGTCGGTGTGAGCGTAGAAGGTGTCGCCGGTCGTTCCGGCGAAGTCGCTGATGTCCTCGAGGGTCACCGTGCGGAGCTCGGACGCGAACTGGTCGCCGATGCGCAGGTCTTCGAGCGATTTGCGAAAGGGGTGGATGCCCGTGCCGTTGTCCACGCTCTCGCGGGTCACGGTCTCCGCCGTGCCGCCCCGATGCCAGATCCCGGTGATGGCGGTGAGGATGTCCGGCGGACCCTGGATCGCGGTGCGCTGCATGTAGTGCTTGACGCCGCGGACGCCGCCGAGTTCCTCGCCGCCGCCTGCACGCCCCGGCCCGCCATGGATGAGGTGGGGCATGGGGGAGCCGTGACCGGTGGACGTCGTGGCGTCCTGCCGGTTCAGGTAATGCACGCGGCCGTGGTGGGCGCTGATGCCGGCGGCGAAGCGGGCCGCGGTGGCGCCGTCATTGGTGCAGACGGTCGCCACGAGTGAGCCGCCGCCGAGAGCGGCCAGGCGCACGGCGTCGTCGATGTCGGTGTAGCCGATGACGCTGGTGACCGGCCCGAAGGCTTCGACGACATGCACTTCCGGCGTCAACGGATCGTCGAAGGACAGGATGGTGACGGGGAAGAAGGCCCCTGCTGCCTCATCGGCGCCCGTCGGGGCGTCCGGACCCCCGAGGCGGACCATGCCGCCCGCTCCTACCAGTCGCTCCACCGCCTTGCGCACTTCGGACTGCTGCTCCTTGGACGCCAGGGCACCCATCGTGACGCCGTCGGTGCGCGGGTCGCCGACCACCACCCGCTGCTGCACCCGCTCCGCGACCGCCGAGACGACGTCCTCGACACGGTTCTGCGGCACGATGACGCGGCGGATGGCGGTGCACTTCTGCCCGGCCTTGGAGGTGATCTCGACGAAGACGGCCTTGACGAAGGCGTCGAATTCCGGGGTGTCGGGCGTGGCGTCCGGACCGAGGATGGCGGCGTTCAGCGAGTCCGTCTCCGCCGTGAACCGGATGCCTTCGTTGAGGACCCTGTCGGAAGAACGCAGGGTCTGCGCCGTTCCGGCGGACCCGGTGAAGGCCACGTGATCGCGGTAGTCGAGGTGATCGAGCAGGTCCCGGGCGGAGCCGGAGATCAGCTGCAGCGACCCCTCGGGCAGGATCCCGGAATCGACCATCAGCCGCACGCAGGCCTCGGTGACATAGCAGGTAGGAGTGGCGGGCTTCACGATGGTCGGCATGCCGGCGAGGAAGGACGGTGCGAACTTCTCGAGGAAGCCCCAGACCGGGAAGTTGAAGGCGTTGATCTGCACGGCGACGCCGGGCATCCGGGAGTACAGGTGCTCACCCAGGAACGATCCGTCCCTGGACAGCTGCTCGACGGCCCCGTCCACGATGACGTTGGCGTTGGGAAGCTCGCGGCGACCCTTCGAGGAGAAGGTGAACAGGGTGCCGATTCCCCCGTCCACGTCGAAGAAGTGGTCCTTGAGCGTGCCTCCCGTGAGGTAGGAGACGTCGTAGAGTGCCTGCTTGTGCTCGGTGAGGTACTGGGCGATCTCCTTGAGCTTGAGCGCGCGTTCATGGATGGTGTACTCCCCGAGCGAGTGCTGTCCCACCGTGCGCCCGAACTCGATGGCTGCCCTGATGTCGAGCCCGTCGGTCGATATGCGGGCGACCGTCTCGCCGGTCGATGCGTCCCGAACCTCGGTGACCTTCTGCGGGTCGTCCGGGGTCCACCATCGGCCCTGGACGTAGCTGGGGAGGATGGTCTGGGTCTGGAGTGCCACGGGAGTCCTTTCACTGCGATGTCGGGGGTGGATCTAGTCGTCGTAGGTGTAGAAGCCCTTGCCGGTCTTGCGGCCCAGTTCCCCGCGATCCACCATGTCGCGCATCAGTTGAGGGGGCTCGAACCGGGGGCCCAGGGTGGAGGCCAGGTACTCCGCGATCCCGAGGCGCACGTCCAGGCCGACGATGTCCGTGAGGGCGAGGGGGCCCACCGGGAACCTGTAGCCCAGCACCATCGCATTGTCGATGTCGGTTGGCGAGGCGACACCTTCCTCCACCATGCGGATGGCTTCGATCGCGATGGCGACGCCCAGTCGTGACGACGCGAAGCCGGGGGCATCACGAACCACGACCGGCGTCTTGCCGAGGTCCTGGACCCACTGCACGGAGAGGTCCCTGAGTTCGGGTGCGGTGTGCCTGGAGATGACGACCTCGACGAGCTTCGATGCCGGTACCGGGTTGAAGAAGTGCAGGCCGCAGAACCGTTCGGGCCGGGCCAACTGTTCGGCCAGTCCGTCCACGGACAGTGAGGACGTGTTCGTGGCGAGCCAGGCGGTAGGGGAGAGGTGGCGTTCGACGTCCTGCAGGGCGGAGACCTTCAGGTCCCAGGACTCGGGGACGGCCTCCACGACGAGTCCGGCCGGCGCGAAGTCGGCAGGGTCGAGGGAGACGGTGAGCCGGCTCGCGAGTTCCTCGACGGTGCTGCCGACGGTCCCGCGTTCCACGGAGGCGGCGAGGTCCCGTTCGATGCGCTGGCGGGCTGAATTCGCTGCTGCGTCGTCACGTTCCACCACCGTGACCGTCGAGCCGGCGACGAGGAGGGCGTGCGCAATGCCCCCTCCCATCCGGCCTCCGCCGAGGACGCCCGTCACGGCCGGGATGGTCTGCGCGGGGCTCATTCGTGCTCCTGGTGCGGCGGGTTCTTGCGGTCGAGGAAGGCCTGCATGCGGTCGAACTTGGCTTGGGACTCGAACAGCACGGCCTGGGCGAGCTCATCGATGTGCGGGTGGGCCGACCGGGGCGCGGCGAAGACGCGTTTGGAGATGCGCACGGCGAGTGGATCCTGCCGGGCGATGCGGTCGGCCAGCGCGTGCGCAGCTGCGAGCAGGTCGCCGGGGGGATGCAGCTCGGTGACCAGGTGCAGGGCGAGGGCCTCCTCGGCGTCGAGGATCCGCCCCGCCAGCAGGATGTCCAGCGCGACGGGCTCGCCGACGAGCTCCTTGAGCCGCCACAGCCCGCCTGCGGCGGCGATGATTCCCAGGCCGGTCTCGGGTTGCCCGAGCCGGAGGTCGGGGGTGGCGATGCGGAAGTCGGCCGCGTAGGCCAGCTCCGCGCCTCCCCCCAGGGCGAAGCCGTCGATCGCGGCGATCACGGGCAGGGGCAGCCTGTGGATCCGGTCGAAGATCTGCGAGTTGATCCCGGTCAGCGCGTCGTCGCGGCGTCGTTCCCTCAGCTGCGCGATGTCGGCTCCGGAGGCGAAGATCCCCCTCCCGTCGGCACGGGTGCCGGAGAGGATCAGGATTTTCGGCACGCGCTCCAGGTAGCCGCACACCGTGTGCAGTTCCTCGACCACGGTGGCGTCGATGGCGTTGCGTACTGCGGGGCGGTCGAGGGTGATGGAGAGGCGGTCCTCCCGTTCCTCGCTCCGCAGCGCAGTGAACTCTCCGCCGAACTGCCGGCCGGTCATGGCGTCTCCACGAGGAGGGCGCTGCCCTGGCCGACGCCCACGCACAGGGTCGCCAGCCCCCGTGCTGCTCCTTCACGCTCCATCCGTCCGAGCAGCGTGACCACCAGGCGTGACCCTGATGAGCCCAGCGGGTGTCCCAGGGCGATGGCCCCGCCGTACCTGTTGACGATGGAAGGGTCCAGCCCCAGGCGTCGAATGCAGGCGAGGGACTGCGTCGCGAAGGCTTCGTTCAACTCGACGGCATCGAGGTCTGTGATGCTCCAGCCCGCGCGCTCGAGCACCTTCTGCGTGGCGGGGACGGGCCCGAGGCCCATGAGGTGCGGTGGGACGCCGGCGGAGGCGCCGTCGACGATCCGTGCCCGCGGAGTCAGCCCGTACTTCTTCACGGCGGCTTCGGACGCGACGAGGATCGCGGAGGCTCCGTCGTTCAGGGAGGAGGAATTCCCGGCCGTGACCACCGAGCCGTGAGTCACGACCGGGCGCAGCCCGGCCAGGGTCTCCATCGTCGTTCCGGGGCGCGGTCCCTCGTCCGTGTCGACGACGGTCTCGGTCCCCTTCCGTCCCTGGACCGGAACCGGAAGAATCTCCTGGTCGAAGGAGCCGGCCTTGATGGCGGCGATCGCCTTGTCGTGCGATGCCACGGCGAATGCGTCGGCGTCCTCCCGTGTGACGCCGTCGACCCGCGCAACCTCCTCGGCGGTCTCGGGCATCGAGAACGTCATCTTGTCGATCTTCCGAAAGGCGGGATTCGTGAACCGCCAGCCGATGGAGGTGTCGAAGACCTCTCCGGGCTTCGCATAGGCCGTGGTCGGTTTCTCCATCACCCAGGGAGCACGGGACATCGACTCCACGCCGCCCGCGACCACCAGCTCCGCCGCTCCGGCCTTCACCATGTGGGAGGCCATCGTGATCGCACTTAGCCCGGAGGCACACAGCCGATTGACGGTGATCCCGGGTACGGTGTCGTCGAAACCGGCCAGCAGCCACGCCATGCGCGCGACGTTGCGGTTCTCCTCACCGGCGCCGTTGGCATTGCCCAGGATCACCTCGTCGACGGTCTGTGGGTCGATGCCGGCGTCGGTCACCACCTGCCTGACCACCAGGGCGGCCAGGTCGTCCGGGCGTATGCTCGCCAGCGATCCGCCGTACCGCCCGATCGGGGTGCGCCTGCCACCGACCAGGAAGGCTTGGGGAAGGAAAGACATGAGGCAGCTCCCGTCACGACGGGCGAGGGGTCGTCGTCGACTCCTAGTTACTGACCGTTCGTTCACCAAAGAATCCCATGCTGATCAGGGCCCGTCAACACGGGCCGTCCCGCCGGGTGGCGTAACAGGGGACGGGCGCTGTGTGCGTCGGAACCCTCTCCAGTACGCTGTCCTACTGTGAAGGTTCTTGTGCTGGGCCCCGGAGGCCGCGAACATGCCATCGTCCGGGCCTTGCTGGCCGACCCGCACGTCCGGGAGGTGCACGCGGCCCCCGGCAACGCCGGGATCGCCGAGGACGTCCCGACCCACGACGTCGACGCGAACGACCCCGCCGTCGTGACCGAACTGGCCCGCCGGCTCGGCTCCGACCTTGTCGTGATCGGCCCTGAGGCCCCGCTCGCCGCCGGCGTCGCCGATGCGCTGCTGGAGGCGAACATCCCCGTCTTCGGTCCCACGAAGGCTGCGGCCCAGCTCGAGGCGTCCAAGGCGTTCGCGAAGCAGGTCATGGCCGCTGCCGGCGTACCCACCGCGATGGCCCGGGTGGCCGCGACGGACGAGGAGGCGATCGAGGCGCTGTGCACCTTCGGCGCCCCGTACGTCGTGAAGGACGACGGGCTGGCCGCCGGCAAGGGCGTCGTCGTCACCGACGACCTCGAGGCGGCGCGTGCGCATGCGTCGGCGTGCTTCGAGGCAGGCGGCACCGTGGTCATCGAGGAATACCTCGACGGACCCGAGGTCTCGCTGTTCGTCCTCTCCGACGGCAGCACCGTGGTCCCGCTCGCGCCGGCCCAGGACTTCAAGCGCATCTCCGACGGCGACCAGGGCCCCAACACCGGGGGCATGGGCGCGTACTCGCCGCTGGAGTGGGTTCCCGGGGGCCTCGTCGACGAGGTCGTCGCCCGCGTCGCGCAGCCTGTGATCGACGAGATGGCCCTTCGCGGCACGCCCTTCGCCGGTGTCCTCTACGTGGGCCTCGCCCTCACCTCGCGGGGCATGCGGGTGATCGAATTCAACGCGCGGTTCGGTGACCCCGAGACGCAGGCGGTGCTCGCCCGGCTGACGACGCCGCTCGGGGGAGTGCTGCTCGCTGCCGCGAAGGGCGCCCTCGACCAGGTCGACCAGCTCAACTGGTCACCGAGGACGGCCGTCGCCGTCGTACTCGCATCCGAGAACTACCCCGATGCTCCCGCGACCGGGCGCCGCATCCGCGGGCTCAAGAAGGCCGCGAAGGTCGACGGCGCGCACGTGCTGCATGCCGGCACGGCGCTCCGCGACGGCAAGGTGGTCAGCGCCGGCGGCCGCGTGCTCGCCGTCGTCGGACTGGGGGACTCCCTCGAGGATGCGCGGTCCACCGCCTACGAGAGCCTGGAGCTGATCGAGCTCGAGGGTGGCCAGTACCGGACGGACATCGCGCTGAAGGCCTCCCGCTCCGAAGTCAAGGTCACCGGGCCCGCGGCGGCTCCGGCATGAGCACCTTCGCCCCCGCCCACCTCGAGCTGCCCGGCTGGCGGCACGTCTACTCCGGCAAGGTGCGGGACCTGTACGAACCGGAGGACGGGCGCGACGACGTCGTCCTCGTCGTCGCGAGCGACCGGATCAGCGCGTACGACCACGTCCTGGCCACGGAGATCCCCGACAAGGGGCGTGTGCTGACCCAGCTCAGCCTCTGGTGGTTCGAGCGGCTCACCGTCATCCCCAACCACGTGATCGCCTCCGACGGAGCCGGCGGCGTGCCGGCCGCCGTCGAGGGCCGGGCCATGATCTGCCGGAAGCTCGTCATGTACCCGATCGAGTGCATCGCCCGCGGCTACCTCACCGGGAGCGGGTTGGTCGAGTACCGGGAGTCGCAGACGGTGTGCTCCCTGCCGCTGCCCGCCGGGCTGGTGGACGGCTCACGCCTTGAGCCGGCCCTGTTCACGCCCTCGGCCAAGGCCGAGGTGGGCGAGCACGACGAGAACATCAGCTACGACGCCGTCGTCATGACCGTGGGCGACGACGCCGCGGCGCAGCTCCGTTCACTGACGCTCGACATCTACACGAGGGCCGAGGCCATCGCCCGGGAGCGCGGCATCATCCTCGCGGACACCAAGGTGGAGTTCGGCCTCGACCCATTCACCGGCCGCATCACGCTCGGAGACGAGGTGCTGACCCCCGACTCCTCCCGCTTCTGGGACGCCGCCCTCTACGCACCCGGGCAGGCGCAGCCCTCCTTCGACAAGCAGTTCGTGCGCGACTGGCTGAGGTCCGACGCCTCGGGTTGGGACCGCCACTCCGAACCGCCGGCCCTGCCGCAGGATGTCGTCGAGCGCACGCGTGCCCGCTACATCGAGGCGTACGAGCGGCTGACCGGGCGCACCTTCGCCTGAGGCTCCGCAGGCCTTGCCGTAGCGGGGCTGGACAGGCACGATGGGGCCGTGACCGGAATGTGATCGCGGTCCGGCCCCTGGTCGATACCCTGCCACCGGGCAGACTCGGCCGCATTCCACGATGATCGACCCTCTCCAGATCTCATTCGACACAGCGCCGTGCGGACCCTCCGGAAGGGGCCCTCGCGGCGCACCAGCGAGGAGCACAGTGAACACCAGCCAGAACACCACGGGCCGATCGGCCACCCGCCGGGCACTCCGCGCCGCTGCTGCCGCCGTCGCGGCAGGCATCCTCCTGCCGGGCACCGCCGCCGTCGCAGCCCCTCCCTCTCCGTCCAGCCAGGTGGCCCCCGCCTTCTCCAGGCACCAGGACAGCACCATTCCCCTCCCCGGCGCATCGTCGGCGGAGGGCATCGCGGCCGGCAGGGGCAAGACGTTCTATGCGGGCGACCTCGGCCGGGGGGACATTTTCCGCGGCGACATCCGCAAGGGTACGGCCGAACTCTTCATCGACGCCCCCGAGGGCAGGGCCGCCGTCGGACTGAAGGCGGACGTCCGGAACAAGCTGCTGTTCGTCGCGGGTGGCGCGACGGGCCAGGCGTACGTCTACGACACCCGCACCGGTGCCGCGGTCGCGGAGTTCCAGCTAGCCACGGGGGACGCGTTCATCAACGACGTCACGCTCACGAGGGACGGAGCCTACTTCACGAACTCCCGCAGTGCCGAGCTGTACTTCCTCCCGGTGGGACCGCGGGGGGCCCTCGGGGAACTGCGGACGATCCCGTTGTCCGGACCGGCAGCCGAGGTGGTGACTCCCGGATTCAACCTCAACGGCATCACCTCCGTCGACGGCGGCCGGACGCTGATCGTGGCGCATTCGGCGAACCAGGCCGTCTACACGGTGGATCCGGAGACCGGGGCCAGCGCCCTCATCGCGACGGGGGCGCTGCCGAACGTCGACGGCATCCTGGCCAAGGGCGATACGCTCTACGCCGTCCAGAACAGGCTCAACCAGGTCAGCCGGATCGACCTGTCCAGGGACCTGTCCAGCGGTGTCGTCGAGGACGTCATCATGAGCCCGCTGTTCGAGGTCCCCACCACGGTGGCCCTGTTCGGCAACACGCTGGCGCTCGCCAACGCCAAGTTCGGTGTCCCCGATCCCGACGGGTACGAGGTCGTGACCACCGCGGCCCGCTGACCGCGTCCTGACATGGGAAAGGCCCGCCGGCGTCTGCCGGCGGGCCTTTCTGTGGTCGGGGTGACAGGATTTGAACCTGCGGCCTCGTCGTCCCGAACGACGCGCGCTACCAAGCTGCGCCACACCCCGGTGTCGCTCCGGAAGGCGTGGACCTCCCGAACAGCAACTGTCCAAGAATAGCCGAGGATCAGCGGCGAGGAAAACCGGACCCGCCGAGCGCACGCCGAATCACACGAGCGAGTCCTTCCACGCCGCGTGCAGGGTGGCGAAACGGCCCGTTCCGCCGATCAGCTCCGCCGGCGTCCCATCCTCCACCACCTGGCCGTCGTGCACTACGAGGACGCGGTCGGCGATGGCCACGGTGGAGAGGCGGTGCGCGATGATCAGCGCCGTCCGGTTGCCGAGGAGCTTCTGCAGGCCCTCCTGCACCAGGCGCTCGCTCGGGATGTCGAGCGATGAGGTCGCCTCGTCGAGGATGAGGACGGTCGGATCGGCGAGGAAGGCCCGGGCGAAGCTGATGAGCTGCCGCTGCCCCGCGGACACGCGCCCGCCGCGCTTGTTGACGTCCGTGTCGAAGCCCTCGGGAAGCTCGAGGATGAAGCCCTCCGCACCCACGGCCCGGGCTGCCGCCACGATCTCCTCGCGGCCGGCATCGGGCCTGCCCAGGGCGATGTTGTCCGCCACGGATCCGCTGAAGAGGAACGCCTCCTGCGTGACCATCACGACGGCGCGCCGCAGGTCCGTCGTCGCGAGGTCCCGGAGGTCCACGCCGTCGAGCGTCAGGACGCCCTCCGACACGTCGTAGAAGCGGGCGATGAGCTTGGCGATGGTGGACTTGCCGGCTCCCGTCTGACCCACCAGGGCGACGGTCTGCCCGGCGGGGATGGACAGGTTCAGGGTGGGCAGCACCACCGGCCCGTCCCCGTAGCGGAAACCGACGTCGGAGAACTCGATGGTTCCGCGTGGCTGGGGCAGGGGCACGGGGTTCTTCGGCGGCCGGACGGTGGGCACTTCCTCCAGCAGCCCGGAGACCTTCTCCAGGGCTGCGGCGGCGGACTGGAACGAGTTGTAGAACATGGCCATCTGGTCCACGGGCTGGAAGAAGCGCTTGCTGTAGAGGAGCAGGGCGAGGAGTGCACCCACCTCGAGGGTTCCGCCGAGCACCCGGAACCCGCCGAACACCAGCACGACGGCGACGGTGACGTTGCCGATCAGCACGAGCCCGGGCTGGAAGATCCCGTTCAGGTTGATGGAGCGCACGGTGACCCTGCGGTAGTCCTCGGCCAGCTCGTCGTACCGGCGTGCATTGACCGCCTCCCGGCGGAACGCCTTCACGGCGCGGATGCCGGTCATCGTCTCGATGAAGTGGACGATCAGCTTCGCCGACACCACGCGGGATTCGCGGTAGGCGATCTGCGAGTGCTTCTGGTACCAGCGGGCCAGGAAGAACATCGGGACCGCCGCCGCCAGGATCAGGAAGCCCGTCCGCCAGTCGAGGGCGAAGATGGTCGCGGCGGTGAAGAGCATGAAGATGACGCCCGAGGCGAGGGAGCTGACACCGGAATCGAGCAGTTCCCGCAGCGCATCGAGGTCCGAGGTCTGCCGCGAGATGATGCGCCCGGACGTGTATTTCTCGTGGAACTCGAGGCTCAGCCGCTGCGTGTGGCGGAAGACCCGCACCCGGAGGTCCAGCAGCATGGTCTGGCTGAGCTCGGCCGTCGCACGCACGTAGCCCGCTGTCAGGACCGAGGCGAGTACCGCCGCCAGGAGATAGGTGCCGCCGGCCGCCCACAGCAGGAGCGGATCGCCCGCGATCAGGGCGGGCAGGGCGTGGTCGATGCCGAAGGCGATGACGGCCGGCCCTGCCACCCGGGCGGCCTGGGAGATGACGACCAGGAGGAGGGTCCACAGGAACTGCCTGCGGTTCGGCCGGATGAGCGAGCCCAGCAGCCGGAAGGACCTCGAGCGCACGGACTTGCTCTGCGCCCGGTCGAGCAGGACGTCGTCCTCGTTGAGGACGCCGGCGGAGGTCGCTCCCCGTGGTTCCCTCCCGTTGTCCCCGGGGACCCCGCCGGGTGCTGCCGTGCGGCTCATGCCAGCGCCTCCTCGTCGTCGTGCTCCGGCGGGGCCGTGCGTCCCAGCTGAGCGATCTCCTCGTCATCGAGGCTGGCGATGACGTAGCGGTAGTGGTCGTTGCGGGCCAGCAGTTCGGAGTGCGAGCCGACGTCGGCGATGCGCCCGTCCTGCAGGAGCGCCACGCGGTCCGCCAGGGCGACGGTGGACGGCCGGTGCGCCACGATCAGCGTGGTCGTCGACCTCAGGACGGCGCGCAGCCCCTCCTCGACGCGTTCCTCGGTCGCGACGTCGAGCGCCGAGAGCGGGTCGTCGAGGACCAGCACCGTGGGGCGCGCGGCGATCGCCCGTGCCAGGGCGATGCGCTGGCGCTGGCCGCCGGACAGGCTCAGGCCCTCCTCGCCGATGAGGGTGTCGAGCCCTTCCGGCAGGGCGAACGCGAACTGTGCCTGCGCCACCTCCAGCGCCTCGGTGAGGACCCTCTCGGCCTCCGGGCCGGTCGCATCGGAACCCATCAGGACGTTGTCCCGCACGGAGCTGGAGAAGAGCGTCGTGTCCTCGAAGGCGACCGCCACGAGCGTCCGCAGCTCCCCGAGGCTGAACTCCCGCAGATCCACGCCGTCGATCGTGATGCTGCCACCGGTGACGTCGTACAGCCGCGGGACGAGCTGGAGGAGGGTGCTCTTGCCGCAGCCCGTGACCCCGACCAGGGCCATGGTCTCGCCGGCCCGCAGGTGCAGGTCGATGCCGTCGAGGACGTCGCCGGCGTCGTCCTGCGCATCGGGATAGCGGAAGTGGACGGACTCGAACAGGACCTCGCCGCGGGGCTCGGCGAGGTGGGCGGGCTCGCGGGGATCCGTGATCGTGTTCTCGGAGTCCATGACCTCGTAGTGGCGGTCGATGGCAGTCTTCGCCGTGAAGGTCATGGCGAGCAGCGGGCCGATGAATTCGACCGGCCCTGCAACGGCTGCGGCGGTCGCGAAGAAGGCGACGAGCGCCCCGATGGACACGGTCCCGTCCGCGGCCAGCATGACGCCGACGACGAGGGACGCGCCCAGCGCGAGTTCGGGCAGCAGCGTGACGGTCATCGAGAAATTGGCGAGCGACTTCGCCTTGAAGATCTCGGTCCGGCGCAGTTCCTCCGCCTGCTCCTCGAAGTCCTCCAGCGCCTCGCGGCTGCGCCCGAAGGCCTTCAGGACCCGGATGCCGTGGACCGACTCCTCGACCGTGGTGGCGAGGTCGCCGGCCTGGTCCTGGCTCTTCCGGGAGACGCGGCTGTAGGACCTGCGGAAGCGGTAGCCGTAGACCATGAGGGGCACTGCGGCCGCGAGGAAGATCAGAGCGAGCACCCAGCTGGTCAGGAACATCACGGTCACGCCCATGACCACGGTCAATGAGGTGACCACCAGCATGATGAGCCCGAACGCCATCCAGCGGCGCATCAGGTTCAGGTCGCTCATGGCGCGGGAGAGGAGCTGGCCGCTGCCCCAGCGGTCGTGGAACTCGATCGTCAGGTTTTGCAGGTGGCGGTAGAAGGAGGTGCGCATGCTCGTCTCCACCGCTGTGGCCGGAGTGATGACGAATTGCCGCCGCAGTGCCACGAAGGTCGCCTCGAGGACTCCCAGCAGGAGGACGACGCCGGACGCGATCCACACGGTGCGCGCAGACCCTCCCTCCGCCAGGGCGTCATTGACCAGGACGCGCAGCACCTGGGGGATGGCGAGCGCCATGACGCTCGCTCCGAGGGCGCAGAGCAGTCCGAGAAGCAGGCGCGGGATGATCGGCCGGACGTGCGGGTACAGCCGTCCGAGCGATTGCCACAGTGTGATCTGGTTCTTCATGCCAACTCTTCGATGGTCGTTGGTGTCCCCTAGCAACCATGCTAGGGCAGAGCGGCTGTCCCACCGATCATGGTCCGTGACCCCGAAGAAGCAGGGAGATGCCGCTTAGCGGGAACTCCGGGGGGTGAGCGTCAGGAGCACTGCTTCCGGCCGGCAGGCGAACCGCACCGGCGCGAAACGCGAGGTTCCGATGCCTGCGGAGACGTTGAGCGGTACGGTGCGGCCGTTGGAGTCCCACTGGGTCAGTCCACGGGCACGCCAGGTCGGCAGGTCGCAGTTGCTGACGAGCGCTCCGTAGCCCGGGATGCACACCTGGCCGCCGTGGGTGTGGCCGGCGAGGATCAGGTCCGCTCCGCCGTCGGTGAAGTAGTCGAGGACGCGCTGGTAGGGTGCGTGCGCGACGGCGATCCGGATGTGCGGAGCCTCGGCCGAGGTGCTGCTCCCGGGAGGGTAGGGAACGTACCGGTCTCGGCCGAGGTGCGGATCATCGACCCCCGTGAAGTCGATGCGCATGTTCCGGAAGCCGATGGACTGGGCCCTGTTGGTGAGATCGACCCAGCCGGCGGCACCGAAGGCGCTGAACAGGTCCGCCCACGGCAGGTCCTGGGGGCCCTTCGGGGTGATCGACGGCCCTGCGAAGTACCGCAGCGGGTTCTTGAACACCGGAGCGTAGTAGTCGTTCGATCCCGGCACGAAGACTCCCGGAACCCTAAGCAACGGCTCGAGTGCCTCGAGCAGCGGACCGACGGCTTTCTTGGAGCTGAGGTTGTCGCCCGTGTTGACCACCAGGTCGGGCTTCAGGCTCGCGAGGCCGGCGAGCCAGTCAGCCTTGGACTTCTGTCCCGGAACCATGTGGATGTCCGACAGGTGGAGGACCCGCAGGGGAGCGGTGCCGGGCGGGAGGATCGGAACCGTCTCCTCCCGCAGCTGGTACAGCGTGCGCTCGACCGCCGAGGCGTAGGCGAGGGTTGCGGCCGCGGTGGTCAGGGTGAGCCCTGCCGCCCAGCCGAGCGGTGCCCCGCTCCGGGTTGTCTGAGTCGATTTCACGCTAGCTGCTTCCTCCGTCGTCGTCCGCCTATCCCCCAGTGGTACCACCGGTGGAGTCGCCCGTGCCAGTCCCACCGTTGTTGGGGCCGGGTGTCGCAGGAACCACCGTACGGGACGTGCTGGGGATCGGGCGCTGGGGGCCGTTGATCATGCTGGCCGGAGGGTTGGCGAACGGTGCTCCTACGTACAGGCCGGGGATCTGCTGCATGAAGCGCGCCCAGGACGGTCCCGCGATGAGCGAACCGTCGATCTCGGGGTAGACCTGCCCGCCGATCTGCAGGCCGCCGAGCGAGCTGGTTTCGCCCTCACCCTGCCAGTTCCCCACCCAGCTGGCGGTGACCATGCCGGAGTTGTAGCCCATGAACCAGGTCTGCGAACGGGCATCGTTGGTGCCGGTCTTGCCCGCCATCGGGATGTCACCGTATTCGAGGAGCTGCCCGGACCCGTTCGTCATGACGCGCTGCGTGGCGTAGTTGACTCCGCGTGCCACGTCCTGGGAGATCTTCCGCTCGCAGGACACGGCGGGGACGGGGTAGCTCGTCCCGTCGACGGCAGTCACCTCGGTGAGGGCGCGGGGATCGCAGACGACACCCTCGTTGGCGAAGCCGGAGTACGCCTTGGCCATCGACATCGGTGCGGCCTCGCCGCCACCGCCGATCAGGGCCGACGGCTGGAAACCGAACTTCGCTTCCTCGCCCTCGGAGCTCTTCGCCTGGTGGACGCCGAGGCTGTAGGCGATGTCGCGGATCCTGCAGAGGTCCAGCTGCCGGGCACTGGCCATCGTCAGGGTGTTCAGCGACTGGGCGAGACCGTCCAGGACGGTCGTGAAGCGGTAGTTGATGTCACCGTAGTTCTGCGGCGTGTAGCCGTCCTCCTCCTGGATCAGGAATTTCCCGCCCTGCGCGCAGCTGGCCTTCCACTCGTCGAACTGGCGGTAGGTCTTCTTGGTGCCGTCGAGGACCTGGTTCAGGCTCCTCCCGTCCTCCACCCACGCCGCAACGGTGAACGGCTTGTAGGTCGAGCCCGGCTGGAACCCGCCGCCGCCGCCGAGGCTCTTCGACGGGTCCCCGCCGTCGAACTGGTCCACGTTGAAGTTCAGCACCGTGTTGCCCTGGCCCGCTTCGGGGTTGTACCGGGTGTTCTGCGCCATGGACAGGATGTTGCCGGTCTTCGGGTCGAGGCTGATCATCGTGTGCCCCACCTTGCCGTCCGTGGTGTCCGGATTGGCCGTCTCGGTGACGGCGGTCTGCGCCGCGGCCTGCACCCGGGAGTCGAGCGTGGTCTTGATCGTCAGGCCCGAGCGGAACAGCACCTTCTCGCGCTCCTCCGCGGTCTCGCCGTAGGCGGGGTCGTTCATGATGAGGTGCGTGACGTAGTCGCAGAAGTAGGGGGCCTGCGCGGCACCGACGCAGCCGCTCAGGGTCGGGGTGATGTTCAGCTCGAGGTCCGTTGCGATAGCGGCGTCGTGCTGCTCCTGCGTGATCTTGCCGCGGGTCAGCATGGCGTCGATGACGATGTTGCGGCGCTGCAGCGCTCCCTCCGGGTTGGACTCGGGGCTGTAGGCGCTCGGGCCGTTGACCAGACCGGCGAGCAGCGCGCTCTGCTGGATGTTGAGGTCCTTGGCGTCGACGTTGAAGAAGTACTTCGAGGCAGCCTGGACGCCGTAGGTGGTGCCGCTGAAGGGCACGATGTTGAGGTAGCCCTCGAGGATCTCGTCCTTGCTGAGCTCCTTCTCCACGGCGATGGCGAGCTTCATCTCGCGGAGCTTGTCACCCACCGTCTTTCCGCCACCACTGAGCGTGAGCGTCCCGCCGTTCTGGCGGGCGGTGTCGATCAGGACGTTGTTGACGAACTGCTGCGTGATGGTCGACGCGCCGCGCTGCGTACCGCTCGAGACGTTGCTGGCGATCGCGCCGAGGATGCCCTCGAGGTCCACGCCGCCGTGCTCGTAGTAGCGGTAGTCCTCGATGGAGATCAGCGCGTCGCGCATGGTTGGCGACACCTGGTCGAGCGTCACCGGCTGGCGGTTCTCCTCGTAGAGGGTCGCGATGAGGGACCCGTCGGTCGCCACGATCTTGGTGGGCTGGGCGAGCGCCTCGCGCTCCAGCTCAGCCGGGAGTTCCTCGAAGAACTGGATGGAGGCGGAGGCTCCCGTCCCCGCGGCGGCAGCCACGGGTACGAGCAGGCCCGCGGCGAGCACGCCGGCGAGCCCGCTGATCCCGAGGAATGCCATGATCCTGCCGAAGGTGGTTGCCGTGTCGAACAGGGGTGATTTGCGCGCAGCCATTATTCCAGTTTACAAGCACGCGATAGGCTTTCCCCATGAAGAAATGGGAGTACTCTACGATTCCGCTCATCATCCACGCAACGAAGCAGATCCTCGACCAGTGGGGCGATGATGGGTGGGAGCTCGTGCAGGTGGTCCCCGGGCCGGACGGCAACGGCCTCGTCGCGTACCTCAAGAGGGAGAAGAACTAGCGGTGTCTGCTGGAAATACAGCTGGGAATACAGCGGTTTCGGCGGTCGAGGCACGCCTCGCGGACCTCGGGATCACGCTCCCCGAGGTGGCTCCGCCGGTCGCCTCCTACGTCCCCGCGGTCGTCACCGGCAGCTACGTGTACACGTCCGGCCAGCTGCCGTTCATTAAGGGCAAACTCCCAGCTTCGGGCAAGGTCGGCGCGGCCGAAGGCGGTGTCGACGCCGAGACGGCGGCCTCCCTCGCCGCTACCTGCGCGGTCAACGCGCTGGCGGCGATCAAGAGCCAGATCGGGGACCTCGACCGCATCACCCGCATCGTGAAGGTCGTGGGCTTCGTGGCGTCCGACCCCTCGTTCACCGGGCAGCCCGCGGTCATCAACGGCGCATCCGACCTGCTCGGAGCCGTCCTCGGCGATGCCGGTGTCCATGCCCGCTCCGCCGTAGGTGTCGCCGTCCTTCCCCTCGACTCACCCGTGGAGGTCGAACTCCTCGCGGAGTTCGTCTAGGCCGTGGACCGCGTCAGCACCAGGCTCTTCCCCGTGCACCCCGACCAGCGCACGGCAGCGGAGAGCTGGATCGAACACGGGGAGCGCACGCCCCTGAAGGCCCGGCCGGCGTCGTCGGTGGTCCTCCTGCGTGACACCGCGATCGGCACGGAGACGTATCTCTCCTACCGCCGGGGTCAGTCGCCGCTCGGCGTCATCGGGTTCCCGGGCGGGAGCATCGAGGAGTCCGACGACGACGACCTCCCGTGGTTCGGGCCCACGCCGTCGATGTGGGCGAAGACCCTCGGCGTCGAGGACCACCGGGTTGCCCGGCGGCACGTACTCTGCGCCATCCGCGAGCTGTTCGAGGAGACGGGCGTGCTCCTTGCCGGGCCCGACGCCTCGTCGATGGTGGAGGGCACCCAGGCCAAGGAATGGATGAAGGCCCGGGCGGCCATCAACGAGGGGGAGAGCCGCTTCTCGGAGATCCTTGCCCGCCGCGGCCTGGGCGTCCGCACGGACCTCATCAAGCCGCTCTCGCACTGGCTCACCCCTGATTTCGCCCACCGCCGCTTCGACACGCACTATTTCGCGGCGGCGCAGCCCGTGAACCAGGAGCCCAGCATCCTCGAGAGCAAGGGCGTCTGGGGCCAGTGGCGCTGGGCTGCGCAGGAGATCGCGAACCGGGACACGACGAGGCTCGGCGACGAGGTGGGCCAGGCGAACACCGTGGGTCGCACGCTCAGCGAGCTCGCGGTGCCGGCGGTCGAGATCATCCTCGAGAAGATCGGCTCCTCGCGCGGCTGCATCGCCTACCTCTCGCACAAGCGTCCCGTGAAGATCTACTACCCGCAGCTCGCCGAGCACGACGGTGACCTCGTGCTGCAGGTCGAATGTCCGAAGCTCAGCGAGGGCGGCTCGGTCCAGCGGGGCCGCTGACCGACCGACTTCTCTGCCGTCGAGGCGGCAGAGAAGACCGCTCTTCGCGCCCCGGGGCGGTCACTTCAGTCTCCTCGGGCCTCACCGGACCAGCGGACACCCAGCCACGACGAAGAAAGGCACCTGCTTGCGGGCAGGTGCCTTTCTTCGTCCTCTCGAAATCAGCGGCTGCGCTGGCGCAGCCGCTGGATGTCGAGGATGACGACGGCGCGGGCCTCCAGGCGGAGCCAGCCGCGCTGCACGAACTCGGCAAGGGCCTTGTTGACCGTCTCGCGGGAAGCGCCGACGAGCTGGGCCAGTTCCTCCTGGGTGAGCTCATGGGCGACGAGGATCCCGTCGGTGGCGGGCCGGCCGAAGCGGTCCGCGAGGTCGAGCAGGGCCTTCGCCACACGGCCGGGAACGTCGGAGAACACGAGGTCGGCGAGCGACTCGTTGGTGCGGCGCAGCCGTCGGGCGAGCGCCTGCAGCAGCTGGGCCGAGACCTCGGGACGGGTCTCGAGCAGCGTGCGGAGGTTCTCGTTCTTGAGGCCGGCCAGGCGTGTCTCCGAGACCGCGGTGGCGGTCGCGGTGCGCGGGCTCGGGTCGAACAGGGCCATCTCGCCGAACAACTCGCCGGGGCCGAGGATCGCGAGGAGGTTCTCGCGGCCGTCCTGGGCGGTGCGGCCCAGCTTGATCTTGCCGGAGACGATGAAGTACAGCTGGTCGCCCTGGTCACCCTCACGGAACACCGACGAGCCGCGGGGGAGGTCCACTTCGATCAACTCGTCGGTGAGTGCGGCGAAGACATCGTCTCCCAATGATGCGAAGAGGGGCGCCCGGCGCAGTACCTCGATATCCATGAATTCTCCTGATGCTCTCTGATGCGTCTCGATGCGGCGGTCCGCGCTGTATTCTCCTCTCCATCTTGCCGTACTGGAGCGGATGTGACGACAGATACGCGCTCCGGAGGCCTGTATTCCCGCTCCATTCCCGTTGGCGCACCTCTCCTTCCCACCGTGCTCCCATGCTTCGCGGCTAGAATCGCTCGCAGTGCCGGAGGTGGGCCACCTTCCGTCGGCCATAGCCAGGGGAGAATAGACGTGCCGGAACTGAATCTCGCGGGGTTCACCCTCTTCGACGTCATCCTGGCGGTGATCCTCCTCGGGTACCTCGTGAGCGGGATCCGGAAGGGGTTCCTCGTCACGCTCGGGGGCATCGCGGGTTTCGTCGCGGGTGCGGTCGCCGCGTTCTTCGCGATCCCCCTCGTCAGCGAATGGGTGCCGGACAATCCCTGGCGGCTGATCGCCGTCATCGCGACGGTGATCGTCCTCGTCCTCGTGGGCCAGGCGGTCGGTTCTGCGCTCGGCGCGTCCATCCGCCGCTGGTCCGACTTCCCGCCGCTGCGACTCGTCGACCGCCTCCTCGGCGGCGTGGTGAACGTCGTGGTCGCCGCGCTCGTCCTCTCCATGCTCGCCTTCAGCGTGGGGACCCTCGGCGTCCCGTTGGTGTCCCAGCAGCTCTCGTCCTCGCAGGTGATCCGCGGAATCGATACGGCGACACCAGGCCCGGTACGGTCGTGGATGGCGCAGCTGCGGACGATCGCCGTCGACGACGGCATCCCCACGCTGCTCGCGGGCGTCGCACCCGTGCCCGCGCAGGTACCGGACGCATCGGTGGACACTCCCGAACTCGCCGCTGCGGCCGCCTCCGTGGTCCGCATCACCGGCACGGCCTACCAGTGCGGCCAGAACCAGACGGGATCGGGTTTCGTCGTCGCTCCTGGCAGGGTCATCACGAACGCCCACGTCGTCGCCGGGGTGAACGAGCCCGTCGTCGAGGTGCCCGGCGGGGGCGCCCTACCGGGCCGGGTGGTGCAGCTCGACATGGCGCGCGACATCGCCGTGATCGCCGTCGACGACCTCGAGGCGGCCCCGCTGCCGCTCGGCGACGAACTGGCCAATGGGACGACGGCCGCCTTCGCGGGGTATCCGGCCGGCGGGCCCTACCGGATCCAGCCCGCCAGCGTCCAGGGCCTCTCGCCTGTGCTCGTGAACAACATCTACGGTGCGGACCCCCAGCCCCTCCAGGTCTACAGCCTGGCCGCGAACGTGCAGCAGGGGAACTCGGGCGGACCGCTGCTCGACCTGCAGGGCCGCGTGGCCGGCGTCGTGTTCGCCAAGTCCACGGCGGACGCCCCCGTCGGCTACGCACTCTCGCTCGAGGAGCTGCGCCCGGTCGCCGAGAGTGCCGCAGGACTGAGCGACTCCGTCTCGGCCGGGCAGTGCACACGGGGATAGGGCTCCCATGCTACGGACGGCCCTGCGCGTCCGGACCCGGTGACACCGCGATAGCGCACCGATGTTGCCGCGGCCGTTTCCGTCGTCGGTCCTCCGGTTTCTGGGATGTTACGGACCCGTATCGCTGGTCCGATTCCTTCCGCGCGATGCCAAATCGTAACCACTAAGGGCCGGGAAATGCCGTCCGCGAGCTTCCCGGAAGTTAGGCTCGTCACACGGATCAGCGCGCTCGCCGCTGTGGTCCCCATGGCTGCCGGTAGATCCGGTAGGAATCACTCGTTCACCAGGGAGCAACACATGTCTAACAAAGGCACTTCCGTGCGAGGCGCAGGATTCGCGAGAAAACGCGCTGCGCTCACCGCCGGTTTCTCCATCGCCGCCCTCCTCCTCACCGGCTGCGTGCAGAGCCAGCGCGAGGAGAACACCGGCACCGAGGGCGAGGCCGCCGTCGACTCCACCTTCGTCTTCGCCGCGTCATCGGATCCCAAGTCCCTCGACCCCGCGTTCGCCAGCGACGGGGAATCCTTCCGCGTCAGCCGCCAGATCTTCGAGGGCCTCGTCGGTGTGGAGCCCGGCACGGCCGATCCCGCCCCGCTGCTCGCGGAGTCCTGGGAGACCGCCGAGGACGGCCTGTCCACCGTCTTCCAGCTCAAGGAAGGCGTCACCTTCCACGACGGCACGCCCTTCAACGCCGAAGCCGTCTGCTTCAACTTCGACCGCTGGTACAACTGGACCGGCATCCAGCAGGCCGAGTCGACGTCGTACTATTACGGGTCTCTGTTCCGCGGCTTCGCCGACAGCCCGGAGAAGGCCGTGTACAAGTCCTGCGAGGCCAACGGAGACAACGAAGTCACGGTCAACCTCGCCAAGCCGTTCGCCGGATTCATTCCGGCACTGTCCCTGCCGGCCTTCGGGATGCAGAGCCCGACCGCGCTCGAGAAGTACAAGGCCGACGAGATCGGCGGCACGGCCGAAGCACCGTCCCTGAGCGAATACGCCCTCGGCCACCCCGTGGGCACGGGCCCGTTCAAGTTCGATTCGTGGGACGTCGGCCAGCAGCTCGAGATCTCGATCTACGACGACTACTGGGGCGACAAGGGCCAGATCACCAAGACGATCTTCCGGATCATCGACGATCCCCAGGCACGCCGCCAGGCGCTCGAGGCCGGCGACATCGACGGCTACGACCTCGTCGCTCCCGCCGACACACAGTCCCTCAAGGACGCCGGCTACAACATCACCGCGCGCGATCCGTTCACCATCCTCTACCTGGGCATGAACCAGGCCGTCCCCGAGCTCAAGGACCCGAAGGTCCGCGAGGCCATCGCCCACGCGATCGACAAGGATGCCCTCGTCGCGCAGACCCTGCCCGAGGGCACCAAGGTCGCCACGCAGTTCATCCCCGAGGTCGTCGACGGCTACAACGAGGACGTCACGACGTACGACTTCGACCCCGAGCGCGCCAAGGAACTGCTCGCCGAGGCGGGCTACCCCGACGGCTTCGAGGTGACGTTCAACTACCCGACGAACGTCTCCCGTCCGTACATGCCGACACCGGAGCAGGTCTTCACCAACCTGCAGGCCCAGCTGGCGGACGTCGGCATCACGGTCAAGCCCGCTCCCGCCGCCTGGTCGCCCGACTACCTGAACCAGGTCCAGGCGACACCCGACCACGGCCTGCACCTGCTCGGCTGGACCGGCGACTACAACGACACCGACAACTTCATCGGCGTCTTCTTCGGCCAGGAGAAGCTCGAGTTCGGCTTCGACAACCCGGAGCTGTTCGCGGCCCTCGACGAGGCCCGCGGCATGAGCGACCGCGAGGAGCAGACGGAGAAGTACAAGGAGATCAACGAGCAGATCGCCGAGTTCAACCCGGCCATCCCGCTGGCCCACCCGGCTCCCTCGCTGGCGTTCGCGCCGCGCGTCACCTCCTACCCGGCGAGCCCCGTCAACGACGAGGTCTTCACGGACATCGAGCTGAGCGAGTAGCAGCACCACACAGCGCGGGCCGGCCACTGATCCCGGTGGCCGGCCCGCGCTGTCCTACCCCCGCCCGGCATCCCGGTCCACCCGGAAGGATCCCCCAGTGTTACGCGTCATCGGTAAGCGGCTAGCCCTGCTCATTCCCACCCTGCTCGGCCTGTCCATCCTGCTGTTCCTGTGGGTACGCAATCTCCCGGGCGGCCCGGCCACCGCCCTGCTCGGTGAGAAGGCCACCCCGGAAGCCATCGCCCGGATCAACGAGCTGTACGGGTTCGACCGCCCTCTGATCACCCAGTACCTGACCTACATGGGCAAGCTGCTCCAGGGGGACTTCGGGGTCTCGATCAACACCGGGCGCCCCGTGCTCGAGGAGTTCGCCACCCGCTTCCCCGCGACGCTCGAACTCACGGTCGTCGCCCTCATCTTCGCCATCGGCGTCGGCGTCCCGCTCGGATACCTGGCGGCGCGGCACAATGGCCGGCTCATCGACCACAGCTCGGTGGTCCTCAGCCTGATCGGCATCACGGTGCCGGTCTTCTTTCTCGCGTTCATCCTCAAGTACCTGTTCGCGATCCAGTGGTCGCTCCTGCCCCCGGACGGTCGGCAGGACCCCCGGATGGATGCCACGCACTACACGCAGTTCTATGTCCTGGACGGCCTGCTGACCGGTGAGTACGACGCCGCCTGGGATGCCTTCCTGCACCTCATCCTCCCCGGGCTGGCCCTCGGCACCATCCCGCTCGCGATCATCGTCCGCATCACACGCGCCTCGGTCCTCGAGGTGCAGAACGCGGACTATGTGCGGACGGCCCGCGCCAAGGGACTCAGGGAGAGCACCATCCGGGGTAGCTTCATCCTGCGGAACGCGATGCTCCCGGTCGTCACGACCATCGGCCTCCAGCTGGGCCTGCTCATCTCGGGCGCCGTGCTGACCGAGACGGTCTTCGCCTTCAACGGGATCGGCCGGTTCCTGCGGGACGCCATCTTCGGGCTCGACTACCCCGTCCTCCAGGGCTTCATCATCTTCATCGCGATCCTCTACGCGCTGATCAACCTGATCGTCGACCTCTCCTACTCCGTCATCGACCCGAGGGTGCGTGTGCAATGAGTACCATCCTGCCCCCCGCCGCCGGCGGTTCCGTGGCCCCGAACGATCCCGCCATCGACACCGGGCGCGGCACCGGCCTGTGGAAGGACGCCTACCTCCGGCTGCGCCGGAACCCGCAGGCCATCGTGGGCGCCGTCGTCATCGGGCTCTTCCTGCTCGTGGCCATCCTTGCGCCGATCCTCGCGCCCTACGGCGGCGACGAGCTCCCTGGGCGCACTTCGATCACTCCCACCACCATCCCGGGACCGGGCGAGATCGACGGGTTCCCGCTGGGCCTGGACCGATTCGGCGGAGACGTCCTCAGCAAGCTCATCTGGGGCGCCCGGGCATCGCTGCTGATCGGCGTCGTCTCGACGGCGCTCGGTCTCGCGGGCGGCATGCTGCTGGGCGTCCTCGCCGGGGGCCTCGGCGGCTGGGTCGACAGCGCGATCATGCGGTTCGTGGACATCCTGCTGTCCGTCCCCAGCCTCCTCCTCGCCGTCAGCATCGCTGCGGTGCTGGGCCAGAGCACCTATGCGATCATGATCGCCATCGGCGTCTCGCAGATCCCCATCTTCGCGCGGCTCCTGCGCTCCACGATGCTGTCCCAGCGGGGCGCCGACTACATCCTCGCGGCGCAGACCCTGGGCCTCAGCCGCCGGACGATCACCATGAGCCACCTGTTGCCCAACAGCATGGGTCCCGTGATCGTGCAGGCCACCCTCAGCCTCGCCACCGCCGTGATCGACGCCGCAGCGCTGGCCTTCCTCGGCCTCGGTGGCGGGCTGCCGCAGACCGCCGAGTGGGGCCGCATGCTCACCTATGCGCAGGCGGAGCTCGGGGTCGCGCCGCAGCTGGCCTTCCTCCCGGGTGCGTGCATCGTCATCACGGCGCTGGGCTTCACCCTGCTGGGCGAGTCCCTGCGCGAGGCCCTCGACCCGAAAACCCGCAGGAAGTAGCACCAGCACGCCGGCGGCCACCGATCTCCGGAGCGGTGGCCGCTTCCGTCAAAGGGGCCCGCCGGGCCCGCCGCTCCCGTCAGCGGGCATGCCTGTCCAGCCGGTGCGGGTCGATGAGGAGGGCGGGATCCCAGTCGCCCGCGGTCGCCGCAGCCCGGTAGGTACCCCGCAGGAATCGGAGGAGCGTGGCGTCCGGATCCGCTGCGCCGCGCACGGCCTCGTAGGGCAGCAGGAACTGGCGGAACTCGGTGCTGTAGTAGGCGCCGTCGACGTCGATGACGGCGTCGCGGTACCCCTCCGGCTCCGGGTAGGCGTAGGAGTAGAAGGCGCCTTCCTCGCCACCGCCCGGCCAGAATCCGCAGCTCGAGAGCTCGTGCGAGTACCCCTCCTCCATGACCCAGTCGGCGCAGTTCGGGGCGCCACCGGGATGGGTCGGGGCGGCACGGCCGGTGAAACGTGTGCACGCGAGGTCCATGGCGCCCCAGAAGAAGTGCACGGGGCTCACCTTGCCGAGGAACTCCGCACGGAAGCGTGTGAGGACCCGCTCCGCCTGGATGAGCTGCCGCCAGAACGCCGTGACCGCCGCTGCGTCGTAGGATGCGTGGTGGTGGTCCTCCGGGAAAGGCACGGCCGGATCCACCTCGGTCGGGACGGGCCGGATGGGTGCCTCGATGCCCAGGTCGGACAGCGCCGTCATGGTCCGCGCGTGGAACTCCGCCACCGACTGCGGTTCAAGGGGCACGCTGCGGTCCTCACCGGAGCTGCTGCGCACCACCAGCCGGTGCGCCACGACGTCGACCTCGATGTCGAACATGCCGTCCCGGTAAGGGATCGGTGAGGTGCCGAGCCCGCGTGGCGTCACGTAGAGCGGCACCTGCCACCAGTGGTTGACCAGGGGCGCGTGCGCCATCCGGACCTTGCCTACCACCTGCAGCCACATGTGCAGCGTTGCCTGCGTGTCCTGCCAGTCCCCGACGCGCAGCGCCGGCCACCCCGAGACCGCCGTCGTTCGTCCCGCTCTGGTGACCTGCTCGCCCATGGTTCCTCCGCGTCGTCGTGTGCGGCCAATCTATGCGCCCATCGGCCCCCCGTACAGGCAGCGGCACCAAGGGGCATCCCACGTGCCGCCGGGACGGCAACCCGATCCCCGGGGATCAGGCGGGAACGGACGCTAGGACGCGAGGTCCTCGTCGATGTTGAGCTCATTGCCCGGGATGGAGGCCAGCAGCCGGCGTGTGTACGGGTGGCGGGGGTTCTGGAAGACCTCCTCGGAGCTGGCGGCCTCCACCAACTCGCCGTCCTTCATCACGCAGACGTAGTCCGAGATGAGGCGCACCACCGCGAGGTCGTGCGAGATGAACAGGTAGCTCAGGCCCAGCTCGGACTGCAGGTCGCCGAGGAGCTTGAGGATCTGGGCCTGGACCAGGACGTCGAGGGCGGAGACCGGCTCGTCGCAGACGATCAGTTCGGGCTGCAGGGCGAGCGCCCGCGCGATCGCGACACGCTGCCGCTGCCCGCCGGAGAGCTCCGCCGGGTAGCGGCGGAGGGCGTTCTGGGGGAGGGAGACCTGATCCATGAGCTCGCGGACCCGTGCCGAGCGTTCCTTTTTCGATCCGCGCTTGTAGGCGTTGAGGGGTTCCTCGACGATGCGCTCGATCGTGAACATGGGGTTCAGGGAGGAGTAGGGGTCCTGGAAGATGGGCTGCACGCGCTGGCGGAAGTCGTTGAGCTGCGTCTTGTCGAGGGTGGCGACGTCCATGCCGTCGAAGGTCATGGTGCCGGATGTGGGCTCGATGAGCTTGAGCAGCATGCGTGCCGTGGTGGTCTTGCCCGACCCCGATTCCCCGACGATCGCCACGGTCTGCCCGCGCGGGACATCGAGCGTGACGTTCTTCGCGGCGTAGAAGTCGTCCTTGCTGCCGCGGCGCTTGTAGACCTTCGTGAGGTCCCGGATCTCCACGATGTTCTGAGGGGCGGCCGCATGCTCCGCAGAGGAGGCGGGCCGGTCGGCGGACGACGTCGCGGCATGGGCGCCGGCTGCGGAGGGAAGCGGCCCTGCGGGAGGCGCCGTGTGCCCGGGGTCCGGGGTCCCGTGCCCGGCCTCGTGCTCCGCGAACACTTCCTCGGCGAGTTTCCGCCGGGTGGCGGCATCCGCCGTGAAGGCGCCGGGGCGCAGGCGGACGGCAGCGACGCTCGGAGCAGCGCGGACGAGCGACTGTGTGTAGGGGTGCTGCGGATCGTTGAGCAGCTGGTCGGCGGGGCCGGTCTCCACGACGCGTCCGCGGTGCATGACCACGAGCTGCGAGGCGCGCTCGGCGGCGAGCCCGAGGTCATGGGTGATGAGGAGCACCGACGTGCCGAGCTGGTCCGTCATCGTCTCGATCTGGTCGAGGATTATGCGCTGCACCGTGACGTCCAGGGCCGACGTCGGCTCGTCGGCGATGAGGAGCCGGGGCTGGCAGGCGAGGCCGATAGCAATGAGCGCCCGCTGGCGCATCCCGCCCGAGAACTCGTGCGGGTACTGCTTGGCACGCTCGCCGGCGTCGGGCAGACCGGCAGCCGACAGCACCTCGATGACGCGCTGCTTGACGTTCTTCTTGGTGGCCATGCCGTGGACGAGGAGCGTCTCGGCGACCTGCGTGCCGATCTTCGTCACCGGGTTGAGGTTGGACATCGGGTCCTGCGGCACGAGGCCGATCGCCCTGCCGCGGATCGAGCGCATCCTCGCTTCCGGCAGGGTCACGAGGTCCTGGCCCTCGAAGAGGATGCTGCCGGAGGTCACCCTGCCGTTCCCGGGCAGGAGGCCGATGCACGCCATCGCCGTCGTCGACTTGCCGGACCCGGATTCGCCGACGATCGCGAGGGCGCTGCCGCGCCGAAGGGTGAAGCTGGCATCCTCGACCGCCTTCACCTCACCACCGGTGGTACGGAAGCTGACCGCCAGGTTGCGCACCTCCAGCAGGGGTGCGTCGGGGTCGTCGGTCAGGTCGGTCATGCTGCCGGCCGGGGTGATGTCCGTCATAGCACCATCGTGCCCTATGCGCAGGGCGGTCGCCGCCCGATCGGCCGGCGACCGGCTAACTTTCTGGCAACGGTGCGGCGTCCGCGGCGGCAGGGCGGGCGGTGAGGCGTGCCGCCAGGTGGTCCACCGCGAGGCGATAGCCGTCGATGCCGGCGCCGACGATCACCGCGTCGGCCACGGCGGAGATGTACGAGTGGTGCCGGAACTCCTCGCGCCGGTGCACATTGCTGATGTGGACCTCCACCACCGGCAGGCCGACGCCGGCGAGGGCGTCGCGGATGGCGATCGAGGTATGCGTGAAGGCCCCGGCGTTGATGACGATCCCCTCCGACGTCGAGCGCGCGGCATGGATGGCGTCGATGATCTCGCCCTCGTGGTTCGACTGCATCGCGGTGGTGGCGCACCCGCGCTTCCGTGCGGTGTCCGATGCGAGGCGGACGACGTCGTCGAGCGTCGCCGTCCCGTACACGGCCGGTTCCCGGCTGCCGAGCAGGTTCAGGTTCGGTCCGTTGATCACGAGGATGCTGGGTGTGCGTGCCGGGCTCATGCCCTAACTATGCCGCACTGTGCGCGGCGGGTACGGGATCCGCCGATCGAGCGCGCAGGACCACCGCGCCCAGCGCTCCGGCTACGGTCACGAGGCTCAGGACCGCCAGGACGACGCCGGGGTGCCACCAGGCACCGCCCGTCGCGATCCCCAACCGCTGCGTGATCGACGGCACGAAGCCCGCCACGATGGCGGCGATGCTGTAGGCGAAGGACAGGGCGGTGAACGCCGTCGCCGGCCGGAAGATGTCCGCCATGAGCCCGCCGAGGGCGGCCCAGCTGGCGGTCGGGAGGATGCCGCCAAGGATGATCGCGGCGATGTACATCGGCTCGGTCGCGATGCTGATGACCCAGTAGAGGGGGAAGGCGATCAGGGCCGTGCCCAGCGCGCCGCCGGCCACGACCTTCGCGGAGCCGATGCGCATGGCCAGGTAGCCGAAGGCGGGGATGGTGGCGAGCTGGAGGACGGATCCCACGAGGGCGGCGTTCAGGACGGTCTCCTGCGACAGTCCGAGGGTCTGTGTGCCGTAGGCCTGCGTGTACGTGACCATCAGGAAGTAGGAACCGATTCCCAGCACCGCGGAGGCGATGGCGACCACGATGGCGACGGGCTGGGACTTCAGGACCTCGAGGAAGGGGGCGCGGGGAAGCGCGTGCCGCCGGTCCGCCTCCTGGAAGACGGGCGTCTCATCGATGGCGAGCCGGAGGTAGATCGCGACGGCGAGGAACGGGAAGGCGAGCAGGAACGGGATACGCCAGCCCCACGAGGCCATGACATCGGGGGCGACGACGGCAAGGACGAGGAAGATCGCGGAGATCAGCATGGTGCCGACGGGGGAGCCGAGCTGTGGGATGGAGGCGTACAGCGCGCGCTTGCGCGGTTCGGCGTGCTCGGTGGCGATGAGGATGGAACCGCCCCACTCGCCGCCGAGCGAGAGGCCCTGCAGCAGTCGGAGCACGGTGAGGATGATCGGGGCCCAGACGCCGATGGTGGTGTAGTCCGGCAGCAGTCCGACGGCGCCCGTGGCCAGTCCCATCAGGGTGATGGTCCAGATCAGGGTGCGCTTGCGGCCGATCCGGTCACCGAGATGCCCGAACAGGATGGCGCCGAGGGGGCGAGCGACGAACCCCATCGCGAAGACCAGGAAGGCCGACAGCGTGCCGGCGAGCGGATCCTGCTCGGTGAAGAAGACGGTGTTGAAGACGAGTGCGGCGGCCGTGCCGAACACGTAGAAGTCGTAGGACTCGAGGGCGGTTCCGACGAAGGAGGCTCCGGCGACGCGGCGGGCCATGCGCGGATTCGATACGGGGGGCTGCTGCAGGGTTGTGGACACGCTGAAATTGTCCTCTTGCCCCCGGGCCCGGGCCATCTTTTCGGACGAACGTCACACCGGCGGTACCGCGCTCCCGCCGGCAGCGCCGGTCGCGGCCTCCCGGACGCCGGGGAGACGGACGCGGGGAGATGGACACTGGGATGCCTCCGCGTCAGGCGGGGACCACGTGCGTCAGTCGGGAAGGGGCGTGCGGACGTGGGCGGCGACGATGGCGCGCCCGGCGGTCACGAGGGACCGGGTCACGGCGGACGCATCACCCATGAAGCCGTGCACCATCGCTCCGTCCCGCAGCATGATGAGCTGGTCCGCGACGACGTCGGGCTGGTCCGCCTCCAGCTCGGCCAGGAGTTCGGCGACCACGCCGTGCAGCCATGTCCGGTAGCGTTCGACGGCGTCCCGGACCGGGTTGCCGTCCGCCGGGTACTCCGCCGCCGCATTGATGAAGGTGCACCCGCGGAAGCCCGGCCGGCAGGCGGCGGTGCCGTTGACGGCGGCGAGACGGAGCAGCACGGCGCACGCGTCCCGGTCCATCCGTTCCCGCGTCACGACGGTCTCCAGCTGCTCGAGCTGGCTGTCCAGGTACGCGACCACGAGGTGGTCCTTCGACCGGAAATGCCGGTAGAACGTCACCTTGGTGGTGCCGGCGTCGGAGATGACCCTGTCGGCGCTGACCGAGCGGATGCTGGTGGTGTCGAACAGTCGGGTGGCCGAGGCGAGGATGCGCTCGCGGACGGGAAGCTGCGCGTTCATCATGCTCCATTGGAGGTTCGAGGCGGGATGCCCAGGATTTGGAGGAAGTAGAGTTACTAGTTAGTCTACCCGTAGTGAGGGTGCCAGTCCGGCCCCGGAACGGAAGGATCGACAGCATGGGTGCTCTTTACACCGCAGTGGCAACGGCAAGCGGCGACGGACGCAACGGCAAGGCACGCACCGACGACGGGGAGCTCGTCGTCGACCTGGCGGTCCCGAAGGAGATGGGTGGCACCGGCGGTGCGACGAACCCCGAGCAGCTCTTCGCCGCCGGCTACGCGGCCTGCTTCCACAGCGCACTGAAGCTCGTCGCGAGCCGCAGCAAGGCGAGGATCAGCGACACGGCGGTCACCGCCGAGGTGAGCATCAACGCGAGCGACGGCGGCGCGTTCCAGCTGGCCGTCGCCCTGCACGCCGAGATCGGCGGAGTGGACCAGGAGACCGCGGACCAGCTCGTCGAGCAGGCGCACCAGGTATGCCCGTACTCCAACGCGACCCGCGGCAACATCGAGGTCACCGTGGACGCCACCATCGGCTGACCGCTCCACCGCACGATGCCGCTCAATTTCGTCGGGCGTCGTCCCGCCGCAACGAGGAAGGACCCCCGCAGGTGCGGGGGTCCTTCCTCGTTGCGGGCCTCAGGTCCACGCCTTCCGCCCGGGTCCCGGGCCCGGCCGAACCCCTACTTGCGGAGCGAGACCGCGATCTGCTGCATGATCGTCGGATCGGACAGGGTCGTGGCATCGCCCACCTCGCGGCCCTCGGCGACGTCCTTGAGCAGGCGACGCATGATCTTCCCGCTGCGCGTCTTCGGCAGTTCGGGGACCACCAGGATGTTCCGCGGCTTGGCGATGGGCCCGATCTCCTTGCCCACATGGTTGCGCAGGGTGGTCACGATGTCGTCGTCGTCCTTGGCCGAACCGCGCAGGATGACGAACGCCACCACCGCCTCGCCCGTCGTCTCGTCACTGGCCCCGACGACGGCGGCCTCCGCCACGGACGGGTGGCTCACCAGCGCGGACTCGATCTCCGTGGTGGACAGGCGGTGGCCCGAGATGTTCATGACGTCGTCGACCCGCCCGAGGAGCCAGATGTCCCCGTCCTCGTCCTTCTTGGCGCCGTCCCCTGCGAAGTACATGTCGTCGAAGCGGGCCCAGTAGGTCTCCTTGAAGCGCTCGGGGTCACCCCAGATGCCGCGGAGCATGGCCGGCCACGGCTCCCGGATGACCAGGTAGCCGCCGGACCCGTTGGGCACGGATTCGCCCATCTCGTCGACGACGTCGACGGCGATCCCCGGCACGGCGACCTGCGCCGAACCGGGCTTGGTCGCGGTCACGCCCGGCATGGGCGCGATCATGTGGGCGCCGGTCTCCGTCTGCCACCAGGTGTCCACGATGGGAGCCTTGCCTCCGCCGATGACCTCCCGATACCACATCCACGCCTCGGGGTTGATCGGTTCCCCGACGGATCCGAGGACGCGGATGGAGGACAGGTCGTACTTCTTGGGGATGTCGCGGCCCCACTTCATGAAGGTGCGGATGGCCGTCGGCGCCGTGTAGAGGATACTGACCTTGTACTTCTCGATGAGCTCCCACCAGCGGCCCTGGTGCGGCGTGTCCGGCGTCCCCTCGTACATCAGCTGTGTCGCGCCGTTCACGAGGGGTGCATAGGCGACGTAGCTGTGCCCGGTCACCCAGCCGATGTCCGCCGTGCACCAGAAGACGTCCGTCTCGGGGCGCAGGTCGAAGGTGTTCAGGTGGGTGAAGGCGGTCTGCGTGAGGAAGCCGCCGGTCGTGTGGAGGATGCCCTTCGGCTTCCCCGTGGTGCCCGAGGTGTAGAGGATGAACAGGGGGTGCTCGGCGTCGTGCGCCACGGCCGTGTGCTCGTCCGAGGCCGTGTCGACGACGTCGTGCCACCACAGGTCGCGTCCCTCGGTCCACTGGACCGGCTCGTTGTTGCGCCGTACGACCACCACGCTGGTGATGGTGTGCCCCTCCTTCTCGAGGGCGCCGTCGACGGCGGGCTTGAGCGGACTGGGCTTGCCGCGGCGGTAGGTGCCGTCCGAGGTCACGACGATCTTGGCCTCGGCGTCGTCGATGCGGCTGCGGAGGGCGTCCGCCGAGAAGCCGCCGAAGACCACGGAGTGGACGGCGCCGATCCGGGCGCAGGCGAGCATCGTGACGACGGCCTCGGGGATCATGGGCAGGTAGACCGCCACGCGGTCACCCTTCTGCACGCCGAGGGACTCGAAGGCATTCGCCGCCTTCTTGACCTCCCGGGTCAGCTCCGCGTACGTGATGGTGCGGGTGTCGCCGGGCTCGCCCTCGAAGTGGATGGCCACGCGGTCCCCGAGTCCCGCCTCGACGTGCCGGTCCAGCGCGTTGTACGCCGCGTTGACGGTGCCGCCGACGAACCATTTGGCGAACGGTGCGTCCGACCAGTCGAGCGTCTGCGTGAAATCGGAGTCCCAGGTGAGGAGGTTCCTGGCCTGCCGGGCCCAGAACTCCGTTCCCTGCTCCCGCGCCTCGTCGTAGAGTGACGGCTGCGCGACGGCGTTCTCAGCGAATTCCTCGCTGGGCGGGAAACGGCGTTCCTCATGCAGCAGGTTCTCGAAGGCGTCGCCTTGTCGTTCGGCGCTCATGGTCTACCCCTTTGTGACGTCGTGTGGAACGGACGGGACGCAGGGTGCGGCGACGACTCGCCGCACCGCCACGTGCTCTAGGGGAACACTATCGAGTTCTGTGCGCAGCGTGTGCCCGGCGTCACAGGAGCTAGCCGAGTTGCGGCGATTGTGCGGTGAGTGGCGGGAGGCCACGACCCCGGGGTTGGTGGAGAAGGCGGGTGCCGGTGGCTAGGGTGGAAGAAGGTAATCGACACCCGCCGCTCGAGAGTGGGCCGCGGGTGACCAGCGCTAGAAACGGGAGTAAGAGATGACCGAAGCATCCGAGGGGCAGCGCACGATACGCCCTGAACCGTCGACGTCGGGACAGGGCTCCTCGCCCGGTACGGACGGATCGGCTCCAGGGACGGGCGCGAGCGCCTCCGGTGCTTCACCCCTCGCGGCAGGGACGGCGGGACAGCCCGCAGGTCACGAGGCAGGTCAGGAGGCCGGAAAGGTCGCGGGCCGGACGGCTGGACAGGCATCGGCCAGTAGCTCTGCCGGTCCGACTTCTGCCCGTCCGACTTCTGCCGGACCGACGTCTGACGGTCCGAGCTCTGCCGCGCTCGGTCCCTTCACCCTGCGTGAACTCGTCTTCGGCGGCGGTGTCGTGATCGCCTTCATCGGTACGCTGCTGCCTTTCACCGACGGCAGGGTGCTGTACGCGAACTTCTGGAACAGCGTCCCGCTCTTCTTCATAGGAATCGGCATCCTGCTGCCCGTGATCGCCCTGGCCCTGCTCGCCGGGCGGCGCCTGGGCAGTTCCGGCCTGCGAGTGGGGTCCCTGTCGGTCGATCAGTTCGCGTCGGTCTCCGCGGTCCTCGCGGCGACATACTTCTTCCTCCAGACCGTCACCGCGTTCCATCCAGGGCCACTGCTGGCGCTGATCGGCTCCCTGCTCATGCTGGCCGCCACCGTCGTCGGGCCGTTCCTCCCCGTCTTCCGGAACGACTTCGCGGGCCGGCCCGAGGCCCCGGCACATGCTGTGGCGCGCCCCATCACCGCGGCGCGCCCCCGCCCGCCCAAGCCGGCGAAGCCCGCCGCTGAAGCGAAGGCCGGCCCGGCCGGAATCACGTCCCGCACCGAGTCCGATCCTGCCGGGGTGAACCCTGCGGCTGCAGCGGTCCGGCAGAACGGAGCAGGGCTGTACGGTGCGGGCGGAGCCGGGGCAGTGGGCGCCGGGGCCGCGGCCTCGGGCCAGTCGGGTATGGAGCGCGAGGGGTCCGGGAACAGTTCGACGTCCACCTCCGTGTCCACCTCCGCGTCCACCTCCGCGTCCACCTCCGCGTCCACCTCCGAGCATGCGCCGCGTCATGTGGAGAGCGGAACCCACGCCATCGGTACTGACGAGGAGAACGGCGTGCAGAGGACGCAGGACGAGCACTCGTCTCCGGACCGTTCCTCCGACGCCGTCCAGTTCCAGCCCACGGACACCGTCGGCGAAACGCGCATCCAGGATGTCGTCCACGGCGGCTCCACCTCCGCCCCCGCTGCCTCCACCTCCGCCGCTCCCGGTGCGGAGGAACGGCGCCAGGAGACCATCACCGCGACCCGGTCCACCGACGAGGAGCCGGTCGTCGAGGCCTTCTGGTTCGCTGTCGGCTCGTCCCGACCCGTCTTCGACGAGCAGACGGGCCGCCAGGTCTTCACCCTCCAGCCAGGCGACTGGGAAGTGGGTATCGAGGATCGCGGCAACGAGTTCCTGGTGCAGGACAAGCGCACGGGGGCCGTGGGCATCCTGCGGGACCTGCGCAACATCGAGCGCGCTCCCCGCGACTGACGCCTGCCACTGGTGCCCAGTGGTACGAGAAGCACCACCGAGAGGAGATCCGCGAGTGGCAGGCAGGAAAGCGAAGCCCGAGGAGGAATCGCCCGTCGCCCTGAAGCGCCGGGCCCGAAAGATCAGTCGGGTCCTCGGCGAGACGTACCCGTACGCGGTGGCCGAGCTCGACTTCCGCGACGCCTTCGAACTCCTGGTGTCGACCGTGCTCTCCGCGCAGACCACCGACGTCCGGGTCAATCTCACCACCCCTGCGCTGTTCGAGCGATATCCCGACGCCCGTGCGATGTCCGAGGCCGAGGAACTCGAGCTGCAGGAGATCATCCGCCCCACGGGGTTCTACCGCGCGAAGGCCAACAGCCTCCTCGCACTCTCCCGGCGCCTGGTCGACGATTTCGACGGCGAGGTCCCGGGACGGCTCGAGGACCTGGTGACCCTCCCCGGTGTCGGGCGGAAGACCGCGAACGTTGTCCTGGGTAATGCCTTCGGTGTCCCGGGCATCACGGTGGACACCCACTTCGGGCGGCTGTCCCGGCGGTTCCGCTGGACGGCGTCGGAGGACCCCGTCACGGTGGAACGCGAGGTCGGTGCCCTGTTCGAGCGCAAGGACTGGACCATGCTGTCGCACCAGGTCATCTTCCATGGGCGTCGGATCTGCCATGCCAAGAAGCCCGCGTGCGGGGTGTGCCCCGTCGCCGCGCTGTGTCCGTCCTTCGGTGAAGGTGAGGTGGACCCGATGAAGGCGGCGAAGCTGCTCAAGTACGAGCTGGCACCCGGCCGCGAGGAACTGGTGGAGCTGATGCGAGCCGGGCGGACCCGCGCGGAGCTCCGCGAGGCCGGGTACGGTCTGGGTGCCTAGCCTCCGGCCCACCCTGGTCCGGGGCGCGCCCGCGGAACCGGTCCTGTCGTGACGGTGTACGACGAACTGGCGGCGTGGGCGAAGTCCATGGACCGCCCCGACGCCGCCCTGGTGCGCCCGACCGGCTGGCAGTTCGCACGGCTCGATCCCGCACGGGCCCGGCGTGCGGCGGTCCTTATCCTGGTCGGTCCGCGCGACGTCGAACCCTCCGCGCGAGATCCTGAGCATCCCGGTCCCGACGACGTCCCCGGTCGCGACCTGGACATCCTGTTCGTGATGCGCGCCGGCTCGCTGTCCAACCACCCCGGCCAGGTCGCCTTCCCCGGCGGCACCATCGACCCGGGTGACGCGGATGAGGGCGCGGCGGCCTTGCGCGAAGCCCGGGAGGAGACAGGCGTGGATCCGGACGGCATCGAGATCCTGGGCCTGCTGCCGGAGGTGGGGCTTCCCGTCAGCAATTTCATGGTCACGCCGGTGCTCGGATGGTGGGCCGAGCAGTCGCCGATCCATGCCGTCGATACGGCGGAGTCAGAGCTGGTCTTCCGGGCTCCCGTGAGCACCCTCCTCGATCCGGAGCACCGCAGGACCGCCGTGGTCCGGCGCGACGGATTCGTCAGCAGGACCCCCGCATTCCTGGTGCCGGAAGCCGTGATCTGGGGCTTCACGGCGATGCTGCTGGACGCGATGTTCGATGGGCTCGGCTGGACGCGCGCCTGGGACCGGTCCCGGGAGATCCCCGCGCCCCTGTAAGCCGGCCGGGACCCTGAAAGCCGGCCGCCGGGATCCGGATGCGACCGGGGGAGTACCGGTCCCTGATGGAACCCGGAAGGGCAGCCAGGCCGGTGACCGTGTCGACCCGGCCCTTCGCCCTGAGGGCCGCCTCGGCGGCGGGTACGACGGGCGAGGCACCGAAGCGGGAACTCCGCAGCACCGCCAGGGCCTGATCCGCCCCGCTACCCCTGACCGCCCCGGGTCCGAGCACGGCGCGCCGCACCTGGTAGGACAGGACGTTCCGCGCCAGAACGGCAGGACTCGACAGAGCGACGGAGACAGCCGTCGAATCGAGTCCGCGGAGCCCGGCCGCTCCGAGGGGCCGGAGGATGCGCACGGCCGGCGCGAGGCGGGACGGGCGACCCGTTGCGGTTCCCGCGCTCGGCGCCGATCCGAGCGCCTGTCGGGCGGACCGGAGAAGGGCCGGCGCCCGTGCGCCCTGCAGCCCCGTGACCAGCCTCGCCGCTCCGGGTAGCCGCGCGGCAACGACCGGCACGGTGCGCGCGAGCGCGCTCAGCCGTGCGAGGACCTGATGTACCCGGGCCACCATCTGCGCGGTGCGGGCCGCACCGACCAGGGCGGTGATCGCGGCCGAACCACCGAGCGTGGCGAAGCTCAGCGCGGTTCCGACGGCCGCCAGCGCCGCACACTCCAGGGTGAACGACCGGGTCTCGTTGATCAGCTCCTGATGCGCCTGCTCGACGGCGGCGGCGAGCGACGCGCACCCGGTGGCGATGTCCCTCGACGCCTCGGCAACACGACGGCCGCAGCTCTGGAGCACCGCACTCCTCGTCCGGAGGAGCACGAGATCCTCGGCCAGCAGGCCATCGAGGAGCATGTGCGACTGGGAGGCGGGACCGTCGAGGGTCGCGTCGACGTCATTGGCGAGTACGGCCCAGGACATCCCCGCCGAACGGAGGAGTTCCGGATCACCGGAGGGCCACGCCACGCCGGCTATCCCGGCGACGATGTCCCAGCACGGAGGGGGCCAGCCGGGATTGACATCACAGGCGGACGGCGGGCACGGAGCGGCTCCTTCCCCGACCGCCGCCGGAAGCGACGGGCGAATCAGCGCGGACATGCCGCCGGAAGCGACGTGCTCCGCGAGGATGTAGTTTCCCGCCGAGATGGCCAGTGCCTGCGACGTGTCCGATGACGCGAGCGCGAGCTCGTGGCACGCGGCCAGGACCTCGCGGGCCGCCGGGTCGTAGGAGGCGGCCCAGCCGGCGCCCAGAGCGTCCCACCCGGCCATGCCGGCGGTCCGCACCAGTGCCGCACTCGCCGCACCCGCGGCGTCGGCGAGTCCACGGGCGGCGACCGAGGCCAGCGTTGCTGCTTCCGCGTACCGGTCGGTATCGATCCTCAGGACGTTCACGCACTCCGCCTTCCCGCACTCGTGCTGCCACCGTACGGGGAGACCGGTCCGTGCTCGAAGTGTCCTCGGACGATGTGGACAACGGTCCGGAGTCCGAACTACTTCGCGTCCGCGTAAGAGGAGACCGCGACGGTGTTGATGGAGAACTCGATGGGGATGTCGCCATAGATCAGCCGCGTCGCCGCCCGGGCGGCGAGGTCGAGGATGGTGCCCGCCTCGTCCGCCTGCTGCGCGGGGACATGCAGCACCACTTCATCGTGCAGGAAGAAGATGATGCGGCTTCGCGGTTCCGGGATGCTGCTTGCGGCCAGCCGCCGTCGGATCTCGGCGAGCCAGCACAGCGCCCATTCCGCAGCCGAGGCCTGGACCACGAAGTTCCGCGTGAAGCGGCCGCGAGCCCGGGCCGCTCCGTCCGCCCGGCGCTGCTCCTCCGCCGTCGTCGTCCTCTGCCTCGCTCGCCATTCCTCCGACGCGGGCGGGCAGCCGCGGCCGAGGTAGCTGGAAACGCCGCCCCCTGCCTCACCGGCCCGGGCGGCCGATTCCACGACGGCGATGGCCCGCGGGTAGGCGCGCGTCAGCTGTGGCATCAGCCTGCCCGATTCGCCGCTCGTCGCGCCGTACATCGCGCCGAGCATGGCGAGTTTCGCCTGAGCGCGGTCGCCGCCGAACCCCTGGTCCGCGATCCCCTGGTAGAGGTCCTGTCCGCGGGCCGCGGCTGCGAGCGCCGCGTCCTGCCCGAGGGCTGCCAGGACCCTCGGCTCGAGCTGCGCCGCGTCGGCGACGAGGAAGACATGGCCCTCGTCGGGCCGGACGGCGTCGCGCACCTGCCGTGGGATCTGCAGTGCACCTCCGCCGCGCGACGCCCAGCGTCCCGACACGACACCGCCCACCACGTACTCGGGCCGGAACCTGCCGTCCCGGACCCAGGCGTCGAGCCAGTTCCAGCCGTTCGCGGTCAGCAGGCGCGAGAGCTTCTTGTAGGCGAGGAGCGGTTCGATGGCCGGATGCTCCTGCCGCTCGAGTTCCCAGGAGCGCGTCGTCCGGACCTCGATACCGGCGCGGTGCAGGGCGCGCAGAACCTCCTGCTGTGAATCGGGATTGAGCGAGGGGTTACCCAGGGCGGTGCGCAGCTCCTGGGCGAGCCGCTCCAACTCAGCCGGTCTCGAGCCCTCCGGCGGGCGCGGTCCGAGGGTCCGTTCCAGCAGGTCCTCATGGACGTCCCGGCGCCAGGGAAGCCCCCAGTGCTCCATCTCGGCGGCGATGAGCGAGCCCGCGGATTCCGCGGCGACGAGGAGATTCAGGCGCCCAGGCCCCGCACCCGATACCGCGGCGAGCTGCTCCCTGAACTGCCCGGCGACGTCGCCCACCGGGGGGCCCACCGGTTCCTGCGGTTCGTCGAACAGCGAGTGCTGGTTCGGCGCCGCAGGGGGCGGCAGCAGGTGACGGGCAGGCTCCGTGCCATCGTCCGTTCCGGCGCTGGCCCTCAGGGATTCGATGTACGGAGAGGGGCGGCACGACGGCGAGTGCGCGAGGATGTTTCCCGTCAGCGACAGGTCCCAGCACCTGTCCACGGACACGCCTGCGGACAGGAGGTCGGGGTACCAGAGGCGCGTGCTGCTCCAGACCCAGCGCGGCCGCCGGGTCTCCGCCTCTGCGACGGCGGCCGCGAACGCGTCGTGATCGACGACGTCGGGCTCCCCGAGCTGCCGGCCCTCGGAGTCCAGCTGCTGGAGCGCCATTCCTGCGCTGCCACCGCGACTCGACGGCACGGAGGCCACGGCAATGTACATGAGCACATTGTCGGCGGTGGGGGTGTCATTCCTCGAATCGGGAGGGTTGTCCACATGGCGGCCGTGCCCGCTCCGGAGGGAACTCCCGCCGAGGACGCTTGACCGATGACGCAGGCGATGTGGGCCCTGAACGCCCGGCGGGGGCCGGTGGTCCTTGCGGGCGGCTCGCAGCTGGTCAAGGACCAGGTGGCGAGGGCCTGTGCTGCCGCAGGCGTCGCGCCGATGCTCGTGCCCGTCCTCGCCGAAGCCCTTTCCCTCGATCCACTGGTGCTTCTCGTCGGCTGCGAGCAGGTCACTGAAGGGCTGCACGGCCGGCGTGAGGTCATCGTGGTCGGGGGAGCCGGGGATGAAGCGAGGGCATGGGGGAGCGCCGCCGGCCTGCCGTCGTCCCGCGTCGTCATCCTGCCCCAGGGTGCAGGCTGGCTCGCGGAACACCTCGGACGATTGCTGAACCCGGCCGCCACCGGGCCCGTGGTCGGTGTCCTCGGGGCCGCCGGCGGATGTGGGGTCAGTACGTTCGCTTTCTGGTGTGCACGCCATGCCGCCGCCGGGGGAGGGTCCGCATTGCTGGTGGATGGGAATCCCCTGGGTGGGGGCCTGGACCTCGCCCTCGGCCTCGAGGACCGCCCCGGCGTGCGATGGCATGACCTCGGGGAGATCCGAGGCACACTGAGTGCCGAGCAGCTCGCGGCGGCGCTGCCGACGGACGGTACCTTCTCCCTGCTGTCACACGCCGCGCCGACCGGCGCCGTCCAGATTCTGTCAGGGGACGGCATGGGGTCCGCCGGAGTCGTCCTCGAAGCTGCGCGGGGTGCCTTCGACACCAGTTTCATCGATCTGGGCAGCAGTGGTGCCGCCGTTCCGTCGCTGGTGGCTGCGTGCGATCGGCTGGTCCTCCTCGTCCCGGCCCGGCCTCGCAGCGTCGCCGCAGCTGCCGCCGTCCTGCAGGCCCTCGGGTCGGCACCCGTGACGGTGGTGCTGCGCGGTCCGGTCCTCGACCGCCTGGATGCGTGGTTCGTCGCCGAATCCGTCGGACGAGCCGGCCCCCTCCCGTACCTTCCCTTCGTGCGGGGAGTGGCGCAGGCGGAAGCAGACGGCAGGATGCTCGATTTCCGCCTGCCGAAGAAGGCGCGGAAGCTCGTTCAGTCCGTGGTCGACGGTGTCGTCGCAGGTGCCGTCGCAGGTGCCGTCGCAGGTGCCGTCGCGGGTGCCGTCGCGGGTGCCGTCGGGGGTGCCGTCGGGGGCGCCGTCGGGGGCGCCGTGGCGGGTAGGGAGCGGACGGCATGAGGGGCGGCGACATGCCGGGCGGCCCCACCCGGCGCCAACTGCGTGCCACCCTCGGCAGTGTCCCTGCCTACCAGGATCCTCCGGGGTGGCCGGCCGGCGACAGGGCAGGGGGCAAGGATCCCGGAGGGGCACCCGGGGCATCGGCGTCCTCCGGGGCATCGGGGGCCTTCATGGTCGAGTCGGTGCGGAGGGCTGTTCTTGCCGGAGATGTGCCGGCGACCGGAGCGGCCTTCGCCGACGCCGTGGGATCGAGCGGGAAGCTGCTCGGGTCGGAGGGGACCCTGTCCGCGCTCGATCACGTCCGTGCCGAGCTCAAGGGACTGGGGCCGCTCGAGCATCTCCTGGCGGAGGAAACCATCACGGACATCCTCGTCAACGGGCCCGATGACGTGTGGGTCGACGGCGCGACCGGCCTGCGGCGAATCGGCTGCATGTTCGACACCGACCAGGAGGTGCGCGCGCTCGCCGTCCGCCTCGTGGCCGCCGGCGGCAGGCGCCTCGACGACGGGTGTCCCGCCGTGGACGTGCGTCTGGGAGGGCTGCGGATCCACGCCGTCCTCCCGCCGATCTCGACGGCGGGGACACTCCTGTCGATCCGGATCCGGAGGCCCCGGGTGTTCACCCTCCCGGAGCTCGTCGCCAGCGGGACAGTCGCCCCCGCTATGGCAGAGGCCTTGACGCTGATGATGCGGCACCGCCTGAATTTCCTCGTCAGCGGTGCGACAGGAACCGGGAAGACCACACTCCTCTCCACCCTCCTCGGCCTGGCCGGGCACCAGGAGCGCGTGGTGCTGGTCGAGGATGCGGCAGAGCTCAACCCGTCCCACCCGCACACGGTCGGACTCCAGTCCCGTCACGGCAACCTCGAGGGGGCGGGCGTGCTCGATCTCACCGAACTCGTGCGGCAGGCGCTGAGGATGAGGCCGGATCGGTTGGTGGTCGGGGAATGCCGCGGTGCGGAGGTTCGCGAGTTGCTGTCGGCGATGAACACAGGGCACGACGGCGGTGGGGGAACGGTGCATGCGAGTTCGGCGAACGCCGTCCCGGCCCGTCTGAGCGCGCTCGCCGCTCTTGCTGGTCTGGCCCCGGAAGCCCTCGCACTGCAGGCGGCCAGCGGTCTGGACGTAGTGGTGCATGTCGTACGCGATACCCGGGGCCGACGCGTCGAAAGCATCGGACTCGTGGAGCTGAGCCAGGGCAAGGACCTCGCGGTGACGCCCGCCCTGGTCGATACCGGTACGGGTTGCCGCCGGGCGGCGGGATGGAGCGGCTTCGCCGTCAGGGTGGGCTGGACCGGGCCCGACCCGTGACCGGGACGACCGTCGCATGCCTGCTGGCGTGTGCTTCCATCGTGCTCGCACTCCCCAGGGCGGTACCGCGGGGCAGGAGGCCGCAGTCAGGTACGGTCCTCGCCGGGGCGTCCGGTGTCCGGGGCGCCGGCGTCCGGGCAGGGCGCGGGCCGACGGGCGCCAGGACGGCCGACCTGCACGAATTGCCGCTGTTCGTCCACCAGCTGGCCGGGCTCCTCAGGGCGGGGCGGCCACCCCACGTCCTGTGGGCGGACCTCGAGCTCGTCTATGCAGATCGGCACAGCGCTTTCGGCGATGCAGCCCTACCGGTGATCGCGACGGCACGCCGGGCGGCCGGCCTGGGCCTCAGCGTCCCGGATGCCCTCCGTCAGGCTGCGGGAGGCTCCAGCGCCACACACCGCAGGGGCTCGAGCAGCGCCCACGTCGACCGCCTGTGGATCGACCTCGCGGGCTGTCTGGAGGTTGCAGAGCGCAGCGGGGCGCCGCTGGCGGGGATCCTCGAGCACTACGCGGCCCAGCTCGACGCCCAGCTCGACGGGCTCTCCGCCCGCGACACTGCGCTGGCAGGACCCCGTGCAACGGTCGTCCTCCTCGCCTGGCTACCGGTCGTCGGCCTGGTCCTCGGCTTCGCCCTCGGCATCAACCCGTTCGAGGTACTCGCCGGCTCGGCCCTGGGACGGCTCGCCCTCATGACGGGCGCAGTCCTGATGGTGGCATCACGCGAATGGTCCCGGCGCCTGGTGCAGCGCGCAGGAGGTGCGCCATGATGGCCGGGCCACTGGTCTCCCTGTTGCTGGCCGCTGCGGCTCTCACGCTGATGGTCGGATCGGGACGGGTCAGGACCAGGATCCCGCCACCCGCACGTCCGGGAGGACGACGGGGGATCAGGGACGCCCCGCTCATCCTCGACCTGCTGGCCGCCGTGTTGTCCTCGGGTGCCTCGGTCGAGAAGGCCCTGTTCCTCGTGGCGGAGACCTGCGAGCCCCGGATCCGCTCGTCCCTGGTGCGCGTTTACGCCGCCCGGGTCCTCGGCGCTTCATGGGACGCCGCATGGGATGCCGCATGGGATGCCGCGGGGGACATCGCAGGGGAATCCGCCGGCAGAGCCGTGAGGCACGACGGGTGGACCGGTAGGAGCCGTCCCGCTGCCCGGAAGCAGCGGGCTCCCCGGCTCCGCCGGGGACGTGGAGTGACGGTTCAGGGTGGGGTCGTCGACGACGTCCGGCAGGGCCTTCGCTTCGCCACGTCCACGGGTGCGCCGTCCGCGGCGCTCCTGCATGCCCACGCGGCTCAGCTGAGACGGCGGCACAACCGGGAGGTGGACAGGAAAGCCGCGGCACTGGGAGTGCAACTCGTCCTGCCCCTCGGCCTGTGTTCGCTACCTGCCTTCATCTGCCTCGGAGTCGTGCCCGTCGTCCTGGGGCTCCTGCCCCTCTAGTTCCGCCAGCAGTTATCCACTTAGCCCTCCGGGGAATCCACCGGGCACGTCCCCCTCGGGAGAGTTGTTCCTGCGGCGACTGCCGCTCCCAGCACGGGGACCAACGCCCCCGCCGACAGAAGGAGTTCCCATGTCATCGGAAACACACGCAAGGATGCCGGGTGGTTCCTCGTTCCAGGTGCCCGCGGAAGCCCGACATGACGGATCGTTCTGCCCGATCAGCGAGTCCCCGGTCGATGGGGTCAGCCCCGAGCCGGTCCTCGGACAGGACGGCAAGGGGTGTTTCCCCCGCCCGGAGCCCGTGGGCGACCGGGCCGCCCGTCGGGCTGATGCCCGGCGGCGGCGGTCGAACGCACGGATCATCCGGCACCGCCAGGATGACGTGCCCGGTGGGGAGGCAGGCATGGCGACCGCCGAGTACGCCATCGCCACGCTCGCCGCAGTCGCCTTCGCGGCATTGCTCGTCGCGGTGCTGTCCAGTGGCGAGGTCAAGGGCCTCCTGATGTCCCTGATCACGTCTGCGCTGAACTTCGGCTGATGGGTGCGGACCGGGGCAGGCCGCGGCGGGGACGGACGGGATGGGAACCGCACCGCCGCCGCGTTCCTGCCGGCGGTCTCGGCGGGACGCCTTCCGCCTGGGACCGTGGCAGGGGACGCGCACGCCCTGGCCAGCGCGGGTCGGTCACCGCCGAGGTCGCCGTCGTCCTTCCCGTCCTGGTCGTCCTGCTCGCGCTCCTGCTCGGTACCGCGCACATCGGCACGGTCCAGCTGCAGCTGGAGGAAGCAGCACGGGCAGGAGCACGCGAGGCCATGCGGGGTGAGAGCAGTGCGTCCGTGGAACAGACGGTCCGGCGGCTTGCAGGAAGCAACGCGACCACTTCCGTGGCGTTCGGCTCCGGCTGGACCACCGTGGAGGTGAGGGCGCGGGTCGATGGGCCTGTCGTCGAATTGATGGGAATCGAGCTGATTGCGACCGCCTCGGGGAAGGAGGAGGACCGTGGGTAGGTGCATGACCGTGGGCAGCGCGGGGTCGCCCATCGACTCCGAGGGCGGGGCCGGGACGCTGCTGATGGCAGGCCTCGCCATGCTGGCACTGCTGCTGATCGCCTCCGCGGCCCTGCTGCTGCAGGCCGCATCGGGCGCGTCGAAAGCGGCGACAGCAGCAGATCTCGCCGCACTGGCCGCAGCGGACGCTGCCCGGGGACTCACGGTCGGCGACCCGTGCTCCACGGCCGGATCAGTTGCGGAACACCATGGCGCAGTTGTGCAGGCCTGCACCATCGGCGAGACGGGTCCGGGAACCGCCCTGGTCCGCGTCTCCGTCGGCATTGCGGGCCAGCTTCCCGATGCGGTGGGTGCGGCGCGGGCCGGGCCGCCGCCATGATGTCGACGGCAGCGCGGCCTGGACGTCCTCCATGACGCCGTCTCCTGGTCCTGGCGGTCTAGGCTTTCCGGCCCAATGCGATGGCGGATCCGGAGGCCACTTCGGACGCCACTCCGGACGTGACGACCGTGGATCCGGCCGCCGCTCCGGACGCCGCCGCTCCGGACGCCGGTGCACCGCGGGAGCCGGAACCCGTCCCGGAGGCGGAGTCCGTCCCCGGTGCCGGCTCGGCTCCGGTCGCCGCGCCGGCGGCCTGCTTGAGGATCAGGGAGAGGACCGCGACGGCACCGCCCTTGCTGAGCGGATTGTTGCGGTTGCCGCACTTCGGGGACTGGACGCAGGAGGGGCAGCCGGACTCGCACTCGCAGGCTTCGATCGCGTCCCGGGTCGCGGACAGCCAGGTCCGTGCCGCCTCGAAACCGCGCTCGGCGAAGCCTGCACCGCCCGGGTGGCCGTCGTACACGAAGATGGTCGGCAGCCCCGTGTCGGCGTGCAGGGCCGTGGACACCCCACCGATGTCCCACCGGTCGCTCGACGCCACCAGGGGCAGCAGCCCGATCGCGGCATGCTCCGCCGCATGGAGTGCTCCGGGAAGCTCCTCCGCGAGGATGCCTTCCGCCGCGAGGAGTTCCGCGCTGATCTCGAACCACACGCTCTTCGTGAAGAGGTCCCGTGCCCCGAGTTCGAGCGGCTCCTCGCCCAGGACCTCGTTGGAGGAGAAAGCCTTGCGCTGGAAGGACACCACCTGGGTGGTGACCTTCACATCGCCGAAGTTGGCGAGGACACCGCCCCAGAGTCGGCTGACGTCGCGCCCGATGACCTCGATCTGCGTGACGTCCCGCGCCTGCGTGTAGTAGTCGGGATGGGCGCGCGAGACGACAGCACAGTGGTCCTGCTCGTTGAGCTCCTGCACCACGTAGGTCCGCCCCTGATGGACGTAAACCGCGCCCGGATGCGCCTGGTAGTGGCTCTGGGGCGAGTCCATCGTCCCGAGCAGCGCCCCGGAATCAGCCTCCACGATGTTGATCGGCCCGCCGCCGTCGGCGCGCAGGTTGACCATCGCGGCGGCGCTCTGCGGGTGCGTCCAGAACCATCCCGCGGGGCGCCGCCGCAGGAAGCCCTGGTCGCACAGGGTGCCGAGCAGATCCTCCGCGGTCGCACCGAACAGGCCGAGGTCCTCCTCGGTGAGGGGCAGCTCGGCCGCGGCGGCGCACAGGTGCGGACCGAGGACATAGGGATTGGAGGGATCGAACACGGTCGCCTCGACGGCGAGGTCGAAGACCGCCTCGGGGTGGTGCACCAGGTAGGTGTCCAGCGGGTCGTCGCTGGCGACGAAGGCCGCGAGGGCGTCCTGTCCTGACCGTCCGGCGCGGCCGATCTGCTGCATGAGGGAAGCCCTCGTCCCGGGCCAGCCGGCCACCAGGACGGCATCGAGGCCGGAGATGTCGATGCCGAGTTCCAGCGCGGACGTGCTGGCGACACCCAGCAGTTCCCCGCTCCGCAGCGCAGCTTCGAGCGCCCTGCGTTCCTCCGGCAGGTATCCGGACCGGTAGGCCGCGATGCGGTGCGGGAGGCTCGGGTGCACATCCTCGAGCATCCTCCGGGAGGTCTGGGCAATGCTCTCCGCACCGCGACGCGACTTGATGAACGCGATGGTCCTCACCCGGGAGGACACGAGGTTCGCGAGCAGGTCGGACGTCTCGGCAATGACGGTCCGCCGGGTGGGAGCGCCGTTCTCGCCCTTCATGCCCGTGAGCTGGGGCTCCCAGAACGCGACCGTCGTCGAACCGTGCGGCGAGCTGTCCTCGGCGACGGCGGACACCGGGGCGCCGATCAGTCGCCCGAAGGACGCGGCGGGCTCCGCCGACGTCGCCGAGGCCCCGATGAACACAGGGTTCGCGCCATAGCTCGCGCAGATCCGCCGCAACCGTCGGAGGAGGTTGGCGACGTGGGAGCCGAACACCCCCCGGTAGCTGTGGGCTTCGTCGATGATCACGTACTTGAGGCGCCGGAAGAAGCGGGCCCACCAGGTGTGGTTGGGCAGGATGCCGTAGTGCAGCATGTCCGGGTTCGCGAGGACCAGGTTCGCGTGGTCGCGGATCCAGCGGCGCGCGCCGGACTCCGTGTCGCCGTCGTACGTCTCGGCCCGAACCGTGGGCAGTTTCAGTGCGTTGATGGCGGACAACTGGTCCGCGGCCAGGGCCTTGGTGGGCGCGAGGTAGAGGGCCACGGACCCGTTAGGTGCGAGGGTCGCGCGATTTCCGAGTTCGCTGCGGTGGATCTCGTCGAGGACCGGAAGCTGGTAGCAGAGGGACTTCCCCGAGGCGGTGCCCGTCGCGATGATCGTGTGCGCTCCGTCGTGGGCGGACCTGGCCCCCTCCACCTGGTGCCGCCACGGTTCGACCACTCCGCGGGTCCTGAACGCCTCGATGACGTCCTGGTGCGCCCATTCGGGCCAGGGTGCGTGCTCGGCCTCCCGGGCCGGGATCTCGCGGACGTGCAGCAGTTGCTCAGGGTCGGGTCCACCTCCGAGCAACGGGATCAGGGAGTTCTGCGCAGCCACGCCGCAATTGTCCCATCGCGCATCCCGCATGCACGGCGGAAACGGTCCTTATCCTCTGATGACGAACACGTCGGCGAGATTCTGCCACCCGAGGAATGCGTAGAGGGCGCGGCCGTCCGCCGAGGCCATGAGCAGCCCGGTGGTGATGTCGTCCTCCAGGACCGCGGCGGTCAGGGCACGCATGACGTAGCTGCCGAGGCCCCGCCGCCGGTAGCCCTCCTCCGTGACGATGCGATCGTAGACCGCGTACTCGCCCACCACGGCGACCGACCCCCGGGCCGCGAGCTCCCCGCCGGCATGGACCGTCACGCTGCGGCAGGCGCCCTCACGGGAGCGCTTGAGGGTGAAGTCCTCACCGGGCGCCCGCGGGTCCTCGACGTCCTGGCCCCGCATGTCGAGACTCATCAGGGACTGCTGGCGGTCCGTGACCTGCACGTGGAGCGGCTGGGCCGCGTCGATGAGCTCCTGCATCCGGCGGGTGACGACCGTCAGCACCCGTCCCGGATCCTGCCGGGTCTCGGATGCCAGCTCGAGGAACCGTTCGGTGGTGGGTTCGAAGAGGAAGTGCTCCGTCCGGTTCTGCTGGTCGGTCAGCAGGACGGAGGTACTGCGCCCGTCCCTATGCGGTTCGTATCCGCGGCACGCGGACCATCCGTCGATCCAGGTCTGAAGGAGCTCGTCATCTGCGTGTGCGCCCATGTGCTGAACCATAGTTCGCGGGGACCGCGAATCACAGGGACTGCAGCCGCGGAGGCGGCCGTGTGACGCCGCGAAGTAGGCTTTAAGCCGTGTCGATGAACCGTATTGCCCTTTATTACGCCTTTTCACCCCTGCCGGATCCTGAGGCAATCCGCCTGTGGCAGCGCGCACTCTGCGAGAAGTGGGGGCTGCGCGGGAGGATCCTCATCTCCAGGGACGGCATCAACGGAACGGTGGGCGGCGAGATCTCGGCCGTGAAGCAGTACGTGAAGACGACGCGTGAGTACCCGGCGTTCCGTGGCATGGAGATCAAGTGGTCCGACGGCGGCGCGGACGACTTCCCGAGGCTGAGCGTGAAGGTGCGGGACGAGATCGTCTCCTTCGGTGCCCCGGGTGAGCTGAAGGTCGACGGGAACGGGGTCGTGGGCGGCGGCACGCACCTCGCGCCCGAGGAGCTGCATGCGCTGGTCGACGCCAAGCGGGCGGAGGGGGAGGAGGTCGTCTTCTTCGACGGCCGGAACGCCCTCGAGGCGCAGATCGGCCGCTTCAAGGGGGCGGTGGTCCCCGACGTGCGCACCACGCACGACTTCGTCCGCGAACTGGACTCCGGCAAGTACGACGACCTGAAGGACAAGCCTGTCGTGACCTACTGCACGGGCGGCATCCGCTGCGAGGTGCTCTCCAGCCTCATGGTCAACCGCGGCTTCCAGGAGGTCTACCAGCTCGACGGCGGCATCGTGCGCTACGGCGAGAAGTACCGCGACGGCGGACTCTGGGAGGGCTCGCTCTACGTCTTCGACAAGCGCATGCACCTCGAATTCAGCGACGACGCCGTGACGATCGGCAAGTGCGTGCGCTGCCAGACACCCACGAACAAGTTCGAGAACTGCTCCAACCCGTCCTGCCGCAACCTGACCCTGTACTGCGCCGGGTGCGCTGCGGACCCCGCCACCCTGCGCTGCCCGCAGGGGTGCGAGTCCGACGAGGCCGAGGCCACGGCAGCAGGCGCTGCCTGATGCCGGTCACCGGAAGTGCCGGCCGGCAGGAGTTCGACGACGACGTCGCGTCCGCGCCGTCGAGCACGGACCTGACATCGCTCGAGGCGCTCGCCGGGGACCTGGCTGCCCTCGACTACACCGTCGACGGCGTCGAAGCCCTTCTCGGCGCTCCCGCGTACTCCGCACTCGGCCGGGGCCAGCTGGTGCCGGCGCTCCTGGAATGCCGGCGCCTCCTCCGTGGAGGCGGGACCGCGCAGGTCATCCCGGTGCTGCTGTGGCTCCTCGGGGAGACTGTTCCGGAAGAGGGGCTCCGGGCCGCTTTCCCCGGCGTCAGCGTCCCCGGCCTCGAACGCCTGAGGCTCATCGAGAGGGCCGGGCCTGACGGCGTCGCCGCGGAAGGCGCCACGGGAGCCGGCGGAGATACCGCTGACGGTGCCGCCGGCAGCGATGCGGGAGCGGCCCCCACGCGCTGGCGTGCAGCTGTCGAGCTGCGTCCCTACGGCTCGGACGTCGGAGGCAACCTGTGGGTGGCGAGCGACCTCGGTGCGGAACAGCGCCCAGGAGCCCTGCGCCACGACCACGTCCTGGGCATCGGAGGGGCGTCGCTGACCCTGGCTCAGACCGTCATGAGGACGCCGGTGGACCGGGCCCTGGACCTGGGAACAGGGTGCGGCATCCAGGTCTTCCACCTCCTGGCGCACGCCCGCCACGTGACGGCGACCGACATCTCCGACCGCGCCCTCGCGTTCGCCCGGTTCAACCTCCTGCTCAACGCACCGGCACTGGACATCGACGCCCAGCGGCTCGGGGACCGGGTTCTCCTCCGCCGGGGCAGCCTGCTCGCGCCGGTCGAGGGGGAGCACTTCGACCTGGTGGTCTCCAATCCGCCCTTCGTGATCACGCCGCGCACGGGGGAGGAAGGCTATACCTACCGTGACGGGGGACTGGCAGGGGATGCCATCGTCGAGACTCTGGTCCGGGACCTGCCCGGGATCCTCGCACCGGGCGGTGCCGCGCAACTGCTCGGCAACTGGGAGATCACCGAGGGTGCGGCGTGGGATCGCCGCATCCGGAGCTTCGTCCCTCCCGGCGTGGACGCCTGGATCATCCAGCGTGAGCAGCTGACGCCGGTGCAGTACGCCGAGACGTGGCTGCGCGACGCCGCCGAGAATCGTGACCGCGGCTCCTACCTGGACGGCTTCGCCGCCTACCTGGCCGACTTCGCCTCCCGGAACGTCGAGGCGATCGGCTTCGGGTCGGTGTGGCTCCGCAGGCCGGGCACACCCAGCAACCTCGTCCGCGTGACGCTCGAGGAGATCACCCACGACATCGAGCAGCCCGTGGGCCCGCACCTGGCCGCCGCCGTCAGCCGCAGCGACTGGTTGGCCGCCCACACCGAGCAGGCCGCCTCGGGCATCGGCATCGCCGACGAGTTCCTGCTCGTCGCCGACGACGTCACCGAGGAACGCCACCAGCGGCCCGGTGCCGAGCACCCCGGAGTCATCCTTCTGCGGCAGGGAGCCGGCCTCCGGCGCACCACGCTCCTGAGCACCGAGCTCGCCGGATTCGTCTCCGCGTGCGACGGCGACCTCACGGCGGGGCAGATCGCGGGCGCCCTCGCCATGCTGCTGGAGAGGCCCGATGCGGCCTTCACCGCGGCACTGCTGGTCGACGTCGAGCAGCTCATCCGGGAAGGCTTCCTGATTCCTGCGCCCTGAAACCAGCGGTTACCCTTGTGCAGGTACGCATGACGCATACTGTCAGGTGAGGCCCAGCAGCGGGATCCGGACCGGATATCCGCGTTCCTGCTGCGGCATCGCACCCGCTTATATAGGAGAGAAGTGCCGACCAAGGCCACGGACAAGAAGCACGGCAAGAAGCTCGTCATCGTTGAGTCCCCCAGCAAGATCAAGAGCATCTCGGGCTACCTCGGCGAGGGCTTCCAGGTCGCCGCGTCCATGGGGCACATCCGCGACCTGCCGCAGCCCTCCGACCTCCCCGCGGAACTCAAGAAGTCCTCCGTCGGCAAGTTCGCGGTGGACCTCGACAAGGATTTCGAGCCGTACTACGTCGTCTCCCCCGAGAAGCGGAAGACCGTCGCGGAGCTCAAGGCAGCCCTGAAGGACGCCGACGAGCTCTACCTCGCAACCGATGCGGACCGCGAGGGTGAGGCCATCGCCTGGCACCTGCTGCAGGTCCTCAAGCCGAAGGTCCCCGTCTACCGGCTGACGTTCGGTGAGATCACCAAGGAAGCCGTCACGCGCGCCATGGGCGAACTGCGCGACGTCGACATCCCCATGGTCGATGCCCAGGAGACCCGGCGTATCCTCGACCGGCTCTACGGGTACGAGATCTCACCCGTCCTCTGGCGCAAGGTGGCCCGGGGCCTGTCCGCCGGCCGCGTGCAGTCCGTCGCCACCCGCCTCGTCGTCGAACGCGAACGCGAGCGCATGGCGTTCCGCGCGGCGTCGTACTGGGACCTCACGGGCACCTTCACACCCGAGGATTCCTCGAAGGGCAGCACCTTCCCCGCGAAGCTCGTCGCCGTCGACGGCAGCCGCATCGCCTCCGGCAAGGACTTCTCCGACCGCGGTGAGCTGAAGGCGGCCAGCGCCGTCCGGCTCGACGAGGACGCCGCGCGCTCCCTCGCCGTCGGGCTGGAGAGCGCCGCCTTCACCGTGCGGTCCGTGGAGACCAAGCCCTACACGCGCCGTCCCGCGGCGCCGTTCACCACGTCGACCCTGCAGCAGGAGGCGGCCCGCAAGCTGCGCTTCAGCTCGAAGGTCACCATGCAGGTGGCGCAGCGGCTGTACGAGAACGGGTACATCACCTACATGCGTACCGATTCGTCGGCGCTGTCGGACCAGGCCATCAACGCCGCCCGTCGCCAGGCGTCGGAGCTGTACGGCCCGGAGTACGTCCCCGGGTCTCCCCGCGTCTACAAGGGCAAGGCCAAGAACGCGCAGGAGGCGCACGAGGCCATCCGCCCCGCCGGCGACTCCTTCCGCACGCCCGCCCAGGTGGCGCAGGGCCTGCGTGGCGACGAGTTCCGGCTCTACGAGCTGATCTGGAAGCGGACCGTCGCCTCGCAGATGGCGGATGCCAAGGGCTCGACGGCCTCGCTGCGCCTCGGTGCCAGGAGCGCCGACGGCCGGGATGCCGAATTCTCCGCATCCGGCACCGTCATCACCTTCCGTGGCTTCATGGCCGCCTACGAGGAAGGCCGCGACGCGGACCGCAACGAGGACGGCACCGACGACGACGCGCAGGGTACGCGCCTGCCCAACGTCGACCAGGGCGATGCCCTCGGCGCGACGGCGATCGAGGCCTCCGGCCACGAGACGTCGCCGCCCCCGCGCTACACCGAGGCGTCCCTGGTGAAGGTCCTCGACGAGCGCGGCATCGGCCGCCCGTCGACCTACGCCGCGACGATGTCCACGATCATGGACCGCGGCTACGTCCGGACTCGGGGCCAGGCCCTCGTGCCGAGCTGGATCGCCTTCTCCGTGGTACGCCTGCTCGAGGAGCACTTCAACGACTACGTCGACTACGACTTCACGGCGGAGCTCGAGGAGGACCTGGACCGCATCTCCCGCGGGGAGACCGGCCGTGTGGAGTGGCTCAACCACTTCTACTACGGGGACCGCAAGGACACCGGCCTGCACACGATCGTCAGCGAGCTCGGCGAGATCGACGCGCGCCGCATCAACTCGGTGGAGATCGCCGACGGCATCACGCTGCGCGTGGGCAAGTTCGGACCGTATCTCGAGAAGCCCCTGCCACCGGACGCACCGGAGGGGACCGAGCCGCAGCGTGCGAACGTGCCCGAGGACCTCGCGCCGGACGAGCTGACCGCCGAGAAGGCGATCGAGCTGATGGAGGCCCCGACGTCGGAGGAGCGTGTCCTCGGGACCGACCCGGAGACCGGGCGGACCATCGTGGCACGCGACGGCCGCTACGGACCGTACGTGATCGAGCTGATCCCCGAGCAGACGGCCGAGGAACTGGCCAGCCAGCCGGTCGAGTACTACAAGAACGGCAAGCCCAAGCCGCCGAAGAAGCCCGCGAAGGTCAAGCCGCGCACCGGCTCGCTCTTCAAGTCCATGTCGGTGGACACGGTCACGCTCGAGGATGCCCTCAAGCTGATGAACCTGCCGCGCGTCCTCGGGACGGATGAGGACGGCAAGGAGATCACGGTGCAGAACGGCCGATTCGGCCCGTACCTGAAGAAGGGCAGCGACTCCCGCTCCATCGGCTCGGAGGAGGAGATCTTCACGATCACCTTCGAGCAGGCGCAGGAACTCTACAAGCAGCCCAAGCAGCGTGCCGGCAGGACGGTCACCCCACCGCTGGCCGAGTTCGGGGACGATCCCGTGAGCGAGAAGCCCATCGTGGTGAAGGACGGCCGCTTCGGCCCCTACATCACGGACGGCGTCACCAACATCACGGTGCCCGGCTCCATGGCGATCGAGGAACTGACACGTGAACAGGCGATCGACATGCTCGCCGACAAGCGTGCCAAGGGCCCGGCCCCGAAGAAGACCACGCGCCGGGCGCCTGCGAAGCGCAAGGTCGCGGCGGGCAAGTAGCGCCGCGGGACAACAGACGATATCGGGGGATGAGCGGGAAGCGCGGGAACAATGCGGCTAGGTGTGCTGGACATAGGGTCGAACACGGTCCATTTGCTGCTCGTGGACGCCCACCCGGGTGGGCGTCCCGTGCCGTTCGCCTCCCACAAGAAGCCCCTCCAGCTCGTGGCCTATCTCGACGAGCACGGCAGCATCTCGCGGGAGGGCCAGGACGAGCTCGTGGGCTTCGTCGGCGAGGCGCGTGAGTTCGCGCGCGGGCACGACGCCGAGGACTTCCTCGCGTTCTGCACCTCGGCCATCCGCGAGGCCGGCAACGGCAGCGAGGTCCTCGCGCGCGTACGCGAGGAGACCGGCGTCGACCTCCAGGAACTGTCCGGGGACCAGGAAGCCGCGGTGACCTTCCAGGCCGTCCGCCGCTGGTACGGCTGGGGCGCCGAGTCCATCCTCAACCTCGACATCGGCGGTGGGTCCTTCGAGATGGCGATGGGCACGGACGAGCTCCCCGAGGTGGCGCTGTCCGTTCCGCTCGGCGCGGGCCGCCTCACCCGCGACTGGCTCCGCGGGGACCCGCCGTCGGCGAAGAGCGTGAAGGAACTGCGCCGCTACATCCGGGAGACCCTCCGGGAAGCGGTGCCGCAGTTCGCCCACCTCGGCAGCCCCCACCTCGTGGCCGGCACCTCGAAGACCTTCCGCTCGCTGGCGCGCATCGCAGGGGCGGCCCCGTCGGCCGCCGGGCCCTTCGTGCGCCGCGAGCTGCGCCTGGAGGACCTCAAGCTGTGGACCAAGCGGCTGGCCGCGATGAGCGTCAAGGACCGCATCAACCTCGACGGCGTCTCCGAACTCCGTGCGCCGCAGGTCCTCGCGGGTGCGCTCGTCGCCGAATGCGCCCTCGAACTGTTCGACGTCCCGTCCATGGACATCTGCCCCTGGGCGCTGCGGGAAGGCCTGCTGCTGCGGCGGTTCGACGCCAAGATGTTCGAGGCCGACGAGCCGCTGCCCGGAGTCGGGGTGGGCCATGTCCAGCTCGACTCGGCACGCCGTGTGTCCCTGCCCGGGGGAGCCTGACGTGGCACAGCCCGACGGCCGCATCCCGGTCGCGCTGTCCAGCGCATCCGTCTATCCGCTCTCCGTCCACGACGCCTTCGCGCTCGCACAGGACCTCGGCTACGACGGCGTGGAGGTCATGGTCACCAACAACTCGGTGAGCCAGAACCCCGACCAGCTCAGCATGCTCAGCCAGCGCTACGAGATGCCGATCCTGGCCATCCACGCACCGACCCTCCTGTTGACGCAGCAGGTGTGGGGCAAGGCCTGGACGAAGATCGAGCTCTCCGCCGCCATGGCCGCGGAGGTGGGGGCGAAGACCGTGGTGACGCATCCCCCGTTCCGGTGGCAGACGGGCTATGCCGAGGAGTTCCCGGAGGGCATCACGCGGGTCGCCCGCGAGTACGGCGTCGAGATCGCCGTCGAGAACATGTACCCGTGGAAGGTCCGGGGCCGCGAGGCGAAAGCGTACCTGCCGCACTGGAACCCCGTTCCCGAGCCGTACGAGCGCATCACGTGGGACTTCTCCCATGCCGCGATCGCCGGGATGGACTCCTACGAGGAGATCCGGACCCTGGGGAACAGGCTCGCGCACGTGCACCTGACGGACGGCACGCCGAACGGCAAGGACGAGCACCTGCTCCCGGGCCAGGGCCAGCAGCGGTGCGCCGAGGCGCTCAACCACCTCGCCGACGCAGAGTGGGACGGGGTGGTGGCCGTGGAGGTCAGCACGCGCCGGGCCCGCGGGGCGGGCGAGCGCGAGGAATGGCTCGCGGAGACGCTCCGCTTCGCGCGGATGAACCTGCGCCACTGACGTTCCGCCGGCAACGGCGGGTGAGACGGGGCCGGAACCACGAAGAATGGCGCCGGCGGAAACGGATGTTGGGGATCATCCACTACCGCCGACGCCGGACCGGATCAGGAATTCCGGCCTATCACTCGCACCTTTATGGGGTAGTTGGAATACTAGGCGCCTTCCTTGTGCCGTAACACCCAGAACGCTGGGAACGGGCTGGAAACAGCTCGTGGCAGGATGGGGCCATGACGACGGACACCACGCAGCGCATCGCCTTCCTCGGCTGCGGATCCATGAACGAGTCCATCCTGGCCGGGCTCCTGGCGGCCGGTCTCGACCCCGCCCTGGTCACGGCCACCGTGCGGCGCGCCGAGCGAGCGGAGGAACTCCGGCACCGCCACGGGATCGACGCGCGGGCCACCTCGGAGGTCGACGGCGCGAACACCGCAGCCGTCCAGGACGCCGACGTCGTCATCCTGGGGGTGAAACCCGTGGGCATCGTCCCGCTCGCCCGGGAGGTCGCTCCGGCGCTGAAGCCCTCCGCCGTGGTCCTGAGCGTTGCCGCCGCCGTGTCCATCGCGATGATCGAGGCCGCCCTGCCCGCGGGGCAGCCTGTCATCCGGTCGATGCCCAACACCCCCTCACGGCTGGGCAGGGGGGTGCTGTCCATCTCCGCGGGATCCTCCGCCGGACCGGACCTCATGGCGCAGGCGCGGAAGCTGCTGCGGCCGGCCGGGACCGTCGTCGAGATCCCGGAGGAGCAGGTCGACGCGCTGTCGGCCGTCAGCGGCTCCGGCCCCGCCTACGCCTTCTACCTCGCCGAGGCCATGGCCGCGGCAGGCGAGGAGCTCGGACTCGATCCGGACCTGGCCGGGCTGATCGCCCGCGAGACGGTCGCCGGGGCAGGCTTCATGCTCGCCGAGGAGGGCGCTGACGCCTCGGCGCTGCGGCGGGCGGTCACCAGCCCGAACGGCACCACGCAGAGCGCGATCGAGACCTTCGACAAGCTCGGGCTGGCACACATCATCGCGGACGGCGCCCAGGCCGCCACTGCCCGCGCGGCCGAGATCACCCGCGAGCTGGCGGAGCCGGCCTGACCCCGCCGGGCCGTCGGCCGACCCCGACGGGCCGTGGCTAGGGCCGGCCGGCGAAGCGCTCGAGCAGGTCCACGTGCCCCGAGACGATCAGCATGTCGCGGCCGGACACCTTCGTCTCGGGCCGCGCATAGGTGAAGTCCTCGCCGGGTGATTTCACGCCGACCACCGTGACGCCGTACTTCGAGCGCACGGACGACTCGGCGAGCGTGAAGCCCTGGGTCTCCTTCGGCGGGTACATCTTCACGATCGCGAAGCCGTCGTCGAACTCGATGAAGTCGAGCATGCGCCCGCCGACGAGGTGCGCGGCCCGCTGGCCGGCGTCCGCCTCGGGATAGATGACGTGGTTGGCGCCGATGCGCTTGAGGATCTTGCCGTGCGACGGGGTGATGGCCTTGACCCACAGGTGGTCGATGCCGAGGTCCACGAGGTTGGCGGCGATGAGCACACTGGACTCGATAGAGGTCCCGACCCCGACCACGGCGGCGGAGAACTCCTGGGCACCGAGCTGACGGAGTGCGTCGATGTTCGTCGCATCCGCCTCCACGACGTGCGTGAGGATGCCCGCGAACTTCTGGACCAGCTGCGGGTCCCGCTCGATGGCCAGGACCTCGCGGCCCTGTCGGACCAGTTGTTCGGCCGTGGCCGCGCCGAAGCGGCCGAGTCCGATCACGAGGACGGGTGCGTTGTGGGCGGGTCTTTCAGCCAATGATCGGCCTCTCGTCGGGGTAGTGGTAGAGCGTGCTGCGCTGCCTCAGCGCGAGGGCCGAGGCCAGGGTGATGGTGCCCATGCGCCCGGCGAACATCAGGGCGGACAGGACGTACTTGCCTGCAGGGGGCAGTTCGGCGCTCAGGTTGGTGCTGAGGCCGACGGTCGCGAACGCGGAGATGACCTCGAAGACCACCTTGTCGAGCGGTTCGTCGGAGAGGGCGAGGATGAGGCCGCTGCCGACCAGGACGAGCGTGGCGCCCATGAAGATCACCGAGATGGCGACGCGCATCACGCTGTGCGGGATGGTGCGTCCCCAGGCCCGCACGTCGGAGTCACCGCGTGCTTCGGCAACGATAGCGAGGAACATGACGGCGATGGTGGTGACCTTGATCCCGCCGGCCGTCGACGCGGACCCGCCGCCCGCGAACATGAGGGCGTCCGTCAGGAGCATCGTCGTCGTGTTCATGTCGTTCTGGTCCACGAGGTTGAACCCGCCGGAGCGCGTCATGACCGAGGCGAAGAAGGCATGGATGGTCTTGTCGGCGACGCTGAGGTCGGCGATCGTGCGGCTGTTCTCCCACTCGAGGAATCCCCACGCGAAGGTGCCCGCTACGAGCAGGATCAGCGAGACGGACACCGTGAGTTTTGCGTGCAGCGTCCACTTCCTGAACCGGTAGCCCACCTGCACGAGGACCATGACCACGGGGAAGCCGAGGCTGCCGAGGAAGACGCCCACCATGAGGGGGGTGAGGATCCAGAGATCCGTCTCGTAGGGCACCAGTCCGTCGCTGTGCGGGGTGAAGCCTGCGTTGTTGAAGGCGGAGATGGAGTAGAAGATGCCGTGCCAGAGCGCCTGCCACCACGGTTCGCCGAGGAGCATGAACCGGGGGATCAGGACGACGGCGAGCACCACCTCGATCACCACGGAGGTGGTGATGACGATCCGCAGGAGCGTGCCGATCTCACCGAGGCGGCTCGCATTGTTCAGGGCCTCCTGCGCCAGCAGCTTCCCCCGGACCCCGAGGCGCTTGCTGACGATCAGGGCCAGGAGGGACGCGAGCGTGAGGGTGCCGAGGCCGCCGATGAAGATGCCGAGCAGGATCACCAGTTGCCCGAAGAAGGACCAGTGCGTCGCCGTGGACACGACGGTGAGCCCGGTGACGCAGACGGCGGACACCGCTGTGAAGAACGCATCGTGGAGGGGGGTGACCGTGCCGCTGTTGGTCGACATGGGCAGGCTCAGCAGTGCCGTGAAGACCAGGATGACGGCGGTGAAGATGAAGAGGGCGAGCCGGGCGGGCGAGCTGTTCGCGAAGGAGTCGACGAAGTCGCGGATCGAGGCCAACAGCCTGAAGTACCCGTTGTGATCGTCCTTCAGCCGTCGTGGCTGGAAATTCACCATTGCCGCCCGCTCTGCCCCGTTCGCTGGTCCTCCCGCCGAAGCGGCATCGGAATCATCCCTTGTCCCTTGCAGTAGTAAAGCATCTCACCCGGATGCATCGTCGGAATATCGCCTATCGCGTAGCCTTGCAGGGATGTCTACGCATTCAGGGCCAGCGGTGCCCCTACAGGTCGTCTGGGACGAATCGATGCTGGCCTACAACTTCGGCGGACAGCACCCCATGAACCCGGAGAGGCTGCACCTCACCGCCCGCCTCACGCGGAACTGCGGCCTGCTCGACCTCGGCCACGTGACGGTCGCGTCACCCTTCGTGGCCTCGGACGACGACCTCGCGACGGTCCACAGCCCCGATTACATCAGTGCCGTCCGCAGTGTCAGCAGCAACCCGGACCGCTCGGACGCCGGAAGGGGACTCGGCACCGAGGACACCCCAGCGTTCGTGGGCATGCACGAGGCGAGCGCCCGCCTTGCGGGCGGTTCGCTGGGCGCCGCCGACGCGATTCTGCAGGGCTCCGTCGTGCGGGCGGTCAATTTCGGCGGAGGCATGCACCACGCGGCCCGGTCGCGCGCGAGCGGCTTCTGCATCTACAACGACGCCGCGGCGGCCGTCCAGCGCCTGCTCGACCGCGGCGCCCGGCGCGTCCTCTACATCGACGTCGACGCCCACCACGGCGACGGAACCCAGAGCATCTTCTGGGACGAACCCCGCGTCATGACGATCTCCCTCCACGAGACGGGCATGAGTCTCTTCCCCGGGACCGGCTTCGCCAACGAGACGGGCGGACCGAATGCCGAGGGCTACGCCGTGAACGTCGCGCTGCCGACGGTCGCGGGGGATTCCGCCGTGCTGCGGGCCTTCCACGCCGTCGTGCCGCAGCTCGCCGCAGCCTTCGCGCCCGATGTCATCGTCAGCCAGCACGGCTGCGACTCCCACCGGGAGGATCCGCTCACCAACCTGCGCGTCAGCGTCGACGCACAGCACGCGATGATGCTCGGCGTGCGGGAGCTGGCGGACCGGCTCTGCGACGGGCGGTGGATCGCGACCGGCGGCGGCGGCTACGCCCTGGCGAGCGTGGTGCCCCGGTCCTGGACGCTGCTGGTCGCCGTGGCCGCCGGAGCCGCGATAGTGCCATCGACTCCGGTGCCTGCGGCGTGGCGGGATTACGTGCTCGAGCGGCACGGGATCGACACCCCGGCGCTGATGGGCGACGGCGCCGATCCGTGGTGGCGCTCCTGGGAGATCGGGTACGACCCGAACGACGACCTGGACCGCACGGTGATGGCCACCCGCAAGGCAGTGTTCCCGCTCCACGGGCTGGACCCCTGGTTCGACTGATCTCCCGGGCATCAGGATGCCGTCCGGCGTATATATCGCTAGGGTGGGCGAATGGGAATCGATGATGTATTCGCTGTCATCGCCGAAGGAACGCGCAGGCAGATCCTCAAGCATCTGCGCGACGGCGACAAAGCGGTGGGGGAGCTCGTTGTCGAGCTGCAGGTGAGCCAGCCGACGGTGTCCAAGCACCTGAAAGTCCTCCGGGAGGCAGGGCTGGTCAGCATGAGGGCACAGGGTCAGAAGCGTTACTACTCACTGGACACCGCCCCTCTCGGGCTCGTGCGGGACTGGCTCGCCGAATTCGATCCGCGCGTGGCGGAGCCCGGGGCCGCCGAACCGGCCGGCGGAAGCGTCGCCGCAGGAACCGGGTCCGGCGCGGGACCCGAGACGGCATCGGACGCTGGTCCGGACGCTGTACCTGAGGCTGTACCTGAGGCGGGATCGGACGCGGCACCGGATCCTGTACTGGATGCTGTGCCGGATGTCGTGCCGGAGGGCGTGTCCCGCGCGGTCGCCGAGGCGACGCCGGCAGACGCGGGAGTCCTCGCCGCTGCGGTCCTGGCAGATCCGGAGGTCCCGGTCGAGCAAGGTGCCCCGAGAGCGCAGATCGGCAGGACCATGGGCAGGGCCGCCGAGCGCGCCGCAGATCTCCTGTCGCAGTTGCGCCGTCGTCGCGATTCCTGAGGCCCTCTGTGCGGGGCCGGTGCCGGGCGTCCTTTTCGTTTGGTTGCACCAGCCACTAAAGTGATTCCTCAGGCGGATCATCCTTTGCTACAAGGCGACACGCCGTGCAGTCGCTCCGGGCATCCTTCTCGATGCCGGTCCCGGAGCGGGATCCAGGCCTCCATGCAAAGGAATAGTGGTGTGATGGCAGACGGGAAGAATTTCTCGGATGTGCAGTTTCTGACGGTCGCGGAGGTGGCCGAGCTCATGCGTGTCTCACGGATGACGGTGTACAGGCTCGTCCACGCGGGAGACCTGCCGGCAGTCCAGTTCGGTCGGTCCTACCGGGTCCCCGAATCGGCAGTGGGGGAGTTCCTCCACCGGGCGCAGGTCGACGTGCGGACCGAGAGCGCCTGAGCGGCGGGCCGTCCAGTCCGTTCTCCAAACGGATGTACCCTGTTAAGGAGCGTTTGGGGCGGGCCTAGGCCCGCTCGACTTTTTGCATCATCCGGGCAACTGCCAGCAGGCATGCGCCTTTCGTCATCACAGCGCCGGCCTCCTGGCTTCCTGCCTGGATCCGCGCTGGCTACACAACAGTTTGTGAGGACTCTATGGGTTCAGTAATCAAGAAGCGCCGCAAGCGTATGGCAAAGAAGAAGCACCGCAAGCTGCTTCGCAAGACCCGTCACCAGCGCCGCAACAAGAAGTAGACAGGCGCCCGGCCTCGAGCCGGAGTGTGCCGACCGGCCCGGATCCCCGCCCTGCGGGGAGCCGGGCCGTCGTCGTTCCAGGGGTTGTCCGGGGGCTCCGGGAGCACCGCCGGGGTTGTCCGGAGGGGGTTGCCGGGGCTGTCCGGACGGACGGGGCAGCTGCGTCAGTGGGCCCTGAAGCGGGAGAACCCGCGCCAGAGTCCGTAGATGGAGCCGGCGACGGTGGCCGCGCGCAGGCCGAACGTGGCGGCCCGCCGGCCGCTGCGGAAGTCGTAGACGGGCCAGTTGTTCGCGCGGGCGTGGCGGCGGAGTTTGCTGTCCGGATTGATGGCGACGGGATGCCCCACGACCGTCAGCAGCGGGATGTCGTTGTAGGAGTCGCTGTATCCCCAGCAGCGCGCAAGGTCGAGGTTCTCGCGCTCCGCCAGCGCCACGATGGCGGCGGCCTTCGCGGGTCCGTGCAGGAACTCGCCGACAAGCTTTCCCGTATAGAGGCCGTCCGCGACCTCGCCTACCGTGCCGAGGGCGCCGGTCAGTCCGAGGCGGCTCGAGATGACCGCGGCGACCTCGACGGGCGTCCCGGTGACGAGCCAGACCTGCCGGTTCGAGGACAGGTGCTGCTCCGCGAGGGCGCGGGCGCCGGGCCAGATCTTCGAGGCGATCATCTCGTCGTACACCTCCTCGCCGAGGGCGAGGATGTCCTCGTGGGCGATGCCGATGGCGAAGGCGAGGGCGGCGTCGCGGACCGAATTGACGTCCGTCATCGTCTCACCCCGCATGATGAAGCGAAGCTGCTTCCACGCCAGCCCCGCGGCGAAGCGGAGGGTGAAGGCCTTGCGCTGGTACATCTTGCGGGCCACGTGGAACAGGCTCGCGCCGCGCATCAGCGTGTTGTCGACATCGAAGAAGGCTGCTTCGCCCTCGGCCGGCGCCGGAGGCTCTTGGGAGGGCTGCGTGCCCCGGGCGGCGTCCGGCATGATGCGAGTCTAGTTCTTTCCCTCCGTGCCTGCCCTGCGGCGCGGCAGTACGGTTGGAGGATGGAAATGCCCGCGGATCCGCCTGGTGCCGGCGTCGTTCTCCTGACCCGGCCGGAGTGCCACCTCTGCGAGGACGCGCGCATCGTCGTGGGGCGGGTGACGGCGGAACTCGGCCTCGGGTGGCGGGAGCTGTCCGTGACGGATGCGCCCGCCCTCGGGAAACGGTTCGCCGAGGAACTGCCCGTCCTGTTCATCGACGGCGTGCAGCGGGACTTCTGGTCCATCGACGAGACGAGGCTGCGCCGGCTGCTGTCCTAGGGGCCGCCCTGCCCGGGCCTGCCGGGCGCTGACCGTCCTGCCGGGCAGGGCCCGGCTTGGAGGCCCCGCGTCGTCGGCATACAGTGGTTCTACTTCCGCCCCCGACGCCGGGGGACACCAGGAACTGCCGCCCCGGCACCGGGCGCGGCGGTGCTAGCAACGGAGCCGATGACAGTGACAACGCCGGAGATGCCAGGCCTTCACCCCGTGGGCGACTCGGCGCGTCACATTCCGCCGGCCTCCGTCGCCCGGCTCACCATCTATCTGCGGGCGCTCAACTCCCTGCTGGCCGAGGGCATCGAACGCGTGTCGTCGGAGGAGCTGGCGGATGCCGCCGGTGTCAACTCTCCGATGCTCCGCAAGGACCTCTCCTACCTCGGGTCCTACGGCACGCGCGGGGTCGGGTACGACGTGCAGTACCTGAACCGACAGATCTCCATCGCCCTCGGGCTCACGCTGGACTGGCGCGTGGCCATTCTCGGCGCAGGTAATCTCGGGCGCGCGCTGGCCGGCTATTCCGGGTTCGTCTCACGCGGCTTCGAGATCGTCGCGATCTTCGATGCGGACCAGCTCGTGGTCGGTTCCGAAGTGGGGTATCTCCGCGTCAGCGCCGTGGACGACCTCGAGACGGTGCTGGAGCGCACCCGGACCAACATGGTGGTCCTCGCCGTGCCGGCGTCCGTGGCGCAGGAGCTGTGCGACCGGCTCGTCGCCGCGGGGATCTCGAGCATCCTCAGCTTCGCGCCGGTGGTGCTGCAGGTGCCGCCGCACGTGCAGCTGCGGAAGGTGGACATGTCCACGGAGCTGCAGATCCTGGCGTACCACGCGCAGAGGGCGCAGGAGCCGGACCTCGGCCCGATCTCCCGCGCCCAGTAGCCCGCCCGACGCGTGACCCGCTCGAGGCCGGGCCGCGCCCAGTAGCCCGCTCGCGGCATGATCCGCTCGATGCGGGGCCGCGCTCAGTAGCCGAGCCGCCGCGGCGCGAAGTAGGGCCGCGAGGGCCTGAGATACGTCAGGACGACGCCGGCGACTCCGAGGAGCATGACGATGACGGCCAGTGCGAGCGACAGTTCTGACGGCGTCGCCAGGGGCTGGTCGCTCAGCTCGGCGGCCCGGCCGACCAGCGGCATGAGGAGGAAGCTGCTGAGGACGGACATCACGTTCAGCGCGGCGAGCACCGTCGCGGTGATGCGCGCCCAGTTGTGGCCCTTCCTGATGAAGACCGCCAGCACCACGTACACGGCGGCGAAGAGCGCCGCGAACACGATGCCCAGCCCGACGCCGACTGATGCGCCCGCGATGTCGGGTACCTCGGTGGTCAGGGCCGAGATGATCGACGCGACGAGCGAGAGGGCGCCGGCGGCCACGATTAGGTAGTAGGCCCTCACGACCTCCACCGGAGCGGGACCCTTCTCCACCGGCCGCGGGCCCGCACCTCCGCCGGGGTAGGCGTAGGGTTGGGCGGCCTGGTAGCCGTACTGGCCGGCGTGGCCCGGTTGTCCCATCTGGCCGTAGCCTGTCCTGCCGCCATTCTGCTGCCAGGGGCCCTGCTGCCCGGACGGGGACGTGCCGCCCGTCGAACCCGGGGGAGTCCCGAACTGCCTGTCGTCCTGGCCCGAAGGCGGGTTGTCCTGCGTGCTCATCGCGGCCCCGTCGTGTGGTCTGCCATCCGGCCGGGGCGCCCCTCTGGACGCGCCGTGCGCGGATGCGGTCCATGTCAGCCTAGTTCGTCGGACCGGGCGGGAACAGGGCTCAACGCCGACGGCCGGCGTCGTCCAGTGGACGACGCCGGCCGTGAGCCGCAGTGCCTTTCGGCAGGGAAACCGGGCGGCCGATCAGACCGTTACGGCGGCGGAAGCCACGAAGGCGGCTTCGATGGTGATGGTCACCTTGTCGCCGACGAGGACGCCGCCGGCTTCGAGGGCCGCGTTCCAGGTCAGGCCGAAGTCCTTGCGGGAGATGCTGGTGGAGGCGGAGATGCCGGCGCGGGTGGCACCGAAGGGATCGACCGCGACGCCGTTGAACTCGGCGTCCAGGACGACGGGCCGGGTGATGCCGCGGATGGTGAGGTCGCCGTGGATCCTGTAGGTCTCGCCCGAGCCCTCGTGGGACGTCGAGACGAAGGTCATCTCCGGGAATTCCTCCACGTCGAAGAAGTCGGCGCCCTTGACGTGCGCGTCGCGGTTCTCGTCACCCGAGGTGAAGGAGGCGGTCCTGATGGTCGCCGTGATGCGGGAGTCCTCAAGGGAGGAGCCGACCGCGAGGGATGCGTCGACGTCCTTGAACGAGCCGCGGACCTTGCTGATGCCTGCGTGGCGGACGCTGAAGCCGACTTCGCTGTGAGCGGGGTCGAAGGACCAGGTGCCGGTGGTGAGGCCTGAGGGGACAGTCATGGTGAACTCCTGAGTGGAAGTGGGTGGCGCATGCTTACGAGATACAAAAGCATGCGTATGCATCTTTTATTCCAGAGATCGGTAAAACCTTCAAGTAAAGCGATGGCGAGGGCCGGCGGCCGTGATTCCCGATTGGCCGTCGCACGGGGCCATGCGGGAAACTGGAGGCATGCAGAGATCAACCGTCCACCTGGTGCGCCACGGTGAGGTCCACAACCCCGAGGGGGTCCTCTACGGGAGGCTCCCCGAGTTCCACCTCTCCGAACTCGGCCGGCGGATGGCCGAGCAGGTGGCCGGCTACTTCGAACAGCGGCGGGACGAGGGTGCCAATATCGTCCACCTCGTGGCGTCTCCGCTCACCCGGGCACAGGAGACGGCGCAGCCGCTTGCCGACGCCCTGGGCCTCCCGATCACGACCGATGAGCGCATCATCGAGGCGGAGAACGGCTTCGAGGGTATGTCGAAGATCAAGAGCCGGCTCCGCCAGCCGCGCTACTGGCCGCTCCTCGTCAACCCGTTCAAGCCGTCCTGGGGTGAGCCCTACCACCAGCAGGTGGAGCGCGTGATGGCGGGCGTCCAGGATGCCCGACGCCGTGCCGTCGAGCTCGCAGGACAGGAAGCAGCGGATCGTCCGCCCGAGGCCATCCTGGTCAGCCACCAGTTGCCGATCTGGGTGACGAGGCTGGCCGCCGAGCACCGCCGACTGTGGCACGACCCGCGCCAGCGCGAGTGCACGCTCACGTCGGTCACGTCCCTCGACTTCGAGGGCGACGCCATCCGGCGGGTGCGCTACGCGGAGCCCTGCGCCGACCTGCTGCCCGGTGCGGCGAATGTCCCCGGCGCGTAATAGAATTACTACACGCCGTAGAAATCATCGGAAGAAGCCGTGACCACAACCGCCCGTTCTCCCAAGCGCCGCCTCCTGCTCAAGCTGGGTATGGTGCTGGCCTTCAGCGTGCCGGTTTCGCTCGTAGCGTCCTGCGCCGCTGAGGATCCTCTCGCCCAGCAGGCCGCAGCGGGGGACGGCAAGAACTACATTGCGGGGGACGGCTCCGTCACCGAGTACGCGGAGGCGGACCGGGGCGAGCCCGTGGACGTGACCGGCAGCTTGTTCGACGGCACCTCCGTCTCCAGTTCCGACTGGAGCGGCCAGGTCACCGTCCTGAACTTCTGGTACGCCTCCTGTGCACCCTGCCGGGAAGAGGCGCCCGACCTCGTGGCACTCCACGACGAGTACGGACCCCAGGGCGCAGCGTTCTACGGCGTGAACATCCGCGACGAGCAGGCGACGGCAGAGGCCTTCGAGCGCAGCTTCGGCATCCCCTACGAGAGCTTCAAGGACAAGGACGGCGGGGTGCTGCTCGATATGACGCAGTACGTTCCCCCGCAGGCCGTTCCCACCACGATCGTCCTCGATCGCGAGGGCCGGGTCTCCGCACGCATCCTCGGACTCGCCGACCGCGGGACCCTCAAGGCGCTCATCTCCGATGCGCTCGCCGAGTAGCGCGGTCGCCGCGCCGTGCCGATGACCCTGTCGATGGCGGGCCAGCTGACCGTGTCCGTTCCCCTCGTGGCGGGGAACGCCTTCGCCGACGCCGTCCTCAACGGCTCCATGCTCCTCGCCCTGCCGGTCGCGCTGCTGGCGGGCCTCGTCTCCTTCGCGTCCCCCTGCGTCCTGCCCCTGGTCCCGGGATACCTCGGGTACGTCACGGGACTGACGGGAGTGGACCTCGAGAAGCAGAAGAAGGGGAGGATGCTCGCCGGGATCGGGCTCTTCGTCCTCGGTTTCTCCGTCGTCTTCATGGCCTACGGAACGCTGTTCGGCCAGCTCGGAGCGTTCCTGAGGGTCTCGCAGGGATGGCTCATCCAGGTGTTCGGCCTCGTCGTGATCCTGCTGGGCATCGTGTTCATGGGCGGCATCTCCTGGTTCCAGCGCGAGAGCCGTGTGCACGCGAAGGTGCCCGCGGGGCTCCTGGGTGCCCCCTTGCTCGGTGTGACCTTCGGACTGGGCTGGGCTCCGTGCATCGGTCCGACACTGGGGGCCGTGCAGCTGCTGGCGATCTCCGGGAACGATGCGACGGCCCTGAAGGGCGCCGTCCTCACGTTCGTCTACTGCCTGGGCCTGGGCCTGCCGTTCCTGCTGATCGCACTGGGCGTGCGGCGCGGCATGGGAGCCCTCGCCTTCTTCCGGAAGCACCGGCTCCTGCTGCAGCGGGCAGGGGGAGGGCTGCTGGTGCTGGTCGGAGTCCTCATGGTGACCGGCGTCTGGAACTACTGGATCACGCAACTCCAGGACCTCCTCATCGGCAACGTCGTCCTGCCGATCTGACCCATGACGACCCAAGCCACGCGAGGACCGACACGAAGGGAAAGGGTACAGTGAAGCAGGACACTCCGCAGGACACGAGGGAACGGGCAGGCGCCCAGGGCGCGACGTCCGACGTCGTGCTGCCCTCACTCGGGTTCCTCGGCACCCTGCGGTGGGCTTGGACGCAGCTCACCAGCATGCGCACCGCGCTGTTCCTGCTCCTCCTGCTCGCCGTCGCCGCCGTTCCCGGTTCGCTGTTCCCGCAGCGCCCCGCCAATCCCGCCGTGGTCACGCGGTACATCCAGGACAACCCCGACACCGGGCCCGTCCTCGACTGGTTCCAGCTGTTCGACGTCTACTCATCGGTCTGGTTCTCCGCGATCTACCTCCTGCTCTTCATCTCCCTCATCGGGTGCGTGGTGCCGCGGGCGATCGCCCACTTCAAGGCCGTCCGTTCCAAGCCCCCGCGCACTCCCAAGCGGCTCTCCCGCCTGCCCGTCTACGGGACGCTCGAGGTGCCCGCGCACACCGCACGCGAAGCCGGTCTCACCCCGGCGTCCGCCGCCGAGGAGGCCGCCGCCGTCCTGCGGAAGCGCGGCTACCGCGTGGACCTGCGCGACGCGGAGACCGACCGTCCGTCCGTCGGCGCGGAGCGCGGCCTGGCGAAGGAGCTCGGCAACCTCGTCTTCCACACCTCACTCATCGGCGTCCTGGTCTCGGTCGCCGTCGGCGGGCTCTTCGGCTACAACGGCCAGAAGGTCGTCGTCGAGGGTGAAAGCTTCGTCAACGCCCTCATCGGCTACGACACCTTCAACCCCGGCTCCAACTTCTCGGACGACCAGCTCGAGCCGTACTCGCTCCGCCTCGACTCGTTCGACGTCCGCTTCGACCGGGAGCAGGAGAGCCACTACGGTCAGCCGCTCGACTTCACCGCGAACGTCACCACACAGGACGGGCCGGGGGAGGACGAGACGCAGCAGGTCCTCAAGGTCAACGCACCACTCACGATCGGCGGGACGAACGTGTACCTCGTCGGCAACGGCTACGCGCCCGTGGTGACGGTCCGGGACGGCGAGGGGAACATCGCCCAGCAGGGCCCCGTCGTCGCGGTTCCGTCGGACGGCCTCTACACCTCCCTGATGGTCATCAAGGCTCCGGATGCCAAGCCGGACCAGCTCGGGTTCGTGGGCTTCTTCCTCCCCACCGCCTTCGTCGACGAGCAGGGCGTCTCCTTCTCGCGCGACCCGGACCCCTTCAACCCGCAGCTCAACCTGAACTCCTACTACGGGGACCTGGGGCTGGACGACGGCACGCCGGAGAACGTCTACGTCCTCGATACCGAGAACCTCACCGAGCTCAACAGCCGGAACAGTGACGACGGCGGCATCGTGCTCGGCGTGGGCCAGACCTTCGATCTGCCCGAGGGCAAGGGGTCGATCACCTTCGACGGGCTCAAGCGCTACGTCGCACTCGACATCCACCACGATCCGGGCGAGACGGGAGCCCTCGTGTTCTCGACCCTCGCGCTGCTCGGCCTCTCCGCGTCCCTGTTCATCGGCCGTCGCAGGCTTTGGGTGCGGACGGGCGAACACCCGGACGGGCGCATCATGGTCGAGTACGGGCTCCTCGCGCGCGGCGAGGACAACCGACTGCCGACCGAGGGCAAGGCCGTCGAGAAGCTGCTGGCGGACCGCTGGTTGGTGCCGTCCGCCGCGGCGGGGGAAAATGGACAGCAGGAGGTCGGCGCCTCGTCGGCAGCCGGCGCGGGGCAGTCGCACCACAACTCAAAGGACAACTCATGACAGCACCAGTCAACGCTGAGCTCGGGCAGGTCAGTGAGCTCTTCATGCTGCTGGCCTCCATCGCCTACGTGGTGGCACTCGTCTTCTTCGTGCTCGACCTCGTGAAGTCGAGCCCGACCATCGGTTCCCTCGAAGCGCGCCTCGCCGGCGAGCAGGCGAGCCCCGCGCGTGCCCTCGCCGGTGTCGGCTCCCGTGGGGCGGGTTCGACGACGGCGGCCGCGAGGACGTCGCCTGCGGCCGACGACTCCATGGAGTACGGATCCGGGCCCCGCCGCAGGACCGCGCGGATCGCCGTCTCGCTGACAATCCTGGCCGCCGTCATCCACGGTGCCGCCGTCATCACCCGTGGAGTCGCCGCGCACCGCGTCCCGTGGGGCAACATGTACGAGTTCTGCACCACGGGCGCGTTCCTCGTCGCGGCGATCTTCCTCATCACCCTCACCCGCAAGGACCTGCGCTTCGTCGGCTCCTTCGTGGTGGGACTCGTGGTCATCATGCTGTGCGCCGCCACTGTCGGGTTCCCCACGCCGGTCGCGCGCCTGATCCCGGCCCTGCAGAGCTACTGGCTGATCGTGCACGTATCCATCGCCGTCGCGTCCTCGGCACTGTTCACGATCACGTTCTCGATGTCCGTGCTCCAGCTCCTGCAGACCTCGCGCGAGGCCAAGCTCCTCGCGGGTAAGGCGGACCCCGCGAAATTCCTCCGCCTGGTGCCGTCCGCCCTCAGCCTCGAGAACCTGTCCTACCGCCTCAACGCCATCGCCTTCGTCGGTTGGACCTTCACCCTCATGGCCGGTGCCATCTGGGCGGAGCAGGCGTGGGGCCGCTACTGGGGCTGGGACACCAAGGAGGTCTGGACCTTCGTGATCTGGACCGTCTACGCCGGGTACCTGCACGCGCGGGCTACGCGCGGCTGGACCGGGACACGTGCAGCGTGGCTCTCGATCGTCGGGTACCTGTGCATCGTGTTCAACTTCACGATCGTGAACATCTACTTCTCCGGCCTCCACAGCTACTCCGGGGTCTAGGCCGGGTCTCCCGTCCTCCCCGGTATACGAAAGCCCCGCGGCACGTGCCGCGGGGCTTTCGCGTACCGGGAGGACAGGGTGCCGCAGGGCGGCCGCGGGCCGACGTCGCCGCGGAGGCTCGCGCATGCCGGGAGGGGCTGCGTGCGCCTCTGGAGGCTTTCGCATGCCGGGAGGGGCCGGCGGGCGTCGCTAGGGGCTTTCGCATGCTGGGAGGGGCCGCGGGCGCCTCTGGAGGCTTTCGCGTACCGGGAGGGGCTGCGGGCGTCGGGGCCGACACGTCGCCGCGCGAGGTGTCAGGGCTCCGGACGCGTCAGGGGCGGTGGACTCCCGCAGGACCGGATCCGGCGTCGTCGTTGCCCTCGCCGTTGCCCTCGCCGTCGTGCTTGTCGTCCTTGCGGCTGTCGCCGGAGGCGTCGCGGGCCTTGGCATCACGCTCCCGCTGTTCCTTCTCGCGGAGGCGTTTTTCCTGCTCGCGGGCCCGCTGCCGGCGCTGGGCCTCGAGGTTCTGGAGGAATGCGGGATCGTCGTCGGGAGCGGTCGGCGTGCGGGGCGCCGGGCGGCGCGGCCCGGAGGGACCCTCGCTGCGCGGGCGGCCGAACAGGAACCACATTCCCGCACCGATGAGCGGCAGTACGAGGATCGTGACGAACCACGCGGTCTTCGAGATGCTCCGCACTTCGTGTTTTCGGCTCATGACGCAGTCGATCAGTGCATAGATCACGACGGCGACCCCCAGGATCGCGGCGAAGAGCAGGAGGCGGGGCATGCGCCAATTGTAGGCGAGTAAACTTGCAGCGTGGCCTTCCTCAAATTCACCGCCCTCCGCCTGCTGCTCATCGTCGTGTTCTATGTGGCGTGCGTGCTGCTCGGGCTGGGACTCTTCCTGTCCGCGGTGGTGGCGGCCATCCTCGCCTGGTGCGTGACGTACCTCTTCTTCCGCACGCTCCGGGATGCCGCAGGGGCCACACTGCAGCGCCGGTTCACCCCCGGTGCCCCGCCGCTCCGCACCGCCGTCGAGCTCGACGACGCTGCGGCCGAGGACTCGCTGGATCCCAACACCCGGGTCAATGCGGATCGCCGACCCCGCGGCAACGCGGCCTGACCCCCGGCAGAGCGCGGCTGCTCAGCCTCGCAGCAGCACGGTGGTGACGATGCCCGCAGCGAAGAGCATGCTGAACGCGAGGTTGATCAGACCCGTCTGCTTCAGCACCGGGATCAGGCTCCTGCCCTTGTCACCCTTCAGCATCAGCCGGCTCGGCGTCAGGCAGGCCGGGATGAGCAGCAGGACGAGCAGCACCCAGGGGTAGTCGTAGCTCAGGAACACGGGCAGCAGGATGGCCGCGGCCAGCATCAGGACGTAGCTGACGCGGGCAGCAGGGTCCCCCAGCCGGACGGCGAGCGTCCTCTTCCCGACGACGCTGTCCGTCGGGATGTCCCGGACGTTGTTGGCCATCAGGAGTGCCACGGCGATCAGGCCGGTGCTCACGGCACCGATCCACGCCGTCCCGCTGAGCTGGCCCGCCTGCGTGTAGGTGGTTCCGAGAGTTGCGACCAGCCCGAAGAACACGAAGACGAACAGGTCGCCCAGGCCGAGATACCCATAGGGATTCTTTCCGCCGGTATAGCCCCACGCGGCAGCGATGCAGCCCACGCCGACGAGGAGCAGCACCCAGGTCTGCGACAGCACCACCAGAGCCAGGCCGGCGAGCATCGCGAGGCCGAAGCATGTGAAGGCGGCGAGCTTGACCTGCCGCGGCTGCGCGACGCCCGACCCCGTCAGGCGCAACGGGCCGACGCGCTCGTCGTCCGTCCCCCGGATGCCGTCGGAGTAGTCGTTCGCGTAGTTCACGCCGACCTGCAGCAGCACGGAGACGACCGCCGCGAGCACGGCGTTGACGGGCCGGAAGGATCCGAGGCCGAACGCAGCGGCGCTCCCGATGATCACGGGCGCGAGGGCCATCGGGAGGGTGCGGGGGCGGGCTCCTTCAAGCCATTGAGCGGCAGTCGCCACGGAGTTCCTTCTTGTCGGGTCGGGCGGTCGGTCGTGCTTAGAACCTCGAACGTCCTAGGCGCGTTCGAGGAGCGCCTGGATGGTCCGGCGATCGGGCTTGCCGCCGGGTAGCAGGGGGAACGCGTCGAGGCTCACGATGGCCTTGGGCACGGCGTGCGCTCCCAGTTCGACATGGACCGCCTGCCGGATGACGTCGGCATCGACGTCGCCCACGATCGCCGCGGCGACGGCGGTGCCCCATTCCTCGCTGCGGATGCCGAGCACCATCGCCTGTTCCACCCCGGGGAGGGCCTGGATCACATCGGAGACCTTCGCGGCCGACACCTTGAGTGCGCCGGTGATGATGACGTCGTCCAGGCGCCCGTGGACGGTGACGGACCCGTCGAGGGCCACGTCGCCGGCGTCGTCCGTGACGAACCAGCGCTGGCCGGAATTGAAGACGAACTTCTCCTCCGTGAGCTCGGGGGCATCGAGGTAGCCGTCGGCGAGGACGGACCCGCCGATGCGCAGCCGCCCTGCGACCGAGCGGAGCTCGACGCCCTCGAGCGGGGTCCCGTCGTAGACGCATCCGCCACAGGTCTCGCTCATGCCGTAGGTCTCGACGATCTTGAGGTCCTGGCTGCGGGCGAGGGCGCGCAGGGGTGCCCCGGCCCGTGCCCCGCCGAGCAGGATGGCGTCGAAACGGCGCAGGAGCCGGAGCGTCTCGGCGGACGGGTCCGTCAGCAGCCGGTGGAGTTGCGTGGGGACCAGGGAGGTGAGACGGACCCGGTCGGTCAGTTCCGCCGCAGCCTGGGTGAAGGCCTCCGGCGTGAAACCCGCGGCGGTGTCCATGACCCAGGGCTGCGTGCCGGCGTAGAGCGACCGGACGAGCACCTGGAAACCGGCGACGTAGTGCACGGGGAGGGTGAGGAGCCATTGGCCCTCCGCCTTCAGGGCGAAGGCCGTACCCATCGCTGACGCGGCGAGGGCATCGACGCTGAGCATCGTCTGCTTGGGCGTGCCGGTGGACCCCGACGTGCTGATGACGGCGGCGATCTCGTCATTCGGCAGCGAGCCGCCGAAGGCCTGGTCCGGCAGCACGTGGGGTGCGACGGCGGGGCCCTCGCCTGCCAGCGCGGCGGCGAGGGGCTTCAGCAGACCGAGGGGGTCGAAGCCCTCGGGGGTGTGCACGGGGAGGAGTTCCACGTGTCTCCTAGAAGTAGTAGGGGAACGAGGACCAGTCCGGAGCGCGTTTCTCGAGGAACGCCTCCTTGCCCTCCACGGCCTCGTCGGTCATGTACGCGAGGCGCGTCGCTTCACCGGCGAACACCTGCTGGCCCGCGAGGCCGTCGTCGGCGAGGTTGAAGGCGAACTTGAGCATGCGGATGGCCTGCGGACTCTGCCGCGCGATGTCGGCGGCGTAGGCCAGCGCCGTCGTCTCCAGTTCCGCGTGATCGACCGCCTCGTTGACCGCGCCGATGTCCACCATGTCCTGTGCGGAGTATTCGCGGGCCAGGAAGAAGATCTCGCGTGCCTTCTTCTGGCCGATCTGCCGTGCCAGGAGCGCGGAGCCGTAGCCGGCATCGAAGCTGCCCACGGTGGCATCGGTCTGCTTGAACCTCCCGTGCTGGGCCGAGGCGATCGTCAGGTCCGCGACGACGTGCAGGCTGTGTCCGCCACCGGCCGCCCAGCCGTTGACGACGGCGATGACGACCTTCGGCATGGTCCGGATGAGCCTCTGGACCTCGAGGATGTGGAGGCGGCCCGCACGGGCGGGGTCGATGGTCTCCTTCGTCTCGCCCTCCGCGTACCGGTACCCGTCACGGCCCCGGATGCGCTGGTCGCCGCCCGAGCAGAAGGAATGGCCGCCGTCCCGCGGACTGGGACCGTTGCCGGTCAGCAGCACGGTCGCGACGTCGGGGGTCATGCGGGCGTGGTCGAGGGCCCGGTACAGCTCATCCACCGTTCCGGGGCGGAAGGCGTTGCGGACCTCCGGGCGGTCGAACGCGATGCGCACGGTGGGGAGGTCGCGCACCGCGGCGCCGTCCCGCTCCACCTGGCGGTGGTAGGTCAGATCCGTGAAGTCCTCGAAACCCGCCACGACGCGCCAGCGGGTGGGATCGAAGATGTCGGATACCTTGGCGGGAAGCTCTGAAGTCACCCGTCGAGTCTAGCGGCGAGGCAACCCGGGGCGGGTCCGGACATCCCGCTGCACGAGGGCGGAGCCGGCTTCCCCGGGCAGGGCAGGACGCGCCAGCAGCAGCCTAGCGCTGGAGCTGGGCGAAGTTGACCGCGCTCCGCACGGCCGGGTAGTACCCGGACCTGTAGCCTTCGGCCGTGGGATGCAGGATGTCGACGGCGCCCAGCTGGGAGACGATCCATGAGTCGGGGGAGCCGATCCCGTGTCCCTCGAACCTCGGCACCAGGTCCACGAAGAGAAAGCCGTGCGCTTCTGCCTGTTCACGGATCAGGGCGTTCAGGGCGTCGGTGCCCTGGTTGAACGCCTCCTGCGACGCCAGGGGAATCAGCGCGTTGCCGAATTCGGGCGAGAACAGGTGCGGGTAGCCGGTGACGACGACGGTGGCGTTGGGCGCGGCTGCCTGGATGCTGTCGTACAGGGCGTCGAGGTTCGCGGCGAGCACCGGCAGCGCTGTCGCACTCGTGGCCGCGATGACCTGCTGGCAGACCTCGGTGGGCTGCGTGACGCAGACCCCTGCCACGGTGCCGAAGCCGGCGTCGTTGCCGCCGGCCGAGGTGGTCACGAGATCGGTGTCCGCGGACAGCGCAGCCAGCTGCTCCTGGAGGTCGATAGCGCCTCCGGGCTCGGTGGCGACCTTCGCGCCTGCACACGTGGCGTCGGCGACCAGGTCGATCTGCTTCTTGGCGTCCAGGATGCCGGGCAACCCCAGGGGCGACTGGCCGCACGCGTTGACGTACGAGCCCGCGCCGAAACCGGACGCGTAGGAGTCACCGAGGGCCACATAGGACAGTGGCTCCTTGGGCGCTGCCGCGGCAGGACCCGCGGAACCGCCGAGCAGCGCCGCGGAGGCGGCGGCAGCAAGGGCGATGAACCTGGTGGAGCGGAACCTGAGGGTGCGCGTCGCTGGAGTCATGGCTTAAAGCTACTCACGGTTGCGGGTTTGTCGAGGAGGAGGTTGGTGATGCGGAGCGTGCAGAGTCGCCGCCCGGCGTCGTCGGTCAGGAGCACCTCGTGCGTCGTGAGGGTCCGGCCGAGGTGGATCGGGGTCGCCGTGATCGTGACCGTGCCGTCCCGCGCGCTGCGATGGTGGGTTGCCGACACGTCCACTCCGACGGCGGTCTTCCCGAGGGTGGACGCATGGATCACCGCGGCCCAGGAGCCGACGGCCTCGCCGACGGCAAGGGACGCGCCTCCGTGGAGGAGCCCGAAGGACTGGCGGTTGCCTTCCACGGGCATCGTCGCTACGACCCGTTCGGCTGATTGCTCGAGGATGGCAACGCCCATCTTCTCGTCGAGTTCGCCGAGCGAGATGGTCCAGGGGGGAAGGGATTCGTGCGTCATCGCCCGGCTGCTCCTGATCGCGGTCTGATCGGTCGTCCACCACTCTAGCGGCGGGGGCACCGGTACGTGGTGCGTCGTAACGATCGGATCACGGGTGCGTGGGCACAACTGCTCTGACCTGCGGCGATACACTCCGCGGCACGGAATCTCGACTCCGTGGAAGCGCTCCCACTTGACAGTGTCGGAGGTCACAGTCAGGATGGGTGCACAGCGTGAGAGCGCTCCCACGGTGCCTGATCAGCCGGTGGAATTCGCGGTCTCTCCTGTGTTCTCTTCGGCAGGGTTCGGGGTGCCCCGTAACCGCCGCCGCCACCGCCCTGGACCGGCTCCGCAGGAAGCGGCTCCACAGGCGGATTCCCTCCGGCAGGTCCTGTCGGGATGTTCCACCTTGACTCCGCTGCACCCCGCAGCGGTATCCGAGCTGACAAAGGAGTCACCGTGCACAGCAGAGCACGTATCACCGCACTTTCGGCCGCGGCAGCATGCCTGGCCATGGCCCTCACCGCCTGCGGGTCCGGCGGATCCGGCGAGGCCGGCGTCGACGGCGAAACCGGTACCGAGGACGTCACCCTCTCCGTCGGCACGTTCAACGAATTCGGCTACGAGGAGCTGTTCGAGGAATACGAGCAGCTCAACCCGAACGTCACCCTCGAACACAAGAAGGCAGCCACCTCCAACGAGGCCCGGGACAACCTCACTACGAGGCTCGCCGCCGGATCCGGTCTCTCGGACATCGAGGCGATCGAGGTGGACTGGCTGCCCGAACTGCTCGAGTTCCCCGACCAGTTCGCCGACCTCACCGACCCCGCCGTCGAGGGCCGCTGGCTGGACTGGAAGACCGCCGCGGCGACCACCGAGGACGGGCAGCTCATCGGATACGGCACCGACGCCGGGCCGCAGGGCGTGTGCTACCGCGCCGACCTGTTCGAGAAGGCCGGACTGCCGAGCGACCGGGAGTCCGTCGCCGAGATGCTCGACGGTTCGTGGCAGGACTACTTCGATGCGGGCAAGAAGTTCGTCGCCGCCAGCGACGGCGTGGCCTGGTTCGATTCCGCCGGGGCCACCTACCAGGGCATGATCAACCAGGTCCAGAACGCCTATGAGGACGACGACGCCGCGGTGATCGCCACCGAGAACCCCGAGGTCAAGGACATCTATGAGCAGGTCCTGCAGGCGTCCGTAGCCGACGGGCTCTCGGCCCACCTCACGCAGTGGGAGGACGACTGGACGGCGAGCTTCCAGTCCGACGCCTTCGCCACGAAGCTCTGCCCGGGCTGGATGCTCGGCATCATCGAGGGCAACGCCGAAGGCGTCGAGGGCTGGGACATCGCTGATGTCTTCCCCGGCGGCGGTGGCAACTGGGGCGGTTCGTACCTGACCGTTCCCACCCAGGGCGCACACCAGGCCGAAGCCAAGAAGCTCGCCGAATGGCTGACCGCCCCGGAGCAGCAGATCAAGGCCTTCGAGTCGAAGGGCACGTTCCCCAGCCAGGTGGAGGCGCTCGAGAGCGAGGAACTCCAGGGACAGGTCGACCCGTTCTTCAACGACGCACCGACCGGTGAGATCCTCGCCAACCGCGCCGCCGCCGTCGAGGTCACGCCGTTCAAGGGCCCCAAGTACTTCGCGATCAACGACGCGATGCAGCAGGCCCTGACCCGCGTCGACGTCGACAAGACCGACGACCCGGCCTCCTCCTGGGAGAAGTTCGTCACCGCTGTGGGCGCTCTGTAGCCGATGGCCGTCACGGACCGGGTCCAACCTCCTCCCGATACGCATCAGCGGGCGCCGCGCGACAGGAGCGTCAAGCGGCTGGCCCTCTCCCAGAAGGTGTCGAAGTGGGACGTCAAGCTGTCCCCGTACCTCTACATCTCGCCGTTCTTCCTGCTCTTCGCCATCACGGGCCTGTTCCCCCTGCTGTACACGGCATGGGTCTCGCTCCACACCTGGAACCTCATCGGGGGTCAGGGCGAGTTCACGGGGCTGAAGAACTACGAATTCGTGCTCGCGCAGCCGTTCTTCTGGAATGCGGTAGGGAACACGTTCAGCATCTTCCTCCTCTCGTCCATCCCGCAGGTCGTCCTCGCCATCGCCATCGCGGCGGTGCTGGACGCCAACCTGAGGGCTCGGACGTTCTGGCGGATGGGCGTCCTCGTTCCCTTCGTGGTGGCCCCCGTGGCCGTCGGGTTGATCTTCAACAACCTCTACGCCGACCAGGCGGGCCTGGTCAACGAGCTGTTGACGGGGATAGGGCTGGACCCGGTCCGCTGGCACTCCGAGTCCCTGGCGAGCCACGCGGCGATCGCCACGATGGTGAACTTCCGGTGGACCGGGTACAACGCGCTCATCTTCCTCGCCGCCATGCAGGCCGTCCCCCGGGATGTCTACGAGGCGGCGACCATCGACGGTGCCGGACGCCTCCGGCAGTTCTTCTCCGTCACAGTCCCCATGCTGCGGCCGACCATCATCTTCGTGGTCATCACCGCCACCATCGGCGGACTCCAGATCTTCGACGAGGCCAGGGTCTTCGACCAGGCGGGCCTCGGCGGCGCGGACCGGCAATGGCAGACGCTCACCATGTACATCTGGGAGCTCGGCTGGGGCCAGCGCAACTTCGGCAGGGCCTCGGCGGTCGCCTGGCTCCTGTTCCTCATCATCGTCCTCATAGCGATGGCCAACTTCCTCATCACCCGCCGCATCGCAAGCCAGGGAGGCCGACGATGAGCTCCATCCCCATGATCGAGCAGACTGCAGGCAAGGGCGCGGCCCGTGCGGCGCAGCGGGGCCTCGGCGCGCGGCGCCGCGGCGCTCCGGGTGGCACGATGCGGCGTCCCGGGTTCCTGACCTACGGCTTCCTCGGCGCGGTGATCCTCGGTTCCGTGTTCCCGCTGTGGTGGTCCTTCCTGGTGGGCAGCCACGACAGCTCGGTGATCAGCAAGGGCGTACCCCTGATTCCCGGGGGCAACTTCCTCGCCAATGCCGCCACCGTCCTGGACAGCATCCCGTTCTGGAAGGCACTCGGCAACAGCTTCATCGTCTCCACGGTCACGGCGGCGTCCGTGGTGCTGTTCTCGACCCTCGCCGGCTTCGCCTTCGCCAAGCTCCGCTTCCGGGGCAGCAAGGCACTGCTGGTGTTTGTGGTCGCCACGATGGCCGTACCCACCCAGCTGGGTGTGGTGCCCCTGTTCATCGTCATGGCGAAGCTCGGCTGGACCGGCTCGCTCTGGGCCGTCATCGTCCCGGGCGTCGTGACGGCGTTCGGGGTCTTCTGGATGACGCAGTACCTGCGGGACGCGCTGCCGGACGAGCTGATCGAGGCCGTGCGGATCGACGGCGCCTCCATGATCCAGGCGTTCTGGTACGTTGGCCTTCCAGCGGCCCGACCGGCGGCGGCGATGCTCGCACTGTTCACGTTCGTCGCCACGTGGACCAACTTCTTCTGGCCGTTCATCGTGCTGGATCCGTCCAACCCCACACTCCCGGTGGCGCTGCAGCTGCTCCAGGCCGCGCACTTCGTCGATTACTCGATCGTGCTCGCCGGAGCGGTTCTCTCCACCATCCCGCTGCTGCTCCTCTTCGCGGTCGCGGGACGCCAACTCGTTTCAGGAATCATGCAAGGAGCAGTCAAAGGATGAGCAGCACCGAACGAACCTTCCCCGAGGGCTTCCTCTGGGGCGCGGCGACAGCCGCCTACCAGATCGAGGGCGCCGCCCGGGAAGGCGGCAGGGGACCGTCCATCTGGGACACGTTCTCCCGTGTCCCCGGAGCGGTGGCCGACGCGCACAACGGCGACGTCGCCTGCGACCACTACCACCGGTCCGCCGAGGACGTGGGGCTCATGAAGAGCCTCAACCTGCAGGCCTACCGCTTCTCGACGTCGTGGTCGCGCTGCATGCCGGACGGAGTGACGCCCAACATCGAGGGGATCCGGTTCTACTCCACCCTCGTGGACCAGCTCCTCCAGGCCGGGATCACGCCGTGGCTCACCCTCTACCACTGGGACCTGCCGCAGGCCCTCGAGGACAAGGGCGGCTGGACGAACCGCGATACCGCCTACCGCTTCGCCGAGTACGCAGCGGTGATGCACGAGGCCCTCGGTGATCGCGTCCGGATCTGGACGACCCTCAACGAACCCTGGTGCGCGGCGTTCCTCGGCTACGCGGCCGGCGTGCATGCGCCGGGACGGCAGGAGCCGACCGCGGCGCTCGCCGCCGCCCACCACCTGCTGCTCGCGCACGGGCTGGCAACCCGGGAGCTGCGCCGCCGGGACGGGGACGCCACGCTCGGCATCACCCTGAACCTCACCGTCCCTGATCCCCTCGATCCCTCCAGCGAGGACGACCGTGACGCCGCCCGGCGCATCGACGGCCAGTTCAACCGCATCTTCCTCGACCCCGTGCTGCGTGGCTCGTACCCGGAGGACGTGCTCCGGGACGTCGAGCACCTGGGGCTGACCGATTCCATCCGGACAGGCGACCTGGAGATCATCGGCACGCCGATCGATGTGCTGGGCGTCAACTACTACCACGGCGAGGCCGTGACGAAGACGCCGTCGGACGAGGCGGTGCCGCAGGAGGGCCACGCGCCCGTCGAGCGCCCGGTCTCCTCGCCCTACGTCGCCGCCCACGGCGTACGCTCCGTTCCGCGGGGCCTGCCGGTCACGGCTATGGACTGGGAGGTGCAGCCGGACGGTCTCCGCCGCCTGCTGAACAGGCTGCAGGACGAGTACACCGGCCCTGCGGGCATCCCGATCTACATCACGGAGAACGGTGCCGCCTACGACGACGCCCCCGACGGGTCCGGCTTCGTGGACGACCAGGACCGCCTCGCATTCTTCGACGTCCACCTCCGGGCCGTGAAGGACGCGATCGACGACGGCGTGGACCTCCGGGGCTACCTGGCGTGGTCCCTGCTGGACAACTTCGAGTGGGCGTGGGGCTACCACCAGCGCTTCGGGCTGGTCCGGGTTGACTACGGGACGCAGGAGCGCACCCCGAAGGCCAGCGCCCTCTGGTACGCACGCGTCGCGGCCTCCAATGCGCTCCCGTCGGCCGTACCGTCGACTGTCTCGTCGACTGACGGCGGAAGCGCGGGTGTCGTATTGTCGAGGTGATGAACACCTCCCCGCCCCGGTCGCTGCGGCACGCAGCAGCTCGCCCGAGCCCCACGCTCGAGGATCTCGCCGTGGCCGCCGGGGTGTCGCGGTCCACCGCGTCGCGCGCCATCAACGGCGGGGACCGTGTCAGCCCCGAGGCGCAGGCCGCGGTGGACCGCGCCGTCGTCGCCCTCGGCTACATCCCCAACCGGGCCGCCCGCAGCCTCGTGACCCGCCGGACGTCCTCCATCGCCCTGGTCATCCCGGAGCCGGATGTCCGCGTCATGATGGATCCCTTCTTCGCCGTCGTCATCACCGGCATCACGGAGGCCCTCCGTGAGACCGACGTGCAGCTGGTGCTGCTGATGTCGAGGACCGACGACGACTCGTCCCGCACGCTGCGCTACCTGCGGGGCGGGCACGTGGACGGCGCCATCGTCGTCTCGCACCACAAGGCCGACTCCTGGGCGAGGTCCCTCGCCGAGACCGGCCTGCCGACCATCTTCATCGGACGCCCGTGGGACATGGCGTTCGACGTCACGTATGTGGATACCGACAACGTGGGCGGCGGACGCCTCGCCGCACGTCATCTCGCTGGGATCGGGCGACGCCGTCTCGCGACGGTCGCGGGCCCTGCGGACATGACAGCCGCCGTCGACCGCCTCCGCGGCTGGAGGGAGGGCCTGGCCGAGGCAGGGCTGGCCGAGGGTCCGGTGGTCCATGCCGACTTCACCACCGACGGCGCCGCGGCCGCGGCACGCAGGCTCCTCGCCGAGCACCCCGACATCGACGGGATCTTCGCGGCCTCGGACCTCATGGCCCTCGGGGTCCTGGACGCCATCCAGGCTGCCGGCAAGACGGTCCCCGGGGACGTCGCCCTGATGGGGTACGACAACCACGCCGTGGCGGAGACAGCGCCGACGCCCCTCACCACCATCACCCAGCCCATGGTCGAGATGGCCGTGAAGGCCGGGTCCATGCTCCTCGAGGAGATCGAGGCTCCGGGCTCGCACCCGGAGCCGGTGATCTACTCCACGGAACTGGTGGAACGCGCGAGCACCTCCGTGGCGCCCACCGCGTCCGCCGCGAAGGCGTAGTCCCAGGCGACGTCACGCCAGCGGGAGTAGCGTCCGCTGGCCCCGCCGTGGCCGCCGTCCATCTCGGTCTTCAGGACGATCGGCTCGCTGCCCGTGGTCGTCTCGCGGAGCTGCGCCACCCACTTCGCCGGTTCGACGTAGAGCACCCGGGTGTCGTTGTAGCTCGTGACGGCCGCGATGCGCGGGTACGGTACCGGCCGCACGTTCTCGTAGGGCGTGTACTCCTTCATGTAGCGGTACACCTCGGGGTCGGTGATCGGGTTGCCCCATTCCTCCCATTCGAGCGCCGAGAGGGGTAGCTCCGGGTCGAGGATGGTGGTGAGTGCGTCCACGAACGGTACCTGTGCCACGATCGCGCGGTACTTCTCGGGAGCGAGGTTGGCGACGGCACCCATGAGGAGGCCGCCGGCGGACCCGCCCATGGCGGCGATCCGCCCGGGATCGACCCAGCCCGAGGCGCCGAGGTAGGTGGTGGCATCGACGAAGTCGGTGAAGGTGTTCTTCTTCTGGAGTTTCTTGCCCTGGTCGTACCAGCTGCGCCCCATCTCACCGCCGCCGCGGATGTGGGCGGTGACGAAGATGATGCCGCGGTCCAGCAGGGACAGCCGCGCGATGGAGAAGGCCGGGTCCATGCTGACCTCGTAGCTGCCGTACGCGTAGATGACCGCGGGATTGGTGCCGTCCCGGACGAGTTCCGCGCGGCGGACGACCGAGAGCGGGATCAGGGTGCCGTCCGCGGCCGGCGCCCACTGCCGCTCGGCGACGTAGGAGGCGGGGTCGTAGCCGCCGCGCACCTCCGTCTCCTTGCGTAGCTTCAGCGAGCCGTCCTCGAGGACGTAGTCGTAGACGCGCGGGGGCGTGAGGTAGGAGGTGTAGGACAGCCGGATGATCGGGGAGTCGAACTCCGCGTTGGCGAGGTTGCTCGAGAAGAGCTCCTCGTCGAAGTCCGGTTCCGTCGGCGGCTCCTGGTCCACCGTCCCGAGCCCCGCCAGCGGGAGGACCTGCACGCGCTCGATGGTGTCCTTCCGCACGGACAGCACGAGGTGGGTGCGCGTGACCGAGGCGCCGTTCACCCGGACGGCGTCGTCGTGCGGGATGACCGTGGTCCACGTCTGCTCCGCGAGCGGGCGTGCGAACTCGTCCGCGGCGACAAGGCTCACCATGGAGTTCTTCGCGTCGCGGTCGTGCGTCAGCAGGTAGTGGGGCGCACCATCGATGGTGACGGGCTCGGCGTCGTACAGGATGCGCTCGTCGCGGGAGATCAGGGTGGTCAGCCCGTCCTCCGGCCTCGCGAGGTCGAGGACGCGGTACTCGCTGTACTCGGAGCATCCGATACTGATGAGGAGCTGCGTGCGGTCGGCGGAGACCTCGAAGCCGGTCCACATCGCGACGTCGTCCTCCTGGTACACCACGACGTCGTCCGCGACCGGGGTGCCCAGCGTGTGGACGCGCACCTGGTAGGGGCGCCAGGCGTCATCGACGACCGTGTAGTAGACGCGCGTACCGTCGGGGGAGAAGGACAACCCGTAGAAGATGTTCGGCACCTCGTCGGGGAGGAGTTCCCCCGTCTCGAGGTTCTTGATGCGCAGCGTGAACCGCTCGTCGCCGGCGTTGTCCTCGCAGTAGGCGAGCAGCGTCCCGTCCTCGGTGACGGACAGGCCCCCGAGGGAGAAGAACGGCTTGCCCTCGGCGAGTTCATTGCCGTCGAGCAGGATCTGCTCGCCCGGAACGGGCCGGCCGGGTACGACCTCGGGGGGCGTCCAGTCGCGGCCGAGGTCGCCGGTGTCCTCCGCGGCAGTCCGGCACTGGATGCCGTACTGCTTCCCTTCCTCGGTCCGCGAGTAGTACCACCAGCCGTTCTTGCGAGCCGGCACCGACAGGTCGGTCTCCTGCGTCCGTTCCCTGATCTCGTCGAAGATCGCTTCCCGCAGCGGTTCCTGGTGGCGCGTGACGGCGTCGGTGTACTCGTTCTCGCGCGTGAGGTAGTCGATCAGCTCGGGGCTCTCCTTGTCGCGCATCCACTCGTAGGAGTCGACGAACGTGTCGCCGTGGTGCGTGCGCGACTGAGGCACTTTCCTGGCCGGCGGCGGAACGGGGACAACGAGTGCGATGGCGTCAGCGGTCATGGCACCCATCTTGCCACTGCCGCTCCGGCGTCCGGTGACCCCGGCCGGCCCGAGCGGCCCTCGGACCGGGCGGCCCGCCGTGCTGTTTCGACGTCATGAACCGGTCAGATGTAGTTAGTAAGCATACTTATCAGTAAACTCACTATTGACGTCCGATTCCTGCTTCCGAGAGGCCATTCCATGGCGACGACATCCTGGGAGGTTCGGCTGAGGGCCCTGACGGCCTTCGTCGCCGCCGAAGGTCGGGAACCCTCCGCTCGCGCAGCCTCGCCCGGGGAGCACCGGCTCGCCCTCTGGCTCGAGGAGCAGCGGAAGTCGGTGCGGGCCGGGAAGCTGGGTGCCGGCCGCGTACTCGCCCTGCAGGAAGCAGGGCTGCTGCAGACGCGGGAGCAGCGCGACAGTAGCCACAGCGGTGCGGTGTGGCTGAAGGTCGAGAGCATCGCCGACTTCCTGGAGGAGGAGGGGCGCCTGCCGTCGTTGACGTCGCCGCAGTCGGCCGGAGAGAAGCGCCTGGCGGCCTGGCTGCACGCGCAGCTCGCCGGACGCTCGACTGCCGAACCGGCCGCTGCCCTGCGTCACCTCGTGCAGGCGGCGGAAGCGGCCGAAGCGGCAAGGGCGGCGGAAGCGGCTGCCACGGCGGAAGCCCGCAGAGCCGCAATCCTCGCCCACTCGCGCTGACCACTCGGACCGGAAGCGTCCCTCGGACCGGTCGTCATGGTATCTTCTGGCACATCCGGCGTCATCGCGCGCTCCGCGGCAGTGCGGCAAGCGCGGACGTCGAGGCGTCGTCCGAAGGGGGACCATGGAAAGCCTGGCGGCAGCGGGTGGAAGGGCTACGGTCCGGCTGGTGGGCTCGGACCTCCAGCACCTCGCCTGGGCTGGGCGCGTGGCGATCACTCCCGACGACGCACTGTCCGTCCTCGCCGTGAGCAGGCAGCTCTCGGGCGGCCGCCCCTACGCGATCCTCGTCGAGATGACCGAGATCGTCGATCTTCACCCCGGTGCGCGTGCTGCGTTCAATGCGGAGGCACTCGTGGTCGCGGCGGCATTGCTGGGGAATGGGCCCATGGACGAGGTGCTGGCGGCAGGAGCCCGCCGTGCCGTTCATCCCACCCGCTTCTTCACCTCGGAAGCCAGCGCGTACGAGTGGCTGCGGGCTTCGCTGGAAGATTCCAGGTCAGGGCCGACCAAGCCGTAGTTCCGCTGCTTCCGGGCCGCATCGGCGCCGACGGGCGGACGCCGACAAGCGGAAAAGGCTGCTCGGCTCCGTTCTACCCATGATCGGGACCCGGACAGGCCGCAGGCACGTCCAGCCACTGCCGGAAGTGCCTGCGATTGCCGAGTTGAGCGGGTCAGGGTGCGAGCACCGCGCAGACGTCCGTCACCGTGCCGGAGCCGGAGAACAGCCTCTTCTCGGATCCATCCGCGTTGAGGGCGAAGTTGACGTTGCCCGCCGTGAGGAAGAGGCCTTCGGAATGGTCATCGGTCTGGGGGACCCTGACGAGGTTCCTTCCGATCGATCTGATCTCCTGCGAGCCGTCGGGCAGGGTGAGGGTATGCGCGGAACCCGTGATGACGTAGGTCACCGTCGGCCCGGTCTCGCCGGTCGGTGACACGCCGGTCAGGGTGACCTTGGCACCCGGTGAGATCTCGATCGTCCGGGGGCCGGGCAGGTCGATGGTCTTGATCTTCCCCGTGAGCTGGGCTGTGACGTCGAAACCCGGGCAGTCGAACCCGAAAGCATCCTGCAGGACGAAAGGCTCCGTGGGATACGGGGCCGGGACGTTGGGTTTTTCTGCGGCGACGGCCGGACCGGCGCCTGCGACGAGTCCGGCAGCGAGAACGATTGGTGCGAGCCTGCTGTTCATGGAGTTGCTCCTTCGCGACTGGTTGATTCCCCACTCTGGAACGGGACGAGTCCCTGCCGTGAGACCATCCAGATGCGCGCCGACTAAGGCTTTCACCGCACCATGACAGGGTCAAGGGCCGGACAAGGCGGCAACTATCCCGGGAGCCCGGTGATTCGGACGAGCGCACTGCTTTTCTCCCCGCCGCCGTTCCAAAAGCCTGAACTCAGCGCGTGTCGAGGTCCTCGAAGACGAGGAACGTCTGCGTGTCGAGTACGCCGGGCATCGACTGCAACTGGTCGAAGATGACGCGTCGCAGCCCGACGTTGTCTTCGGCCCGCACCAGGAGGATCACGTCGAAGTCGCCACCCACCAGTGCGATGTGATGGATCTCCGGGATGGTCCGGAGGCTGTCCCGGAGCTCCCGCCACGAATCCTGCCGCACCTTGAGGGTGACGTAGGCGGAGGATCGCAGCCCCGCCTTGGCGTGATCGATGATCGCGGTGAACCGGGTCAGGACGCCGTCCTCGGTCAGTCTCGCGATCCGTGAATAGGCATGTGCGCGCGAGATGTGCACGCGCTCCGCCACGGAGGTGACCGACTGCCGGCCGTCCCTCGTGAGCTCGGCGAGGATCTTCCGATCGACGTCGTCCAGGCCACCATCCGCCACGTGTCCACACTCCTTCATGTAATGCAGTTCACACTACCGATTCGTCCAAACGATAGGGCGCTTTTCGCCTGATAATCCACACTTCCCGCAGTCCATGGATACAAAAGAAGCGCCTGCGCATACTGGACCTACACAGCATCCAGCGTCGGAGCTACCGCCCGGCGCCTCGTAGCAGAGCCGCCGCGGGCGGTCGAAGATGGAGGCGGGATGAGTACGGCAACGAATGGGCGCGGAAGCATGGAGGCGTCGGCCGGTGGGACCCGGTCGAATCTGGACATCACACTGCTCCCGTCGGCGAAGCCCGTCCAGCTGGTGGATCCGGAGGGATGCCACACCCACGACGACCGCTACCCGCTGCCGGACGGGGAGCTGTTGCTCAGCGCCTACGGACGCCTCGTCGCGGGCCGCCGCATCAACGACCAGGCCAACGCCCTCGTCCGGCAGGGGCGCCTGGCGGTCTATCCCTCGTCCCACGGCCAGGAAGCCTGCCAGGTGGCCGCCGCCGTCGTCCTCACCGAGGAGGACTGGCTCTTCCCCACCTACCGCGACACCGTCGCCGTCATCACCCGTGGCGTCGATCCTCTCCAGGTCCTCTCCCTGCTGCGAGGCGACTGGCACGGCGGCTACGACCCGCACGAGCATCGGGTGGCACCGCAGACCACGCCGCTCGCCACCCAGCTGCTGCATGCCGTCGGGGTGGCCCACGCAGCCAAGCTGCGCGGTGAGTCCACCGTGGTCCTGGCGATGTGCGGGGACGGGGCGACCAGCGAGGGTGACTTCCACGAGGCGATGAACTTCGCGGCCGTCTTCCACGTCCCCGTGGTGTTCCTCGTCCAGAACAACGAGTTCGCGATCTCCGTTCCTCTCGAGCACCAGACGGTCGCTCCCTCGCTCGCGCACAAGGCGATCGGCTATGGGATGCCCGGCGAGCGCGTCGACGGCAACGACCTCGCTGCCCTGCTCGCCGTGCTCGGAGCCGCGGTGGACCGCGCGCGCGATGGCGGCGGACCCTCGCTCATCGAGGCGCACACGTACCGGATGCACCCCCATACCAACGCCGATGATGCCACGCGCTACCGCTCGGCAGACGACGTCGAGCGCTGGGTGCCCAGGGACCCGATCCTGCGGATGCGCACCTACCTGCGCGGGCTGACCCTGCTCACGGACGAGGGCGAGCACGCCCTGTCCGACGCGGCGGATTCGATTGCCGCCACCATCCGCAGGGGACTGAACACGGACGCCGACGTGGACCCGGCACAGCTGTTCGAGTACGTGTACGCCGAGAAGACATCCCAGCTGCGTGAGCAGGCGGAGCAGCTGCGGGAGGAACTCGCGCGGGATGCGGAGGCCGCATCAGCGGGAGCCGGGGACCAGGCGGAGGCGGAACTGGGATGACGCAGACCACGGAGGCACCCTCGACGGGCTCCCCGCAACGGTCCAGGCCCGGTCCGGTCAAGGCCGCCCCGACCTTCGCACAGGCACTCAATGCTGCGCTCGCGGATGCGATGGAGGCTGACCCGACCGTCCTGATGTTCGGCGAGGACGTGGGGGTGCTCGGCGGAGTCTTCCGCATCACCGACGGCCTCACCGCCAGGTTCGGGGAGGAACGCTGCTTCGATACGCCGCTCGCCGAGGCGGGCATCGTGGGGATGGCCGTGGGCATGGCCATGAACGGCATGAGGCCCGTGGTCGAGATGCAGTTCGACGCCTTCGCCTACCCGGCCTTCGAGCAGGTGGTGAGCCATGTCGCGAAGATGCGCAACCGCACGCGGGGCGCGGTGCCCCTGCCGATCGTCATCCGGATCCCCTACGCCGGGGGCATCGGCGGCGTCGAGCACCACTGTGATTCGTCCGAGGCCTACTATGCGCACACGCCCGGCCTCACGGTGCTCGCTCCGGCGACGGTGCGCGATGCCTACTTCCTGCTGCGCGAGGCCATCGCGTCCCCGGATCCGGTGGTGTTCCTGGAACCGAAGAAGCTGTACTGGTCGCGGGAGGACGTCGACCTCGCGGAGCTCCGGCGAACCGTCGACGACGGGCAGGCACCCCGGCGCATCGGCCGCGCCGTCGTCGCCCGTGCCGGAACCGACGCGACCCTCATCAGCTACGGCCCATCCGTTCCGACGGCTCTCGCAGCAGCTGCCGCTGCCGCCGAGGAGGGGCGCTCGATCGAGGTCATCGACCTCCGGTCCATCGTCCCGTTCGACGACGAGACCGTCTGCGAGAGCGTACGACGCACCGGGCGCGCCGTCGTCATCGCCGAAGCCCCGGGGTTCGCCTCGGTCGCCTCGGAGATCGTGGCGCGGGTGCAGGAGCGCTGCTTCCATTCCCTCGCTGCACCCGTGCTCCGGGTCACGGGCTTCGACATCCCGTACCCCTCCCCGAAACTCGAGCACTTCTACCTGCCGAGCGTCGACCGCATCCTGGACGCCGTGGACGACCTGCAGTGGGAGGACTGACCGTGAGCGTGCCGACCATCACCCCGAAGATCCTGGTCTTCACCCTTCCCGACCTCGGGGAGGGCCTGACCGAGGCGGAGCTCGTGTCCTGGCTCGTCGCCGAAGGCGATGAGGTCGTTGTCGACCAGCCGGTCGCCGAGGTGGAGACCGCCAAGTCCGTCGTCGAGGTTCCGTCGCCCTTCGCGGGCACCGTCGCTGTCCTGCACGGCAAGCCCGGGGAGGTACTGGTCGTCGGAGCGCCCTTCCTGTCGGTGCGCCCGGAGGGTGTCGACTCCCCGATTCCCGCTCCGACTCCCGGTGAGGGGTCCGCGCAGGAGTTTGCGCAGGAGTCCCTCGGGCAAGCGGCAGCCGAGATGCGGGAGGAGGCGGGGGTTCCCGCGCCGGTGGCCCGGGGGATGGACGACCGGCCCGCGGGCAGTGCGGGTTCGGGAAACGTGCTGATCGGGTACGGGACCCCCGGCGGCCTCACGGGAGGGCGGACCCGTCCGCGCAGGAAGGGCAGCCGTCCTGCCGCGTCCGCACCGGCCACCGGGTTGACCGCCATCATGGACCCCGGGGCGGCTCCTATGACATCGCCTCCGGCAGCGGCCCGCGGGCTCGCACCCCTCTGCGTGTCTCCGCTGGTCCGCAGGCTGGCCCGGGATCACGGACTGCGCCTGGAGACCATTCCCGGATCGGGGGAGGAGGGGCTTATCCTGCGCAGGGATGTGGAGCAGGCCCTCGCGCGATCGGGGGATCGATCCGGCGCGGTCCTACCGGCCGGACCGACCGGTGACCGGCCGTCCACGGGCGAGGATTCCCGCGTCCATCCGCCGCAGTCGCATGGGCTCGACTCCCGCTCGGGGCTCGCCGTGCTGGAGCGGACACCGCTGCGGGGGGCCCGCCGGACCATCGCTGACGCGATGACCCGCAGCAGGCGCGAGATCCCGGAGGCGACGGTCTGGGTCGACGTCGACGTGACGGCCCTCGTCGAGCTGCGTGAGGTCATGAAGCGACGCAGACCCGACGCGGTCCCCGGCATCCTGGCCTTCGTGGCCCGTTTCGTGGTCGCGGGCCTCGCCCGGTACCCGGAGTTGAACAGCCGGATCGCTACGGGCGGCGACGGCACCCAGGAGGTGGTGCGGGTGGACGGCGTCAACCTCGGGATCGCCGCGCAGACGGAGCGGGGGCTCGTGGTGCCCAGCATCCGCCGGGCGGACACCCTGTCCGCCCGTGAGCTCGATGCGGAGATCCGACGCCTTGCCGCCAACGCACGTGAGGGCAAGGCCTCCCCGTCGGACCTGTCCTCGGGCACCTTCACCCTCAACAACTACGGCGTGTTCGGCGTCGACGGCAGCGCGGCGATCATCAACTACCCGGAGGCGGCGATCCTCGGCCTGGGCCGCATCCTCGATCGTCCCTGGGTGGTGGACGGGCAGCTCGCGGTGCGCAAGGTGACCGAACTGACGCTCGCGTTCGACCACCGCGTCTGCGACGGCGGCACCGCGGGTGGGTTCCTGCGCTTCGTGGCGGACGCGATGGAGGACCCGGGGGCAATGCTCGCCGACCTGTAGCCGCGCCCCTCCGAAAGCTTCACCGAAAAGAGGTCGCGGCGACGGGTATCAGCGATCCGGCATCAGACGTCGTCGTCCACATGGTCGTCGGCCTTCCCGTGGGTCTGGCGGGAGGGGCGCGGCAGGGCGTCGTTGTCGGGGTTGAGGTCGTCCAGGGTGGGGAACTCTTCGTTGATATCAGCCATTCCACCACCCTGGGAGGAGGACATCGGCCGGTCGATGCGAATCCGCCGGCCTCGTGCGCCTTCCGCTTCGATTCCAGGCGACCTATGATTCCGGTGGCCGTGCCCCGGGGCGGTCGAAGGACCGTAGGGTGGGGCTGGTGATCGAATCATTGAACGACGCCCCTGCCGAGCTGTCGAGTGTCCGGGACGGGTTCGTCCGGGTACGCGGCGCGAGCGAGAACAACCTGCGCGGGATCGACGTCGACTGTCCGAGGGACGCCGTCGTCGCCTTCACCGGCGTGTCGGGCTCGGGGAAGTCCTCGCTGGCCTTCGGGACCATCTACGCGGAAGCCCAGCGGCGGTACCTCGAATCCGTGGCTCCGTACGCGCGCAGGCTCATCCAGCAGGGGCACACGCCGCATGTCGGGTCGATCACCGGGCTTCCTCCCGCCGTCGCCCTCCAGCAGCGCCGCGGCACGCCGAGCGTGCGCTCCACCGTCGGCACCCTGACCACGCTCTCGAACTCCCTCCGCATGCTGTACTCACGGGCCGGGACGTACCCGGCGGATGCAGCGGGCAGGCTGGAGTCGGACGCGTTCTCGCCCAACACGGCCGCCGGAGCATGTCCCCGCTGCCACGGACTCGGGATCGCCCGGGAGGTGACGGAGAAGACGCTCGTCCCCGACGCGTCCCTGACGATCCGCGAAGGCGCCATCGCGGCCTGGCCCGGTGCCTGGCAGGGCAAGAACCTCCGTGATGTGGTCAGCGAGCTGGGCCACGACATCGATGTCCCCTGGCGGGACCTTTCGGAGGAGGCACGGGCCTGGCTCCTGTTCACCGAGGAGCAGCCCGTCGTCGAGGTCACCCCGCAGCGGGACCGTGTGGCCAAGCCCTACAAGGGGCGGTTCTGGAGTGCGAAGAGCTACGTGCTGCACACGCTGCACGACTCCAAGAGCCAGCAGATGCGCGACCGCGTACTGCCCTTTCTGGAATCCGGGCCCTGCGGCGTGTGCGGAGGCAGCGGATTGCGCCCGGAGGCGCTTGCCGTGACGTTCGGCGGGCTCTCGATCGCTGACGCCAACGCCTTGCCGCTGGGGGAGTTGGCGGCCCGGCTAGAGCCCGCGGCGACCATCGAGCACCCGGCAGCCGCGCACCGGTCCTCCTCCTCGGGCGAGGGTACGGAGGTGTCCGTCACCATCAGCCGGGACCTCGTCCAGCGGCTGGGCGTCCTGGTCGACCTCGGCCTGGGGTACCTGAGCCTCAACCGGGCTACGCCGACGCTCTCGCCCGGTGAGATGCAGCGGCTGCGGATCGCCACGCAGCTCCGTTCGGGCCTGTTCGGTGTGGTCTACGTGCTCGACGAGCCGTCCGCCGGCCTGCATCCCGCCGACGTCGAGCCGCTCCTCGCCGTGCTGGAGGCCCTGAAGGACGCGGGGAACACCGTCTTCGTGGTCGAGCACAACATGGACGTCGTCCGACGGTCGGACTGGATCGTCGACGTCGGACCGCTCGCCGGGGAGGGCGGAGGCACCATCATCTACAGCGGGCCCGCCGACGGACTGGCGGACGTCCCCGATTCCCTGACGGCACCCTTCCTGTCCGGGACGGCGCCGTCCCGCGACGGGCAGGGCGAGGTGCGGACGCCGGCCGCGTGGTTGCGGCTCGAGGCGATCCACCGCCACAACCTCCGGGGGCTGGACGCGGAGATCCCCGTGGGAGTGCTGACAGCAGTGACCGGTGTCTCCGGCTCCGGGAAGTCCACGCTCGTGAGCAAGGTCCTGGCGGAGGCGGTCGGGTCCCGGGTACGGGATGACACGCCGGCCGACGGCGAGCCGGGCGACGACGTCGCCGACTCGGCGGCCACCGTCGTCGGACGCATCAGCGGACTCGAACGCATCGACCGCCTGGTCAGCGTGGACCAGAAGCCGATCGGCCGGACACCGCGCTCGAATCTCGCCACCTACACGGGGCTCTTCGACGCGGTGCGGAAAGCCTTCGCGGCGACGCCCGCCGCGAGGGCGGAGGGCTACGGTGCGGGCCGGTTCTCCTTCAACGTGCAGGGCGGCCGGTGCGAGACCTGCCAGGGCGAAGGCTTCGTGTCCGTCGAGCTCCTCTTCCTGCCCGGAAGCTACGGGCCCTGCCCCACCTGCCACGGCTCCCGCTACAACGAGGAGACCCTGTCGGTGAAGTTCAACGGGCGCACCATCGCCGACGTCCTCGGGATGACGGTCGATGACGCGGCCGGCTTCCTCGGCGATGTCCCGGGCGCGGCCCGTTCCCTCGCCACGCTCCGGGAAGTGGGGCTCGGCTACCTGCGGCTCGGCCAGCCTGCCACCGAGTTGTCCGGAGGGGAGGCCCAGCGCATCAAACTGGCGACCGAACTCCAGCGTGCCCGGCGCGGTTCCACCCTCTACCTGCTCGACGAACCGACCACGGGGCTGCATCCCGCGGACGTCGTCCTGCTCCTCGCCCAGCTACGGAAGCTGGTGGAGGCCGGCAACACGGTCGTCGTCGTGGAGCACACCATGGCCGTCGTCGCCGCAGCCGACTGGGTGGTCGACCTCGGTCCCGGCGGCGGCTCGGCCGGTGGCCGCATCGTCGCCACCGGGACTCCGCAGCAGGTTGCCGCGCTGGCTTCGGGGACGAGCGTCACGGCGCCCTACCTCGCGGACTATCTCGACGGGCGCCCTCCTGCAGCGTGACGTTCCGCATCCCCTCCCGTTGCGGTCAGGCGGATTCCTGCAGGCACGAGCTGAGACGTTTGATGCCGTCGCGGATTCGGGTCTTCGCCGTCGGCACGGGGATGCCGAGATGGTCGGCGACCTGCGTATAGGTCATGCCCGCGTAGTACGCGAGGTCGATGGCCTCACGCTGCACTGCGGAGAGCATTCCCAGGCCCGCCCGGACCGCGTCGGTCTCAGCCCGTTGGACGACGGCGTCGGCGACCTGGTCGTAGTCGACGTCACGGTTCCTGATGCCCCAGTTCAGATCCCTGGCGCGGGAGGATTCCTCGGCGCGGACCCTGTCCACCGCGCGGCGGTGCGCGAGCGTCAGAATCCATGACATCCCCGAGCCCAGGGCGGGTTCGAAACGGGCTGCTCCACCCTGCCAGAGGGCGAGGTACACGTCCTGCGTCGTCTCGGCGCTCATCTCCGCGTCCACCAGCACCCTGCGCACCAGTCCGTACACACGGCGGGAGGTGCACTCGTACAGTGCGGTGAACGCCGCCACATCACCGTCAGCGACACGCAGCAGCAACGGACCCACCGACACCGGACCGCCGGCGCGGGCAGATGGATCGGGCGGACTCGATCGAGGGGACAGGACCGGCAGCGGAGCAGTGAGCATATGACTGAGACCTTCTAGGAACCACCACGGTCAATCAGAGGCCCACGACACTGTGCGCCACGACCCGACTGATTGCTAAGTAACCTAAGGACATTCAACCACAGGTTGCAGGGCGCCACCAGAGACCCCGCCACCGGAACCAGTGCCTGCGCGTCAGGTCCAGTAGAGCAGCCGGGCAGCCGGCAGGCGCCGCTCGAGCTCCTCCGTGAACCACCCCCGCAGTTCCGCCATGGTCTGCTTCGGGTACACGTACTTCACTCCGCCGAATTTCGAACGCTTCTGGCTCCGTAGATCCTCGTCCATCTCGAGCTTGGTCTTCGGGTACCACCCCAACAGCACCTCCTTGCTCGAGGGGGTGAAGCGGTGCGTGATGATCTCGGCCGTGAGATCTAGGTCGTCGATGCCGGCGACCGCGGCGGAGATATCGTCCAGCAACGCGCCGTACTGCTCCCGCCAGCCGGGGATCGGCATGATCGGGGCGATCGTCAAGCCCACCCGGTAGCCCGCGGTCGCCACCGCGCGGAGAGCGGCGAGGCGCGCGAGCATCCGCGCGGTTCCGCCTTCGAAGCGGTTCGCCACCTCTGCGGCATTGACCGAGAACCGTACGCGCGTCCGCCGCCCGTGGTCCAGGGTCACCAGTTCGCCGACGTCGTCGAACTTCGTGGTGAACCGCAGCTGCACGTCGCGACCGAACTCACCGGCACCGACGCGGGAGATGGCGGCGGCAAGCGAACCGGTGACGTTCTCGATGCCGAGTGGATCGGTGTAGCAGGACATCTCGAAGGTCGTCCCCTCGTTCCCGCGCTCTCGGGTCCCGTGGGTGACGGAACCCCTGCCGGCATGAGTGCGTACGCCGTCCAGCACATCATCGATATTGGCGTACACGCGGGTCACGGGCGGCCCCTGCAGGGACCCGGCGAGGTAGCAGTACTGGCAGTGGGCAGGACAGCCCCTGGCGAGGTCGATCCGCCAGTCAGCGCTCGGCGGGATCGGTTGCGGCTTGAGGGCGCTGGGAGGGGCTACGACGACCGCAAGCGTGTTCTTCGCCGACGCATAGGTCTCGCGCTCATTGGCGCCGCGGAGGCCTGTGAGCGCATTTCCGGGAAGAAACCGGATGTCGTCGACCCCCGCACGCTCGCACCGCGTGATGATCTCGGCCGTGTGCGGAAGATCCGCCGCAGCGCGCGTGATCATCACATGGCGGGGGACCCACAGACGCGGAGGAGAGATAGAGGTCAGATCCAGTTCCTGGAGTGTCGTCATCACCCTGTACAACAACCGGGACGGCGGGTCTGTTCCGTCCCTTCCGGTCCCGGAGGGCTCTCGACGCAGGGAAGGACATCGGCGGCAGTAAGGGCCCTACACCAGCGCCGGGGCGAAGTCGTCCCGGACCGGCACCCCCGGATCCAGCGAGTGCCAGGCGGAGGACAGGATGTCGACGGCCCGGCGCGTGTCCTCGAGCGGGTAGCTGAAGGGGACGCGGAGGAAGCGCTCGAAGACCCCGCCGATGCCGAAGCGCGGCCCCGCTCCCAGCAGCAGCCCACGGTCCCGGGCCGCGAGGGCGAGCTGCGAACTGACGGGCGCACCGAGGTTGACCCACGTGCACAGACCGCCGGACACGCGCGGGACCTCCCACTCCGGCAGCACCCCGCGCAGGAGCGCCTCGAGGTTCGCGCGGCCCTCCGCCAGCTGGCCCGCGCGGAACCGCAGCAGCTCGTCATAGTTCCCGAGCATCTCGAGAGCTATCAGCTGCTCGAGGATCGGTGTCCCCAGATCCTGCGCGTACCGGGACTGCACGAGCCGGTGGATCAGCTCCTCCCCGGCGCGGATCCACCCGATACGCAGTCCGCCCCAGACCGTCTTGCCCATGGATCCGATCAGGACGGCCGGCCCGTAGGCGGCGAGGGGGAGTTCCGCACCGCCGTCGATGCGCAGCTCGGCCATCGTCTCATCGGCGACGACGACCGTGTCCTGGCGCGCGGCTGCGTCCATCAGCCTCTGCCGCTGCTCGGCGGGCATGACGGCGCCGGTCGGGTTGTGGAAGTCGGGCATGACATAGGCCAGGGCCGGCTGCGCGCGCCGGACGGCCTGGTCGAGTTCCTCGTCGTCCCAGCCGCGGTGCACATCTACCGCCACGGGAATGAGGCGCCGGCCGGCCGACCGGAGGGCTTCGTACGCGTGGGGGTAGCTGGGTGCCTCCACGAGCACCGTATCGGTGCGCTTCAGCAGGGTTCGCGCGATGAGCGCGATGGCGTGCTGTGCACCGAGGGTGACCATGATCTGGTGCGGACCGGTAGGGACGCCGCGCGCCGTGTACCGGTCCGCGAGGGCCTGCCGCAGGCGCGGGAGTCCGTGCGGGTCGTAGCCGCTCGCATTCAGGTAGGCGGGCAGCTCCGCCGCTGCCCTGGCCGCGGCCTCACCGACCTGGGGCGCCGCCGGAAGGGTCGCCTTGCTGAGGTCGAGGACGACGGCGCTGCCGCCGTCGTCGTGCGTGGCACCGCGGCCGGGCATGGCGACGACGCTTCCCGAACCCCGCGTGCTCTCGATGTAGCCGGCAGACCTGAGCCGCGCATAGGACGCGGCCACCAGGGTGCGGCTGACGGCGAGCTGTGCGGCGAGCTCGCGCTCCGCCGGCAGCCGTGTGCCGAGGGGGATCCGGCCGTCCAGGGCGAGCAGCCGGATGCGGTCCGCCAGGGCTACGTAGGCGGGTCCGGTGGAGCGCCAGGCGCCGAGTTCCGTGACCAGGCGGCGGGCGGGTAGAACCATCATGGGGCCACGATGCCACGATTGGCATCTTGATGTAAGTCCAATCAACGGCTCTACTGGAAGAATGACGTTTCTCGGCGCCCGGCGCGGGCTGCAGCTCCTTCTCGGCCTCTTCCTCTACGGCTTCTCGCTCGCCATGATGATCCGGGCCACCCTCGGGGTGTCGCCGTGGGACGTCCTCAGCCAGGGAAGCTCCCTCCGGACCGGGATCCCGTTCGGGTTCATGACCAACATCATCGGCTTGATCGTCCTGCTGCTCTGGATACCGCTCAGGCAGCGACCCGGCATCGGGACCATCCTGAATGCGCTGCTCGTGGGACCGAGCGCCGAGGTGGGCCTCGCGCTCCTGGCCGAGCCGGGCGCGCTGTGGGCGCGGGTCCTGCTGTTCACGGGGGGACTTGTGCTGCTGGCCGCCGCAAGCGGGCTCTACATCGGTGCGCGCCTCGGCCCCGGCCCCCGCGACGGTCTCATGACCGGTCTCCACGACCGCTTCGGTTTGCCGATCTGGCTCGTACGCACGGCGATCGAGGGCACGGTGCTGCTGCTCGGCTGGCTGCTCGGAGGATCGGTGGGCCTCGGAACGGTGGCCTTCGCACTCCTCATCGGGCCGCTGGTGAATGTCGCGCTGCCGCTGTTCCGCATCCCCGAGCGTCCCCGGCCGGTGCCGGAGCTCGCGGTCGGCTGATTCCCGGCGCCCGCGGAACTCCCTCGCGGAGCCGGAGGTGACCGGCGGACGCCGACCTAGACTGGTAGTCCTGCCGCCACCGAGAGGATCCCATGATCACCGTTGTCCCCGCCGCCGAGAACCTCAGTCCCTGGCGGGAGGTGGGGCAGGGCATCTACGTGCTGCGCACCGCCGGTTTCCGGATGAACATCGGGCTCGTCGTCGGGGCGGACCGGGCGCTCGTCGTCGACACCGGTGCCGGCCCCCTCGGTGCCGCCGAGGTGTTCGCGCACGTGCGGGACGTCACGGCGCTGCCGCTGATCGTCGTCAACACGCACGCTCATGCCGACCACTTCTTCGGCAACAGCTACTTCGCCTCGCGGCGTCGAGGAGTTCTGGGCGACGTCGCGCTGCAGCTCGGTGCAGGCAGAGACCGGTGAGGAACAGCGGGCGCTGGTTGCCGCCGTCGAGCCCGCCATGGGCGTGGGGGACGGCGCCCAGACGGACGTCCTGCCTGCCAATCGCCTGGTGGACGGGGCACCCGTGGACCTCGACCTCGGCGGCGTATCCGTGACCCTGTTCCACCTCGGCCGGGGCCACACCGACCACGACCTCCTGGTCGGAGCGGGCAACGTCCTCTTCACCGGGGACCTCGTCGAAGAGGGGGCCGACCCGGCGTTCGAGGACTCGTTCCCCACCGACTGGGTGCGGACGCTCGGCAAGATGGTGGCGCTGGAGGACCTCTACGACGTCTTCGTACCCGGACACGGCGAGCCCGTAGCCGTGGCCGAGGTCATCACGCAGATGAACAAGATGCGCAGTGCCGTCCGCGTGACCCGCCTCGCGATGGACGAGGCGTCCCTGGACGTGACGAAGGCCATCCCCATCCTGCCGTACGGTCCCGAGCAGTCGCGGGTCCTGCTGATCCGCCTGCGCACGCTGGCGCACTGGAAGTGGCTCACGCGCAAGCACTAGCGCGGGGCCGGCGGCGGCTTCTTCGATGACCGCCGGAGCGGTGACCTGACCTTCTAGGGCGTCGCGCCGAAGATCGTGCGGTCGAGGAAGGGGTTGCGGAACTTGCCCTCGGGGTCCATGCGCAGGGCCAGCGCACGGAAGTCGTCGAAGCGGGGGTAGAGCGGCGCGAGTTGTGCGGCCTCGGCAGCGAACAGCTTGCCCCAGTGCGGGCGGGCCTCAAGCGGGGCAAGCGCGGCCTCGATCTCGGGCAGGAGTGCTTCCACCTCGTCCTGCAGGGGCTTCCAGGTGAAGTGCAGGCCGATCCCGGGGCGCTGGTAGTTGGTGCTGAGCCACAGCTCGTCCGCCGCCATCGACCGCACTTCCGAGACCTGCAGCAGGGGGGTGATCCGCGGGGCGAGTTCGCGCATCCGCTGGATCGCCTCGACGGCGTGCCCGCTTCCCACGAGGTACTCGGTCTGCAGTTCATCCCCGTTGCTGGGGGTGAACGCGAGCCGGAAGTGCGCCAGACGGTCCGACCACGGTCCGGGGACGCCGAGCTGCTGCGTGCAGTGGTCGGCGGCCACGCCCGGCACTGGGTGGAGGGCGCGCTCCGCGGGGGCTCCGCCGTAGAACTTCTCCGGCACGCCGGAGCCGCTGTCGAGCCGGCTCTTGAGCCAGGCCTGGCCGATCGTGTCCCCGGACCAGTCGGTGAACAGACTGACGCTGTAGGCGGACGAGGTCGCGGCATCGTAGTCGGCGAGGACCGCGTCCCACGGCACCCCGGTGAACACGTCCTGGCGCACCTCGAAGGTCGGCTCGATGCGCAGGGTCACGCGGTGGACGACACCGAGTGCGCCGAGACCGACCACCATCCCGTCGAAGTCCGCGTCCCCCTTCGCGACGTTCCGGACCTCGCCGGATGCGGTGACGAACTCCAGTCCGACGACGGCCGTGGCGAGGTTGCCGTTGGCGTTCCCCGAACCGTGGGTGGCCGTGGCGATGGCGCCGCCGACCGAGATGTGGGGGAGTGAGGCGAGGTTGTGGAGGGCGAAGCCACGGCGCTGCAGGTGCTCCGCGAGGACCCCGTACCGCACCCCGGCGCCGACCGTGACGGTGAGCGCCCGCTCATCGACGTCGACGCCCGGATCGAGCACGTCCAGGGACACGAGGGTCTCGGGGCTGTCGGCGATGTCGTTGAAGGAGTGGCGCGAGCCGAGCGCACTGACGCGCGTGGCGCCGGCCACCGTCCGCTGGAGGTCGGCGAGCGATGTGGGATGCTCGATCGTGCGGGCGCGGTACCCGTAGTTCCCCGCCCAGTTGAGCCGGTCCCGTACCTGTTCCTCGATCATGGTGGTCCTTCTCTGGCCGGTATCGCGACGATGGGATGAAAGACGATGGGATGAAACCTGGCACCACCTCGTCAACGGTGCCCGGCCATCCTACATCGTTGTAGACTCACCTCACGCGTGACGTACAGGGCATCACGGCGGGAGGAGGGAGCGGCATGGCGGCCACACTGAAGGACGTGGCGCTGGCGGCCGGTGTCTCGATCAAGACCGTCTCGAACGTCATCAACGACTACCAGCACATCCGCGCGGACACCAAGCAGCGGGTCATGGAGGCCATCTCCGAGCTCGGGTACAGTCCGAACCTCTCCGCGCGCAGCCTGCGCTCGGGCAGGACGGGCGTGATCGGACTCGCCGTACCCGAACTCTCGCTGAGCTACTTCGCAGAACTGGCGGACTCCATCATCCGGGCCGCCGAGCGGCGCGGGCTGAAGGTCCTCATCGAGCAGACGGGCGGGGACCGTGCCCATGAGCTCGAGATCCTCTCGAGCCCCCGGCTCCAGATGACCGACGGGTTGCTGTTCAGCCCCCTCGGGATGTCCAACGACGACGCACACCACCTGAACGTGAACTTCCCGCTCGTCCTCCTCGGTGAGCGGATCTTCGGGGGGCCGACCGACCACGTGACGATGAGCAACGTCGAATCTGCGCGCGCCGCCACGGCTCACCTGCTGTCCAAGGGGAGGCGCCGCATCGCCGTCGTCGGCGCGCACGAGGGTGAGGTGATCGGTTCCGCCGGCCTCCGACTGCGCGGGTACGAGCAGGCCCTCGAGGAGGCCGGCATCCCGGTCGATCCACGGCTGCTGGGGTACACGACGCTGTGGCATCGCTCGAACGGTGCCACAGCCATGCGGGAGCTGCTCGAGTCGGGGGTCGAATTCGATGCCGTGTTCGGCATGAACGACACCCTGGCCCTCGGTGCCATGCGGGTGCTGCAGGAAGCGGGCCGGAGGATCCCCGACGACGTCGCCGTCATCGGTTTCGACGACCTCGACGAGGGGCGCTATTCCCTGCCGACGCTCTCCACCATCGATCCCGGCCGGGACGAGATCGCCGACACCGCCGTGCGCGTCCTCCAGGAGCGCATCTCCGGCCGCGACCAGGACACCGCCCCGCGGGAGTTCGAGGCGCGTTTCCAGGTGATCGAGCGCGAATCCACGGCCCTGCCCGAGTGAGGCGGGGGTTCCGAAAAAATATCGGAGCGACTGCTTGACAGTGACCCGCCCCACTCGGCATGCTTTCTCTACAACGTTTACCTACAACGATGTAAATGACGGAACCGGCACTTGCGGAGACCCTCGCACGGCGAGCTGACCTGCAGGAGGACGGACCCGGATCAAGGAAGATTCGAGCGGGCTCAGCATCTGTTGCCCCGGCGATCCTCCTCCCTGCAGTACCCGGACCGGCCGCCCCTGGGCGGACCACGGTGGAATACCACCGCGAGAGGAAGCAAGAGATATGAAAGCCAAGTTCCTGGCATCGGCAGGCATCGTCGCCGCCACTGCTGTAGCACTGACCGGCTGCTCCGGAGGAAGCGGAAGCGACGGCGGAGGCGGCTCCGAAGCTGCGTCCTGCACCAACACCATCGTCAACGCCGAGGCCCCCCAGGTCACCGTGTGGGCCTGGTACCCCGCGTTCAACGAGGTCGTCGACCAGTTCAACAACGCCAACGACGACGTCCAGATCTGCTGGACGAACGCCGGCCAGGGCAATGACGAGTACACCAAGTTCTCCACCTCCATCGAGTCCGGCTCCGGCGCCCCCGACGTCATCCAGCTCGAATCCGAGGTCCTCTCCAGCTTCACCATCCGCGATGCGCTCGTGGACCTCACCGAGTTCGGCGCCAACGACGTCAAGGCGGACTACGCAGAGGGTGCCTGGGAAGACGCGAGCAGCGGCGACGCCGTCTACGCCATCCCCGTCGACGGCGGCCCCATGGGCATGCTCTACCGCCAGGACCTCTTCGATGCCGCCGGCATCGAGGTGCCGACCACCTGGGAGGAGTTCGAGGCAGCAGCCAAGAAGCTGAAGGAGTCCGGCGACGGCGCCGTCATCGCCGACTTCCCGACCAACGGGCGCGCGTTCAACCAGGCACTCTTCGCCCAGGCCGGCTCCGTCCCGTTCGAATACGACTCCGCGAACCCGCAGGAGATCGGCATCAAGGTGAACGACGACGGTGCCAAGAAGGTCCTCGAGTACTGGGACGGCCTCGTGAAGGACGGCCTCGTCGCCACCGATGACGCGTTCACGGCCGACTACAACACCAAGCTCGTGGACGGCTCCTACGCCGTCTACCTGGCTGCCGCCTGGGGCCCCGGCTACCTGCAGGGTCTGTCGGATGCCGATCCGAACGCCGTCTGGCGAGCGGCCCCGCTCCCGCAGTGGGACGCGGCCAGCCCCGTCCAGGTGAACTGGGGCGGCTCCACCTTCGCGGTGACCGAGCAGGCGAAGGACAAGGAGCTTGCAGCGAAGGTCGCCATGGGCATCTTCGGCAATGAGGAGGGCATGAACCTCGGCGTCGACAAGGGAGCCCTCTTCCCGTCCTACGCTCCCGTCCTCGAGTCCGAGGCATTCGCCGACAAGGAGTACGAGTTCTTCGGCGGCCAGCAGATCAACAAGGACGTCTTCCTCGACGCCGCAGCCGGCTACGAGGGCGCCACGTTCAGCCCGTTCCAGAACTACGCCTACGACCAGCTGACCGTCGAGATCTACGCGATGGTCCAGGGCGAGAAGGACGCGAGCCAGGCGCTCGACGACCTGCAGGCCTCGCTCGAGCAGTACGCGACCGAGCAGGGCTTCACCATCAAGTAAGCCGCGGGAGGGCGCCCGCTCCTGCGGGCGCCCTCCCGAACCGCTCCCGGTAGGCTTCCGCCGCACATCCGTCCCACAGCTCGAGGAAAGACCACCATGGCCACGACCACCGCGCCGACGTCGTCACACCGCGCCGAGGCACCCCACCAGGTCAAGCACCGCCCGGACAGGAACTACCGGCGCAAGCAGCGCTGGGGATGGCTGTTCGTGGCGCCCTTCGCCCTCATCTTCCTGACCTTCCTCATCCTTCCCCTGGTCTATGCCTTCCGGATGAGCCTGTTCACCAGCACCCTCGCGACCGGCAACAGGTTCGTCGGCGGAGACAACTACATCAAGGCGTTCTCCGACCCGATCTTCCTCCAGGGCCTCGGCACCGTGGCGAAGTTCGCCCTGATCATGATCCCGGCCCAGATGCTCGTGGCACTCGTCGCGGCCCTCGTCCTCGACAACCTGACCACGTGGGCCTCGAAGTTCTCCCGACTGATGATCTTCATCCCCTATGCGGTGCCGGTCGTCATCGGCGCCCTGATGTGGGGCTTCCTCTACAGCCCCCGCTTCGGCCCGGCGAGCAGCATCTTCGGCATCTTCGGACTCGCGGCACCGGAATTCCTGGCACAGGACAACATCTTCGGCAGCCTCGTGAACATCGTCACCTGGCAGTGGGCCGGCTACTACATGATCATCATCTACGCCGCCCTGCGCGGCATCGACCCCGGGATCTACGAGGCGGCGGTGCTCGACGGCGCCTCCGACCGGCAGATCGCCCTGCGGATCAAGGTCCCGATGATCTCGTCCTCCCTGGTCATGGTGGTCATCTTCGCCCTGATCGGCACCCTGCAGTTCTTCACCGAGCCCCAGGTGCTGAGGGGTGTGGCGCAGGGCGCCATCCCGACCTCCTACACGCCGAACATGTACGCGTTCTCCCTGGCGTTCTCCTACAGCCAGTTCAACTACGCCTCCGCCATCTCCTTCGCCCTCGGCATCGTCGTGTTCGTCTTCTCCTTCTTCTTCCTCTTCCTGACCCGCAAGCAGAGCGGACTGAAATAAGCCATGGCACTCGTCACAGACACCCCCCAGCAGCAGGACAGCGGGCGCAAGGTCCGCGGATCGGCCTCCCGCAACCGGGCACGCAACGGCGGTCCGCGCATCGGCTCGCACATCTTCCTGCTCATCCTCGTCATCTACTTCATCACCCCCATCTGGTGGCTGACGGTCGCGAGCACCAAGGACACTGCCGGCCTCTTCGGAGGATCGGGCGGACCGCTCTGGTTCGACAGCGAATTCCACTTCTTCAGCAACCTGCAGGGCCTGTTCGAGCGGCAGGACGGCATCTACTGGCGCTGGCTGGGCAACTCGTTCCTCTACGCGATCTCCGGTGGAGTGGGCGCGACCATCCTGGCGGTCCTTGCGGGCTACGGCTTCGCCAAGTACAACTTCCGCGGCCGGGGCGCCTTCTTCGGGATCCTGCTCGGCGCCGTCATGGTGCCGCTCACGGCGCTGGTCATCCCGACCTTCGTCCTCCTGAGCTCGGTGGGACTGGTGAACACCATCTGGGCCGTCATCCTGCCCTCGCTGCTCAGCCCCTTCGGTGTCTACCTCATGCGGGTCTTCGCGCAGGAGGCGGTGCCCGACGAGCTCCTCGACGCGGCACGGATCGACGGCGCGGGCGAGATCCGCACGTTCTTCCAGATCGCGCTTCCGCTGCTGCGCCCGGCGATCGTGACGGTGCTCCTGCTGTCCGTCGTCGGGACCTGGAACAACTTCTTCCTGCCACTCGCGGTCCTCAGCGACCCGCTGCTGCTGCCCGTCACGGTCGGCCTCAATGGTTGGCAGGCCCTCTCCAACGCCGGCAGCGGCGGCGAGGCGCTGTGGAACCTGATCACCACGGGTGCGTTCATCTCGATCATCCCGCTGATCATCGCCTTCCTCTCCCTCCAGAAGTACTGGCAGGGCGGGTTGTCGCTGGGCTCGCTCAAGTAGCCCGCACCCCGCCCGCCGCCTACCACTCCGTACAGAAAGTAGCCCGATGCAGAACGCACGCCTCACGCTCGACCCCCATTTCACGGTCGGGCCCATCAACCGCAACATCTTCGGCGGGTTCGTCGAACACCTCGGCCGCCACGTCTACGACGGCATCTACGAGCCCGGCCACGCGACCGCCGATGACGAGGGCTTCCGCCAGGACGTCATCGAGCTCGTGAAGGAGATGGGCGTCTCGACCATCCGCTACCCCGGGGGAAACTTCGTCTCCGGCTTCCGCTGGGAGGACAGCGTCGGACCGCGCGAGGAGCGCCCCACCCGCCTCGACCTCGCCTGGCACTCCACGGAGACCAACCAGGTGGGCATGCACGAGTTCGCCTCCTGGCTTCGAAAGGTCGACAGTGACCTCATGCTGGCCGTGAACCTCGGCACGCGCGGCACTCCGGAAGCACTCGACCTCCTCGAGTACTCGAACCTGCCCAAGGGCACCGCCCTCGCCGACCAGCGCATGGCCAACGGCCGCCCCGATCCGTTCGACGTCAAGATCTGGTGCCTGGGCAACGAGATGGACGGTCCGTGGCAGCTCGGCCACCGGTCCGCCGAGGACTACGGCAAGCTCGCGGCCATCACGGCGCGGGCGATGCGCCAGCTGGATCCCTCCATCGAACTCGTGGCCTGCGGCTCGTCCAGCGCCCACATGCCGACCTTCGGCGAGTGGGAGCGCGTGGTGCTCTCGCACACCTATGACGTCGTCGACTACATCTCCTGCCACGCCTACTACGAGGAGAAGAACGGCGACCTCGGGTCGTTCCTCGCCTCCGCCGTCGACATGGATTCCTTCATCGAGTCCGTCGTCGCCACCGCGGACCACGTGAAGGCGGTCCGCGGCAGCTCGAAGACCATCAACATCTCCTTCGACGAGTGGAACGTCTGGTACATCAGCCGCTTCGAGAACGTCGACAAGATCGAGGGCCTCGACAACTGGCCCGTGGCACCTCGCCTGCTCGAGGACTGCTACTCGGTCGCCGACGCCGTCGTGTTCGGCAACCTGATGATCTCCCTGCTCAAGCACGCGGACCGCGTCACCTCGGCGTCGCTCGCGCAGCTCGTCAACGTGATCGCGCCGATCATGACGGAGCCGGGCGGCCCGGCCTGGCGCCAGACCACGTTCTTCCCGTTCTCCATCACCTCGAAGCTCGCGCAGGGGTCGGTGCTCGAGCTCAAGCTCGACGCCGGCACGTACCAGACCAGCGACTACGGCGTCGTGCCCCTCGTGGATGCGGTTGCGACGCACGACGACACGACGGGCGCCACCGCCGTCTTCCTCGTCAACCGTTCGCAGACCGAGGAGACGACCGTGACCATCGACATCGCCGCGCTCAACGGGTTCAGCACCGTGGACGCGCAGTCGCTGTACGATACGGACGTATATGCCAAGAACACCCTCGAGGAGCCCGAGCGCGTGACCATGAAGACCAACACCTCAGCGAAGCTCGACGGCAACGCCGTCACCATCACGCTTCCCCCCGTGTCGTGGACGGCCGTATCCCTCGCATGAGCTCTTCCGAATACAGGATCGAGGGCGGCGGCTACACGGCCGTCGTCCTCGGTCTCGGTGCCGCTGTCCGGGAACTGACCTACGAGGGGCGGCCGCTCGTGGTCGGCTTCGGCGCCGACGAGGAGATGCCCAATTTCCGGGGCGCCTTCGTCGCGCCATGGCCGAACCGCATCGCGGACGGGCGCTACTCGTTCGACGGCTCCTCCTACGAGCTGCCGATCAACGAGCCCGAGCGCGGCACGGCCCTCCACGGTCTCGTGTTCGACATCCCCTGGACCCTCGTGGAGCACACGGGATCCGCCGTGACGCTGGGGTGCACCATCGAGCCGACGGAGGCGTACCCCTTCACGGTCGCGCTGCACGCACGCTTCGGCGTCGGACCGGAGGGCTTCCGGACGGACATCACCGCCCTCAACACGGGATCGCGGCGAGCGCCCTACGGGGTCTGCCCCCATCCGTACCTCGTCGCCGGTCCCTCACCGCTCGACGCGTGGGTCCTCGAACTGCCCGCCGCGACGGTCCTCACCGTCACTCCCGACCGCCTGCTGCCCGTGGCCAAGGAGCCCGTCGCCGGCACACCGTTCGACTTCCGCGTGGCCCACGCGCTCGGTGACGTGCAGATCGACCACGCCTTCACCGACCTGACGCGCGACGACGCCGGCCGGGCCACGGTGCGGGTCACCGATCCGCCCTCCGGGACCGGGACCGCCATGGTGTGGGACGACACCTGCCCCTGGGTGCAGATCCACACCGCGGACCTCCCGAAGAAGCCCGAGAGCACACGGCTGGGACTCGCGGTGGAACCCATGACGTGCCCGCCCGCAGCCTTCACCACCGGTGAGGATCTCGTGGTCCTCCACCCGGGGGAGACCCACCACACGGGCTGGACCATCACCGCCCTGTAGTCCCGGCGCCGTCCCCGGCCGGTGCCGTGCCGGTCGCGGACGAGAGGGCAGAAAGAACCGCTGGAGCGCCCGTTCCGCGGTTCTTTCTGTCCTCTCGCCGAATGGTCGGCAGTGTTGCGGCACGAACTAGCCGGAGCGGAGCCCGGCGTCGTCGAGCACGAGGCGCCCCTGGATCGCCCCGCCATCGCAGTGTTCGCCGTTCGGATGCACCATGGCAGGGACGACCGTGGCCGTGTAGGCGGCGGTGCGTCCGTCCCGCTGGTGGACGGTCACACCGGTAGGCACCTCATCCTCGGGCAGGTCGAGTTCCGCGAACCCGGTGAGCGTCCCGTCCGGCGTGGCGACGGCGCGGCAGGTGCCGTCCGGGGCGCAGGTTTCCTCCGTCGTCGTCGACCCGAGGGCGAGGTCGACCTCGGTGGTGCTGCAGCCGTCGTCGGTGCAGGCCGACACCTCGAGCCGTTCCGCCGCGGCGGCCGGCGCTCCCTCCAGGGTGATGGACAGACCCGGAAGGGCCGCGATGGCGGTGCAGGACTCCGCAGTACAGGACGGAAGGGCGAGGATCAGCCCGCACAGGAGGGAGGGCATCGCGGTGCGCATGGTCCACCTCCTCCCACCTCTTCGGCGGTCCTGCCCGCAGGTAGCCCGGTCGGCTGCCGGGGCAAGACAGCGCTCCTGGACCGGGGCTACCCGCCCTGATCCAAGGGCCCGCCCCGAAGCCTGCCCCCTGGAGGAACGCCTCCGCTACGACACGGCCCGGCCGGCACCGACCGGGCCGCCGTCAGGAATCGCGCCGCTGGGTGCTTCCGCGCTCGTTCGCCGCCTCGAGCACGCGTGCCGCCAGGTCGCGCGCCTCGCGGAGTCGCTCCGGCGGGCATGCATCCACGGGAGGCATCGCGAAGTCGGAGTGCCTGCGAGCGCAGGACGAGGGGGTGGAACTTCCGTCCCGCCTGAAGCACAGCAGCGCGAGGACGATGCCGCCTGCCACGAGGAGGAGGAGGGGGTAGCCCTGGGCGCCCGCGGCAAGGGCGGCGATCCCGAGGGAGATGGTCAGCATGCCGAGGAGTAAAAGGAACCTGGTCATCACACGTCCGTCGTCGTTGACTGATTGTGGTGGCACTGATAGTACTCCCGTGCCGCCGGGTCCACCGCATCGGGCGCCGTCCGGCCGCCCCTGCCCCTTCCCGCCGGCCGACGGTGCTGGCACACTGGCCCCATGGCTGGAGCTTCCGACCCCCGCGTCGACGAGTACATCGCCGCGCTGCCTCCCTGGCAGCAGGACATCTGCCGCGCGGTCCGCCGCCTCGTGCACGAAGCGGATCCGGAGGTGGAGGAGACGATCAAGCGCACGCACCGGCCCTACTTCGTCCTCCAGGGGAATGTCTGCGCCCTGCTCGCCACGAAGGACCATGTCAACGTCTTCCTGTACGACGGCGGCCTCGCACCCGATCCGAAGGGCATCATCACGGGCGGCCACACGAACTCGACGGGGAGGACGGTCGCGGTGTACCAGGACCGCCCGCTCGCCGAGGACGCGCTGCGGGAGATCTTCCGGGCGATCATCGCAGCCAACCGCGCCGGCGGTTGGCGCAGTATCAAGAAGCGTGCAAGCCTAGGCGAATGAGCTTCTTCCAGGACATCGCGACTCCCCACGGCGCGCTGTCCGCCTATGTCGCGCGGCCCGACGGTCCCGTGAAGGGCGGTCTCATCCTCATCCACGAAGTGTGGGGGCTCGTGGCCCATACCCGGGACGTGGCAGACCGTTTCGCCCGGGAAGGGTACGTGGTCGTCGCTCCCGACCTGCTCTCCGACCAGGGCATCACCGAGGAGAACACCGCGGGGATCGGTGAGGCGATCGCCGGCCCTGACGCGGAGGCACGCAACCGGGCCCAGCCGAAGCTCAGGGCACTTCTGGCGCCGCTGCAGAACCCCGAGTTCGCTGCGCTCACCACCGGGCGCGTCCAGGCCTGCTTCGACTTCCTGTACGACGACGAGGAGGTGCGCGGACGCGTGGGTATCACCGGTTTCTGTTTCGGTGGCACGTACAGCTTCTCGTTCGCCGTGCACGAGCCGAGGCTCCTCGCCTGTGTGCCCTTCTACGGCCACGCCACCTTCTCCGGCGAGGAACTCGCCCGCATCAAGGCACCTGTCCTGGCGTTCTACGGCCAGGACGACCATGCACTGAGAACCGGGCTGCCGGACCTCGACGCCGCGATGACGGATGCCGGCGTGGACTTCACGGCGAAGGTCTACCCGGGAGCGGGCCACGCCTTCTTCAACGACTCGAACCGTTTCGCGTACCGGCCCGAGGCAGCCGCGGACGCATGGGACCTGACCCTGAGCTTCCTCGCGCGGAACGTTGCCTGAGTCCACGACACGTGTGCAGAGCCGGCGCGACGACGTGCCGCCGCACGTCCGGCCCGCCTACCTCGGTCTCGTCTTCATCGGAGGCATGGGGGGAACGCTCGCCCGCTTCCTCATCGCCGCGGCACTTCCTACTCCCGCGGGGCTCCCGCTCGGCATCCTCCTGATCAACATCGCGGGTGCCTTCGCCCTCGGACTCCTCCTCGAGGCGCTGGCGCGGCGCGGCCCCGACCTGGGACGCCGTCGTGCCCTGCGACTGCTCCTGGGCACGGGCTTCCTCGGCGGCTTCACCACGTACAGTGCGCTCGCGGTCGACTCCGTGCTCCTCCTCGGGGCCGGTCGCATCTGGGCAGGGATCGCGTACCTCACGGGCTCCGTGCTGGTGGGCCTCGCAGCGACGGCGGCCGGTATCGGCGTCGGACGGCTGGTCCGCCGACCGGCCACCAGGGCGGGCACCCGTTCGGAGGGTGAACCATGAGCCTCGCCCTGGCGCTCGCGCTCGGTGTCGCGGGCGGACTCGGCGCGGTCACGCGCTTCGTGCTCGTCGGCGTTCTCCACTCGACCGCTCGGGCCGTTCTGCCCGTGGGCACCATGGCGATCAACATCAGCGGTTCCCTCCTGCTGGGACTCCTCACGGGGTTCGTCCTCGCGGCCGCACTCCCGCCCGCGTGGACCCTCGTCTGCGGCACGGGCTTCCTCGGCGGGTACACCACGTTCAGCACGGCGAGCAGCGAGACGGTCCGCCTGATCCAGGAGGGCCACGCCCGGGCAGCCCTGCTGTCCGGTGCAGGGACCGCGGTGGCGGCGCTCGCCGCAGCGGGTCTCGGCCTGTCGCTGGGCCTCCTGCTCGCCTGACATCCGAAAACCCGGGCTAGGGTTGAAGGGTGCCCCAGGAAACCTTCGACCTCCGCTCGATCGCCCTGGGAGCGTACGGTCCCTCGCTGCTGTACGGGGTGGCGACCGGCGCCATCCTCCCGGTCATCGCCCTGACCGCACGGGACCTCGGCGCCGACGTCGCCACGGCGGCCCTGGTCATCACCCTCTCCGGCATCGGTTCCCTGGTCGCGAACGTCCCGGCCACCCTGATCGCCACCCGGTTCGGTGAGCGGAAAGCACTGGTGGGTGCCGCTCTCTGGTGTGCGGCCGCGATGGTGCTGGCGCTCTGGTCGCCTACACTGCCGGTCTTCGCGGCAGCCGTGATGATGGTCGGCATGGCCGGTGCGGTGTTCGGACTCGCCCGGCAGAGCTACCTCACCGAGGCCGTTCCGGCGTACTTCCGCGCTCGCGCGCTCTCCACGCTCGGAGGCGTCACCCGCATCGGCGTCTTTCTCGGGCCTTTCGCCGCAGCCCTCGCCATGAGCGTGCTCGGTCTCGACGGCGCGTACTGGGTCGGGGGCGTGGCGAGCCTCGCCGCAGCAGCACTCAGTTGGCGGGTGCCCGAACTCGGGGCGGGCAGGAGCGGACCCGCGGGGCGGACACCGTCCGGGGCCGCTCCACCCTCGCCACCGACGGTGCGCTCGGTACTGCGCAGCCACGCGCGCATCTTCGCCACCCTGGGCATCGGGGTGCTGCTGATCGCCGCGGTCCGGGCCACGCGCCAGGCGGTGCTGCCGCTGTGGGCGGAGGACATCGGGCTGGACGCGTCCACCACGGCGCTGATCTACGGGCTGTCCGGCGCCATCGACATGCTGATCTTCTACCCCTCCGGCAAGATCATGGACGCCAAGGGTCGCCGCTGGATCGCGGTCCCGTGCATGCTGATCATGGGTACGGCGCTCGCCCTGCTGCCGTCGACCGGGGAGGCGGTGGGCCTGCTCCTCGTCGCCCTGCTCATCGGCTTCGGCAACGGCATCGGATCGGGCATCGTCATGACGCTCGGGGCTGACTTCTCGCCCTCGCCCGGACGCCCGCAGTTCCTCGGGATCTGGCGCCTGCTCACCGACGCAGGGACCATGGGCGGGCCGGCGCTCCTCTCGCTCGTGACCGCCCTTGCGACACTTTCCGCCGGGATCTGGGCGACGGCGGCCCTGGGCTTCCTCGGCGCAGCGGTCCTCTGGTACTGGATCCCGCGCGCCGCTCCGGGGTCAGCCGTCACGCCGACAGCCCGTCGCTGACAGGGCGGTCACCGCCGGACGACGGGGGCGTCGGCGTCCACCCGCCGGTCGGTGGCGACTGCGAGGGGCGCCTCAGCGCCGCCCGCGGCGCGCGATGGCACGCGCGGCCAGGACGGCGCCCGCCGACGCGGCGACCCACGGGCCCCCGACGATGATCGGATCGATCCACGTGTGGTTGACGTCCGCGCGTCCCTTGCCGAAGCGTGACGCGAGGCCGTGCCGGTGTCCCTCCGACAGCACCCCGGTCTCCGTGATGGGGTTGTCGGGGCGCAGCGTGGCGAATGAGGCCATGTGGGAGCCCCATGCGTCCACGCGGTCGCCGAGCAGGAGCAGGAGCCAGTGCGCGGCGCGGCCCTCGCTGTAGCGGTAGGCGTAGCGGCGGATGCCGCCGGAGACGCCTTTCAGGGGGACGCTCGTGCCGAAGACGGGCGTCAGCCGGCTGTGCTCGATCGACCGCTCCCGCCCCTCTCCGCCCGGCTGCTCCTCGGGGTAGTCCCAGTGCGCCCCCGTCCCGGCGGGGTCGAACACTTCGCGCGGGAACGACGGACGGTCCTTCGGGTCGAGATCTACCCCCCAGCCGGGGATCCGGGCGCGCAGCGCCTCGGCGGTCGGGATGTCTCGGGCCTTGTTCGCGAGGTAGGGCGTGGACGGCGTGGAGGACGACACGGTGATCTCCTAGCTGGGGTTCGGGATGACGAGCGTCTTGATGCAGTTGTCGAGCTTCGCCGAAAACATGTGGTAGCCCTCCGCGATCTCCTCGAGGGGTATCCGGTGCGTGACGATCTCGTTGGGCTTGAGGTAGCCGTTGCGGATGTGGTCGAAGAGGCGCGGCCACTGCCGCTTCACCGGCGTCTGGTTCATGCGCAGGGTCAGGCCCTTGTTGAGCGCGTCGCCGAATTTCACCGCACTGAAGATCGGACCATAGGCTCCGACGACGGATACCGTCCCGCCCTTGCGCACGGCGTCGATCGCCCAGTTCAGTGCGATGGGGGAGCCTCCCTGCAGCTTGAGCTTCGTGCCGGTCACCTGCTGGAGGAAGTTGCCGTCCGCCTCCGCTCCCACCGCGTCGATCACGACGTCCGCGCCGAGGTAGTCCGTGGTCTTCTTCATCTCGACCACGATGTCGTCGTACTCGGCGAAGTTGTAGGTCTCGGCGTGCGCGAAGGTGCGGGCCTTCTCGAGCCGGTACTCGAGGTGGTCGACGACGATCACGCGGCCCGCCCCCATGAGCCAGGCCGACTTCGCGGCGTACAGTCCCACCGGCCCGGCACCGAAGACCACCACGGTGTCACCCTCGACGATGTCTCCGAGCTGCGCGCCGAAGTACCCGGTCGCCAGGGCGTCGGTGAGCAGGACGGCGTCCTCGCTGTCCAGCCACTCGGGGATGATCGCCGGCCCCACGTCGGCGAAGGGCACGCGCACGAACTCCGCCTGGCCGCCGTCGTAGCCGCCCGTGGTGTGTGAGTAGCCGTAGATGCCGCCCACCGCCGTCGCGTTCGGGTTCACGTTGTGGCAGTTCGAGTACAGGCCGCGCGCGCAGAAGTAGCACGACCCGCAGTAGACGTTGAAGGGGACCATGACGCGGTCGCCGCGCGTGAGGTTCTGGACGGAGGGCCCCACCTCCTCGACGACGCCGATGAACTCGTGCCCGAACGTGGTGCCCACGCGGGTGTCCGGCATCATGCCGTGGTAGAGGTGCAGGTCCGAGCCGCAGATCGCCGCGGTCGTGACGCGCACGATCGCATCGTTCGGGTGCTCGATCTTCGGCCGGGGCTTCTCCTCGACCCGGATCTTGTAGGGCCCGCGGTACACCATGGCTTTCATCGTCCGCCTCTTTCGTCGCTGGTCCGGCCAGCGTTGCACCGTCGCGCCGGCGCGACAACAGGTGCGGTGGGATGCGGAAAGGGCGTGCGGAGGGGCCGCGAGGGTGTTACGGCCGCGTCTGCTCAGCCGTGGTCCGTGCCTGGGCCGCGAAGAGCCAGCCGACGGAGGCGGAGAGGGCGAAGCCGACGCCGACGATGCAGGTGAGGCCCGACCAGAAGAACAGGGGTACGCCCGCCGTGCCCGGTGCGGGCGCGGGGCCGATGGCCTGGACGGAGAGGTAGAGGGCGGCGGACAGCGCCAGGCTGCCGAGCCCGAGCACCCAGCACAGGACGAGCCAGCCGCGCGAGGACGCCCAGTGCGCACCGAAACCCTGCCACGTGTTCCAGGCGTTCCCGGTGCGCATGATGATCAGGCCGCCGACCAGTGTCCAGGCCCCCACGACGAGGAGGGCTGCGACGACGTCGGCCGGGCGGTGCCACAGGTTGAGGAAGGTGGCGGCGCCCGCGAGGACGGAGTAGCCCCCGCCTGCCGCGGCGGCGAAGGGGCGCCAGCGGGGCGTGGCGATGATGAAGACGGCGGCAGCGGCGGATGCCGCGAGCGTTGTATGCCCTGACGGTAATGAGTTGAAGTCCAGCGTGTCGACGCCCCGGTCGGGCCGGTCGAAGACGAGGTTCTTGAGGATCTGAGTCGTCAGGTTGGAGGCCGCGATGACGGCGACGGCGGTCAGGGCGGCGGCGTATCGCCTGCGCCCGAAGGCCACGAACAGGATGGCGGCGGCCGCGAGGACCGCCGAGATGGTGGGCAGCGTATCCAGGAACCGCAGGAACGGCAGCTGTGTGTCGGGTGCTGCGACTCCTGCCTCACGCCACGCGGATTCGTCGGCGAACTGGCCCGTGGTGGTCCGGACGAAGGCCCAGTAGGTCCATCCGAGCGCCGTCGCGCAGGCGAGAGCGGCCAGCACGAAGAGCAGCGGCGAGCGTGCTGCTTGCGCCTGCCGGGAAGGGGTTCGCTGCGAGGTCATCGACCCCATGGTTCCATACGATCCTGCGAGTTCCGCTGTCCCGGAACCTCCGGGCGAGCGGGCGCTACCGTAGCCTGAGGTCGTGCAGATGCGACCGATGGCCCCGCCGGTTCCCCTTCCGCTTCCTCCGCTGGAGGAGATCGAGGCCTCGGCCCACGTGGTGTCGGTCCCCATGCGGGTGAAGTTCCGGGGTGTCCTCGTGCGTGAGGCCCTCCTGGTCCGGGGACCGGCAGGGTGGGGCGAGTTCTGTCCGTTCCTCGAGTACGACGACGCCGAGTCCGCTCCCTGGCTCGCCTCTGCCGTCGAAGCGGCCTGGTACGGATTCCCGGACCCGATCCGCGCCTCGGTGCCCGTCAACGCGACGGTCCCCGCCGTGGGGCCCGCCGCGGTTGAAGGGGTGCTGTCCCGATTCGGTGCCGTCGGTGCAGTGAAGGTGAAGGTGGCGGAGAAGGGGCAGGACCTGGCCGACGACGTCGCCCGCGTCGCCGAAGTGCGCAGACTCCTCCCGGAGGCGGGGATCAAGGTGGACGCCAACGGCGCGTGGGAGGTCGGTGAGGCGCTCACCGCCCTCGAGGCGCTGGCGCCGTTCGACCTGCAGTACGTCGAGCAGCCGGTCGCGGACATCGCCGGACTGCGTGCGGTGAGGCTCGAGCTGCGCCGCCGCGGCGATCGGGTCCTGGTGGCGGCGGACGAGAGCGTGCGGCGCCAGGACGACCCGCTGCGCGTCGCCCGGGAGGATGCGGCCGACCTCCTCGTCATCAAGGCGCCGCCGCTCGGAGGCGTGCGCCGGGCGCTCGACATCATTGGCCGCGCGGGCCTTCCCGCCGTCGTCAGTTCCGCCCTCGACACGTCCGTCGGAATCCGTGCCGGCGTCGCCCTCGCCGCTGCGCTGCCCGAGCTGCCCTACGCCTGCGGCCTGGCAACGGTGTCGCTCATGGCCGGCGACGTCACCGACGCGTCGCTCGTGCCGCTGGGCGGCGCACTGCCCGTGCGGGACGTGGAGGTCTCCGGGGAGAAGCTGATCTCCTTCGCCGCGGCCCCGGACAGGAGGCGGGAGTGGCTGGAACGCCTGGGACGCTGCCACGCAGTTCTCGCCGCCGCGCAGCAGCGCTGACGGCGGCGGAGAACGATACGGGATCCTCACGCTCCCGTAACACGTCGTCAATGCGGAAGCACTAGAATTGGATGTCAACGATCTCCTGAAAGGAATATCCACTTGACATCCTCGGACTCGCTCCCGAAGCCGGTCATCGGCCTCACGGCCTATCTCGATCCGGCCGTCACGGAGGGGTGCGGAACCGTCGAGGCAGCCTTTCTGCCGCAGAACTACCTGGCGCCCGTCCTCGCCGCCGGTGCCATCCCCGTCCTGCTGCCGCCGCAGGGAACCGATGGCGGCGTGGTCGAGCAGCTGCTGCCACGGCTCGACGGCGTGATCGTGGTCGGAGGCTGGGACATCGACCCCTCGCGCTATGGGGCCGAGCCCCACGCCCAGACGGATGCGCCACACCTGCTGCGCGACGCGTGGGACTCCGCCGTGGTGCGGGAGGCGGTCCGGATCGACCTGCCGCTCCTCGGGATCTGCCGCGGCGAGCAGATGCTCAATGTCGCTCTCGGGGGGTCGCTGCACCAGCACCTGCCCGACCTGGTGGGTGACAGCCCCTACCAGCTGGGCGATCACCGCTTCAACGCGGTCCCCGTGGACCTGCGGCCGGGGTCGCAGGTGGCGCAGGTTCTGGGAGCGACCCACCTCGACGCCGTCCCGGTCTCCCACCACCAGGCCGTCGACCGGGTAGGACTGGGGCTGCAGGCCTCCGCGTGGAGCAGGGACGGCATCATCGAGGCCATCGAGTTCCCCTCCAACCGTTTCTGCATCGGCGTTCAGTGGCACCCCGAGCAGAGCCCGACGGAGACCGCGCTGTTCGACGCGTTCGTGCACGCGGCACGGGAGCGCCAGCTGGGGCGCGCACTCCCGCTGCGCGTCGAGGGCGGTTTCCAGGACGCGGGTCTCCCGGCAGCCTGAGACGGACGGACGGACGGACGGACGGACGGATCGGCGCCGGTCCCGGGACCGGCGCCGACGCCCGAGTTCGGACGGCGTTCATGCGCAGTTCACCGCCACGCACCGCGGTTGTTCAGGTGGAATCTGCAGGGTGGGGACCGACGACGTTCATCCTGCGAGAGGTACCACCCCATGACTGAAACTCCACGCCGCCTGCTGCCGATGCTCGGCTCCACCAAGGGAAAGCGCAGCGCCGTCACCTGTGCGCTGAAGTGTGACAACGCCTGCTCCGATGCGGTCTGCAACACCTCCACCAACACCTACTTCCGCGACATCGTCTCGAGCGAGTTCTCGCGTCGGAGTGCGCTCGGCGCCGGTGCCGCCGGTGCCCTGACCCTCCTCGTCGGCACGCAGACCGGAGCCGGCTCGGCCCAGGCCGCACCGCCTCCCGGCACGGGCTACCGGAAGAGCAACCTGCCGTTCGACGCCATCGCGCCGGTCGACGCCTCGGTGGACGCCATGACGGTACCGCAGGGCTACGGCTGGAAGCCGGTGATCCGCTGGGGTGACCCGCTGTTCGCGAACTCGCCGGCCTTCGACGCGGACAAGCAGAGCGCTGCAGCGCAGGCGCGGCAGTTCGGCTACAACTGCGACTACACGGACGTCCTCGAGGTCGAGGGCAGCAAGGGCCGCCGCGCGGTGCTCTTCGCCAACCACGAGTACACGAACGAGACCATCATGGTCCCGCCGACCACGCCTGCCGCTGAAGTGCGCGGCATTGGCAAGGCCGCCCACGGACTGTCCGTCGTCGAGCTCGAGCGCAGGAACAGGAACAAGCCGTGGTCCTACGTGCAGGGGGCCCCGCTCAACCGCCGCTACCTGACCACCACCCCGTACGAGGTGACCGGCCCCGCCGCAGGCTCCGACCTGCTGAAGACCAAGGACGACCCCTCGGGCCGCACCATCCTCGGAACGCTCGGGAACTGCGCCGGCGGCACCACTCCGTGGGGGACCATCCTCTCCGGCGAGGAGAACTTCAACGGCTACTTCGTGGCCACCGGTACCAGCGCCGGCGACCGCCGCTACGGCCTCACCAGCCGTCCGACGGCGCGCGGCTGGGAGATCGACGAGCCGCGCTTCGACACGCGGAACGCCGGGTACGAGAACGAGAAGCACAGGTTCGGCTACATCGTCGAGGTCGATCCCTTCGACCCCACCTCCACGCCGAAGAAGCACACCGCCCTCGGGCGCTTCAAGCACGAGGGCGCCAACGTCACCGTCGCGTCCGACGGCCGTGTGGTGGCGTACATGGGCGACGACGAGCGCTTCGACTACCTCTACAAGTTCGTCTCGACGAACACGGTCCAGCCCGGGACGAGCGCGGCCGCCCGCAAGGCGAATCTGACGCTGCTCAGCGAGGGCTCGCTCTACGTCGCGCGCTTCCAGGGCAACTCCCTGGCCGAGATCGACGGCACCGGCACGCTCCCTTCCGACGGCGCGTTCGACGGCGTCGGCGAGTGGCTGCCGCTCCTCATCGACAACCGGTCGGTGGTGGCCGGCATGACGGCCGAGGAGGTCGCCGTCTTCACGCGCCTGGCCGCCGACAGGATGGGCGCCACCAAGATGGACCGCTGCGAGGACGTGGAACCCAACCCCCTCACGGGCAGGGTCTACGTCGCCTGCACCAACAACACCAACCGCGGCGTGGGGTCCAACGCCGCCCCGGACGAGGCGAATCCGCGCACGCAGAACCGCGACGGTCACGTGGTCGAACTGACCGAGGCCGGCGGCAACGCGTCCGGTACCCGGTTCACCTGGAACCTGCTCCTCGTCTGCGGCGACCCTGAGCGCAACCCGGCGACGTACTTCGGCGGCTACCCGAAGGACAGGGTCTCGCCGATCTCCTGCCCCGACAACGTGGCCTTCGACTCGCAGGGCAACCTGTGGATCTCGACCGACGGCCAGCCGGGCACCGTGGGCTTCAATGACGGCCTGTTCAAGGTGGGCCTCGAAGGCGCCGAGCGGGGGCGCGTGCAGCAGTTCCTCGCGGTGCCGCGGGACGCCGAGACGTGCGGCCCGGTCATCCACGACCAGGAGGGCACGGTCTTCGTCGCCGTGCAGCACCCGGGTGAGGACGGCAGCTGGGCGGACCAGCGTTCCTTCTTCCCCGACTACGTGCCGTCCGGCAGCACTCCCGGGAAGGGCCAGGCAGCGCTTCCCCGGCCCTCCGTGGTGCAGGTCTACCGCGCCTGACCATCCTCGCGGGACGCCCGGCCCGGCGCACCCCTTCCTTTCGAGGGATGCGCCGGGTGGAAGGATGGGAGGGTGACGACACCAGCGACGCCCCCTCCTGTCCTCGACTCCGCCGCTTCGGCCGCCCGCGCGGTCGCAGCCCTAGTGGCAGGTGGCGTCGGGGACGTCGTCGTCGCGCCGGGCTCCCGCAGCGCACCCCTCGCGTACGCGCTGGCCGACGCGGAGGCCGCGGGACGCGTCCGCCTGCACGTGCGGATCGACGAGAGGTCGGCCGCCTTCACCGCCCTGGGCCTCGCACTCGGCGCCCAGCGGCCGGCGGCCGTCGTGACGACGTCGGGAACGGCGGTGGGGGAGTTGCTGCCGGCCGTCATGGAGGCCAACCATGCGGCCGTCCCCCTGGTGGTGGTGTCCGCCGACCGGCCCGGCGAGCTGCGGGGGACCGGGGCCAACCAGACCACGGTGCAGCCGGACCTGTTCGGCGTACACGTGCGGGCGGGCCTCGACCTGGGAGCCGGTGAGGATCCAACCGTCCCGATCGGGGACGCCCTGCAGGCCGCCCTCGGACGGCCCGAGGGCGGGGTGCCGCCCGGGCCGGTGCACCTGAACCTCGCCTACCGCGATCCGCTCGTGCCCTCCGGCGCAGCGTCAGGTTCCGCCGCGCCGGAGACGGCCGCGGAGGAATCCGCAGCAGTCCCGGCCGCAGCGACGAGGGTCCCGGCGCCCGTGACCGGACAGCGCGACGGCACCCGGACCGTCGTCGTCGCAGGGCATGGAGCGGGAGAGCTGGCCGCGGTCTTCGCCGCGCACCTGGACCTCCCGCTGCTCGCCGAGCCGTCGTCGAACGCGCGCTTCGGCACCAGTGCGATCGCCCCCTACCGGCTGCTGCTCGAGCACCTCGGCCCGGCCGTCACGCGCGTGGTGACCTTCGGTCGCCCCACGCTGTCGCGTCCGGTCACCGCGCTCCTCGCGCGGGCCGACGTCGAGCACGCCCTGTACCTGCCCGTGCCGGTGGCCTGGTTCGAGGAGGGCCGGCGCACCGAGCGCATCATCGACACCCTGCCCGACCTGCTGGAGTTCGCGGGGCGCGGCGAGGACGGCTGGCTCCGCTCCTGGCGGGAGGCGGGAGCGACGGCGGAAGCCGCCGTCCAGTCCCTGCTGGCGGACGAGGACCGCATCACCGGCCTGCACGTCGCCGACGCGGTGTGGGAGCACACGGACGGGAACCTGGTGCTCGGCTCCTCCAACCCCATCCGCGACGTCGACCTCGTCGCCGCGACCGACTGGCACCCCCTCGAGGTCTTCGCCAACCGGGGACTGGCCGGGATCGACGGCACCGTCTCGACGGCGACGGGCGTGGCACTCGCCGCCGGCATCCCGACACGCGTGCTGATGGGCGACCTGACGTTCCTGCACGACGTCGGCGGGCTGCTCCTCGGCAGCGGCGAACCGCAGCCGGACCTCCACATCGTGGTGCTCAATGACGGCGGCGGGGGCATCTTCGGCCTCCTCGAGCACGGGGCGGAGGCGACGACGGAGCGGTACGGGGCCGCCGTCGAGCGACTGTTCGGGACACCGCACACCGTGGACCTCGCCGCGCTCGCCGCTGCCTACGGGCTGCACTACGAGCGGGCGACCACGCTGGAGGAGCTGGATACAGCGATGGAGCGGCCCATTCGGGGCCGCTCCATCCTTGAGGTCCGGGCCGAGCGCGCGACGCTCCGGGACCTCCATGCGCGCATCCGCCGCGTCGTGGCGGAGGTCACGGTGTCCTAGCTAGAGCACCTTCGACAGGAAGAGTTTCGTCCGCTCGTGCTGGGGATTCCCGAGGACGTCCTCGGGCTTGCCCTGCTCGACGACGACGCCGCCGTCCATGAAGACGACGCGGTCGCCGACCTCGCGGGCGAATCCCATCTCGTGCGTGACTACCATCATGGTCATGCCCTCCTTGGCGAGCTGCTTCATGACCTCGAGGACGTCGCCGACGAGCTCGGGGTCCAGCGCGCTGGTGGGCTCGTCGAAGAGCATCATGTCGGGGTCCATGGACAGCGCGCGTGCGATGGCGACGCGCTGCTGCTGGCCGCCGGAGAGCTGTGCGGGGAAGGCATCGGCCTTCTCCGCGAGGCCCACCTTGGCAAGGTTCCTCCGCGCGATCTCCGTGGCCTCGGACCTGCTGCGCCGCTTGGCGCGCTGCTGCGCGAGGGTCAGGTTCTTGAGGACCGTGAGGTGCGGGAAGAGGTTGAACTGCTGGAAGACCATGCCGATGCGCGTCCGCACATCGTCGAGGTCCGTCTCGCTGTCCGTGATGTCGACGCCCTCCACCATCACCGTGCCGGTGGTGGGTTCCTCGAGCCGGTTGACGCACCGGAGCAGGGTGGACTTGCCGGAGCCGGAGGGGCCGATCACGCACACCACCTCGCCCTGGTCCACGTGGAAGTCGATGCCCTTGAGCACCTCGTTGCTGCCGAAGGTCTTGCAGAGTGCCCGGACCTCGATGGCCGGCACTGCCGCCGTCGATCCCGGTGCCGTGGCACCCGATGCTGGATGGGACACCGGAATCACCGGCCTCTCTTGTTGTGTCGTTCGAGCTTCGCGACCAGCTGGGTCAGCGGCAACGTGATGATCAGGTACATCGCCGCGGCCACCACGAGCGGTGTCGCGTTCGCCTGGCTGGTCAGGGCGTCACGCGAGAACGTGGTCAGTTCACGGTCGCCGATGGCCATGCCCGCGATGAACAGGAGGGACGTGTCCTTGATGAGGATCACGAGCTCGTTGGTCAGGGGAGGCGTGATGATCCGGAAGGCCTGGGGGAGGACGACGGTCACCATGGTCCACGCGGAGTTCATGCCGAGTGAGCGGGCGGCTTCCACCTGCCCCTTGGGCACCGCCTCGATGCCGGCTCGGATCGTCTCCGCGATGTAGGCCGAGGAGACGATGATGAGGGCGATCAGGCCGGCGCCCGCGTTGCCGCCCGGCGGATGCCACTGGAACGCGATGGGCACCGCGTAGGCGAATGCGAAGATCACCAGCAGGGCGGGAAGGCCACGGAAGAGCTCGATGTAGCCGGTGGCCAGCCAGCGGTACGGCAGGACCGGCGAGAGCTTCATGAGGGCGAGGACGAGCCCGAGGAGCAATCCGCCGAGAAAGGCGATGGCTGTGTAGACGATGGTGTTCTTCGCCGCGATCGTCACGATCTCCGGGAAGGAGGCCGCGGCGACGTCGAGGTCGAAGAAGTTGGAACGGATCTTCGCCCAGTCGGCGGCGAGGACGATAAGGAGGACTACGGCGGCGAACACCGCGTAGAGGACGCCCTGGATCAGGCGCCTGCGTGTCGATCGTTTCACGCGGGGGGACTACCTTCCTTCGGGAAGTGGCACCCGTGCGGCCCGGGCTCCGGGCCGCACGGGTCGGATGGGCTACTGCTCGAAGTAGGAGTCGTAGATTTCCTGGTACTTGCCGTTGTCGCGGAGGGTGGTGAGCTGCTCGTTGACGGCGGTGACCAGCGCCTCGCTGCCGTCCTTCGCCATGATGAAGCCGTACTGCTCGTCCGTGGGGTACTCCTCGGCGATGGTGAAGGCGCCGTCCTCGGTGTGGCCGATGTTGACCGGGAGGTCCTGCAGGAGGGCGTCGACGTTGCCTGCCTGGATGGCGGCGTACATCTCGGCGTCCGAGGGGAAGGCGACCAGCTCGGCCTCGGGCGCGTTCTCCGTGGCGTAGGTCTCGCCGGTGGTGCCCTGCTGGACGCCGACCTTCTTGCCGGCGAGGTCGTCGATCGAGGCGATGTCGGAATCCGTGGGAACGAGGAGGGACTGCAGCGAGTCGTAGTACGGGTCCGAGAACGCGAGGTTCGCCTTGCGCTCCTCGGTGATCGTGACCGCGCTGGCCCCGATGTCGCACTGGCGGGCCGCGAGGACGGCGCCGCTCTGGAGGCCGTTGAACTCGACGTCCTGGACGGCGAGCTCGAGATCCAGGCCGGAGGCGATCTCCTTCATGATGTCCATGTCGAAGCCGGTGTACTCGCCGTTCTCCTCGAACTCGAAGGGCGGGTAGGGGATGTCGGAGCAGACGGTCAGCGAGCCCTCGGAGACGAGGTTCAGGCCGCTCTCCTCGGCGGAGCCGGAGTTGGAACCGGAACCGGCGTCGTCGGAACCGCCGCCGCAGGCGCTCAGCGCGAGGGCGCCGGCGGCCATGGCGGCCAGCATTGCGGATTTTTTGGAAAACATGGGTACCTCACTTGGACGGGCGGAATGGAACGGAAAAAAGGTCCTGCTGATTCTAGCGACGAAAGAGAGATGTGCATCACAGGCTACAGCTATTGCCTATTGGTAACCAGAGACCCGCGCCGGGGCCCGAGACCGAGGGCTTCGGTCATGGGCCGGAACTTGCTCCACGTCTCGGCGAGCTCGGCCTCGGGCTGGGAGCCCTCCACGATGCCGCAGCCCGCGTACAGCCGGACGCGGGTGGGCGCCTCGATGACCGCTCCGCGCAGGGCGATGCCCCATTCACCGTTGCCGCCGGCGTCGATCCAGCCCACCGGCCCCGCGTAGGGGCCGCGCTCGAGGTGTTCCAGTTCGCGGATGAGGGCTCCGGCGACGGTCGTGGGCGTTCCGCAGACGGCCGCGGTGGGGTGCAGCGCCTGGACCAGGGCCAGCGAGGTCGGGACCTGGCCGGTGTCGTCGGGCGCGAGCTGGGCCGTGACGTCCGAGGCGAGGTGCCAGACGTTCGGCAGCTGCAGGACGAAGGGCTCGCTGTGCGAGGTCATGGAGCTCGTGAAGGGCTCGAGGGTCTCGGTGAGCGAGTCGATGGCGATCTGGTGCTCGTGGAGCTGCTTCTCCGATCCGGCCAGGACGCGGTCGGCGTAGCCGGGATCGCCCTCGGGCGCGTCGGCACGGTCGAGGGTGCCGGCGAGGACCCGCGCCTGGGCCGTGTTGTCCTCCACCTTGATGAGCATCTCCGGGGTCGAGCCGATGAGTCCGTCGACGGCGTACGTCCAGCAGTCCTCGTACCGCACGGCGAGCTCGCGCAGCACCTGGGCGGTGGCCACCGGCGTCTCGAGGTGCGCGACGACGTCGCGCGCCAGCACGAGCTTGCTCAGCTCACCGGCCTGCACGTGCTTCACGCCCTCCGCGACGGCGAGCTTGTACTGGTCCTCGCTGAGGACGCCCGGGCCCAGGCTGTCGCCGGGGCTGGGGGAGCGGCCGGCGTCGGGGGCGGCGAGGTAGGCGGCGAGCGCCGCTTCCGCCGCCGAGGCGCTCAACTCGGCTTCGGCGTCGTCCGTGATGTACGTCAGCCAGCTCCTTCCCCCACTGCAGCCCACCACCACCTCGGGGACGATCAGGCGCGACGGGTGCGAGGAGGTCTTGGAGAAGGCGAAGGACCCGAAGGCGATGAGGCCGGAGCCGGGGACGCCCAGCTCGTCCAGGACCTCCGCGCCGGCGAGCTCGCTGCGCCACCACTCCTGGGCCTGCGTGAAGCGGTCCGGCCCCGTTCCCGTGAATCTCGCCGTCTCCCCGTAGGCGACGAGCCCGCCGCCGCGGCGGATCCAGGTGTGGGCATCGTTGCGCACCACGTACTCGAGGAGGCCGGACCGGGGATCCATGGCGCCGCGTGCCACCGTGATGCTGCGGAGCCCGCGGGACTGTCCGGGCGCAGGCGTCAGCGCGGTGAGGGACGGAGTGCTCATGATGCTCCAAGCGTACTCCGCGGCTCCGCGCCACCTTCGTGCCGGGCCGTGAGCTTGGGCACGTCCCCGGAGGCCCGAGGAGGCCCGGCCGGGGCTGCGCGGCTCCGCCCGGATCGGGGATCGGCGCCGATTAGGTGCGGGGTGTTTGTTTGAGACAATGAGCGGGTGAATCGTGCATCCCTGGAGAAGCGCCCTGACGAAGTAGCGGCCATGTTCGACGACGTGGCCCCCAAGTACGACGTCGTCAACGACGTCCTGTCCGTGGGGCAGACCCGCCGCTGGCGTCGCATCGTCGTCGACGCGGTCGGGGCCGAACCGGGCCAGCGCGTGCTCGATCTCGCTGCCGGCACCGGCACCTCGAGCGAGCCGTACGCGGACGCCGGGATCGACGTCGTGGCCTGCGACTTCTCGCTCGGCATGCTGAAGGTGGGCAAGCGCAGGCGGCCGGACATCGCCTTCGTCGCCGGCGACGCCACGAACCTGCCGTTCGCGGACAACTCCTTCGACGCGAGCACCATCTCCTTCGGGCTCCGCAACGTTCACGAGCCGAAGAAGGCACTGGCGGAGATGCTCCGCGTCACGCGCCCGGGCGGGCGGCTGGTCATCGCGGAGTTCTCCTCGCCCACCGTCGCGCTCTGGCGCACCACGTACACCGAGTACCTGATGCGGGCGCTCCCGGCGATCGCCCGCAAGGTGAGCTCCAACCCCGACGCGTACGTCTACCTCGCCGAGTCCATCCGGGCCTGGCCGAACCAGGACGAGCTCGCGGCGTGGATCGGCGAAAGCGGCTGGAACGACGTCGAGTACCGGAACCTCAACGGCGGCATCGTGGCCGTCCACCGCGCCACCAAGGCGCCCGCGGCTCCCGGCGAGGAGCCGCTCCTGCCGGGGCAGGTCCGCCTGCGCCGCACGACGGCGGCCGTCTAGATGTCCGTGCTCATCGTCGGGGCGGGTCCTGCCGGCTCCACGGCGGCCTACTACCTCGCGAGTGCCGGAATCGAGGTCACCGTCCTCGAGAAGACGTACTTCCCCCGCGAGAAGGTGTGCGGCGACGGCCTGACCCCCCGCGCCACGCGGGAACTGCAGCTCCTCGGCCTCCCGCACGACGAGAGCGAGGGGTGGCGCCGCAACAAGGGGCTCCGCCTCATCGCGGGCAAGCGCACCGTCGAGGTGCCCTGGCCCGAACTGAGCGACTTCCCCGACTACGGCCTGGTCCGCACGCGCCTCGGCTTCGACGAGGCACTCGCGCAGCATGCGCGGGCCGCCGGAGCGACGATCCTCGAGGGCCACTCCGTGTCTTCCGCACTGCGCGACGACGCCGGACGGGTCACCGGGGTGACAGCGAACCTGCTCGACGCCGACGGCCGCAAAACGGGTGACACGCGCACCTTCGCCGCCGACGTCGTCCTCGCCGCCGACGGCAACTCGACGCGCACCGCCGTCAGCCTCGGACTGCAGAAGCGCGACGACCGGCCCCTCGGCGTCGCCGTCCGCACGTACTTCACGAGCCCCCGGACGAACGACGACTGGATGGAAGGGTGGCTCGAACTCCCGGACGCCACCGGCAAGCCGCTGCCGGGCTACGGCTGGGTCTTCGGCGTCGGCGACGGCACGTCCAACGTGGGCCTCGGCATCCTCAACTCGTCCGCCGAGTTCGGCAAGCTCGACTACAAGCAGGTCCTGCGCGACTGGACGGCGGGCATGCCGCCCGAATGGGGGTTCACGCCGGCCAACCAGGTGGGCGAGATCCGTGGAGCTGCCCTGCCCATGGGCTTCAACCGCACGCCGCACTACAGCCCCGGATTGCTGCTCCTCGGTGACGCCGGGGGCATGGTGTCCCCGTTCAACGGCGAGGGCATCTCCTACGCGATGGAATCGGCACGCTACGCCGCCGAGTTCATCACGCGGGCCGAGGGAGTGACGACGCCGCTCGGACGCGACCAGGTGATGTCCGGGTACGCGCCCTACGTACGGGAGCAGTGGGGCAGCCACTTCACGCTCGGACGCGTCTTCGCGCGGCTCATCGGCAAGCCGGCGATCCTCTCGCTGGCGCTGCGCACGGGCATGCCGGTGCCCGTGCTGATGCGGTTCGTGGTGCGGATGCTCGCCAACCTCACCGACGCCGGCGGCCGCGGGTTCGAGGACCGCGTCATCCACCTGCTCGAGTCGCTCGTGCCGCCCACCTCCAACCAGCCGTCCCTGACGGGCCACCTGCGTGCGCAAAGCGCCGCCCCACTTGGTTAGTCTTAGACCGTGACACAATCCTTCAACTCCGGGTGGACCAGCGTGGGTCCGAACAGCGCGCTGGACACGGCGGACATCCCGGACGACGCCGACGCCCTGCGTCTGCCTCCCGGCTTCGCCCTCATCGCCGAGGACCCGGAGCTGGGCCCGTCCGTCTCGTCATGCCTCGCCGAGGTGGAGAAGCAGCTCCGCGGGGCCATCGCCAACTCGGATCCACTGGCCGATGCCACGAGCCGACACCTGGTCGAGGCCGGCGGCAAGCGCATCCGCCCCCTCCTGACGATCCTCGCGTCCCACCTCGGCAACCCGACCCACGCCAAGGTGGTCCAGGCGGCCGTCGTCGTCGAACTGACGCATCTCGCCACGCTGTACCACGACGACGTCATGGACTCCGCGCCGTACCGCCGGGGCGCACCCACCGCGCACGAGGTGTGGGGCAACTCCGTCGCCATCCTCACCGGCGACCTCATCTTCGCCCGGGCATCGATCCTCGTCTCCGAACTGGGCGGTGAGGCCCTCGGTATCCAGGCCCGTACCTTCGAGCGGCTGTGCCTGGGCCAGCTGCATGAGACCGTGGGCCCGCGGGACGGCCAGGACGACCTCGAGCACTACCTCTCCGTGATCGCGGACAAGACCGGTTCGCTCGTGGCGGCCTCGGGCCAGCTCGGAGCCCTGTTCGCGGACACGTCGCCCGAGGTGGTCGACGTCATGGTCTCCTACGGTGAGAAGGTCGGTGTCGCGTTCCAGCTCGCCGACGACGTCATCGACGTCACCGGCCTGAAGGTCACGTCGGGCAAGGCGCCCGGCACGGACCTGCGCGAGGGCGTCCCCACCCTGCCGGTCATCCTGCTGCGCCGTGCCGCGGCCGCGGGGGATGCATCGGCGGCCGAGGTCATCGCCCTCGTCGACAGCGACCTCTCCTCGGACGAGGCACTCGCGGATGCCGTCGAGGCCGTGCGCTCCCACCCCCAGACACAGGAGGCGTGGGCGGTGGCGCAGCAGTGGGCCGACGACGCTGTGGCCGCCCTGGAGCCGCTGCCGGACAGCACGGTCAAGCAGGCGCTGGCGAGCTTCGCGCAGGCCGTCGTCAGCAGGGACGTCTAGCCCCTCCCGCGGCTGCCACGCAGCGCTTCGCCGTCGTTCCTGCGGCGTCGCGCATGCCTCGGTTGGCGGCCCCTGACGCTGGGCCTCGCCGTCGTTCCTGCGGCGTCGCGCACGGCTTTCCCTCGGTGGCGGCCCCTGACGCTGGGCCTCGCCGTCGTTCCTGCGGGGTCGCGCACGGCTTTTCCTCGGAAGTGTCCTTGATAATCGGCGTGTCCCGTGCCGACACGCCTCCTCCACGATGAAACGCGTGCACGACGCCGCTTCCTCCCGTGTCGCAGCACCTCACGGCCGTCGCCGGCGACATGCGCGTGCCGCTGCCCTCGGCCTGTCCACATAGCCGTGGGTCCAGAGGTGCTTACGGGCGGCAGCCTCTTGGGTTGGGCCATGACGATCGAGCAGATTCTCACGGTGTCGGGCGGTGTGGCTTCCACGGGTGACCTGTTGAAGCGAGGGGTGGGGGAGCGCGCGATCGAGCGCTACATCGGCGACGGCAGGCTTCTCCGCGTTCGACGGGGAGTCCTCGCTCTTCCCGACGCACCACCGGACTTCATCGAGGCGGTTGCCGGGGGAGCGCGGCTCACCTGCGTCTCCGCCGCGGTCCACTACAGGCTGTGGTGCACCCGACCTGCTGTCCGCATGCATGTCAGCCGGCCGACCCGCTCGGTCGCCGGCTGCATGAACCATCGCGCCGTCACCGTTCCCCCGCACCCCCAACTGCCGCTCGTCGGTGTGGCCGATGCGCTCGTGCACGTGCTGCAGTGCCGCCCTGCCGACGAGTCGGTCCCCATGGTCGAGTGTGCCCTTCGACGCGGTGACACCACGGCTGCGTTCCTCGAGTCGCGGCTGCCTGGTAAGCGCAACGGGAAGGCCCGCGCAGCATTGGCGCTGGTCGACCTCACCGCGGAATCGGCGATCGAGGTCGTCACGCGACTCCTGCTCCGCGGGGCCGGTCTCGGTGTTCGCTCACAGGTGCGGATAGCGGGCGTGGGTCGGGTGGACTTCCTGGTCGAGGATTGCCTCGTCGTGGAGATCGACGGAGCCGCGTTCCACTCCGACCGGCGGGCACTCCGGCGCGACCGCAGGCGGAACAACATGACGGTCATCGGCGGCTACACGGTGTTGCGGTTCTGCTACGAGGACGTCATGTTCGAGCCCGAGGAAGTCCTCGCCATGGTCTTCCGGGCCCTCGGGCGCCGGCCGATCCGCTGACATCGACGGCCACGCGCGGCTTCGTGCACGGCTTTAGTGGGCAACTGACTCTGATAACCGGCATGTCGTCGTAGGACACGCTCTTGTTGCCCAGAACCCATGCACGAAGCCGCATCAGCGGGTCTCGGCGGAGCGGGAACGGCGGCAGGCCTACCTCGCGGGGAGGAAAGCCCTCAGCTCGTCGGCCTTCCGGGCCCGAATCACCGGGTCGACGATCGGCCGCTTCGGCGTGAAGTAGAAGCCGTCGTCGTGCCAGCGCGGGAGCACGTGCTGGTGGTAGTGCCAGACGTGCTGGCTGCCTGCGGGCTCGTTGTGCTGGCGCGTGGAGACGCCGTCGGGGGTCCAGGCCCGCTTGATGGCGATCGCGATGTCGCGGGTGAGGGTCATGATGCGGGCAGCGACGTCGTCGGGCAGTTCGTAGAGCAGTTCGACGTGCGCGCGCGGGGTGATGAGGACGTGGCCGGGGTTCGGTTCGAAGCCGTGGGACGCGATGAACGCCAGCACGAGGTCATCGGAGTAGATGACGTCGCCGGGGCGGCACAGGTTCTTCGGGTTGCTGAAGTCGTTGCGCGCCAGGTCGCAGAACGGGCACTGGTAGCCCTCGGGGGCGTGGTGGGCGAACTCCATCAGTCCTCGTCGTCCTCCTCGAAGACCCACTCGAACAGGTCGAGCACGTATTCGCTGAACGTGCCCTCCTCGCTCTGCCACTCGCCCCGCGCGTTGTTGCGCCGCCAGACGATGGGGTCCGGCACGTCCAGCTGGTCCGCCCTCATGCCCCACGTGAACTGCTCGTCCTCGTCCTCGAGGAACAGGAGGAAGCCGTCCTCGATCTCGAGCTCGTCGGGATCCCAGAAGAAGTGGTAGGCCTCCATGATGTCCTCGGTGGCTCCGACCGCACGGTAGAACTCGCGGAGCGCCAGGGGCAGTTCGAAGTCCTTGCCCTCGAGCATCTGGGCGAGCTCGTCGTCGGACAGGCCGTCCTCCTCGGCCCACTCGCCCTCGAAGTACGAGGGCACGAGGGCGCGGAATTTGTCGGCAAACAGCTCAGTCACGAGTACTCCAGGAGTGGTGGTGGGGATGCTCCCATCCTAGCCGCCGCGCCCCGCGCCCGGGTCACCGTCGTACGCTGGCCGTCCGTGCTGCGAGCGGCGCGTGCCAACCGTAGCGCCAGGCGAGGACACGCAGGGTGAACACGAGCGACGCCGCCACGGTGCCCGTGAGGAGCGTGAAGGTCCCCGTGAGGTACAGCGCGGTGACGACGACGGCGCCGAGTAGTGCGGGCAGGGCGTAGATGTCGCGGGGATCGAAGAGCTGGGGGATCTCGTTGGCGACGACGTCGCGCAGCAGGCCCCCGCCGACGGCGGTGGTCACGCCGAGCAGGACCGCGGACACGGGATTCAGGCCCACCTCGAGTGCCTTGATCGTGCCGGTGATGCAGAACAGGGCGAGTCCGGCGGCGTCGAAGATCACCAGGACCCGCTTGACGCGCTCCACGCCGGAGAAGACGAAGTAGACGAGGACGGTGGCGAGGAGCGGAGGCAGCAGGTAGGCGGGAGTGGTGAAGGCCGCCGGCGGAACGTCGATGATGAGGTCCCGGGCCACTCCGCCGCCCAGTGATGCGAGCGATGCGAGGAGGAGCGAACCGACGATGTCGAAGCCCTTGCGCGCGGCCAGCAGGGAGCCGGAGACCGCGAAGAAGAAGACGCCGAGGAGGTCGGCGGCGAGGGCGATCTGTGAAGCGGTATCCATGTCTTCCTTCGGCGGACCGGAACGGGTGCGGCGGGGCGCTGCTCCCGTTCGTCGACGGGCGGCAGAAGGGCCCTGACCAGCATGACAGAGGCGGCGCCGCCTTCGGTTCCCCTAGGCTGGGGTCATGACCCGGGGATACGCAGCAGGCACGGAGATGGTCGAACCGAGCGCGAAGGACGGCTCACGGCCGATGCGCCTCGCGTCCCTGCTCATCGGCCTCCTCCCCACCAAGAGGATCCTGACCGGCACCGACTGGGTGAACTCGAAGTACCCGGGCCGGACCTACCCGTCGATGGCCGCCATCCCCTGGACCTTCCGGCAGACCCACAGCATCCAGGAGAAGCGGGTCGATGGTGTCCGCACGCTCACGGTCCGGCCGCTCCGCGGAGGCACGCGGTCGCACATCATCTACACGCACGGCGGCATCTACATCAACGAACTCAGCCGCCCGCACTGGTGGATCATCGCCGAGCTGACCAGGCGGACGGGCGCTGCCGTCACCGTGCCCCTGTACCGCCTCGCTCCGGAGAGCACCTACCGCGAGGCCTTTCCCTATCTGGTGAGCGTCTACCGTGAGGTGCTGCGCACCGCGGCGCCGGACGACGTGACCCTGATGGGCGATTCCGCCGGCGGTGCGCTCGCCATCGCCCAGCCCTGGGCCTTCCGCGACGCCGGCCTGCCCGTGCCCGGCCGCATCGTCGCGTTCTCCCCGTGGCTCGACGTCACGGCCACCAATCCCTCCATCCCGACGTACGACGCCGTCGACCCGATGCTCTCCGTGGGCGGCGGCGTGCAGGCAGGACTGTGGTGGGCCGGGGGCGACGATCCCAGGACACCGCTGGTCAGCCCCGCGTGCGCTCCCGGCGATCTGCTGGCCGCGGTGCCGGTCACGCGCATCTACCAGGGCACCCGCGACGTGTGCATGGCGGATGCGACAGTGTTCCGGGACAGGGCGGTTGCCGCCGGCGCCGATGTCACTCTGAAGGTCTATCCGGGCGCGTTCCACGTCTTTCCCGCGTTCCCCCGCCTGCCGGAGTCCCGGGAGGTCTATGCGGACATCGCGGCGTTCCTGGGACGGCCGCCACTGCCGTAGCAGGACGGGCCCGAGGGGTCAGTTCCCTGCGCCGGAGTCCCGGGAGAGGACCCACACGTTGGTATCGCCCTGGCGCTCGACCGTGACCGTGGTGACGAGTGCCCGGATCATCGAGAGCCCGCGGCCGGATTCGTCGTAGTCCTCGAGCAGTGCGTCCGGGTCGGAGGCCGGGGGTGGTCCGTCGAGGTCGGGCACCGGGTCGAGCGCCGCGGCCCCGATCTCGCTGATGACCGCACGGAGGCGTCCGGTGGCGACGGTGAGGTCGACTCCGAGGAGGAGGTCGCACCCGGCCTCGGGGACACCGTGCTGCACCACGTTGCTCGCGGCCTCGATCACGGCCGTGGTGAAGGCCATCTGGTCGAGTGCGGGCACGAAGGCCGCGTCGAGCCACAGCTGGTCCAGGATGCCATGCAGGTCCTCGATCGCCTGCTCGTCGGCCGGCTTCTCGAGGGTGCGCCGGGCCAGGATGTCAGTCATTGAGGAAGGCTTCCTCGGGTGTTGCGTGCGGCGTCAGGACGCGGTGCATGCTGGTCAGTTCGAGCACCATGTTCACCTGCGGCTGCACGGCGGCGATGCGCAGGTCCCCGCCCGACTGCCGGGCGAGCTTGAGGCAGCCGATCAGCGCGCCGAGGCCGGAGGAATCCATGAAGCTGGTGTCCGCGAGGTTGACGACAATCCGCTTGCCGCCCCCGCTGACGACCTCGTCGATGACCTCGCGCAGCTTGGGCGCCGCGACCATGTTCAGGCGGCCGCTGGCCGACACCTCGGTGTAGCGTCCCTTGTCCTGCGTGGTGAATTCCATCTGTACTTCCTCTTCCGATCCCTGTCCGCGTTCCTGAAGTGTTCCTGAAGTGTTCCTGAAGTGTTCCTGGAGGAGCGGCGTCGCTCCCCGGCGCAGGTCAACCCTGCAGGCGCTGGAGCACGACGACGGTGACGTCGTCGGCCACCTCGGGCACGTCGGCCATGTCCAGCAGGACCGCGCAGGCGTCCTCCGCGCTGGGGGCGGCCGTGATGACGCCCGCTACCGCCTCCGTGAACTGGTCCACCGTCTCATAGATGTCCAGCAGGCCGTCGCTCACGATGGCCAGGGAGTCGCCGGGCCGGAGGCTGACCGTACCGGGCGGCCACACCTGGTCCGGCCACGCACCGACGGGTGGTCCACCCGACGAGAGCCGCGTGACGCCACCGTCGGCCGCGACGTGCAGTGCGAGGCCATGGCCGGCGTCCACATACCCGACGGCGCCGGTGGCGGCATCGAGGCGCCCGTGGAACAGCGTGACGAACGAGCTGGTCTGCTCGAGGTCCGCCTCCGTCGCGCGCGCCGCCGTCGCGAAGGCGCTCTCGATGCTCGGCTGGGGCGCCACGGACCGCATGGTCGCGCGGACGGTCGCCGCGATCAGCGCAGCACCCATGCCCTTGCCCATCGCATCCGCGACGGTGAGGTGCAGTCCGTCCGGCGTGCGGTACCAGTCGTAGAAGTCACCCCCGACACTGCGCGACGGCCGGAACTTCCCGGCGAGCTCGTAGTCCTCGATCCTCAGGTTGTCGCGGGGGAGGAGGTTCTTCTGGACCTCGGCCGCGCGCTGGCGCTCGTCCGCGTTGGCGACGTCGACCGCCGCCTGGCGGCTCTGGCGGCGGAAGAGGGAGTTGATCCGTGCGACGAGCTCACGCGGGCTGAAGGGCTTGCTGATGTAGTCGTCCGCACCGGTCTCGAGGCCGGTCAGGCGCTCGATCTCGTCCGTACGGGCCGTGATCATCAGGATGTAGGCGTCGGAGAACTCGCGGACGGCACGGCAGACCTCCACGCCGTCGCCGTCGGGCAGGTTGAGGTCGAGCGTGATGAGGTCGGCGCCGGCGCGGGCCTTCTCCAGGCCCTCGCGGGCGGTGGCGGCCTCGGTCACCTCGAAGCCCTCACGCTTCAGGATCTGCACGAGCAGCCCCCGAATATCTACGTCGTCCTCAACAACCAGTGCACGGCGTATCTCAGGGGCGGCAGTCATGGTCCTCATTAAACGCTACGCCGCACGATCATCCGGACGCCGGGCGGAGCGTCGCCCTGATCGATGGATTGTTGCACCGAACTTGATGTGATCTTGAGGTCGGGCGCCACTTTCAGCAGCCGTAATAGCAGGGCTCCCGCGATATTCTGTGGACACTGGCGCGGGAGGTCCGCCTGGCACGTCCTGCAGGAACGGGACGGCTCGACGACGGACAAGGGGGATGGCCGACCGATGGACAGGGTGCTCTCCCACCTCACGCTCAACACGAGGCAGTTCCACGAACTGACCCTCCGGATGCGTGTCGTCCTGAGCCAGCTGCCGCTCTTCCTGACAGTCCTTCTCATCGTCGTCGGTGGCTTCCTGTTCCACCGGGACCTTTTGGCGAGCCAGGCCTTCCTGGTCGGTGTGGGACTGCAGGTCGTGCTGCTGGCGGTGTGTGTGCTCGTACCCTGGGACCGCCTGCCCCACGCCAGCTTCCTGGTCATCCCGCTCCTCGATTTCATCCCCATCGGACTCATGCGCCACGGGGCCGGCACGGTCATCACCGGTGTGGGCCTGCTGGCGGTGTTCCCCGTCATCTGGCTGGCGGCCTCCGGGCTCTACCCGCGCGCAGCCCTCGCGGTAGGCTTCCTGGCCTCGCTCGGCATCGTCTGGGCGCCCGTCTTCTTCGGCGGTGCAGCGGTCAACCTGGAGTCGCTGACCCAGTCCTTCCTCCTCCCGTTCATCATGCTCGCCATCGGCGTGACCATCCGTGTCATGACGGCGAGCATGATGGCTCAGCAGGCGGTCGTGGAGGAGAAGGATCGCGCGCTGCAGGGCCTCCTGGAGGAGAGCGCGCGGCGCGAGCGTCTGCTGGAGACCGTGGTCAACAGCGTGGACATCGGGCTGCTGGCCGTGGACGAGGCCGGCCGGCCCGTGCTCACGAACCGCAAGCTCGAGCACTTCCGGGCGCTCGCGGGCGGGACCGGCGACACCCCCGAGGCGGACCTCCAGATCTTCCAGCAGGACGGCCAGTCGGCCATGCCCGAGGCGCGGCGGCCGACGCGGCGCGCCGCCGAGGGCCAGGTCTTCTCCGATTACCTGCTCTGGTGGGGCGAACGGCCCCACCAGAGGGTGCTCTCGACGTCGTCGCGCCTGATGACGAACCAGGCCGGCTCCCGGGAGGGTTCGGTCGTGACGTTCAACGACGTCACCGAACTCGTCACCGCACTGAACGCGAAGGACGAGTTCGTGGCCACGGTGTCCCACGAATTGCGGACACCTCTGACCGCGATCCGTGGTTACCTCGAACTGCTCACCGGCATGCCCGATCTCCAGCCCGAGGTCGCCTCCGGCCTCGAGGTGGTGTCGCGTAATTCGGAGCGCCTGCACAAGCTCGTGGTGGACCTGCTCTCGACGGCCGAGGGTTCACCGGAGATCACGCCCGTTCCCACGGATCTGTCCGAACTGGTCGTCCAGCGGGTGGCCAACGCCCGGGAGCGCAACATCAACCCGCAGGTGCGCTTCGAGGACTTCACGGAGCCGGGCCTCGTGGCGTTGTGCGACGCGTCGCGGATCGGTCAGGTGCTCGACAACCTGCTCTCGAACGCCGTCAAGTACTCACCCGGCGGTGGACGCGTGACCGTCCGCGCTGCCGAGGTCGACGGCGAGGTGGAGTGCAGCGTGACGGACCAGGGCAGCGGCATGTCCACCGAGGAGCTCCGCGGTGTCTTCTCGAAGTTCTTCCGGACCTCGGCGGCACGCAATGCGGCCATCCCCGGGGTCGGGCTCGGCCTCGCCATCTCGAAGGCGATCGTGGAGCGCCATGGCGGCACCATCAGCTGCCGGAGCGTCGAGGGCGAGGGCTCGACGTTCACCTTCCGTCTTCCGCTCGCGTACGCCGGCCAGAACCAGCAGCTGCAGCCGCAGGAGCGGTAGGGGCCCGAGGAGGCCGACGCGCACTGCGCCCGCGTCAGCCTGCTGGGCCGAGGTCCACGGTCACGGTCGTGCCGCCGCCGGGCGTCTCCGTCAGGCTGATCGAGCCTCCGTGCGCCGCCGCGATCCGCGTGCAGGTCGCGAGGCCGATGCCGCTGCCTGCGGGATCCCCGTCGCGCTGCAGGCGCACGAGCGGCTCCAGCGCCCTGGTCCGGTCCTCCGCGGGGATGCCCCTGCCGTGGTCGATGACGCGCAGCACCTGTGTCTCGCCGGTGCTCGCGAGGACCTCGATCCGGGGGGGGCCGGCCCTCCGCCGAGTACTTGATGGCGTTGGAGACGAGGTTCTGCAGGAGTGCGGTGACCTGCGCCTGATCCACCGACAGCTGCGTGTCCTGGACAGTCACGACGGCGTCGTAGGCGCTGCTGAGCGGCAGGACGTCCTGAAGGACGGCGTTCATCATCGTGCCCAGGCAGACCGTCCGGCGGCTGATCGTCCCGCCGATCCGGGAGAATTCGAGGACCTCCTCGACGGTGGAGAGCATCCGGCTGGCACTGCCGCGGATGATGCTGAAGTAGCGCGCCGCGGGTCCCGAGGGTTCGACGTCGTCGTCCTGTTCGCTGAGTTCGGTGTAGCCCAGGATCGCCGTCAAGGGGTTCTTCAGGTCGTGGCTGACCCGCGCGGCGAAGCCCGCGAGGTCTTCGTTGCTGCGGCGCACCACCTCGAGGGCTTCGACGAGCTGGCGCGTCGTGAGCTGCAGTTCGAGGACCTCGACCACCTGCCGGGCGAGGATCTCGAGTCCCTCCCGTTGGTCGGGTCCGAAGCCGATCGCGCGGAGGGAGAAGACGCAGAGGGTGCCGAGCGCGTACCCGCTCCCGGTGATGAGTGGCACGGACGCGTACGACCGCACGTCCGCGATGCGGCCGTTGACGAAGGGGTTGTCGGCGAAGCGCGGGTCGAGGGACGCGTCGGCGAGCGCCGTGATGGAGCCGGACCGGAAGACCTTCGAGCACATCGAGTCCTCCCGGGAGCAGACTCCTGCGTTCACGCCCACGGCGGCGATCTGGTGCTGCTGGTCAGCGGTGATGATGTTGATGACGCCCGCGTCCATACCGCTGACCCGGACGGCGAGCTTCACGAGGTTGAGGAGCTCCGGGGGAGTCTCGTAGTCGCCCTCGTTCCCGGGGAGGCCGTCGGTCTCGCCGTAGGGAAGCCGGTAGTCCTGCAGGGCCGTCTGGCGGGCGAGCTCCTCCAGGTCCCACTCGTCGACATGAAGCACTGGCATGTATACCCCCGAAGAACTTTGAGACCGGTGTAGGTAGGTCCAACTATTACACGGGGCGTCACCCGCCGGTGCCGCCTCGCGCGAATGGTGCGGACGGGTGCGTCAGCCCAGTGCGCGCACGCGGAGGGCGAGGTACAGGTGGACGCGGTCCGCAGTGACCGCCGGGTCGTACCCGGTCAGTGTGACGACCTGCTGCAGCCGGTAGCGGATGGTGTTGCGGTGCAGGTCCAGGTCGGCGGCGACGGCGGCGACCGAGCCGTCGAGGTCGAGGTAGCGCTGGAGGGTGGCCAGGAGGCCCGCGCCGTGCGCCTCGTCGAAGGCCTCGAGGGGTTTCAGGGTCTCGCCGGCGAGGTCGGCGAGGGGTACGTCGGCGCTCGACATGAGCAGGGAGGTGATGCTCAGCCGGTCCGCGAGGTTCACGGACTGGCCGCGCTGCAGCGCCTCGCGTGCCTCGAAGTAGCTCCAGCGCAGCCCGTTCGGCTGGGCGTAGGTCCCGCCGACGCCGATGCGCGAGGTGAGCCCGGCACCGTGCAGGTACCGGCTCAGGTCCGCCGGCTCGGGTGCTGCGCCCGCCGGGAGGACGAGGACGAGCCGCTCGTCCACGAGTGCGGCGGCGGCACTGTTCCAGCCGTCGGGCAGGGGGAGCGTCCGCAGCGCACGGCGCTGCCCCGACGCGACGTCGACGATCAGCACGCTGTGCCGGGACGAGGTGTCGATGCCCGAACTGGCGAGCCTGGCTGCGGCTTCCGCCCCGGCGAGGGTGCCGCGCACCACGTCCTCCAGCAACTGGCCGGCCGCGGTCCGCGCTCCGGTGCGGTTCCTGGCCTGGTTGGTAAGCTCGACCGAGATCAGGCTCTGCGCGTAGTCGACGATCGCCGCATGCCCGTAGGGTTCCGCGATGGCGAGGGTGCACCGGTCCTTGAGTCCCGTGGCGATCGGGAGCCGGTGCCACTCGGGGGGATCGACGCGCGCCCGGGAAGGGTCCGGGGCACCCGCGATGCGCGCACCGTACTGGAAGAGGGCCACGTCGGTGCCGAGCATCCCGGCGAGTTCGCCGAGGAGGGAGCCGAGGCCTCCTGCCCCGAGCAGCGCCGATGCGAGGACGGCGTGCCCCTCCAGAAGGTTTTCGAGGCCCGCGTAGTGGTCCGCCGACAGGGCGTCGGCCACCTTCTTGCCGATGGCAATGAAGGGGGTCTCGTAGGGGACACGGAAGGCGGGCAGGCCGACGTCGTCCGCCTCCGCCAGCACGGCCGGCGGGATCCTCCGGTGGGTGAGGCCGACGCCGAAGCCGAGGGCCAGCGCTCCCGCCTCGTGCACCCGCTGCACGAAGGCGCGTTGCGCGGCTCCCGTCTTGAGCCGGACACCGGTGGTGAGGACCACCTCCGCGCCGTTGAGGAAAGGCCGGGGGTCCTCGAGTTCCGTCACCGCGACCCACTGGATGGAGGAGGCCGGGGCCTCGGAACGACCCTCCGCGACGAGTCCGAGTGCGGGATCGGAGAGGAGGTCGGGAAAGGTGATGGCCATGGAGCCAGCTTACGTGCGGCTGTGCCTTTGCACGGGCCCTTCCAGTATCTGCTGTGCAGATACACGTGGCGGAGGTTACCTCCTCCCGGTACCGTCGTCTCGATACCTGCGGCCGGTCGTATCCGGATTGCCCGCGGACTCCACCTCGTGAAAGGCACTGCAGCGTGGCTGAGACCCTTCAGAACTACATCGACGGCGTGTTCGTGACGCCGGCCGGGACCGAACTCCTGGACATCGTCAACCCGACCAACGGAGAAGTGGTGGCCCAGTCACCGGTCTCCACCCCCGCGGACGTCGATGACGCCATGCAGGCCGCGGCACGCGCCTTCACCACCTGGAAGCGGACCACGCCCAGCCAGCGCCAGCTCCTGCTGCTCCGGCTCGCCGACGCCGTCGAGGCCGCGAGTGATGAGCTCGTCGAGGCGCAGCACCGGAACACGGGCCAGGTGCGCGAGATGATCGCGGCCGAGGAGGTAGCCGCAGGAGCCGACCAGCTGCGGTTCTTCGCCGGCGCCGCGCGCATCCTCGAGGGCAAGTCCGCGGGCGAGTACCTCGAGGGCCACACGTCGTTCGTGCGCCGGGAGCCCATCGGTGTCGTCGCTCAGGTGGCCCCGTGGAACTACCCGTTCCTCATGGCCATCTGGAAGATCGGCCCCGCGCTCGCCGCCGGGAACACCGTCGTGCTCAAGCCCAGCGACACCACGCCCGAGTCCACCCTCGTGCTGGCACGCCTCACCCAGGGCATCCTGCCCGACGGCGTCCTGAACGTGGTGCTCGGCACGGGCGAGACCGGCGCTGCGATGATCGAGCACCCCGTGCCCGGTCTCGTGTCGATCACCGGATCCGTGCGCGCCGGGATCGCCGTCGCGACCGCCGCGGCCAAGGACCTGAAGCGGGCACACCTGGAGCTGGGCGGCAAGGCGCCCGCCATCGTCTTCGCCGACGCGGACCTCACGAAGACCGCCGAGGCGATCACGGAATTCGCCTTCTTCAACGCCGGCCAGGACTGCACCGCCATCACCCGCGTGCTCGTGCAGGAGGAGGCGCACGACGACCTCGTCGCCGCCATGGTCGCCCACACCGCCACCCTGAAGACGGGCAGTGAGGACGACTCCGAGAATTACTTCGGGCCGCTCAACAACATCAACCACTTCAACGCCGTCAACGCGGTCGTCGACGCGCTGCCCGCCCACTGCAGCATCGCGACCGGCGGCAAGCGCGCGGGGACCAAGGGTTACTTCTTCGAACCCACCATCATCACCGGCGCCCGCCAGGATGATCCCGTGGTGCAGCAGGAGACCTTCGGGCCGATCCTCACCGTCCAGACGTTCACCACGGAGGAGGAAGCGGTCGAACTCGCCAACGGCGTGGACTACGCCCTCGCCTCCAGCGTCTGGACCTCGAACCACGGAACCGCGATGCGCGTCTCCCGCGACCTCGATTTCGGCGCCGTGTGGATCAATACGCACATCATGCTCACCGCCGAGATGCCGCACGGCGGCTTCAAGCACTCCGGCTACGGCAAGGACCTCTCCATGTACGGCGTGGAGGACTACACCCGCATCAAGCACGTCATGAGCGTGCTGGACGTCTGATCGTCCCGTCTAGATAAGGAACTCCCATGACAACGTACGCAACTCCCTCCGGCGCGGTCGCGCCGAGCTTCCGGCTCGAGCAGAAGCGCCGCATCACCGGCGACTTCCCGGGCCCCAGGTCCACGGAACTCGCCGCCCGGCGCGCCGCCGTCGTCGCCAAGGGTGTCGCCTCGACCGTCCCCGTCTACGTCGCGGATGCCGACGGCGGCGTGATCCACGACGTCGACGGCAACTCCTTCATCGACTTCGGCTCGGGCATCGCCGTGACGACCGTCGGAGCCTCCGATCCCGCCGTCGTCGGCGCCGTGAAGGAGCAGGCCGAGCACTTCACCCACACCTGCTTCATGGTCACGCCCTACGAGGGCTACATCGCGGTCGCCGAGCAGCTCAACGAGCTGACCCCGGGCGACTTCGAGAAGCGCACCGTCCTGTTCAACTCGGGCGCCGAGGCCGTGGAGAACGCGGTCAAGGTGGCACGCCTGGCCACCGGCAGGGATGCCGTCGTCGCGTTCGACCACGCATACCACGGCCGCACCAACCTGACGATGGCACTGACGGCCAAGGCCATGCCCTACAAGACCAACTTCGGTCCGTTCGCCCCCGAGATCTACCGCGTGCCGATGAGCTACCCGTTCCGCGAGGAGAACCCCGCGATCACGGGGCCCGAGGCGGCGCAGCGCGCCATCACGATGATCGAGAAGCAGATCGGCGCCTCGTCGGTCGCCGCGATCATCATCGAGCCCGTGCAGGGTGAGGGCGGCTTCATCGTCCCCGCCGACGGCTTCCTCCCGGCCCTGGCCGAGTGGGCCAAGGCCAACGGCGTCGTCTTCATCGCCGACGAGGTCCAGTCGGGCTTCTGCCGCACCGGCGAGTGGTTCGCTGTGAACCACGAGGGCGTGGTGCCGGACATCATCACGATGGCGAAGGGCATTGCCGGCGGCTTGCCGCTCTCGGCCATCACGGGCCGCGCGGACCTGCTCGACTCCGTCCACGCCGGCGGCCTCGGCGGTACCTACGGCGGCAACCCTGTGGCGTGCGCCGCCGCGCTGGGTGCGATCTCCTCCATGAAGGAACAGGACCTCGCAGGCCGGGCCCGGCACATCGAGGCCCAGGTCACGGAGCGTTTCGCCGCCCTGCAGTCCGAGCTGGGAGACGCCAGTATCGTCGGTGAGCTCCGGGGCCGCGGCGGGATGCTCGCGATCGAGTTCGTGGAATCAGGGAGCAAAGCGCCCAACGCCGACGCCACCAAGGCGATCGCGGCACTGTGCCTGCGGGAGGGCGTCATCATCCTCACCTGTGGAACGTACGGCAACGTCGTCCGCCTGCTGCCGCCGCTCGTCATCACCGACGAGCTGCTGGCCGACGGCCTCGACGTGCTGACGAACGCTATCCGCACGGTGAACGCCGGCTGACCACCGAGCACGAAGAAGGCCCGCAGCGATGCTGCGGGCCTTCTTGTGTCGCAGGGCTGTCAGCCCACCGGGATGAGCGCCCGGAACTGCGGGTTCTCGGCCAGGAAGGCCTGTGCGTGCCTGCAGTAAGGGATCGGTGCGAGGCGGCGGCGGTGGGCGTTCAGCAGGGCCTCCCGCACGAGGACGGGCTCCAGACCGGAGCCGCGGTGGTCGGGACCGACGACGGTCTCCAGCAGGCGGATGCGTCCCGCCCGCATGTCGTACTTCACGTAGCCCACCATGGTGCCGTCGTGGAAGAGCTCGAAGCGCGAGCCCACGGGATTGTCGCGGAACTTCTCGCGCAGCTTCTCGCTCTCGGAGCGTTCGGCCGCCCGGGCCTCGCGGTCGGCAAGGGTCTCGACTACGGCTTCGTAGTCTTCCTGCAGGCCGAAGGGTGGGAAATCGGTGTCCAGCACGCGGTACAACTGGTTGCACAGGACGCGGAGCTCGCGGGTGGATACGGCGGACAGGTCGTGGGGGACATCAGGAATCACCGGGCCGAGGGCGGCGGGCGAGTCCGGCGCAGGGGCGAAGTCCACAGCGTCCAGGTCCGACCAGGCGCTCCGGGAGCCGTACTCCGCGTGCTGCGAGGGGGCTGGGGAGAGAGGGGCAACAGACATGACGAACCTCGAATGATCGACAAAAGGGGTAGGCCGTTGCTTGACCGTCCTCAGACCGTAACAGCTATCTCGGCATCCGTAAAGCTAGTTCTTCTAGCAATCAGCAGGCTCACGAGGTCTGACCCCGACATCCGGGGCGAGCCGCCTTCCGCTTGTCGGTCGTCCGCAGCCCGTCGATTCCGTCCCTTCAGGCCTTCGAGCGTCGAGCGATGACACAGCGTGTCTTCGCTCTGTCACGATGACATGCTATGTCATCGATTAGGGTAGGCGCATGAGTCGATGGGCACCGAATGCAGCGCTGCGCCTCGAACGCGCGGCACTCGAGCTCTTCGCCGAGCAGGGCTTCGCGGCGACCTCCGTACCCGAGATCGCCGCCCGCGCAGGTCTCACCACCCGCACGTTCTTCCGGCACTTCCCGGACAAGCGCGAGGTGCTCTTCCTGCTGGAGCGGGAACTCCCCGCCGTCCTCGCGCCCCTCGTGGCCGGCGCTCCCGCATTCCTGCCACCGCTCGGCATCGTGATGCACGGGTTCGAGGCGATGGCAGCCGGGCCGTTCGAGGGCTGGAGGCCGGCGCTGCAGGCCCGCCGCGCCATCATCGGCTCGGACCAGGGCCTGCGCGAACGCGAGCTGCTGAAGAACCACCTCCTCGCAGGAGTCATCACCGAGGCGCTCGCGGGGCAGGGCGTGGGCGGACGTGAGGCACGCCTGGTGGCGCACTACGGCGTCCTGGTGTTCGGGATCGCGCTGGCCGACTGGCTCGACAGCGACAGCGGCATGTTCTCCGACGTGCTGCACTCCACGGCGTACCGGATGGGACAGCTCGTCCGTCCCGCGCGCCAGGACGACTAGAAACTCAGGGCGACTAGCGCCTCAGGACGAATAGGCCGCCAGCTGCTGGCGCAGGCCGGCGATCATGCCGTCGAGCCCTGTGCGGAAGGCGGCGTCGGCAGCGCCTTCGGGGCCTGTAGAGTCGGTGGCTCGGCGCACGGCGGCGGTGAAGACGGGGAACTGGTGGGCGAGGGTGCCCGAGTCGAAGATGTCGCCGGGTGCGGCGACGTCGAGCGCCGAGCCATAGATGAAGGACTCCAGGGCCACGATCGCCGGGACGATCCGGTCCTCCGGCCAGCCCGCCCGCAGGAAGCCCTGGGCCACCTCCTCGTACATGCGCAGGGTCTCGGCGGCATCCGTCACGGGCAGGACGGCGATGACGGGGATCAGGGGTGCGTGTCGCGCGAAGACCTCCCGGTAGGACCAGGCCCACTGCCGGACGGCCTCGTCCCACGGCTCGTCGGTGAACGCGCTGAAATCCACCATGGTCATGACGTGGTCCTGCACCCACCGGAGCACTTCCTGCTTCGACTCGGCGTGGTTGTAGAGGGCCGAGGGTGCCACGCGCAGCCGGCGGGCGAGGGCCGACATGGTCAGCCCCTCGTAGCCCTCGGCGGCGATGAGGTCGAGGGCCGCCGCGGTGATGCGGTCCCTCGACAGGACGCTGCGTGGAGGCCGCCCCGCTCGCCGGGGTGCCGATGAAGCTGCGGTCATGGATCCTGCTCCCTGTTGCGGTGGCGTTAACTCTACGGGCGCGCCCTTCCCTCCGACGGCACCCATGGCTATAGTAGGGCGAAATAATGAACGCCATTCATTTAGTGGCCTGCGTCATGCAGGCCCGGGAGGAACACGTGAAGATCATCGAGCGCGACGTCGTCGTCATCGGAGCGGGGCCGTCCGGCCTCACCGCCGCACGGGAACTGAGGAAGGCCGGCCATACGGTCGCCGTCGTCGAGGCACGGGACCGGGTGGGCGGAAGGACGCACACCGACGTCATCGACGGCGCCGTCGTCGAGGTCGGGGGCCAGTGGGTCTCCCCGGACCAGACCGCCCTCATCGGGCTCCTCGACGAACTGGGCCTCGGGACGTTCTCCCGCTACCGCGAGGGCGACTCCGTCTACATCGGCCCTGACGGGAGACCGGTCCGCTACACCGGGGAGATGTTCCCCGTCAGCGACTACACACGGGAGGAGATGGAGCGCCTCATCACCCTCCTGGACCGTCTCGTGGCGGAGGCGGGACCCGAAGCGCCCTGGAACCACCCCGACGCCCGCGCCCTCGATACCATCTCCTTCCACCACTGGCTGCGGCAGCAGTCGGACGACGAGGAGGCCTGCAACAACATCGGCCTGTTCATCGCCGGCGGCATGCTGACCAAGCCCGCCCACTCCTTCTCCACGCTGCAGGCGATCCTCATGGCAGCGACCGCAGGCTCGTTCTCGAACCTCGTGGACGAGGACTTCATCCTCGACAAGCGGGTCATCGGCGGCATGCAGTCCGTGTCCGAGCGCATGGCCGCGGAACTGGGGGAGGACGTGATCCTCTCGAGCCCGGTCCGCACCCTCCGGTGGAGCGGCATGGACGGGCGCGACGGGGTGACGGTGGTCTCGGACACGGCGACGGTCAACGCGCGGTACGCCGTCGTCGCCGTTCCGCCCAACCTCTACTCGCGCATCAGCTACGAGCCGCCGCTGCCGCGCCGGCAGCACCAGATGCACCAGCACCAGTCGCTGGGGCTCGTGATCAAGGTGCATGCCGTCTACGCCACGCCGTTCTGGCGCGAGGAAGGCCTCTCCGGAACCGGGTTCAGCGCCGACTCGATCGTCCAGGAGGTCTACGACAACACCAACCACGAGGACCCGCGCGGCACCCTGGTCGGCTTCGTCTCGGACGAGAAGGCCGACGCGATGTTCGAACTCGCCCCGCACGAGCGCCGTGAACGGATCCTCGCCTCGATCGCCGGCTTCCTCGGCCCACAGGCGCTCGAACCCGAGGTGTACTACGAGTCCGACTGGGCCTCGGAGGAGTGGACGCGCGGCGCATACGCGTCGAGTTACGACCTCGGCAGCCTGCACCGCTACGGACGCGACCAGCGCACGCCGGTCGGACCGATCTACTGGTCCTGCTCGGACATCGCGGCCGAGGGCTACCAGCACGTCGACGGCGCCATCCGGATGGGGCAGCGCACCGCCGCGGCCATCCACCGTGCGCTCGCCACCGGACTGCAGCCCGCGGCGTCCGGCCGGGAATCCTGACGGTGCGCTACATCGTCGGCTATACGGCGGACGAGCGCGGGCACGACGCCGTCTGCCTGGCCGTCGCCCTGGCGCGCCGGCAGGACGCCACCCTGGACCTCGTCCTCGTCACGCCCGAGCACTCGCCCTACGCCGGGGCCTACCCGCCGGGCAAGGGCTTCGACAGCCTCCTGTCCGAGCAGATGCGGGAGTGGATGGACCAGGGGCTCGCCCTCGTGCCCGACGACGTTTCCGCACGCGGCGTGGTCGTTCGGGCCGAATCGAACGCGGAGGGCCTCATCCAGGCGGCCGAGGACACCGAGGCGTCCCTGATCGTGATCGGCGCGAGTTCACGCGGGCTCGCCACGCGGTTCAATGTCGGCAATGTGGCGCGCAGCCTCCTGCACGCGTCCCCGGTGCCGGTGGCCCTGGCCCCCCGGTCCTACCGGCGCACCGATCCCGCCACCCGCCTCACCTGCGCCGTCGGGCGGAGGGCGGGCGCCGACGACGTCATCTCCATCGCCGTCTCCTCGGCCCGCCGCCGCGGGCTGCCCCTGCGGCTCGTGTCCCTCGTCTCGCTCGACGCCGGGCCGGACTCCATCGGGGCGGAGGACGAGGCGAACCGGCGGCTCGCGGAGGCGGCGTCGTCCCTGGCGGCAGGTGGACGCGTCAGCGTCGAGACCGCGCGAGGCGCCTCCGTCGAGGAGGCCATCGAGGCCCTCGCCTGGGACGAGGGGGAGGTGCTGCTCGTCGGATCGAGCCGCCTCGCGCAGCACATGCGCATCTTCCTCGGCTCCACGGCCAACAAGATCCTACGTACGCTGACCATCCCCATGGTCGTCGTCCCGCGTACGTACGCAACGCCCGGCACCACTTCCGGACCGGGCGCCTTACCCACAGAGGCGGACGCATGAGTATCGACGAGACAACACAAAGGGGAACAGGACTCAGCAGCAAGGGCCTGGACTCCGGGACCGTAGGCCTGCTGGGCGCCGTCGTGATCGGAGTGTCCTCCGTGGCCCCCGCCTACACCCTGACCGCAGCCCTCGGCCCTACCGTTGCCGAAGTGGGGGTCAACCTCCCGGCCATCTTTCTGGTGGGCTTCATCCCCATGCTGCTCGTGGCCCTCGGCTACCGCGAGCTGAACAACTCCATGCCGGACTCCGGGACGTCCTTCACCTGGGCCACGCGGGCCTTCGGGCCCTGGATCGGCTGGATCAGCGGCTGGGCGAGTGTCGCCGCCACCGTGATCGTGCTGTCCAACCTCGCCGCCGTCGCGGTGGACTTCTTCTACCTGATGCTCGCCCAGCTGCTGGATGACCCCGCCATCGCGGACCTCACGCTGAACCTGCCGGTGAACATCGCAACGACACTCGTGTTCATCGCGCTCGCCTGCTATGTCTCGTACCGCGGGATGGAGGCCACCAAGACGGTCCAGTACGTGCTCGTCACCTTCCAGCTCGTGGTCCTCGCCTGGTTCGCCATCGCAGCCTTCCTCCACGTCGCCGACGGCACCGCCTTCGACGCGACGCCCATCAGTGCGGAGTGGTTCAACCCGTTCGCCGTCGGATCCTTCTCCGCCTTCGCCGCAGGCGTCTCGCTCTCGATCTTCATCTACTGGGGATGGGACGTGACCCTCACGATGAGCGAGGAGACCACCAACCCGAAGAAGACACCGGGCCGCGCGGGCGCACTGACCGTCTTCGTCATCGTCGTCATCTACCTCACGGTCGCGCTCGCGACCCTCGCCTTCGCAGGCGTGGGCGAGGGCGAACTGGGGGCGGGCAACCCGGACAACCAGGAGAGCATCTTCGCGACCCTCGCAGGTCCCGTCATGGGCCCCTTCGCCATCCTCATGTCCATGGCCGTGCTCAGCTCCTCGGCCGCGTCCCTGCAGTCCACGTTTGTCTCCCCGGCGCGCACGCTGCTGGCGATGGGCCACTACAAGGCCCTGCCCGAGGGCTACGGGCGGATCAGCCCCCAGCACAAGTCGCCGAGCTTCGCGACCGTCGCCGCCGCCCTCGCCGCCGCCGGTTTCTACGTGTTCACCCGGCTGGTCTCCGAGAACGCCCTCTGGGACACCATCACGGCCCTCGGCCTGATGATCTGCTTCTACTACGGCATCACCGCCCTGGCGTGCGTCTGGTACTTCCGGGCGCAGGCGTTCTCGAGCATCCGCCACATGTTCTTCCGGTTCCTGGCACCGCTGCTCGGCGGCGTGATCCTGCTGGTCATGTTCTTCAAGACGGCCGTCGACTCCATGGACCCCGAGTACGGTTCCGGGTCGGAGCTGTTCGGTATCGGCATGGTGTTCATCCTCGGCATCGGGGTCATCCTGCTCGGAGTGGTGCTGATGCTGGTGTGGGCACGGATCAATCCGGCCTTCTTCCGCCAGGAAGTGATCACCCAGGGGACCGCCCCCGCGGAGTAACGGACTGGGAACAACGGACCGGAACAGCTGGCCGGAACAGCTGGCCGGAACAGCTGGACGGGGCGGCACGGCCGGAGGCGCTGCGGAGGAATGGATCGACTCCGCGGCGCCCCCGACCGTGCCGTCCCCGTGTCCGCGGGGGGACTGCCCAGGTGGCCGACGAGGGGGGCTGATCGTGACCGGCGCCGGCACCGGCCTGCCGCGTCGCTCTCCCGCAGTCATCAGGGCGGGTAATGCCGTCACAATAGGGTGCCGATGCCCCCGCGCATGCCTACTATTCGGCCATGGAAGGACGCGATGAACGGGCAGGAAGCGATTCCCGCCGCGCCGCGCTCGACGCGGTCGAGGAGAAGGCGGCCGCGATGTGCCGCAGCGAGCAACTGGTGTGCCGTGTCCTCGCCCGCGAGATCGACCCCGGGATGGAACCGGCCGCCTACAGTGTCCTGACCGCAGTGCGCATCGCCCGGGCGTGCAGGGTCACCGATCTCGCGGCGACGCTGGGCATGAGCAAATCCGCAGTGAGCGGACATGTGGCGGCGCTGCAGCGGCTGGGCCTCGTGGAACGCCGCAGGACCGGCGACGACGAGCGTTCCCACCCGGTGGCACTGACCGAGGAAGGCATGCGCAGGGTGGAGCGTGCACGCGGGGCCCGGCGCAGGGCCTTCCGCCGGCAGCTCGAGGGCTGGAACCAGGCCGACGTCGTCGACCTCGTCGGCCTGCTGTCACGCTTCAACGCGGCATACCTCGGCGCGGAGGGCGCCATGCCCGGCGCGTCTGCGCGGCTTCCGCACCCGGACTGACCGGAGGGCGCCACCACGCAGAGGACTGCCCGGGAAGAGGCCCGTCCTCAGGCCGCCGTCGCGGCCGGTTCGGGGGTCTTCGCGGGCCGTGGCTGACGGCGGACGGTCCGCAGCATGTCGACGGTCAGGAGGATGAGGCCCGTCCAGACGAGGCCGAAGCCGATCCACCGCTCGAAGGGCATCTCCTCGTGGAGGACCAGGAGTGCGAGAACGAACTGGAGCACGGGGGCGAGGTACTGCAGGAGCCCGATGGTGGTCAGCGGCAGGCGGCGGGCCGCAGCACCGAAGAAGATCAGCGGGACGGCGGTGATGACGCCCGATGCGGCCATGATCCAGAAGTGACCCACCCCTTCGGTCACCAGGGTCGCATCACCGGTGGACCCGAGCCAGAGCATGACCGCCGCTGCGATCGGCGCCAGGGCCGCCGTCTCGATGCTGAGGCTCGTCACGGCGTCCACGCGCGGGCCCACCTTCTTCTTCGCGAAGCCGTACAGGCCGAAGGAGAAGGCGAGGGACAGGGCGATCCAGGGCACGGCCCCGTACCCGACGGCCAGGACGACCACCGCCAGCAGACCCATGCCGATCGCCGTCCACTGCAGCGGCCGGAGCTTCTCGCGCAGCACGATCACGCCCAGCAGCACCGAGACGATGGGATTGATGAAGTAGCCCAGGGCGGCCTCGATGGCCTGTCCCGTGGTGACGCTGTAGGTGTACACGAACCAGTTGACGGCGATCAGGAGCGCCGCGACCGCGAGCGTCCCGACGATCCGCGGGGTGCGCAGGGCGTCGAGCACCGGCCGCCAGGAGCGCAGGACCGTCAGGAGGAGCGCGCAGAAGAGCAGGGACCAGAGCACGCGGTTGGCGACGATCTCGATCGGACCGGCCGGCGCCAGGACGAGGAAGTACAGCGGCAGCAGACCCCAGAGCCCGTAGGCGCCGATGCCGAAGAGGATGCCTACCGAGTTCTCGCTCCTCGCGGGCCGCTGAGTCTTGTCGCCTGTTCCAGTCACGAGGGCGGGAACCCGCCCCGACCGGGCTTTATTCCCTCCCGACCTGCGCGCGGGAGACGCGTGCGCCGACGAGATCCCTGCCACTGATTTCCGCGGTGCTGCGTGCAGGCATTTAGAATAGGGAAGCGTGCGCTTATTCTGCGCCGCGCTATCCACCAGGAGCATCCCGGGAAGAAGGCTAATCAGTGTCTACCTCAGCTGCGGCACGACCGCTGCGGGTCGCGATCATCGGCGCCGGTCCGGCAGGCGTCTACGCTGCCGACATCCTGACGAAGTCGAACGAGGTCCAGGGCGGCGATTTCGCCGTCAGCATCGATCTCTTCGACCAGTACCCGGCACCCTATGGCCTGATCCGTTACGGGGTTGCTCCTGACCACCCCCGCATCAAGGGCATCGTGAACGCCCTGCACAAGGTGCTGGACCGCGGGGACATCCGCTTCCTCGGCAACGTCAACTACGGCCGGGACCTCACGCTCTCCGATTTCCGCCGCTTCTACGACGCCGTGATCTTCGCGACGGGCGCCATCCGGGACGCCGACCTGGACATCCCGGGCATCGATCTCGAGGGCTCCTTCGGAGGTGCCGACTTCGTCTCCTGGTACGACGGCCACCCCGATGTCAGCCGCGACTGGCCCCTCGAGGCGAAGGAGGTCGCGGTGATCGGCAATGGCAATGTCGCACTCGACGTCGCGCGCATCCTGTCGAAGCACGCCGACGACCTCCTCTCCACCGAGATCCCGGACAACGTCTACCAGGGCCTGAAGTCCTCGCCGGTGACCGACGTCCACGTGTTCGGCCGGCGCGGGCCGGCCCAGGTGAAGTTCACCCCGCTCGAACTCCGCGAACTCTCCCACACCCGCGACGTCGACATCGTCCTCTACCCCGAGGATTTCGACTTCGACGCGGGCTCGGAGGAGCAGATCGCGACGAACAACCAGACCAAGACAATGGTCAAGACCCTCACCAACTGGCTGGTGGAGGATGAGCCGACGGGTGCCTCCCGGCGCCTGCACCTCCACTTCCTGCACTCGCCCGTGGAGATCCACGACTCACCCGAGACGCCCGGCAAGGTCGCAGGCATGAAGTTCGAGCGCACGGAGCTGACCGGGGACGGCAACGTCCGCGGGACGGGCGAGTTCATCGACTACCCCGTCCAGGCCGTCTACCGGGCCATCGGGTACTTCGGCTCGGAACTGCCCGAGGTGGGGTTCGACGACAAGCGCGGCGTCATCCCGAACGAGGGCGGACGCGTCATCGACGAGGACGGCAGGCCCGTCCCGGGGATCTACGCCACGGGATGGATCAAGCGTGGGCCGGTGGGACTCATCGGTCACACGAAGGGTGACGCCCTGGAGACGATCGGCTTCCTCCTCGAGGACCGGCTCAACCTGCCACCCGCCGAGGACCCGTCCGAGGACGCGATCATCAACCTCCTCTCGGAGCGCGGCGTGCGGTACACGACGTGGGAAGGCTGGCTCAAGCTGGACGCCCACGAGCTGAAGCTGGGAGCGAACTTCGTGAACACGTCGGGCAACGCGGAGCTCGTACGCGAGCGCGTGAAGCTCGTGCCGCGTGAGGACATGGTGGCCATTTCTCGCGGCGAGTAGTCCCGCTACACTGTGGCCTGTCCCATCACGTCACGGGACGATCACGAAGCGGAGTGCCGATGTCGCCGTCCCGTTCCATCCCCGTAGCGGAGCTGTCCTCCGACGTCCTGCAGCGGAAGGCCCTCGCGGCCCATGAGGCACTGGGCCAGGGAGAGGGCGTGGACGGGGACCTGCGCGGCATCGTGCACGACTCCTGGCTGCGGTCACTGGCCCTCCTGCCGGATCCCGGCACGGCGCGCGCCCGGATGTTCTGCTCCGAGGAGGACCTCGAGGCGTACCGCCAGGGGCACCCACTCGCCGCGATCATGCCCGTCATCGACCGCCTGCTCGTGCAGCCGAGCCTCGAGTCGGGGATGCTCGTCGCGGTGGGGGACGAGAACGGCCGGCTGCTCTGGGTCGACGGGGATCGTGACCTGAGGCGCCGTGCCGAAGGCATGCTGTTCATGGCCGGCACGGACTGGTCCGAGGCGAGCGTCGGCACGAGTGCGCCGGGCACCGCACTGGCCCTGCAGCGCAGTGTCCAGATAGCGGGAGCCGAGCACTTCAGCCCCCTGGCCCACCCGTGGAGCTGTACAGCCGTACCCCTCCGTGACCCCGACTCGGGCACGGTGCTCGGCGTCATCGACATCACGGGAACGGCCGACGCCGTCGCCACCTCCACGCTGTCGCTCGTCGAGGCCGCAGTGGCCGCAGCCGAGGCGCACCTGAGCATCCACCGGCTCAGGAGCCGGCTGCCGGGGGCGAAGCGGCGCCGCTCGGCCTGTACCCCGGCGGCCCTCTATCGGAACAGCCTCCAGATCCTCGGCACGGATCACGGCATGGTGCATGCCGGAGGGGCGGCGCTGGAACTCAGTCCCCGCCACGCGGAACTGCTGACACTCCTGGCCCTGCACCCGGAGGGCCTGACCGCGGACCAGCTCGCCATCATGGTCTACCCCGAGGACGCATCGGTCACTACGGTCCGTGCCGAGATGCTGCGGCTGCGCAAGGTCCTGGCGGGGCACGGCGGTGGGATCGTTCCCCAGTCCCGGCCGTACCGCGTACCCACCGAACTGGTCGTGGACGCCGTCCAGGTCCTGAACTACCTCCACCGCGGCGCACACCGCATGGCGCTCGAGATCTACCGCGGGCCGGTGCTACCCCGCTCGCAGGCGCCGTCCATCGTGCGCCTGCGCGGCGAGGTCTCGGCGTTGCTACGGGACGCTGTCCTCAACGACGGGGCGCCGGACACGGTGCTGCAGTACCTTGCCCTCGCCGAGGCGGAGTACGACGCCGAGGCATGGCAGGTCGCGCTGCGGGTCCTGCCCGGGCGGTCCCCGAAGCGGGCTGCGGTCGTCGCGCACGTGGAGTGGCTCGAGGCGGAACTCTCAGCCGCACCGTAGTCCGGCTCAAGTTCTCCGAAATTTTGGTAGCGGATCCCGGTAATTCGTCGCGACCTGGCGGTGATCGGGCTACCGTTGTCCATGGTGACCTTCGATCCGGCGGGCAGAGCAGCCCTGCGGATGGACCACCAGACGCACCACTACAAGGGGAAATTCGTGACGCAGGCTGGCCAGCACCCGGGAACACCCGGGGTGCGTATCGTCCGTACCTCCCGCACGAGAATGAATGCAAGCCTGGCCATGGTGGTCTGCTTCGTCGGATTCCAGGGCATCGTCCCGCAGTCATGGGAAGCGGCGTCGGCCGTGACGACCGACGCACCGCGCCATTCCGCTGTCTCCCAGGGTGATGACGTTCCGACAGGGGTCGTGGGCTCGTCCCTGCTCGCACCGCTCGACAGTCTTGATGCGCTCGACGCGGCAGGTCCGCACAGGACGGCGGCCCCGAAACCCGCAGGAAGCGGAGCCGGCACGAACCCTGGTGCGACGGCCGCAGTCTCTCCGCAGCGACCGCCCGCGGGCAAGCTGTTCGCACCCCTCGACGAGCTCGCCCCGAGTTCCTCCTTCGGGTTCCGCATCAGCCCCATCACCGGGGAGGCGGGGGAATTCCACACGGGCCAGGACTACTCCGCCCCCTGCGGCACGCCGGTCTACGCGGCCGACGCCGGCACGGTGCGTGCCGTCGGGTGGCACCAGTGGGGAGGCGGCAACCGGGTCGAGGTCGATCACGGCAACGGCCTGATCACGAGCTACAACCACCTCCAGGGGATCTCGGTCGTGGAGGGGGACACCGTCAACAGCGGCGATCCCATCGCCGAAGTGGGCTCGACGGGTTCCTCGACCGGCTGCCACCTGCACTTCGAGACCATCCTCGACGGAGAACATGTCGACCCCGCGCGGTGGAAGCTGGTGTCCGCCCGGCATGGGGAGCGTAAGGGCGAGCTGAAGGACTACTCGCCGGTCGGCAGCAGTGCCGCGAACATCCCGGCCTGGGCGCAGTCCTCCACCCGCTCGGACCAGCAGGCACCCCTCACGGAACCCGGTGCGCTCCCCGTGGCATCCGGTCCTTCGGGAATCGTCGGAGCCGGGGGACAGCAGCCCTCCAGGCCCGCGACGCCGAACGTGCCCGGCTCGGCACCCCGAGATCCGAAACCGCCTGCTGTCGCTGGGAGTGGCGCCGCCAAGACCACCCCGAGCGCGCCCACGAAGCCCGGCAAGCCGGCCTCGACCGTTCCACGGGCCTCCAGCCCGTCCGTCCCGGCGACGACGACGAAGCCGACGACCCCGGCGACGACGACCCCGGTGAAGCCGACGACCCCGGTGAAGCCGACGACCCCGGTGAAGCCGACGACCCCGGTGAAGCCGACGACCCCGGTTAAGCCGACGACCCCGGTTAAGCCGACGACCCCGGTGAAGCCGACGACCCCGGTGAAGCCGACGACCCCGCCGGTCCCGCCCAAGTCGGCCCCGCCGAAGTCCAGCCCTTCGACGCCGCCGAAGTCGGACCCTTCCGGCCCGGACGCTACGAAGCCGGTGGATCCGACGCCGGCTCCCACCCCGGAGCCGGCTCCCACCCCGGAATCGACTCCCACCCCGAAACCGGCTCCCACCCCGGAATCGACTTCCAACCCGTCTCCTACCCCGACGCAGGATCCAAAGCCGGCTCCCACGCCGACCCCGGCTCCCACCCCGACACCGGATCCCACTCCGGATCCGGCCCCGACGACGGACCCCGCACCGGCTCCATCGTGCGATACCGATCCGTCGACGTCGGATCCGTCGGCAGATGGCGAGTCGACTCCGAATCCGTCGGCAGATGGTTCGACGACAACGGATCCCGCACCATCGAAAACCCCGACGCCCGCAGCGCCTGAACCCGTATCGGTTCCTTCCGCATCCGGCACGGACCCGACCACGGGAACTCCGGTATCGGGCACGGACCCGACCACGGGAACTCCGGTGCCGGGCACAGATCCAGTGCCGGGCACACCTCCGGCCGGGGGGACTGAAACGGCTCCGGGTGAGGAGACCGACCCTGCCGACCCGCCGTGCGGCGACCCCGAGGCCCCCGCTGATCCCGCGGCCGGCTCCGGTACCGAACCCGGCACCGAGCCTGGCACCGAGCCCGAGACAGTCTCCCCGGGGACGGACCCGTCCCAGCCGGTCGAGGGTGCGGCAGGCGCCACGCCCGGGCAGGGCTAGGCGCCGCTCGGGGCGCACCGGCCTGCACGACCGGTCCGGACATGCAACGTGGCTGCAACCATCCGGCTCCTACGCTGTCGATCAGGGACGACGACGTCCCGCATTCACGGAGTTCAAGGAGTTCGACAATGCCTGTTTACGCCCAGCCCGGCCAGGACGGTTCGAAGGTCAGTTTCAAACCGAGGTACGAGAACTGGATCGGCGGTGAATGGGTCCCCCCGATCAAGGGCCAGTATTTCGAGAACATCTCTCCCGTGACGGGCAAGAGCTTCTGTGAGGTTGCGCGCGGCACTGCGGAGGACATCGAGCTCGCGCTCGATGCGGCACACAAGGCCGCTCCCGCCTGGGGCAAGACCTCGGTCGCCGAGAGGGCCTCGGTCCTGAACCGCATCGCGGACCGTATCGAGGCGAACCTCGAAATGCTCGCGGTCGCGGAGACCTGGGACAACGGCAAGCCGGTGCGTGAAACCCTCGCCGCCGACATACCGCTCGCGGCCGACCACTTCCGGTACTTCGCCAGCGCCATCCGCGCCCAGGAAGGGCGCCTGTCACAGCTCGACGACGACATGACGGCCTACCACTACCACGAGCCGCTCGGCGTCGTCGGACAGATCATCCCCTGGAATTTCCCGATCCTCATGGCCACCTGGAAGCTCGCCCCCGCCATTGCCGCGGGGAACGCCGTCGTGCTGAAGCCGGCCGAGCAGACGCCGTCGTCCATCCTCGTCCTCATGGAGCTCCTCAGCGACATCCTGCCCGCGGGCGTCGTGAACGTCGTCAACGGGTTCGGTGTCGAGGCGGGCAAGCCGCTGGCCTCGAGCAAGCGCATCCGCAAGATCGCGTTCACCGGTGAGACGACCACGGGCCGCCTGATCAGCCAGTACGCGAGCCAGAACCTGATTCCTGTCACGCTGGAGCTCGGCGGCAAGAGCCCCAACATCTTCTTCTCAGATGTCGCGGACAGCAACGACTCGTTCTACGACAAGGCTCTCGAGGGCTTCGCGCTGTTCGCTTTCAACCAGGGCGAGGTCTGCACGTGCCCGTCCAGAGCCCTCGTGCAGGGCTCCATCTACGACTCGTTCATGTCCGACGCGATCGCCCGCGTGGGGAAGATGGTGCAGGGTAACCCGCTGGACACGGAGACGCAGGTGGGAGCCCAGGCGTCCAACGATCAGCTCGAGAAGATCCTGTCCTACATGGACATCGGCGCACAGGAGGGTGCGAAGGTCCTCATCGGAGGCGAGCGGAACGTGCTCGACGGCGACCTCGCCGAGGGCTACTACGTGAAACCCACGGTCTTCGAGGGTACCAACAGCATGCGGGTGTTCCAGGAGGAGATCTTCGGACCGGTCGTGTCCGTGACGCGCTTCGACGACTACGCCGAGGCCATGGAGATCGCCAACGACACGCTGTACGGCCTCGGTGCCGGTGTCTGGTCGAGGAACGGGAACGTGGCCTATCGTGCAGGCCGGGAGATCCAGGCGGGCAGGGTCTGGGTGAACAACTACCACGCCTACCCCGCCGGAGCAGCGTTCGGCGGCTACAAGTCCTCCGGCATCGGCCGGGAGAACCACGCCATGATGCTCGACCACTACCAGCAGACCAAGAACCTGCTGGTCAGCTACTCGGAATCCAAGCTCGGGTTCTTCTAGGAGATGCGATGACCGTCGAGGCCTCGGTGACCATCCCGGGGGAGGTCAGCTCCCGGGTGGCGCTGACGACGAGCGCCGTCGAACTGCTGGACAAACTGTGGCTCGTCCACGGGCCGCTGATGTTCCACCAGTCCGGCGGGTGTTGCGACGGTTCGTCGCCGATGTGCTATCCGGCGGGGGAGTTCCTCACCGCCGAGGCGGACATCCTCCTCGGCGTCCTCGACATCACCGCCGTATCGGGGCCTGCGGACGAGGCCGGCGGCGGAGACGCCGCCGGCCCGGCGGACGGCGACGCGCCCCGGCTCATCGAGTTCTGGATGTCCCGGGAGCAGTTCGAGTACTGGCGCCATACCCACCTCACCGTCGACGTGGTGCAGGGCCGGGGGAGTGGATTCTCCGTCGAAGCTCCGGAGGGCAAGCGGTTCCTCATCCGCTCGAGGCTGATGGGCTAGGGAAGGGGCCCGGGACCGTTTCCCGGGCCCCTTGCTCCGTCAGGAGTCATCCGGTGCCCGTGATCCTGGTGCTCCGGATCGACCGCCAGCACGATCCCGAGGAGATCGGTGAGGGCGTGGCCGAGCTTCGGATCCACGAGTTCGTAGCGCGAGCGTCTCCCCTCGGGAACGGACACGACGAGACCGCACCCGCGCAGGCACGAGAGGTGGTTGGACAGGCTCTGGCGGCTCACGCCCAGGGCCTCGGCCAGTTCACTGGGATACGCCGGCCCGTCGCGCAGGGCCACCAGGACCCGCACGCGTGTCGGGTCCGACAGAGCCGTTCCCACTCGCTCCAGTACCGATGTCGAGGTCGGGGTCTCCAGCATCAGTGACTCAACTCCGTCTCGTGGGGCACGTGGCCCAGCGGCTCGATCTGGAACGTGGAGTGGTCGATGCTCACGTCGAAGTGCTGGCCGACGCACTCCTGGAGCTGGTCGAGGACGGTGTGAGCCGAGCCGTCCCGATAGCAGCCGTCGTCGACGACGATGTGCGCCGTGAGCACGGGCAGGCCGGTGGCGATCTGGGTGATGTGCAGGTCGTGGACGTCCCGGACCTGAGGAAGGCGGGCGATGTGGGCGCGCACCTCCTCGAGGTCGATCCCGACCGGCGTGGACTCGAGGAGGACGTCGATCGTCTCGCGCAGCAGCGTCAGGGTGCGCGGGATGATGAGCGCACCGATGAGGAGGGCGACGAGGGCGTCCGCGCGCATCCATCCTGTCAGGGTGATGACGACGGCGGCGGCGATGACGGCCACCGACCCCAGAGCGTCGTTGAGCACCTCGAGGAACGCGGCCCTCAGGTTGAAACTGGCGGCGCGGTGGCGTGCAAGCAGGACGAGGGCGGCGAGGTTCCCGGCCAGGCCGACAGCGCCGAAGACGATCATCTCCGGTGCGGCCACGTCCTCGGGCGAGATCAGGCGGCGTACTCCCTCGATGACCACGTAGGTCCCTACCGCCAGCAGGAACGCTGCCTGGAGCAGTGCCGCGATGACCTCCGCGCGACGGAAACCCCACGAACGCCGAGGCGTGGCGGCGCGGACCGAGAGCGAGACGGCCCCGAGAGCCATCGCCAGGCCGGCCGCGTCGGTCAGGACGTGCACCGAATCGAAGAGCAGCGCCAGGCTGCCGGTCCACAGCGCCCCGATGACCTGAAGGACGAAGACGCAGAGCGTGATCACGAGCGCGCCGACCAACGGCTTGCGGCCGGCTGCCGCGCCGGGGGCGTGGTGGTGGTGCGAACCCATGAGGAGATAGTACAGCGGTGGATGAACACCGGCCCCGGCGGTGGAAGTCGCTGGTTCACTGATTTCCGCGGTCGCCGGGCTTCCACCCCGGGGACGGTGTCGATCGAGCAGGGGGGGCTGCCATGTCAGATCCACCTCAAGCATCCTTACGGTCCATCACCGGAAAGGACGGTCCTGGGCGGAAAGTTCCCCCTTGCGAACCGCCGGTACTGCCCTCCGGCTAGCGGTTGACGGCCGACATGTCCTCGTAGCGGTCCCCGACGGGAGCCGCGACGGCACCGAGCTGGGCGAGCTGGTCCTCCGTGAGGACCAGGGCGTCGGCCGCGACGTTCTCCTCGAGGTAGCGCACCTGCTTGGTGCCGGGGATCGGGGCGATATCGTCTCCCTGCGCCAGGAGCCAGGCCAGGGCGACCTGCCCGGGGGTGGCGTCGAGTTGGCGTGCGACGTCGTCCACCTGTTCAACGATCCGGATGTTCGCCTGCAGGTTCTCTCCGGCGAAACGGGGATTGTTGCGGCGGAAGTCCGTCTCGTCGAGCTGGTCGACCGAGCGGATGGTCCCGGTCAGGAATCCCCTGCCGAGCGGGGAGTAGGGCACGAAGCCGATACCGAGTTCGCGCACCAGCGGGAGGATCTCGGCTTCGGGATCCCTGCTCCACAGCGAGTACTCCGTCTGCAGTGCTGTCACCGGGTGGACCGCGTGCGCCCTGCGGATGGTCTCCGGCGCTGCCTCGGAGAGGCCGATGTGCCGGATCTTGCCCTCCTGGACCAGTCCGGCCAGGGCGCCCATGGTGTCCTCCACCGGCACGGATGGGTCCATGCGGTGCTGGTAGTAGAGGTCGATGGAATCGACCGCCAGGCGCTTGAGGGATCCTTCGACCGAGAGCCGCACGTTCTCCTGGCTGCCGTCCAGGCCCCGGGCATCGCCGGCCGTGTGGCGGATCGTCCCGAACTTCGTGGCGATCACGGCCTCGTCCCGCCTGCCCCGGAGGGCACGGCCCAGCAGTTCCTCGTTCGTGTAGGGGCCGTAGATCTCCGCGGTGTCGAAGAAGGTGACCCCGAGATCGAGGGCCCGGTGGATGGTCCTCGTGGCGCCGGCGTCGTCCTTGCCGCTGCCCGTGTAGAACGCGGACATTCCCATGCAGCCCAGGCCGAGCCGGGAGACGTCGAGGCCGGAGCCGAGGGTGATGGTCTTCATGGGATGCCTCCGGAGTCGAGGGTAGGGTGCCTGGGCAAGAGTACGCCCGGCGGGAACGGAGCACGAGGGAATCCCGCCATCGCATTTGTTGCACGGTGTGCAACTTCGCATCTAGGCTTGGTCCGTGCTGAGTACCACCGACAATGCGGAGCCGCTGGGGCGCCGCGAGCAGAACAAGGCCGACACGCGCCGCGCGATCGCCGACGCGGCCTTCGACCTCGCACGGTCCGTCGGCCCGGGGGCCTTCACCGTCGACCAGATCGCAGGACGCGCCGGGGTCTCGCGCCGGACGTTCTTCAACTACTTCCACAGTGCGGAGGATGCGCTGACCGTCCGCACCGACACGTTCCTCGAGCTGGCGCTCGAGGTCTTCGGGCAGATGCCCTCCGATGAACCGCTGTTCGACTCCATCGTGCGCTCCTTCAGCGAGACGACGCGGATGGAGGGCCTGTCGCTGCACGGCGAACTCTTCCGCATGGCGGACACGAATCCCGACCTCCTGCGCGCCCAGCTCCATTCGTGGGAGCGGGCCGAGACCCGGATCGTCGGGGCACTGCGCCGCCGGCTCGGGGCCGCCGCGCCGGATCTCTACCTCTCGGCCCTCGTAGGGTGCGTGCTGTCCTGCACGAAGGCCGCGATGCGGGACTGGGCGGCGAGTACGCCGGAGTCGGGCGACGACTCCGGCAAGCAGCTCGAGGCGCGTATCCTCGCTTCCCTGGCCATGCTGCGGGACGGCTTCGCTGATCCCGTCGCCGATTCCGTCGCCGTCCCCGGCGGCCCTCCTGCCGGTTCCTGACCCTTCCGCTTCCCGACTCCCCGCAAGGATTCCTCATGGCTTTTCTGCTCTACCGGCTCGGCTCGTTCGCCTTCCGCAGGCGATGGTGGGTCATTTCCGCCTGGCTCGCGATCATGCTCGCGGTGGGGGGCGCCGCCGTCGCCTTCTCCGGCACCCTGACGAACAACTTCACGATTCCCGGCACCGAGTCGCAGCGCATCTCCGACCGGTTGCGTGAGGAACTGCCCGAGGCCGTGGGCGGCACGGGTACGGTCGTCTTCACCACCGACGACGGGACCGCGTTCTCGCCGGAGCAGCGCGAGGGAGTCCAGGCCGCGCTGACAGCCATCTCGGGGCTCGACGGGGTCCGGGGCGTCATCGATCCGTTCGACGTGGCGGACCAGATGGCGGCCGGGGCCAAGGACCTCGAGTCAGGACGCGCCGAGCTGGAGGCGGGCGAGCAGCAGCTGAGCGCGGGCGAGGAGCAGCTCGAGCAGGGGCAGGCCAAGCTCGACCAGCAGCGCGCCCAGTTCGAGCAGGCCCGCCGCCTGCTTCGCCCGGCGCGGGTCGCGGCCATCGAGCAGCAGCTCGAGCAGGGGCAGGCCCAGCTCGACGCCAGCCGGACGGAACTCGACGCCGGACGTGAGCGGCTCGAGGCGAGCAGGACCCAGCTCGACCTCGGGCAGCGGCAGGTGGACGCTACCTCCGGTGTGCGCCTCCTGTCCGAGGACGGCTCCACCGCCGTCGCCAGCGTCCAGTTCGACCAGCAGATCAACAGCGTCTCGCCCGAACTGCGGGAGAGCGTGCAGGAGCAGGCCGCAGAGGCCGAGTCCGCAGGAGTGACCGTCGACTACAGCAAGGAGATCGTCGAGGACGTTTCCGGCATCGTCGGCGCCACGGAGGCCCTCGGCCTGGCCGTCGCCGCCGCCGTCCTCATCGTCATGCTCGGTACGCTGATCGCTGCCGGCCTGCCGCTCCTCATGGCCGTGGTGGGCGTCGGAGTGGGCGTAGGTATCACGTTCGCACTCTCGGGCGTCGTCGAGCTGAACAGCATCTCGCCGGTCCTCGCCCTGATGCTCGGCCTCGCCGTCGGCATCGACTACTCACTGTTCATCGTGAACCGCCACCGGACGCAGCTGCTGCACGGCATGGAGATGCAGGAGTCGATCGCCCGCGCGACCGGAACGGCAGGCAACGCCGTCCTCTTCGCGGGCATCACGGTGATCGTTGCGCTGGCGGCGCTCGCGGTCCCCGGGCTGCCGTTCCTGACCGTGATGGGCCTGTCGGCTGCCGGTACGGTCGCCGTCTCGGTGCTCGTGGCGCTGACCCTGACGCCGGCACTCCTCGCCCTGATGGGGCGGCGGATCATCTCGAAGCGCCGCTGGGACAAGGCACGCGGCCACAAGCATTCGGCGGCGGTGCCCGTGGACAGCGACAGTGGGACGTCCCTCGCGGACCAGCGGGCGGCGAACGGCTCCGGCTGGGGCGGACTCGTGACCCGGAAGCCCGTTCTGACGGTCCTCGCCGGTGTGGTCCTGCTGGGGGTCATCGCGATCCCGGCTGCGCAACTGCGCGTAGGGCTGCCCGACGGCGGCACGGAGCCCGCCGACTCGACGGCGTTCCAGGCCTACAGCACCATCGGTGAGAAGTTCGGAGCAGGAACCAACGGGCCGCTGATCGTCGTCGGGTCCCTGCCCGAGACGGCCGACGAGGCGGAGCTGACGGCCCTGCAGCTGGACGTCAACGACCTGCTGCGCAAGGTCCCCGGCGTGGCCGCCTCCGTGCCCGCGACGGTGAGCGAGGACGGCCGCACGGCGATCTTCCAGGTCATCCCGGAGGAGGGTCCGGCCAGCGAGCCCACGGAGAACCTCGTCCGCGACCTGCGGAACTCGACCGACGAATTCGAGGACCAGACCGGCGTCCCCATCGCCGTCACCGGCCAGACCGCCGCCAACATCGACGTCTCGGCCAAACTCATGGAGGCGCTGCCGGTCTACCTCGGCATCGTCGTCGGGCTGTCGCTGATCCTGCTGCTGCTGGTCTTCCGCTCGATCCTCGTGCCCGTCATCGCGACCGCCGGCTTCCTGCTCTCGCTCCTCGCGAGCTTCGGCGCCACGGTCGCCATCTACCAGTGGGGCTGGCTGGGCGACTTCTTCGGCATCACCAATCCGGGGCCGATCCTGAGCTTCCTCCCGATCATCCTGATCGGTGTGCTCTTCGGGCTCGCCATGGACTACCAGATGTTCCTGGTGTCCGGCATGCGCGAGGCGTACGTCCATGGCGGCGACCCCAAGGCGGCGGTGCGCGTCGGCTTCAGCCACGGGGCGCGCGTGGTCACGGCCGCGGCCATCATCATGGTCTCCGTCTTCGCGGGCTTCGTCTTCTCGCACCTCGCCATGGTGCGTCCCATTGGCTTCGGACTCGCCTTCGGGGTGCTGCTGGACGCGTTCGTGGTCCGTATGACGCTGGTCCCGGCCGCGATGTACCTCCTGGGCAGGCATGCATGGTGGCTGCCCGCATGGCTCGGACGGATCCTGCCCGACGTCGACGTCGAGGGCGCGAGGCTCCTGCGCGAGGAGAAGGAGCGGGAGCCGGTCCCGGTGTAGGGCGGTTACGGGGCCCGGGTGGGCTACGCGCCGAGGTAGCGCCCGGGCCGGTGGTTGAGGGCCAGCACGAGGTTGAGCAGCACGGCGCCGATCGCGGACAGCAGGACGGTCGCCGGCTCGACGACGGTGAAGGCGGCGAGGATGATGCCCGTGTCCAGTGCCATCTGCACGTACCCGGCTCGCCAGTTCAGTCGTTCCTGCAGGATCAGCGCGAGGATGTTGAAACCGCCGAGGCTCGCCTTGTGCCGGAAGAGGATGAGGAGTCCGACCCCGGCCAGCAGGTTGCCGCCGAGGGCGGCGTAGAGCGGGTTGAGGGTCATCCCGCCGAGCGCCAGCGGGTGCAGGTAGGACAGGCCCGAGACGAGGGCGACCGCCGCCATGGTGCGAAGGGTGAAGTCCCAGCCCTTCTTCCACACCGCCAGGGCGAAGAAGGGCACGTTCACGGCGAAGAACAGGACGCTGAAGGGGAGTCCTCCCGCGTAGCTCAGCAGCAGGGCGAGGCCGGCCGTACCGCCGGTGACCGCGCCGCTCGTCTTGAGCAGGAACAGGCCGAGGGACACCGTGAACGTGCCCGTGACCATCCCGAGGACGTCCTCCAGCACGGAGTGCCGGACGATCAGGTCTGCGTCGTCGAGTTCGGGGCGGTGCGTGGTGGTGTCCATGGCCGCAAGGTATCACCGGCCCTTTCCGCGGGACCAATGCATCCCCCCGGATGTGAAGGAAAGCACAGCCGGCGCCTTCCGGCGCAGGACGGTGTCGTCCGGAGTCAGGCGGTACCGGACTGCTCCGCAGCCCGCCAGGCCTCCACCTCGGCCAGCAGTGCCGCACGGCGTCCGTCATCGAGGAACGCGGACCGGAACGAGTTCCCGGCAAGCGTGGCGAGCTGGTCCGCGTCCAGCCCGAAGGCCTTCCCCAGCGCTGTGAAGTTGTCGTCCACGTAGCCGCCGAAGTAGGCAGGATCGTCCGAGTTCACGGACACGTTCAGGCCGCGGGCCAGCATCTCCGGCAGAGGATGGTCCGGCAGGGTGTCGATGGCGCGGAGCCGGACGTTCGAGAGCGGACAGACGGTCAGCGGTACGCGGTCGAGGACGAGCCGCTCCACGAGGGTGTCGTCCTCCATGCAGCGGATGCCGTGGTCCAGCCGGTCCACCCGCAGGACGTCGAGCGCCTCCCAGATGTAGGCGGGAGGGCCCTCCTCGCCAGCGTGCGCGATGCATTTCAGGCCGGCGCTGCGGGCACTCTCGTACACCTCGGAGAAGAGCGACGGCGGGTATCCCACCTCCGCCGAATCGAGACCGATACCGATGATGGGGGCGTCCATGGCGAGAAGGTCCTGCAGCACTCCGAGCGCCTCCGCGGCCGGACGGTCGCGGAGGAACGCGGCGATGAGCGCCGTGCTGACGCCGAACTCGGTCTCGCTCGTGGCGAGGGCCCCCGCCACTCCGTTCACGCACGTCTCGAGGGCGACGCCGCGGGCGAGGTGCGCCTGCGGGTCCATCATGATCTCGGCGTGGCGCACGCCGGCGGCGGATGCGCGGCGGAGGTACGCCCGCGTCATGTCCGCGAAGTCCTCTTCCGTGCGCAGCACGTCCATGTTCGCGTAGTAGAGATCGAGGAAGGACTGAAGGTCCGTGAAGGCGTAGCGGGCCGCGAGGTCCGCGGTGTCGGCGTAGGGGAGGTCGATCCCGTTGCGGGCGGCGAGCGCGAAGATGAGATCGGGCTCGAGGGTCCCCTCGATGTGCAGGTGGAGTTCGGCGCAGGGCAATGACGGCATCGCCCCAGCCTAGGAGAGCGCACCGCCACGTGGCGAACCGCCGGGCCCGGCGGGCGGACGCGGAAGGGCGGACCCGTGCGGGTCCGCCCTTCGTTCGTGCGGTGTTCGTGCAGTTCCTGCAGTGGTTCCTGCCGGCCGGTGCGGTTCCCCTAGTAGAGGGCTGCTTCCGACTCGGTGGCCGGCGTGACGCCGCGCCCGAGGTTTGCGGCAAGCTTCGCGCCGAGTTCGGCATCCACGTTGGCCCAGTACTGGACGGCCCGGGCACGGATTTCGTCGCTCTTCACGCCGCCGACCGCGCCGGTGATCGTCTCAAGGAAGCGGGCACGCTGGGCGTCGTCGAACACCTCGCGGTACAGCGTTCCGGCCTGGCCGAAGTCGTCATCCTCCGGGTGGAGGGAGTGCGCCGCCCGGACGAGGTCGCCGTCGTTCTCCCAGCCGCCGTGCGCACCGTACTGTGCGGGATCCGCGGCGGGTCCGCCCACCGAGTTCGGGGCGTACACCGGGGTGGAAGCGGAGTTGAAGTGGTAGCGGCCGGAGCCGTCCTTCGAGTAGTTCCGCACCTCGTTCTTCGGCATGTTCACCGGCAGCTGCGCGTGGTTGGTACCCACGCGGTAGCGGTGGGCGTCCGCGTAGGAGAAGATGCGGGCCTGCAGCATGCGGTCGGGGCTCGCGGCGATGCCGGGCACGAAGTTCGACGGCGCGAAGGTGGCCTGCTCGATCTGCGCGAAGTAGTTCTCCGGGTTGCGGTTGAGCGTGAGCCGGCCGACCGGGATCAGGGGGTAGTCGGCCTGCGGCCAGACCTTCGTGAGGTCGAACGGGTTGAAGCGGTACGTCTTCGCATCGTCGTAGGGCATGATCTGGACCTTGAGGTCCCAGCTCGGGTGGTTGCCCCTGGCGATGTTCTCGGACAGGTCGCGCAGGTGGTGATCGGCGTCCGAACCGGCCAGGGACTCGGCCTCGTCGACGGTGAGGACCTCGTGGCCCTGGTTGGACTTGAAGTGGTACTTTACCCAGAACTTCTCGTTGGACTCGTTGATCCACATGTACGTGTGCGAGCCGTAACCGTTCATGGTGCGCCAGGAGTTGGGCAGGCCGCGGTCGCCCATCAGCCAGGTCACCTGGTGCGCCGATTCGGGGCTCAGGGTCCAGAAGTCCCACTGCATGTCGGCGTCGCGCAGGTTGGTGCCGGGGAGGCGCTTCTGCGAGTGGATGAAGTCGGGGAACTTGATGCCGTCGCGGATGAAGAACACCGGGGTGTTGTTGCCCACGAGGTCGTAGTTGCCTTCGGAGGTGTAGAACTTGAGCGCGAAGCCGCGGGGGTCGCGCCACGTGTCGGGCGAACCCTGCTCGCCGGCCACGGAGGAGAAGCGGAGGAGGGTCTCCGTCGTCGTACCCTGCTGGAAGAGCGCCGCGCGGGTGTACATGCTGACGTCCTCGGTGGTCTCGAAAACACCGAAGGCTCCGCCGCCCTTGGCGTGGACCACGCGCTCGGGGACGCGCTCGCGGTTGAACTGGGCGAGCTTCTCGACGAGGTAGTGGTCGGTCAGCGGGATCGCGCCGTCGCGCCCGAGGACGGACGAGTTGCTGTCATCGATGACGGGGGCGCCGGACTGCGTGGTGCTGAAGTTCGCGGACATAGTGCTCCTATTCGTGGGATTCGGATGGGTGGGGGCTGGGAGCTGCCGAGCGGCAGTCGTCGCAGAGGCCCTGGTAGAGGACCTCGGCGATCTGGATGGTCATGCGGTGCGCGCCGGGCGACCACTCGGGAGTCAGGCAGGGGGCGTGTCCCACGGCGCAGTCGACGTCCTCGATCCGGCCGCAGCCGGTGCAGACGGCGTGGTGGTGGTTGTCGCCCACACGGGTCTCGTACCGGGCGGGGGAGTGCGGCGTGTCGATGCGGCGCAGGAGGCCGAGGTCGGTGAGGTCGGCCAGGATCACGTAGACCGACTGCACGGTGATGTGCGGCAGGGCGGCGCGGACCGCGGCCGCGGCGTCGTCGGCGGTGGCATGGGGCGACTGCTCGACGGCGGCGAGGACGGCGAGGCGCTGGCGCGTCACCCTCCGATGGGAGGAGTGCAGTGCCGCCGACCACCGGGCCTCACGGGCCTCCGGGGCGCTGGCTGTCTTCGTCATGCCCCGAGTCAATCAGTAAATCTGAGTAAGTCATAATAAGGCGCGACTAACTTGCGCACCACGCGGCCCATCCGGTCGGTACCGTGGAGAGTGTGAATCTCCTCGAGCGGGGCTGGGCCTGGATGCTGGACTACGCCTATGTCGGTTTCTGGCAGGTGCACGGCTTCGTCCTTCGGGAGGACCCGGCACGGTATCTGACGCCGGCGCCGGGAGCGCCCGAGGGCAAGGCCCCCGTGCTGCTGATCCCTGGCATCTACGAGACATGGCAGTTCATGCGGCCGATCGCCGACCACCTGCATCGGGCCGGCCATCCGGTCCACGTGGTGCAGAAGCTGGGCTACAACCGCGGCACCGTGGAAGCCATGGCCCTGCTGGCCGCCGGCTACATCGAGGAGCACGACCTCACCGATGTCGTCGTAGTCGCGCACAGCAAGGGCGGACTGATCGGCAAGTTCCTCATGACCATGTCCAGCATTGCTCCACGCATCACCCGCCTGGTGGCGATCAATACGCCGTTCTCCGGCTCCATCTACGCCAACTTCTTCCTCCTGCCGAGCATCCGTGCCTTCTCCCCCCGGGACCGGACCCTGCGGGCGCTGCTCGCCAACCTCGACATCAATGCGCACATCACCTCGATCTACGGCCGGTTCGATCCGCATATCCCGGGCGGCAGTTTCGTGGAGGGTGCACGCAACATCCAGCTCGACACGATGGGCCACTTCCGCCCCATCGCCGACGCGCGTGTGCTGCAGGAAGTCGACCGCGCCATCGAGGCGGGGGAGCGCGACGCCGCCTGAGCCGCCGTTTGGTTGCTGGTGCGAACCAATGCCCGGCTAGACTCTTCCCGTGCCCAGACTCCTCGCCGACATCACCCCGCTGAGGGAGTCCCCGGCATTCCGCCGGCTCTACATCGGTACGGCACTCTCCGCCATCGGTACGCAGCTCACCATCGTTGCCGTGAGCCTGCAGATCTACGCGCTCACGCAGTCGACCTTCAGCGTCGGGCTGCTCAGTCTCTTCGCCCTGGTGCCGCTCGTCGTCGCGGGCCTATACGGTGGTGCGGTCGCGGATGCGCAGGATCGCCGCAGGGTGGCGCTCTTCTCGGGCCTGGCGCTGTGGGGCACCACCATGGCCATCGCGGCCCAGGCCTGGATCGGCGCAGACAGCGTCTGGCTGCTGTACATCCTGATCGCCATCCAGTCGGGAGCCGCCGGCATCAACCAGCCCACGCGCAGCTCGATCATCCCGCGCCTCGTCCGCCCGGCACTGCTGCCCGCGGCGAATGCGCTGAGCATGATCACCTTCGGGCTCGCATTCACCGTCGGCCCGCTGCTCGCCGGTGTCCTCGTGGCACAGGTGGGCTACGCCTGGACGTACACGGTCGACGTCGTCACCTTCACGTTCGCGCTGTGGGCCGTCTTCCGCCTCCCGCCCCTGCCACCCGAGGGCCCGACCCGGCGGGCGGGCCTCGCCACGGTACTCGAGGGCTTCCGCTTCCTCGGCACGCGGCCGAACATCCGCATGACCTTCATCCTCGACCTCATCGCCATGATCACCTCCCAGCCGCGTGCACTGCTGCCCGCCGTCGGCGCAGTGCTCATCGGCGGGGGCGAGCGGACCGTGGGCATCCTGCTCGCCTCGGCCGCCTTCGGGTCGGTGCTGGCCGGCCTGTTCTCGGGACCGCTGGGCCGCGTGCACAAGCAGGGCCAGGCCGTCATCTGGTCCATCGTCGGGTGGGGTGCCTCCGTGGCCGGCTTCGGGCTGGTCGTCGTCCTTGCGACCTCGTCCGCCCTGCCGGCACCCGGCGAGGGGGAACTGTCCGCCTGGGTGCTGCCCGCATCCGCATGCCTCGTCCTCGCGGGCGTCGCAGACTCCATCAGCAGCGTCTTCCGCAACACCATCCTGCAGTCGGCGACGCCGGACGCGATGCGCGGACGCCTCCAGGGCGTCTTCATCGTCGTCGTCGCGGGTGGTCCCCGGCTCGGGGACATGGTGGCCGGCGGGCAGGCGGCGTGGCTGGGGGAGGGCTGGACCGCCGTCGTCGGCGGCCTCTGCTGCGTGGTGCTGGTGCTCGCTCTGGCCCGCTGGCAGCCGCGCTTCGCCCGGTACGACTCCCGCCGGCCGGAGCCCTGACCGCCGCTTTTCCCAGCCGCCCTTTTCCCAGCCGCCGTGCAGCGCGCCGCCGTACGATGATCGGAACACCCCGCTCCGACCCGCCGTTGTACCGATGGGCCACCGGGCCGCTACAGCCAAGGAGTGACAGTGCACAACCATTTCAACGGGGCCAAGACGGCGTTGTTGTTCGGCGCCCTCATGGGCATCTTCCTCGTCTTCGGCGCAGTGATCGCCGGCGCCACGGGCAGTTCGTCCTTCATCTGGATCTTCGCCCTCTTCGGCGTCGGGTCGATCGCCTACAGCTACTGGAACAGCGACAAGATCGCCATCCGCAGCATGGGTGCCGTCGAGGTCACCGAGCAGCAGGCGCCCGCCATGTACCGGATCGTCAGGGAGCTGAGCGCGCGCGCCGGCAAGCCGATGCCGAGGCTCTACATCTCACCGACTCTGGCGCCGAACGCCTTCGCAACCGGCCGTAATCCGGAGAACTCAGCGGTGTGCTGCACGCAGGGCATCCTGCAGCTGCTCGACGAGCGCGAACTGCGTGGCGTCCTCGGACACGAGCTCATGCACGTGTACAACCGTGACATCCTCACCGGGTCCATCGCGGCCGCCGTCGCAGGTGTCATCACCTCGGTCGCGCAGATGTTCGCCTTCACCGGCATGATGGGCGGCAACCGGAACCAGGGCGGCAACGCCATCGGTGCGCTGCTCCTCGCCATCCTCGCCCCGCTCGCCGCGGGCCTCGTCCAGACGGCCATCGGCCGCACCCGCGAGTACGACGCCGACGAGGACGGCGCGGTCCTGACCGACGATCCCCTGGCGCTCGCCTCGGCCCTCCGGAAGCTGGAGACCGGCACCCAGCGTGCTCCGCTCCCGCAGGACCAGCGCCTCGTGAACACCTCGCACCTCATGATCGCCAACCCGTTCAGGGGCGGGGGGATGGGCCGGCTGTTCGCCACCCACCCGCCGATGGGCGAGCGCATCGCGCGCCTCGAGGGCATGGCGGGCCGTCCGCTGCGTTGACGGCGTCCTGTACGACGACGGCGGCCCCACCTGCGGAAGGTGTGGGGCCGCGGTCATCGTCGACGCTCTCCTGGCGGAACCTAGCGCATGTTGACGAACTGCAGGTCGGCTTCGTCGAAGTTCTTCAGCAGGGCTATGGTGGCCTGCAGGTCGTCGCGGGACTTGGAGCTGACGCGCAGCTCGTCACCCTGGATCTGGGACTTGACGCCCTTCGGGCCCTCGTCGCGGATGAGCTTGTTGATCTTCTTGGCGATGTCCTGGGCGATGCCCTCTTTGATGGAGGTCTCCAGGCGGAATTCCTTGCCGGACGGGTAGGGCTCGCCGGTGTCGAGGGACTTCAGGGAGATGCCGCGCTTGATCATCTTGGACTGCAGGACATCGAGCACGGCCAGGACGCGCTCCTCCGAGTTGGCCTTCATAAGAATCTTCTCGCCGCTGAAGTCCACTTCGGCGCCGACTCCCTTGAAGTCGTACCGCTGAGCGATCTCCTTCTGCGCCTGGTTGAGCGCGTTGGCGACCTCCTGCTTGTCCACTTTGCTTACGACGTCGAACGTGGATTCGCTCGCCACGGTGCCTCCTCGGGGTGTTGGGTTTCTTGCATCAAGACTATCCGCAACCCCTGCGCCGGGCGCCGAACGGTTCACAGCTCCGTGCCAGTTCCCACCGGGGGTGCGTACACGCTCGGGTGGCACGCTGGGAGCCACCTACCGCACCAGAGGAGCCGAACGATGTCCACGACGCCACGCCGCCGCTACCGGGTCCGCCTCCGCAGGGCGGTGGCAGGATCCTTCCTCGCCGCGGCAGCGGCGGCGTCTGTGACAGGCCTTGCCGCAGCGCCCGCGCTCGCATTTCCGCCGGCGGTGGCCGCCGGCGTGGACTCCGCGGACTCCTCCGATGCGGACTCCTTGGACTCCTCCGGTTACGAGGCCCGCGACCTGATCCTCGGACTCCGCCTGGGGTCGTCACCGAACGCCGCATCGACGGTCACCGCAAACGGAGCGACCTCCTCGGCGGAGCGGCTCGCAGGCGTCCGCGCTGACCTCGACCGGGCGGTGCTGCTGCGGATGGTCACGCCCGAACAGGCCGACAAATTCTATGTCCAGATCGAGCGCAGGGTGGCCGCGGGGCTGTGATGCTCCGCCCGATTCGTCACTGGAGCAGTTTGTCTGTAAAGTTGTCTTGCCCGCGCTTGCTGCGGGCGGTCTTCCTACGAAGACGTTCGGCAGATTACCCGAGCGGCCAAAGGGGGCTGACTGTAAATCAGCTGGCAACGCCTACGGGGGTTCGAATCCCTCATCTGCCACAGCAAGGAGAGGCCGGTACTTCCGCTAGAAGTAGGGGAAGTACCGGCCTCTTGTGTTTAAGCGTTCGGGCTCATGCCCACATTTTGCCCACACTCGCTTGTGAGACAGCGCGATCTAGGGCGTCTGAAACCTCGTCTAAGTCCCCGTCGAACAGGTCCGCGTACACGTCAAGCGTCATCGCCGCGGAGCTATGACCGAGCATCCGTTGGATGGTTTTCACGTTCGCCCCGGACGCCACAGCGAAGCTCGCCGCGGAATGTCTCAGGTCGTGCGGTGTAATGCGGGGGATGCCGGAACGCTTCACAGCACCCGAGAACCACCCGCCGCGATCCTCTTGGACTCTCGTGGATCGCAGGTAGTCGCCATTCTCACCCGGGAACACCAACTCATCTCGAGACTTGCCCTCGCACTGTGCAGCGAGACGTTCTGCAAGGAATCTCGGGAAGGGCACTGACCGGCGTTTATGGTTCTTCGGAGTGCCGACCTCAATCCGGCCCGCGACTTCCACGGCGTTCTCCGACACGAGGATGCGGCGCTTCAGCATGTCTAGGTCCTTCACCCGCAGAGCAACCGCTTCACCCCACCGCAGGCCACAGTAGGCCAACACAAGGATCAGCGTCGGGTACTTACTCTCCCCGGCAAGCGCGTGAACCTGATCGTGCGAGAGGTAGATATGTGGCTTCTTGTTCTTCCGGGGGAGTGTTACGCCTCGAGCAGGGTTCAACAAAAGGCGCCTATCGTCCACGCAGTCATCCAGAATGGACGCCAGCACTCCATAGGCCCGCATGACAACCGTGGCACTCTTAGGCGGCTTTGGGGGGTTGGCTGATGAGTCCCCGCGCGACAGGTCCGAAACCCACTGCTGCACTGCCGTCTTGCGTACCTCAGAAACCGCTGTGCCGCCCCATACGGGCTCTACATGCACTCTCCACGCCGTAGCTACCGGACGATACGACGAGGGCTTTAGATGGCTCTGACGGCTCAGCCATGCCTCAGCCAGTGAACCAACGGTGACACGTGCGGCAGTCGCGTCGATGTACTCCCCGCGAGCTTTGGACACCTCAACGGACGCTAGGAACAGTTCGGCGTCACGCTTGGTCTTGAAGCCCCGCTTGTCGGTCTGCGTTCGGTCTGGCTTCCGGTATCGGACGCGATAGCGCTTGCCGGCGCTCGTCTCATACGGCTCAATCGTCGCCATCAGACACCCCTTGCAATTGTTCCATCAGGACGCGGGTCAAACGTCCCTTCTTCTGAGGAGAGTCATCGGGATTCGCTTGTCGCCTCACCTCTTCCGACAAAAGCACTCCCCAAAGACGCAAAGACCGCTGCGTCAGTTGATCGCGTGAGATTCCAAGCTTCTTCGCCGCCCGTTCATCCGTCAGGCTCCACTGATCGGCAGGGGGAAGCAGACCACGATGGGCCCTGTTGACGATTTCGCTCTCGCGCTCACGACCGCGATGCAGATCGTCAATCTCAAGCGAAAGCTTCTCACCGTCAAAAACCTCACGCAGCACGGGTCCGACCAACGTCATCGTTGGACCAAGAACAACGGGCTTGTCGGTTATGAGGAAATGCCCTGGAGGCACTTCCTCCCCGGATATGTCTGAGATGGCCAGGGACAACGCGAGGACCACTTGGACAGTCGCACTTCCTCGTCCACTCTCGACGTCAGCGAGTCGTCCGGTAGACCAGTTCAGGCCCAGCGCGAACCTCAGCCAGCGAGAAAGCTCGGCCAAAGTGATGTCGTACTGAGCCCGCATCTCCTTGAGGTTCGCGCCTACGACCTCCGCAACAGTCAACGGCTCCATGACCACGACAGTACACGAGATATCGAGACTTGACACCCGATCACGAGAGTGCTTTGCTCATCTCACAAGGTTCGAAATATCGAGTAGTGAGGACTGAGCATGGATGAGGAGCTGATGAAGCCAGATGAGCTGGCCCGGTTCTTGGGTACATCAACAGCGAACCTGGCGCAGCACCGTTACAGGGGGACTGGCCCCCGTTTCGTGAAGATGGGCGGCAGGGCCGTCAGATATCGCAAGAGCGATGTCACTCAGTGGCTGGATGCCAACACGCACAACCAGACAGGAGCGGCGTAATGACACTCACTGATGAACAGCGGATCCGACTAGACCGCCGGCTCCGATTCACAGCAGCAGCAACCCAAACCACTCAAAGGAGCACGACTATGACCACCACGGCCACCGCCACCCCTACGCTCACTTGCCCCGAATGGTGCATCACCGATCACTCGCAGCATCTCGAGGACCCAGAACCCTGCTGGTCCGAACTCCACCAGACGGAGATGTCTACCGTCCAGATGGAACAGCTAGCCGGCATGCCTGAATCGGCCGCAATAAATGCCTACCTCGAACATGGCGCGGAGGGTCAGACCCTGCTGAACATCAGCTCAGAAGACCTGATGAAAATGACCCCGACAGAAGCCCTGGCCTTCGCTGAGAGCGTCGTCAGGCTGGCTCATACGGCTGGGGCACGGTAGAGGGCCCTTTGGAAAAAACACCTAGAGAGATATGTCGCAGTGCCTAGGGAGCGAAATCCCAGAGGCGGTGGAAGGAGATGCACCCCCACCCCTTCACGCCAGCCGCACCCCGTCAGCCGACTCCCTAGGCAAAGTCGGATTTCCTTCCGGTCTACTTCAGCCGGTCTGACATGCGAGACAAGAATTGTCCACATGCTGAGACAAACGGCAAAAATGTCTCCCTAAGAAGATAACTACACAAGGTGACCTCTCGAACTCCCAACCACAGTCCTGGTGACTCACGGGAAAACCCGATGATGACCAGAGGAATGAAGTTGTGTCCATCCCTTAGTGGAGCGCTAGCGGAGCTAAGGGATAGACGCGGAGCGTCGGTCGCTTTTGACTTTGCTCCCAGCCCTCGAAGGTTCCAGGCCGTATCAGTTTGGTGGCAGGTGAACGCGGACAATCACGGCGAACGAAGGCGGGGGTGCTGAGGAAAAGCAGCCTAGAGGACGGGAAGGGGACGTGCTGGGGACATTGCCGGCTGACAGGAGGATTCGTGGCCTATAACACAGAAATAAAGTTTTTTCAACTTTCTGGCCGTATTCGTGCCGGATTGTAGCCCTACCCGTGTTAAACTGGTATAGGCAAAGCAAAAGCCAGTTCCCGAGACTGCAATCTCATGTGGGAACCGGCTTGTGCCATTCAATTTTGAACCGCACCACCGGGACTGTTCGCTGATCCCTAGGTGCTAGATACCCCTCATGGAGGGCTACCCGTGCTTTATACAATACCGGACAACCGAACGTCGGGCAAGGCAAGGCCCGAGACGACGTACAAGTCAATGCTGCCGGCGCATTACGCTCAGGCCGCGTCGTGGCTGACCTTCAATGAGTGGAAGCGGCTTACCGAACGCGCCCGCCGTCGAGCTACAGCACCCGTGATTCTGCCCGCGGAGAACTTCACTGATGCTCTCGACGCGGCGGACCTTTCTGGGCCCGTGAAGTTCACGCTGACAGTGATGCACGACCTTGCTAATCGTGAGGGGCATCTCCAGGTCAGCAAAGCTCATCTAGCTAACCTTCTGGGCACAACTACGCGGACGATCCAGCGGCACTGGGCTATCGCTGAGGCCCATGGCTTCCTCGTCAAGCACGACTATCCGATGGACCAGAAACGCCCTTCGGATATGTGGCTGAGACCCGGTACAGCTCCTAAGCGTGACACGTACTGGGATCAGTTCCCCGAGACGCCGATGCAGGACGCGGAGACGCCCCCGCCGTGGTGAGGTTCGCGGTTGACGAGTCTTCGTGCACCACGGTTGTTCTCTGTGGATTCTGCAAAAACTGGCGAGGAATTGAACTTGGCACGGAGCAGGCTTTGGCCCTCTTGTTCAAGCACGTCGTATCCGTCCCGCACACCGAGCCCTCCCCGTACCTGCTGAGGCTCGTGAGAGCCCTTTACGCACGGCGCGGACTCCAACCCTGGGAACGCCTCGAGCGATTGGCCCGGGACTCGATACGCACAAAGACCCAGAAGGAAGTAAGCGCATGACTGAGCGCCCAGCCTCGAAGAATCTTCTTGCATCATTCAGCCGCGAAGAACTCATAGTGATCGCCGGCGAGTGGTTGGAAAAAGCACAGCTCAAAAACCGTGAGGCACGTTTCTACCGCAATAAGTGCGAACGCCTAGAGGCTGAGCTGCTGAGCATCAGACCGCGTGGATAGTCGCCCTACGTGGGAAGAACTGGCCCGGTATCACGAGAGCCACGCCCGCTATTGGAAAGGGCTGGCTGAGCGATACAACCAGGAACTTCAAGCCCTCAAGAACAACACGCCCGAATCGGATTACCACAAGCGGATCCTTTACAAGGACCGCACGGGTGATTCAGCCGCCACCAACGCAGACAGACGTAAGAGAAAGAAGTAAGTCATGGCTTATGACTATTCATCCCGACAAATTGAGGCATGGGACTGGCCCGCTCAGTCATTCATCTACCGTGAGAAGTTTCTCCACCAGGTAGATCAGACGGCGTATTGGAAGGCTCGAGCCCTGGCTAACGGAAAGCAGGTCTCGGCTGATGTTTGAGTCACGCCCCGACTTCTACGAATTGAACCTCAGGGAATCACGGGCCCTACTTTTCAAGCGGGCGCTGCTGTCTAACCCCGAAACAGGTAGGCAGGAATTGGGGGTGGGACTTCTCTCCGGTTCTAGGGTCCGTTTCGTCATCACCATCCCAGAAGCTAACCGGCTTGCTCTAGAGCTGGTCAACGTACTTGAAATCCAGAACCCACTTTTCGCACAAACCAAAGGAAACGAATAACCATGACCGTACTTGACGAGATTTACGCGAACATCCCCGGCTACAAGGAAGCTCAGAACCTTCATGAAGGACTCCGCACCTACATGACGAAGCGGAACGCTGACACAGAGAACCCCGGCGTCCTCCAGGGCGAAGCGATCAGCGACCTCATCAAGGCTGCTGCCGCTGGCAAGGATCTTGAGCCAGTCTTCAAGAAGCTCCGTGAAGCTGAGGCGCGTCGTCTGAATAAGGCCGCTGAGGTGACCGTCCTGCACCGCGCCGTGCAGCAGACCGCAACCCAGTTCGACACCTTCAAAGAATCGGTCATTGATGAAGTGCTCGAAGGCATCAGCGAACGCCTCGAAGCGGCCACTACCAGGCTTGCCGCCCTCGAGAACGTGCCGGCCACGGCTGAACAGGCCATCGCCGCTAACAAGGTCGACGTATGGCAGGAAGCCCAGAAGCTCACCGCCGATATTGATGCTCTCGTAGCTGCATACGGCACCGTCAGCCGCCCGTTCCTGGCGAACAACTTTCTGCCCACCGTGAAACTCGGCGCGTTCTTCAAAGACCCCGCCGCGGTTGACCCCGAAATGGTGACCGTTCGGCACCAGTCATCCCTCACCGCTATGCGTAGTGGTCAAGCTGGCCCCGTCCTGGCTGATTGGTACACGGCAGTCCCGGCATCGTCCTACCGGCAGATTCTTGGCGGGGACATCGTGCCTCAGGGTGCCGACAAGACCCAGTGGTACAAGGAACTTGCCACTGCTGGACAGTTCACCGTGCGCCACCCAGAGGACGCTGTTGCCGTTGTCCAGGCCGCTGAGCGTGCCGTCCAGATGAACGGCATCGGGTCCAACGCTGGCGCATGGGAAGACATCAGTGCCTACCTCCAGGCCATCGGTGACACGGACGCCGCACAGCACGCGGAGGACCAGCTTGCCGCGTACCTGCACAAGGGCGCACGGAAGGTTCGCAAGGCTGCGTAGGACATAGCAACTCTTTGAGGGGCGGGTGAGGCAACTCACCTGCCCCTCAATCATTGACAGGACAAACAATGAAGATCAAACACAACACTGCCGCTTATCGTGAGCTGCTGCGCTCTCAGGCAATGCTCGATGAAGTGAAGAAGAGGGCTGACCGTATCGCGGCTGCCGCGGGCCCAGGATTCGAGTCATCGGCAATCGTCGGCAAGAACAGGGCCCGCGCCTCAGTGCGCACCACCGACATTCCCTCAATGATCCGCAACAGCCGTGAGAACACTCTTATCAGGGCGCTTAGGGGCGGTTCGGGCGGGGATTGACCCATTGCCCCGTGTGGAAAATCGGGCATGAGTGAGAAAGGCACTGTGCCTATGTGGTGCCTTTCGAGAGGGCGGGAAAGGGGATGGCCGTACCTCGTGGACCCCCTGCCCGAACCCTCTCAATTTCGCCCCCTTTGCCTAGCGAAAGATATCCCCCCGAGCTATTTGGTCCACGTGAAACGGAAGCCTAATGACTTGGAATACGAACCGTGCAGCCCGTTTGCCGTCCAATTGGCGCGCATTACGGGCTCAGGTGAAGCAAAGAGCAGGCAATCAATGCCAATGGGTAACAGCAGGTATCAGATGCCTTGACCCTGGCAATGAGTGTGACCACATAAAGCCCGGTGACGATCACAGCATGGGCAACCTGCAATGGCTCTGCGCAGATCACCACCATCAGAAGACGATGCAGGAAGCACAGTCGGCCCGCCGTGCTGTCTCCCGCAAACGCCCACCCATGCGACACCCCGGACTCAACTAGGCCCCCCACGGGGAGGCCCTTTCCCCCGGTCGCACAGGACACCTTTCGGCTTAGCGTGGCGGGCCCGGTACGGGTTCCCAGGTCGCGGCCAATTAGACAGATATTGGAGGTTTTGGCATGCCCGGACCGGCGCCTAACCCATTTGCACGACGTAAGAATGCACGATCAGGTTGGACTCTGCTGCCCGCTGATGGGCGTAAGGGTGCTGCCCCCGAATGGCCGATTGGTAGGCCCTCAGCTAAGCAGGCACGGCTCTGGGCGTCGCTCTGGGCCACACCTCAGGCTGAGGCTTGGGAAGCTCTGGGCTGGACACGGGTTGTTGCCCGTTACGCGGACATCGTTCTGGCGTGCGAGAAGCCCGAAGCCTCTGCTGCGCTGATGGGTGAAGCACGTCAGCTCGAGGACAGGTTGGGGCTGTCGCCTATGGCTATGAAGCGGTTGCAGTGGGTGATTGACGAAGCGTCTAAAGGTGTCGCGTCGGTGACTGCGTTGCATGACTATCAGAAGCTCTACGCGGATCTTTGACCCCCTCCTCCTTGCCCCTTTCCCCTGGGGTTATGCGACTCTCTACGGCTAGTCGCATTTCCTACCGGGGGTGTGTCAGGTGTGTCTATCATTGATCGCCTTTACCCATTAATAGGTCTAATTGGGCCTCATATTGCTTTACGCATTCACCATTCGGTGAGTGCGTTTCTTGTTTAAGGAGTTTTGTTTTGGAATCAAAAAGAGAGCGGCTCATTTTCCTGGAGTCGATGGCTAAGCGGCTGGTGAAGGCGGTTGGCCCGCTGTATCGGGCGAGCCTGTGCGTCGGGTACGAGTACACCAACGATCACGAAGCCTGGGGTTTGCCGCCTCGTGAGGGCGGCTATGGGCTGGTGTCGGTTCTGCTGCGTCCGGGTCGGAAGCATGTGACGTTTGCCGGGGATCGGAAGCTCGCGCGGTCGGTGGAGGCAGTGCTGACGGGGGAGTTGGGCCAGCACGGCAAGTTCCCGAGCCTCAATTCTGAGGACTTCGATTTCTTCCGTGAGGGCTGGGAGCCGGAGTGGTCAGATAAGGCCGCTGCTGGTTCGTGGGAGCCTGTCCGCCCCATTGGGGAGGCTGCCTGATGGCCGTTGAACTGGCTCACGCATTCGTGAGCGTCACGCCCTCCTTCAAGGGTATGCAGACGGCCATCAATAAGGAGTTTGGTGGGGCTGAGAAGACTGCCGGCTCGTACGGCGTTGCCATGGGCAAGAATCTTGGCTCTGGGTTCGCTGACACGTTCAAGAAGGTTGCTGGGCCCGCTCTGGCGGTGTTTGGCGCTGGGGCTATTGCGGGTTTCGCCAAGGACGCTGTTGCTGGTTTCTCCGAGCTTGAGGACAGCTCGGCTGCTGCTGGTGTTGTCTTTGGCAAGAACATGGACTCGATCATCAAGCAGTCGGCGACTGCTTCGAAAACGATGGGCTTGACGCAGCAGCAGGTAATTAATGCTGCGAACACCTTCGGCACGTACGGTAAGGCTGCCGGGCTCAGTGGGCAGGCTCTGGCTGACTTCTCCACTGAGCAGACGCAACTCGCCGCGGATATGGCGTCGTTCAAGGGCACGAGTCCTGAGCAGGCAATCGAGGCTATTGGTGCGGCTCTGCGTGGTGAGACTGAGCCGATCCGTGCGTATGGTGTGATGCTCGATGATGCGTCGCTGAAGAATGAGGCTCTTGCTCAGGGGCTCATCACGTCGACTAAGGAGGCGCTCTCACCGCAGAATAAGACGCTTGCTGCTCAAGCTCTGATCCTGAAGCAGACGGCGGATGCTCAGGGCGATTTTGCGCGGACATCTGACTCCACCGCCAACGTGGCCAAGACCCTGACCGCTGAAACGGCTGACCTATCCGCCAAATTCGGATCCGTCCTCGCGCCGGCTTTCACCGCGGCGCGCACAGCGGCCATCGGCGCGGTGTCCGGCGTGAGCGGGATTCTCGACAAGGTCGTTGCCTTCCAGGGCGTCCTGAGCGGTGGTGGGCTGACCCCTGATTTGGTGAAGGCTATTGGACTGAATCCTTCCAAGGGGTTCGGGCTCGCAGTCAACGAGGGCATCGGTTCGATCAGGGCGTTCGGTGCTGCCTGGAAGTACAACGACGGTGAGGTCACGTCTTCGGGGCTGCCCGGGTTCATGGAGAAGGCTGCGTTCAAGATCCGTCAGGGCCTCGAGGGCGTCCTGCCGGTTGTCACGCAGCTTGGCCCGCCCTTGGTGGCACTCCTGATGGCGCTGTCACCGGTCCAGTTGGTGTTTCAGGCATTGCTTCCGGTCCTACCTCAGGTCTCAAGCATCATCGCGCAACTGGCGGTTATCGCCGGTCAGCTCACCGCGGTAATCGCTGACGGGCTCGTCGTCGCGATGCAGATCCTCACCCCGATCATTTCGGGTGTCCTGACGGTACTTGCCGGCTTCGTCGGTGGGATTACCAGCTCTGAGGCTGGCATGAACGCACTGATGACGACTCTGGCGGTGGCCGGCGGCGTGTGGGCTGCCTACCAAGTCCGGCTTTTGGCTACGACGGTTGCGACGAACGCGCACATTCTGGCAACTAAGGCTCAGGCTGTTGCCGCTAAGGCTGCTGCTGCTGGGCAGTGGCTGATGAATGGTGCCCTGGTAGCTAACCCGATTGGGATTGTCGTAATGGCGGTCGCTGGGCTGGTTGCGGGGTTGGTGTACTTCTTCACGCAAACGAAGATCGGCCGTCAGATCGTCGAGACCGTCTGGGGCGCCATCAAGACGTTCATTGGTGGGGTTGCTCGGTGGTTCCAGACCTACGTCTTGCCGACTATCGCCGCTGTTCTATCTGCTGTCAGTTCCCGGTTCGAGTTCTTCCGTGATGTTGCGGTTCTGGCGTTCACGGCGATTCGGGACAAGATTGGTGACGCGTGGGGCAAGATCAGGGGCACGTTCGACCTGTTGAAGTCGGCGGTGCAGACTGCACTTCCGAAGGCTTTCGAGGCTGCGAAGGATGGTATCGGCAGGGCTTGGGACGCGATCAAGGCTAAGGTTCGCGAGCCTGTCGTCGCGGTTATCAAGTTCATCAATGAGGGCTTGATCGCCCGCTTCAATGACATTCCGGGCGTCGACATCAAACCACTTAAGGCCCCTCCCGGGTTCGCCAACGGCGGTTACACGGGTGACGGGCGGAAGTACGATCCTGCGGGCATCGTCCACAAGGGCGAGTACGTGTTCACGAAGGAACAGACCGCAGCTCTGGGCAAGGAACGCCTTGCGAGCATGGCTCATGCTGCGGTTCGTGGTGGTGCCGCGTCCGTGGGCGAGGGCAACATGGGTGGCTTCTTCACGGGTAACGCGAATGCTATTGCGCGTCACGGGGCTTACTACCTGAAGGAAGGCCCGGGTGTTGGTGCCTGGAACTTCCGTGGTGCCGCTGCCCTGTGGAATGGTGCGGCTGGCGTGAAGGTCGGCGTTGGTACTGGCAAGCATCAGGGTTATGTGTCGTCGCTTGAGCGTGGCAATAACATCCTTGGTTATACGACTGGGACGAACATTGACATGTCGCCTTCGTGGGCTGCTCGTCTTGGGGCTGCTCAGCGTCGGACTGTTGCGGCTCACGAGATCGGGCACGCGCTGGGCCTGCCTCACAACTCGTCGCGGTCGATTATGCAGCCGAACCTGGCGAACATGGCCTCGACGCCTACAGCCGTTGATATTCGGAACCTTCAGTCGCTCTATCCGGGCGGCACTGGTCGTGCGGGTTCTGAGAACCCGTTTGAGGGTCTCATTGATGGGCTGATGGGTGCCATTAAGAAGAGGTTCCCGGGCTCGAACATGTTCGTTGATGCTGCTGGTGGTCTGGCTAAGACGGGGATCGAGCAAGTTATGAAAATGGTGACGGACATTAAGAACGGCATCAAGAACATCGCCGGGAATGTGTTCGAGAAGGTGAAGGGGTTCTTTGGTGGTGGTGCTGCCATGGCTCCGACGCTTTATGACAACGGTGGGGTCCTGCCAACGAACGGTGGGCGTCCTTTCCTGGTGCAGAACAAGACCAGGAAGCCTGAGTACATCTTCACCAACCGTGAGATGCGGGAGCTAAGCAGCGGGCGCGGTGGGGACGGGGTAGTCAACAACTACTACGGGCCCGTCGGGCTCGATCCCGAACAGCTAGCTCGAGCACAAGAAATCTCGCGTCGCCGGGCGCAGACGATGGCCGGCATGGGCGGGATGGTAATCGCCTAGAGGAACAGGGTAGGGCCCGCCGCTACATCGAAGCGCCGGGCCCTACTTCTCCGATCTGACGAACTTGATCCTTGTCGGAAAGAGCGTTCATCAAAGTGAGGAACTTGTCGTCACGAATCATCGCGGCAAACTTCTCGTTTGCTTCGACGGCCTTCAAACCGATCAGCTCGTAGAGCCCGAAGAGCTTGTCCGTCTCGGGCAGGCTCTCCTCCTCGCTCAGGTCCTCCCAGGTAAGGCGACCAACCTCCTTCGTAGGTTTCTCGTCCTCTGGTGAAGCCTTCTCCTCGATGGTCAGTTCGATCGCGCCGGACCACTCAGCCTTCGGGCTGATGGCGAGCCGCATCTCCGCGAGTGTGGCACCGTACACCGCCACCCCATCGTTTAATTCGTCTATCTCCCACTCCAGCTCACCGAGGGCAGTGCGAGCCGTGAGGGTGTCGAGGAGGGTGAGCCACTGCTCGTTGGTGAACATCCTTGGCCGGTCCGTTCTGTCGAAGTTGCGTACGACCCTAAGCGCAATGCTGCCGCTCACGTAAGTGTTCCATGCACCCTACTTCGCCCTACCCCTGAAGGGGGCTGCCCACACCAGGGGGCAAACGTGGGACCTGACTTGCACCGCCTCATCGCCACCCTAACAAGCGGTAGTGACGTGGTCACTGAACGCGATGAGACTTGGAAGACCCTGCGAGTGTGACGCAAGTCATAGCTTTCGGATGTTGCACGCTGTAACGTCACATTACGACTTTGGAGGTGGTTGCATGGAAGACGAGAGTTGGCCTGATGCCCACTTCCCGCTTTACTTCCTACCCTGTGGTCACACTCATGAGACACCCACCGAGGATCCCTCGACGGACTCGATCTTCGACGAGTATGCGGGCGCCATCGATGCCTTCTCCGATGACCCTGAGTTCATTGCCAAGACGAGGCTTGTCGAGCCATCCTTCGTGATCTCCAGGCGATAGCTACTGGGTGTACGTCTGGATTGAAGCCGACTTCGAGCATCGGCAGTATCTGCATAGTTTTTGCTGTGCTCCTATGCCTCGCAGCGAGTCGCGCCACCTTCGCCGAGACCACCCAGAGGCCTATGCCATTGAGGTCCAGGGGCTAATCCGGAACCTTCGACCGAGGCACAAACCGCCACGGAAGATCCTCCTCCGGGTGCATGAGGAAACTTCCTTCATCCAGTCCGTGGTGTCGTATCGGATGGCGGTTGAGGCAGACGGCCATCATCGGGCGAATATCTATCTTCTGGCAACTCACAAGTTGTTTGAACGCTCTGGCATCGCGCAGATGACCTACGACAAAACTATAGAAGATGTAGTAGGGGTCGCTCGGGCGGCTGACAGATTCAACAGCTTGACGCTGGTCGCCCAGGTGCGGCCCAACAACGAACCCTGTAAGGCCTTCATCAAGAGGAACGGATGGCGGTTCCTCGAGAGCGATCCGCAGGGCGAGTATGAACGATGGGTTGTACGCTTCTCTGTTGCCCTCGACCGCTAGGGCTTGCCCACATCGTGCCCACACTTTGCCCACATCGGTACTCATTCTCAGTTATTCGACGTGATGTTATTCCGCATGCTTACTGGGATTTGGAGCTATCACAAGGTATGAAAGAGAGTTCGAATCCCTCATCTGCCACAGCAAGGAAGGGCCCGCTCCAATGGAGCGGGCCCTTCTGTTTCCGTCATCGATCTCGTCCACTCATCCTGGCCGCGGGGCCATCCGCGGAGGCGTCGTCCACGAAGCTTCAGTACGCATGCTCAGGACGTCTCGAGTGGGGAGGCCGCCATCAGCACTACGCCCGGGCCGCGGATCGGCTGGCTGGACAGCCTGCGCGGCGTCGCCATCCTCCTCGTCGTCGTGCTGCACGCGGGGGAGTCCCTCCGGATCGCCGGAGGATCCACCGCCGGTATCGACGGGTTCAACCTTTTCCTCGAGCCCTTCCGGATGCCCGTCCTGATGTTCCTCTCGGGGATCCTGCTGCCGCGGTCGGTCGCGAAACCATGGCGCGAGTACCTCGCCGGCAAGGTCTCCCTGGTCGCGTGGCCGTATGTCCTGTGGTCGCTGATCATCCTGACGGCGACCGGTGATCTCAGTCCCGGTGGCGTGGCGCAGATCTTCTACCTCGCACCGACCTACCTCTGGTACCTCTGGTTCATCCTCGCCTTCTACGCGCTCGCCTACCCGCTGCGGCGCATCTCGCCGATCGTCGCGTCAGGTGTCGGCCTGGTGGCCTCGCTGGTGCTGCCCGACGGCAGCCGGCCCGAGACGATGGCCTTCCTCGCTGCGTTCTTCTTCCTGGGAGCCTGGTGCGCCGTGCATCCCCGGCTCCTGGAACGGGCTCGAGCGAATCCCTGGCTGCTCGGTGCGGGAGCGGTCTCCGCAGCCGCCGTGGGTGTGTTCAACGTGGTCGACCGGAACGTCCTGTATCGCACGGAGTACGCCTGGGGAGTCCTGGGTGGACTGGTCGTCGCCTGCTGGCTCTTCCCTCGGCTGGGACCCACCTGGGCGACGGGCGCCCTCGAGTTCGTCGGCCGCTACTCGATCGTCTTCTACGTCGCGCACCTGGGACCGATCATGATCATGCTCGCGCTCGCCGACGGCCTCGGACTGACGGGGGAGTGGTTCGTGTTCCCCCTGCTGCTCCTCGGGGGCGTCGGGGTGCCGCTCGGCCTCGCCTGGATGTACTCGACGAGGGAGCACGCCTCGGTCAACCTGCTGTTCGAACTGCCGGCGCTGAAAGCCAGGCCGCGCGAGCACGCCGAAGGCTTCCGCCGGGCGAGGGCCTGAGCGAGGTTTCAGTCCTGGCGCGTGAGCGTCGTCGTCAGCAGATGGTCCTTCGCCGGTCCGGTGACGTCCCAGGAGTACTCGACGGTGCGGAACGAGGGGATCCGGAAGTCGACGAGGTAGGTGTCCGGAGAGCACCAGTGCTCGTCATGTGCCCTGCCGCTGCGGAGGTCGAGGCGGCAGAGCAACCGTCCGTCCGGGAAGTGGATCGCCATCGTCGTGCCCTGGGCCGTGACCCGGTAGGAGCGGGAGGCCGGCCCCTGGAAGGAGGGCCAGGACACGGTGCCCTCCTCGTCCCACCGCAGTCCGTCGTCGTCGCGCGTGAAGGTCGTGATGCCCGCGAAGAGCCCTTCCGTGCCGCTCGAACGGTCCAGCAGGTGGCGGCGGGTCGACCAGCTGCCGGCGAGGAAGGCGAGCGGGTCGACGACGGGGAGAACTGCGCTCGATGCCACCCCGCTGCCTCCCCTCGGTCCTCCGCGCCACGTCGGCGCTTTCTGGCACTCTACGTCCTGTCCCGGCTACGTCCTGTCCCGGCTACGTCTTGTCCCGACACCGTCCTGCCCTGACGTCGGCTTGCCGCGCCCTCGGTGGAATGTTAGGCTACCTAACTATGAGTCCCTCCACCGACGTGCCCCTGCTGGCCCTCGCGCAGTCCTTCCGCACCACCCTGCGCCACGCCGTGTACCTCAGCCGCTCGATGGACAGCGACGGGGAGCTGACCACCATGCAGATGAGCACACTCAGCATGGCGGCGGAGGAACCGTTGCGGGTGAGCCGTGTCGCCGCCAACCTCGGCATCCGCGTCCCCTCGGCCACCGAGCAGATCATCAAGCTCGAACAGGCCGGCCTCGTCCTCCGGCAGCCGGATCCCACCGACTCGCGGGGTGTCCTCGTCCAGCTCACGGACAAGGGCCGGGCGGCCTGGGAGGCCGCCAGCCGGCGCCGTAACGAGCGCGTCGCCGCACTGCTGGACCAGCTCGACGAGGAGGACCGCGCCACGCTCGCGGCCGCCCTGCCGATCATCGAGAAACTGAACCACACCGCCTAGGAGTACCCGAGTGACCACCCACGCGCAGCCCGCATCGGTCCTTGCCGAGGAGAAGCAGTCCTTCTTCCGGCAGCCCAGAGCCGTGTGGGCCACAGCCCTGGCGGCCGTGTTCGCCTTCATGGGCATCGGTCTCGTCGACCCGATCCTTCCCGCCATCGCCGAGAACCTCGACGCTTCGCCGAGCCAGGTGTCGCTGCTGTTCACGAGCTACTTCCTCGTGACGGCCGTGGCGATGCTCGTGACCGGCTTCATCTCCTCGCGCATCGGCGGAAAGAGGACGCTGCTGCTCGGACTGGGACTGATCGTGGTGTTCGCCTCGCTCTCGGGCCTGTCCGGTGACGTGGCCACCCTGGTCGGCTTCCGGGCCGGCTGGGGCCTTGGCAACGCGCTCTTCGTGGCCACCGCGCTCGCCGTCATCGTCGGCGTGGCCAGCGGGGGTACCGCCACAGCGATCATCCTCTACGAGGCGGCCCTCGGCCTCGGGATCTCACTCGGCCCGCTGCTCGGTGCGCTCCTCGGCGGCTGGCAGTGGCGTGCGCCGTTCTTCGGCACCGCCGTGCTCATGGCCGCGGCGTTCCTCGCCCTCACCATCCTGCTGCCCGCCATGCCCCGGCCCGCCACCACGACATCGCTCAAGGACCCGCTCGTCGCACTCGGGCACAGGGGCCTGCGCACCACGGCGTCGAGCGCCCTCTTCTACAACTACGGGTTCTTCACCATCCTCGCCTTCACACCCTTCGTGCTGGGGATGGATGCGTACGGTATCGGTGCCGTGTTCTTCGGCTGGGGCCTCATGGTCGCGGTCTTCTCGGTCCTCGTGGCACCCGCGCTGCAGCGCATGCTCGGCACCACCCGCGTGCTGCTCCTGACCCTCGCGGCCCTGGTCCTCGTGCTCGTGGGCCTCGCCCTGGCCGCAGAGCGCTCGGTGACCGCCGTCGTCGTGCTGGTGATCATCTCCGGCGCCCTGCTGGGCATCAACAACACCCTGTACACGGAGCTCGCGATGGGTGTTTCGGATTCGCCGCGGCCCGTCGCATCCGCCGGCTACAACTTCGTCCGGTGGATGGGAGGGGCGCTCGCACCCTTCGCTGCGACGAAGCTGGCGGAGGTCTTCAACCCGCAGGCCACCTACGCCGTCGCCGCGGTTATGGTGCTCGTCGCAGGAGCCGTGATCCTCGCAGGCCGCGTCTCGCTCACGCACGCAGCCGAGGTCGGCGGGTAGGAGCGGGACCGATGGCGTCAGCCGTCGAGGATCGACGTCGTCGCCCGGTCCTCCTGGCCCGCGTAATACCGGTCGAGCACGGCCTTGAACCACGGTTCCTGCGGGCCGACCCGGTGGAAGAGCGTCATCGAGGACTGCAGCTTGCGGGCGTCGATCCCGCCGAGTACCGCGACCGGATCGCTTCCCTCGAGGTTGAGGAGCGCGTGGACGCTCTCCAGCAGGCGGGGTCCGAGCAGGGTATGCGCCAGATAGGCGCGGGCCTCGTCGATCGAGCCGATGGCGTACCGGACCGACGTCGGGCTGCTGCCGAGTCCTGCCACCTGCGGGAAGACGAACCACATCCAGTGCCCCACCTTCCGGCCGTTCTGCAGCTCGGCGAGGGCCTGCTCATAGGTACCGGAGGCCTCCTGCGCGTGGACGAATCGTGCGAGGTCGTAGGTGTCGGTCATGCGGGCCTCCGGTGGGAGCGTGAGAACGGGCGGTCACTTCATCGGTAGCGAACAGGACTGACAGGTCCGGCGGCGGTCGCTAGCGTTAAGGCATGTCGACAATCAATATCACTGAGGCAAGCTTCCCGGAAACCATCGAGGGCAACGACATCGTGTTCGTCGATTTCTGGGCCGACTGGTGCGGGCCGTGCAAGCAGTTCGCGCCGGTGTACGACGCCGTCTCGCAGCAGCACGAGGACGTCACCTTCGCGAAGGTCGACACCGAGGCGGAGCAGTCGCTCGCCGCGGCCGCAGGGATCACCTCCATCCCGACGCTCATGGCGTTCCGCGAGAAGGTCCTGGTGTTCTCCCAGCCCGGTGCCCTCAACGCGACGCAGTTCGGCGAACTCGTCGACGCCGTGAAGGGACTCGACATGAAGGCAGTGCACGAGCAGATCGCGCAGCAGCAGGCCCAGGGCGGAAGCCCGGCCGGGGACGCGCAGTAGCCGTCCCGAGACCCGAAGAGCCCCGCACTCGATGAGTGCGGGGCTCTTGCGTGGAGGGATCAGGCCGCCTGATCCGAACGCACCACATCGACGGGCTTGGCCAGCAGTGCGCTCAGCGATTCGTTGAGGTCCTGCACGGCAGGTCCGCGCAGGTGCGTGTCCAGGAGTTCGGTGGATTCCCACTGCTCCGTGAGGACGATGCGGTCCTCCTGCGCGTCCGTGATCTCGTACCGGATGCAGCCGGGCTCCTGCACCACCTGTTCGATGGCGATGTCGAGGGCGAGCTTCACGCGGAAGAACTCGCCGTCGAGGGGGGTGAATACTGCGGTGACGTCTACGGGTTGGGTCATCCCTCAACCCTAGCGGTGCTCGTTCGTCCGCCGCATTCCTGCGTCCTAGCGCCGCCGGTGGTCCTCGGGGGATAGCCGGGGACCGAAGGTCGGCTTGCGGAAGCCGCTCGAGTAGAGCGACCGGACGACGCGCTGGCGCTGCCCCCTCCAGGGTTCGAGCAGTTCGATCATTCCGGCGTCGTCGGTCCGCCGGCCGGTGAGGGCCGCGCCCACGTAGGCCGCGAGGTGGTAGTCGCCCACGGAGATGGAGTCGGGGCAGCCGTGCGTGCGCTGCACCACTTCCGCCACCGTCCACACGCCGATGCCGGGAATGGACCTCAGGCCGGCGCGGACGGCCTCCCCGCCCGGCAGCGACGCGAGGCGCTCCAGTCCGCTCGCCACGAGGGCCGCCCTGAGGATGGTCGCCGAGCGCTTCGAGTCCACTCCGGCCTTGTGCCAGTCCCAGGAGGGGACGCGGCGCCACTGTTCCGCGGTCGGGGGTAGGCGGAGCTCCGCGGGGGCGAACTCTCCCGCACCAGGAGCGGCGTCCCCGTACCGGGTGAGCAGGTAGCGCCAGGCGCGCTTGGCCTCGATGCCCGTGACCTTCTGTTCGAGGATCGCCCGGGCCACCGTGTCGAGCATGCGGCGCGACGCCGGCAGCCGTAGCCCCGGGTCGAGGTAGCGGCCCTTGCGGGCGAGCTCGGGCAGGCCGGCGCGGAACCGGGGGCTGTCGAAGGCGCTCCAGTCGTCCTCCGCGCCGAGCAGGCGGGGAAGGGACTCGAGCGCCCGGGCGGCACCAGGCCCCCACGCCGTGGCCCGGATGCGGCTGTCGTTCAACGAGCCGCGCTGCCGCAGAGCGAGCGTGACCGGCCCGTCACTCGTCCGGAAGGCGAGCCAGCGATCGGGCCCCTGGACGATGAACGAGGGGTCGTGCGGGCCGCATTGCAGGGTACCCACCGTCCCTGCCAGGTTGTACGGGCCGTCGGGAATCCATTCCGTGGCTTCCGCGCCGGAGGAAACGGCGGCGGGGGCGATGCTCATGCATTCATCGTCCCACGAGGCCCCCGCGGTCCCGGGATGTGTCATGCTCGGGGTTCCGTAGGGGTAGCATCGGGCAGTCCGGTGGAAGAGGTGGAAGGAACAGCAGATGGCAGAGGTGCGGAGTGCTCGGGCGGGGAGGATCCCGCGTGCGGCGGCCAGGGGCCGGCGTCTCGGCGTCCTCCTGGGGCTGGCTCTGCTGTGCGGCGGGTGCACGGCGGACGGGGCCGGTGAGGCCGCGGGGACTTCGACGCCGGCCGCTCCAGCGACGCCGTCGCCGTCCCCGTCCCCGACGCCGTCCTCCCAGGCATGCGAGGACTGTGTCGGGATCGTGCTCACGGGCGACCTCCTGGTGCATCCGCAACTGTGGGATCAGGCCGCGGAGGATGCGGCGGTGACGGGGAAGTCTCCGCTCGACTTCGAGCCGCTTCTTGCGGGCCAGCGCCCCTACCTCGCGGCCGGGACGCTGGGGATCTGCCACCTGGAGACCCCGGTGGCCGACCCGGAAGGGCCCTTCTCGGGATACCCGCAGTTCAACGTGCCCCCGCAGATCGTCCTCGCCGCGAAGGAGGTCGGGTACGACGCCTGCACCACCGCCAGCAACCATTCGATGGACTGGGGCCCGGAGGGCGTGGAGCGTTCGCTCGCGGCCCTGGACGCGGCGGGCCTCCGGCACACGGGGTCCTATGCAAGCGCCGCTGATGCCGGGAAGGCCCTGATCCTCGAGCAGCCGGAGGCGAAGGTGGCCGTCATCGAAGCGACCTACGGCCTCAACGGGCTGGTGCCCGACCAGCCCTGGCGGGTGGACCTGCTCGACACGGCCACGATGATCGGCAAGGCCAGGGCCGCCAGGGAGCAGGGAGCGGACATCGTGATCGCAGCCCTGCACGCCGGCGACGAATACGCCTCCGTCCCGAACGCCCAGCAGACCGAGGTGGCGCACGCGCTCGCCGACAGCGGTGAGGTGGACTTCATCTACGGACACCACACCCACTCGGTCCTGCCCATCGAGCAGTACAACGGCACCTGGATCGTCTACGGCCTGGGGAACGGGGTGACCGAACTGTCGCCCACGTACGAGGTCAACAACGAGGGACTGATGGTCCGGGCCCGCCTCAGCCGGGATGACGCGGGCGCCTGGTCGGTTTCCGGGCTGGACTGGCTGCCGTCGCTGATCGTCGCCGGGCCGTATCGCTGGTGTTCGCTGGCGCCCGACCAGCCGGCCGGCGCCTGCTCGTCGCCCGAGCAGGAGGCGGCCGTCCGGGAGCGCACCCGGAGCGTGGTCGAATCCCTCGGCGCGGCCGAGGCGGGAGCCCGCCAGTGGGAGCTGTCCACGGAGGGCCCGGGACGCTAGCGCGTCCCTGCGATGACCGACGCGATGGTTCCGCCGAGCGACGCCGTCGTCCCTGTGCCGCCCAGGTCCCGCGTCAGCGCATCGCCGCCGGTAGCCAGCACCGACTCGATGGCGCCCAGGATCCCGGCGGCCGCCTCCGTCTCGCCGAGGTGGTCCAGCATCATCGACGCACTCCAGATCTGGCCCACCGGGTTCGCGATGCCCTTGCCGGCGATGTCCGGCGCGGAGCCGTGGACCGGTTCGAAGAGGCTGGGGAAGGTGCGGTCCGGATTGATGTTCCCGCTGGGCGCCACGCCGATGGTGCCGGTACAGGCCGGTCCCAGGTCGGAGAGGATGTCCCCGAAGAGGTTGCTCGCCACGACGACGTCGAACCAGTCGGGGTGGAGCACGAAGTTCGCACAGAGGATGTCGATGTGGAACTTGTCCACGCGTACGTCGTCGTACCTGCCCGCCATCGCCTCCACCCGCTCGTCCCAGTACGGCATGGTGATCGAGATGCCGTTGCTCTTCGTCGCGGACGTGAGGTGCTTCTTCCCGCGCTTCTGCGCCAGATTAAAGGCGTACCGCAGGATGCGATCCACGCCCGTGCGGGTCATGACCGTGTCCTGGATGACCGTCTCGCGGTCGGTGCCCTCGAACATCCTGCCCCCGACGCTCGAGTACTCGCCCTCGGTGTTCTCGCGGACCACGTAGAAATCCACGTCACCCGGCTTCCTGCCGGCGAGGGGGCTGGTGATCCCGGGCAGCAGCCTCACCGGGCGGAGGTTGACGTACTGGTCGAAGTGGCGCCGGAACTGCAGCAGGCTGCCCCACAGGGACACATGGTCCGGCACGACGTCCGGCCAGCCCACGGCCCCGAAAAAGATCGCGTCGAAGCGGCGCAGTTCCTCGAACCAGCCGTCGGGCAGCATCTGGCCGTGCTCCAGATAGTAGTCGGCGCTGGCGTAGTCGAACTCGACCGCGTCCACCTCGAAGCCGTACGCGTCCGCGGCCGCCCGGAGCGCCCGAAGGCCCTCCGGCATGACCTCCTTGCCGATGCCGTCGCCGGCTATGACCGCGATGCGGTAGCTGTTCGTCATGGGAGTTCTCCTCATCGGCAGGCGGCTTACCGTTCCAGCCTAGGCTCATCAGCCCCAGGAGAGCACGAGGACGGCGGACGGCAGCGCCAGTGCCGTCATCAGCAACCCGGCGAGGCCGAAGGGCACCCAGCGGATGGACAGACCCAGGGATCGCAGCCGCTCGGCCCACAGGAGTGTCGCGAGCGAGCCCCAGGGAGTGACGAGGGGGCCGAGGTTCACGCCGACGAGCAGGGCGGCGAGGCGTAGCGGGGACGCGGCGGAGGGCTCGAGGGCGAGATATGCGGGCAGGTTGTTGACGGCGTTCGCTCCGGCCGCTCCTACGGCGGCCAGCCGCAGCAGGTCCGGGAAGTCCTCGCCGGTACCTGCCGCGGGGGCGAGAAAGGTGTCGAGGCCCTGTGCGTGCGCGGCGGTGACGAGAACGAAGAGGCTGAGCGCGAGGACGAGCGGAGCGACGGGGAGCATCTTCACCGTCAACGTGCCGGGCCGACGGACCGCGAAGAGCACGGCCAGGACCACCGCGGCGAGGGTCGCGCTCAGTGCGACCGGCAGCCCGCTGACCAGTGCCGGCAGGAGGAGTGCGAGGACCGCGTACCCGCAGCGCAGCAGCACGCGGTCCTCGGCGGGGCGCGCAGGGGCGGGGGAGAACCGTCCCGAGAGCTGCCGCCGGAAGATCAGCAGCAGGACAGTGCAGGGCACGACGACGCCGACCAGCGCAGGGCCGGCCACGAGGCCCGCGAACTGCACCGGACTGAGCTGCAGCCCTTCCTGGACCAGCAGGTTGGTCAGGTTGGACACCGGCAGGAGCAGCGACGCGGTATTGGCGAGCCAGACGATCGTCACGGCGAACGGCAGTGGCGGCAGGCCGGCCCTGCGGGCGAGGAGCACCACGAGCGGAGTGAGCAGCACGGCCGTCGTGTCCAGCGAGAAGAACACCGTGCAGGCCACGGAGAGGAGGACCGTCACGAGCCACAGGACCAGGGTCCGGCCTCGGGCCGCGCGGGCCGAGGCCGCGATGATCTTCTCGAAGACCCCGGCAGCGAAGAGGAGGTCGGTGGCCACCGTCATGGCGGCCACGAAGAGCAGGATCGGCCAGATGCGCGCCCACAGCTCCGCCAGGTCGGAACCGGGCAGCGCACCGGTTCCGACGCAGAGTGCCGCGAGGACCGGCAGGATCGCGCGGGAGGCACTGCGAAGGTTCAAGGGTGGTCTCCGTTCCGCCGGACAGTATGGCACGGACGCCCGGGAGTGCTCCGCGGCGACTCCCGTCCGGGCGAGGACGTCCCGCGGCGTAGCGGCGGCATGGAGGTCGGCGCGCCAGCCGGTAGCGTTGTAGGCATGAAGTACGCCAATTCCATTGTTGACCTGATCGGCAACACCCCGCTCGTCAAGCTCAACTCCGTCACCGACGGCATCGCAGCCACCGTCCTCGCGAAGGTCGAATACCTCAACCCCGGCGGGTCGGTGAAGGACCGCATCGCGGCGAAGATCATCGATGCCGCGGAGGCCGAGGGCAAGATCAAGCCCGGCGGCACCATCGTCGAACCGACCTCCGGCAACACCGGCGTCGGTCTCGCCCTCGTCGCCCAGCAGCGCGGCTACAAGTGCGTCTTCGTGGTGCCCGACAAGGTGGGCGAGGACAAGCGCAACGTCCTCAAGGCCTACGGCGCGGAGGTCGTCGTCACGCCGACCGCCGTCGCCCCCGACAGCCCGCAGTCCTACTACGGCGTCTCCGACCGCCTGGTCCGCGAGATCCCCGGCGCGTACAAGCCGGACCAGTTCTCGAACCAGAACGGGCCCCTGAGCCACTACGAGACCACCGGCCCCGAGATCTGGAACGACACCGACGGCAAGCTCACGCACTTCGTCACGGGCGTCGGCACGGGCGGCACCATCACCGGCACGGGACGGTACCTCAAGGAGATCTCCGCGGACCGGGAGGGCGGCCCCGTGCGCATCATCGGCGCCGACCCCGAGGGCTCCATCTACTCGGGCGGCACCGGGCGTCCCTACTTCGTGGAGGGCGTCGGCGAGGACATGTGGCCGGACTCCTACGATCCGTCTATCCCGGACGAGATCCATGCCGTCACGGATGCCGAGAGCTTCGAGATGACGCGGCGCCTCGCCCGCGAGGAGGGCCTGCTGGTCGGCGGCTCCTGCGGCATGGCCGTCGTCGCGGCCCTCCGTGTCGCGAAGGACCTGACGGCCGACGACGTCGTCGTGGTCCTCCTGCCCGACGGCGGCCGGGGCTACCTCGGCAAGATCTTCAACGACGACTGGATGAGGTCCTACGGGTTCCTGGACAGCGGTGAGGACGCGAGCGTCGGCGACGTGCTGCGCGCCAAGAACGGTTCGATGCCGGACCTCGTCCACACGCACCCCTCCGAGACGGTCCGGGACGTCATCTCGATCATGGACGAGTACGGGGTCTCCAGCATCCCGGTGCTGTCCCAGGAGCCACCCGTCAAGATGGGCGAGGTGCTGGGCTCGGTCGACGAGCGCTCCCTGACGGCGAAGATCTTCCACGGCGAGGCTCGCCTCACCGACAAGATCTCCCAGCACATGGACGCGAAGCTGCCCCTGATCGGGTCGCTCGAATCCATCGGGACGGCGCGCGAACGGCTCCAGGACAGCGACACGCTGATGGTGACGTTCGTCGGGTCACCCGTGGGAATTCTTACGCGCCATGACTTGCTGACATATGTGAGCAAGTAACACCCCGATCCGAATTCCAGGAGCATCGTGACGCACTCGAACGACCAGGGCTTCAACACCCGAGCCGTCCACGCGGGCCAGACCCCCGACCCCACCACCGGAGCGGTGATCCCGCCCCTCTACCAGACCACCACCTTCGCGCAGGACGGCATCGGCAAGCTGCGCAACGGGTACGAGTACGGGCGCGGCACCAACCCCACCCGGGATGCGCTGCAGACCCAGATCGCGGCGCTCGAGGGCGGCAAGCGCGCCTTCAGCTTCTCGTCCGGCCTCGCCGCCGAGGACGCGCTCATCCGGGCCGCGCTCCGCCCCGGCGACCACATCGTCCTCGGGAACGACGCCTACGGTGGAACCTACCGACTGATCGACCGCGTCCTGTCCCAGTGGGGCATCACCAACACCGCCGTGGACATGGCGGACACCGCTGCGGTCCAGGCGGCCATCGCGGCGAACAACACGAAGATGGTGTGGGTGGAGACGCCGTCGAACCCCATGATGAAGATCACCGACATCGCCGCGACCGCCCAGCTCGCGCATGACGCCGGCGCCCTGCTCGTCGTGGACAACACGTTCGCGTCGCCGTACCTGCAGCAGCCGCTCACGTTCGGAGCGGACGTGGTGGTGCACTCGACCACCAAGTACATCGGCGGGCACTCGGATGCCAGCGGCGGGGCCGTCATCGTGAACGACGACGAGCTCGCCGAGAAGATCGGCTTCGTGCAGTTCGCCGTCGGCGCCGTGTCCGCACCCATGGAGGCCTGGCTCACCACGCGCGGACTCAAGACCCTCGGGGTCCGCATGGACCGCCACTCCTCGAACGCCACCGCGATCGCGCGCTGGCTGCAGGAGCAGGACGAGGTGGAGCGTGTGTACTACCCAGGGCTGCCCGAGCATCCGGGCCACGACCTCGCCGCAGCACAGATGAAGGACTTCGGCGGCATGATCTCCGTGACATTCAAGGGCGGGGCGGAGGCCGCGAAGAAGGTGGCGGAGTCCACCCACGTCTTTATCCTCGCGGAGTCCCTCGGCGGCATCGAGTCGCTGATGAACTACCCCTCCGACATGACGCACGCGTCGGTCAAGGGCACGGAGCTCGCGGTACCCGAGAACCTGATCCGGCTGTCCGTCGGCATCGAGGACGTCGAGGACCTGATCGGTGACCTCGAGCAGGCCATCTCCTCCCTGCGCTAGCTCCTGCTGTCCTCCACGAAAGGCCCCTCCGGTGGGAGGGGCCTTTCGTGTGTCCGGGGCGGTCCGGGGCGTCGCCGCCGCGCCGGGTGCCCAGAGCCGGGGGTGCGCCGCCCCGGGTCTGCGCCGCCGCGCCGGGTGCCCGGGCGCAGGGTGCCCGGGCGGATGTGGGGCTATCGTGACCCCGGCAGCCGGAAGCGCTTCCTCGCCTTCGGCTGGGTCTGCTGGAAGAAGGCGCTGCTCTGCGGCAGCCACAGGAGCAGCACGGCAATCAGCATCCCGACGGCGATCAGGGACAGGCCCGGCGTCCCGCGGACGACGACGGGCACTCCCGCGATGATGCCGATGGTGCTCAGCAGCTCGCGGGCGCTCCTCCTGCCCCGGCGCAGCGGGAGCAGGAGGATCAACTGCAGGACGGCGAGCGCCCCGAGGAGCGTGCCGAGCCCGATGAACCCTGCACGGTCGAGGTCCCGCACCGCAGCTGATGCGATGAACGTGCCTGCCGCGACGAGCAGCAGCACCGCGACCACGAGCCACAGGGCGATCGCTGCCCGCAGCGGGAACGGCCGGGGCGGCAGGGGATCCTTGCGCGGACTCACCGGAGGGACGGCCTAGCCCCGGGGAGCGACGGTGCCGCTGCGCGTCTCGGTGTCGTAGGAGTAGACCTCGGTGCCGCCGATCCACACCTGCAGGGCGCGCTGCATCACATCGAGCGGATCGCCGCTCCAGAGCACCAGGTCCGCGTCCTTCCCGACGGCGAGCGAGCCGAGGCGGTCCGCCAGGCTGAGGACCTTCGCGGGGTTGATGGTGATGGAGCGCAGGGCGGTCTCCCGGTCGAGGCCCTCCTTGATCGCCAGGGTGGCCTGATGCACCAGGAAGTTGATCGGGATGACGGGGTGGTCCGTGATGATCGAGATCTCGACGCCGGCCCGCGCGAGCTTGCCGGGGTTGGCGATGGAGCGGCCGCGCAGCTCCACCTTGGACTTCGTGGTGAACAGGGGGCCGATCAGGACGGGGGTTCCGCGTTCTGCGAGGACGTCGCCGAGCAGGTGCGCCTCGGTGCCGTGGTCGAGGACGAGGTCGTACCCGAACTCGTCGGCGATGCGGAGAGCTGTCGCGATGTCGTCGGCACGGTGCGCGTGCTGGCGCCAGGGGATCTCGCGCCGCAGCACCATGGCCAGGGCCTCGAGGTGCGGGTCCCGCGCGTTCTCGTCGTCCTTGCCCATGTAGTTCTGGGCCTTCATGAACGCCTCGCGGATGACGAGCGCCGTGCCGAGGCGGGTCGACGGCATCTTGCCCTTGCCGCCGTAGACGCGCTTCGGGTTCTCGCCGAGTGCCGACTTCAGTCCGCTGGGGGAGCGCAGCACCATCTCCTCGAGGTACCGCCCGTGCGTGTGGATGGCGACGGCGAGCCCGCCGATGGGGTTGCCGGAGCCGGGGTTCACGTTCACGGTGGTGACCCCGCCCGCGAGTGCGTCGTCGAACCCGGGGTCGTACGGGTTGATGGCGTCGATCGCCCGGACGCCGGCCGTGTTCGGCTCGGTCATCTCATTGGTGTCATCCCCGGCTATTCCCTCGCCCTCCTCGTGCGTGCCCAGGTGCACATGGGCGTCCACGAACCCGGGGAGCAGCCACTTTCCTGCCGCGTCGATGACGGTGGCGCCGTCGGGCATGGGAACGGAGGGACCGAGCGCCGAGATCCGCCCGTGCTCGACGACGACCGTGCCGTCGAAGGGCTCGCCGTCGATCGGGACGACGTGGGCGTTGGTGATGGCTGTGGCGGGAGCGGGCGGGGTCGTGCCGCTGGGGGAGGACATGGTCGGCCTTTCGCAGGGGGGCGGGGTGATTTCCACCATATCCGCACGCGGGTGGCAGCCCGGGAGCCGTGCCTACACTGGATGAGCCGTTCTCCGGCCCATCGGGACCGGAGACCGCACCCTGTCCATCGGAAGGAAAGCATGAGCCAGCGCAGTACCGCGGCAGGAGTCCGGGCGCTGGGCCTTGTCGCCGCAGGAGTGGTGGCCTGGGCCCTGATGGCCTGGGCGTTCGCCTGGGCCGACGTCATCGGCCTCGATTTCCGGGTGTACCGCATGGGCGGGCAGTCCGTGGTCGACGGCGACGGCTCGCTGTACACGCGGTCCTTCGGGGAGGGCGAGGGGTCCCTCCTCTTCACGTATCCGCCGTTCGCGGCGCTCGCCTTCACGGTGCTCACGCTCGTCAGCGCCGAGACCGGCGCAATGCTTTTCGTGTGGCTGTCGATCCTCATCGCGGCCGCGACGTCCCTGCTGGCCACCCGGTACCTCGGCGGGTTCCGCACCGTCCGGGACGTGGTGAGGCGCCCCACGGCGCTGCCGCTGGCGATCGCCGGAACCGGGCTCGTCTCCCTCCTGGGCCCGTGGCGCGAGACCATGGCCTTCTCGCAGGTCAACATCCTGCTCTTCGCGATGATCGCCGCTGACCTCCTCTCGGGGCCGCACCGCCGGTTGCCCACCGGACTGCTCACGGGCATCGCGGCCGGCATCAAGCTGACGCCGCTGGTCTTCGGCCTGTACTTCCTCGTGCGCGGCGAGTGGAAGCAGCTGTTCACCATGGCGGCCGGCTTCTTCGGGACCATCGCGCTCGGTTTCCTGCTACTGCCGGCCGAATCGGCGATGTACTGGCTGCAGATGCTGCGGGACACCGGCCGGATCGGCGGCGAGGGCTATGTGGACAACCTCTCCATCCGCGGTGCCATCCTCCACTTCCTGGGCCCGGACTTCCCCTCCACCGTTCCGTGGCTGCTCATCTCACTGCTGCTCGTGGCGGCGACGGCCTACATCATCCGTGAGGCCCGACGGCGTGCGGACCGGTTCCTGCCGATCGCCATGACCTCGCTGCTCATGCTCCTCATCTCACCGATCTCGTGGTCGCACCACTGGGTCTGGATCGTCGTCGTCCTGGCGGTCCTCGCAGGCCAGGCTGCCGGGCTTCCCGGGGAACTGCGCGCGTACCGCACGACGGCGGCCGTACTCTTCGTGCTCACCCTCCTGGTCTTCATCTACTCGCCCAAGACGATCGGTCTGCTGTTGGGTGCGGACGACCTCGATTCCCAGCTGGTGACCGGCTGGCTCATGGCGTCCAGTGCCGGCGTGTTCTGCGCGCTCGCCGTCACCGTGTTCTGGGTCCTCCTGTCGCGGACGCTGCGAGCGGTGCGCCCGGAGCAAGAGCTGCACCCGCAACGGGCGGTGCGTCCACGGAACGAGGAGCAGGCCACGGCGGGCGGCGGCACCGGCAGGGACCGCGTGTCCGGCGCCCTGCACGGCCGGTCCGACGACGGCGCCTTCCGCGGCACCCGCTGATGGTCACCGCAGTGCGGCGCACCCTCGCGGCTCCGGTCGGCCGCCTGCGGGTCGCCGCGGGCTGCGCCGTCGCGCTGGTCCTGCCGCCACTGCTCGAGGCGGCCGTCTTCCTGGCGGGGCACTCGCTGCTCGCGGTCGATGTCCTCTTCCAGCTCGCCGGGGTCATCGCCGTCGCCCTGATCGGCGGCCTCTGGCCCGCGCTGCTCGGCGCCCTGTGGAGCAGCATCATCCTGAACTACACCTCGACGGAGCCCTTCGGGTCCCTCGAGATCTCGGATGCCGAGAACGTCATCACAGTGCTGATCTTCATCGCCGTCGCGGTGACGGTGTCGCTCGTCGTCGGGCTGTCGGCACGCCGGTCCCGGGAGGCGGCCCTGGCGCAGCAGGAGGCCGCCCTGCTCGGCGAACTCGCGCGTGGCGCACTGGCCGAGGAGGACACGCTCCAAGGCTTCCTGCGCCACGTCCAGACCCAGTTCGACGTCGATGCCGTGGCGCTGTTCGGGCTCGTCGGCCCCTCGGAACAGGACGCCGAGGACGGGTCCGACGCCCCGGGTGCCGGAAGGATGGAGCGCAAGGCCCTGGCCGTACGCCCACCGGTGCCCGGTCCTGCCCTCCCGGGAGCCGTCCGCGGAGGGGCGGTGGCACCCGCTGCGGCACCCGCTGCGGGCGCCAGGACGGACGCCGGGCCGCGCGCCCCGCAGGCAGGTGACATGGACCGCTGGACGATGGACTCCGCGACCACGGTCGAAGCGGTCGACGGCGACTTCGTCCTCGCGCTCTACGGGCACCACCTCTCCTCGCGCGAGCGCGGACTGCTGACGGCATTCGCCGGCCAACTCCGCTCGATGCTGCAGCGGCAGGAACTCCTCGCGAGCACGCGCACCAACCAGAGGCTCGTCGAGGGCAACGTCATGCGTACGGCAATCCTGCGCTCGGTGTCCCACGACCTGCGGACCCCCCTCGCCGGGATCAAGCTCGCCGTCAGCAGCCTCCGGCAGTCCGATGTGACGTTCTCCCAGGAGGACGAGGACGAACTGCTGGAGACCATCGAGGACTACTCGGACCGGCTGGACGCGCTCGTCAACAACCTGCTGGACATGTCGCGCATCACCGGAGACGCGGTGAACGCGCACGTACGCCCACTGCGGTGGATCGACGTCGTCGGGCCCGCCCTCGCCAACGTGCCCGAGGACCGCGTCCGCGTGCACATCCCGCCGAACCTGCCGGCCATCGAGGGAGACCCCGGGCTGCTGGAGCGCGTGATTGCGAACATCGTCGAGAACGCGGTGAAGTACGCGCCGGGTTCCCCGATCGAGGTCACCGCATCCGTCGGCGGTACCGGGAGGGCCCTGATCAACGGCTTCCCGGCCAGCGAGCTGCGCGTCATCGACCACGGACACGGTGTGTCCCGCGACGACGTCGACGCCATGTTCCGCCCGTTCCAGCGGCTCGACGACGCACCGTCAGGGGCCGGCGTCGGGCTCGGGCTCGCGGTGGCCAAGGGATTCACGGAGGTCATGGGCGGCGTGCTCGACGCCGAGCAGACTCCCGGCGGCGGTCTGACGTTCGTCATCCGCCTGCCCATCTCGACGGGGGTGGTGGAGCTGTGACGCGCGTGCTCGTCGTCGACGACGAACCGCAGCTCCTCCGTGCCCTGGAGATCAACGTCCGCGCCTACGGCTACCAGTGCGTGACGGCGGTCGACGGCGAGACGGCACTCGCAGCTGCGTCCGAACACCACCCCGACATCATCGTGCTGGACCTCGGGCTGCCGGACATCGACGGGGTGGACGTCATCCGTCGGATCCGTGGCTGGTCGCAGGTGCACATCATCGTGCTGTCCGCCCGGCACGGCTCGCAGGACAAGGTCGATGCCCTCGATGCGGGTGCGGACGATTACGTGACGAAGCCGTTCGGTCTCGATGAACTGCTCGCACGCCTCCGCGCGGCCAGCCGGCGTGCGGCGGCCGAGGCCGGCGCGCCGGTCATCGAGACAGCCGACTTCACACTCGACGCCGGAGCCCGCCGGGTGCTGAAGGACGGCCGGGACATTCGGCTCACGCCCACCGAGTGGAAGATCGTCGACCGCCTGATCGCGCATCCGGGCCGGCTCGTCTCGCAGCAGCAGCTGCTGCTCGATGTGTGGGGCCCGGCGTATGCGAAGGACGTCCAGTACCTCCGTGTGTACATGGCGCAACTGCGGAAGAAGCTCGAACCCGATCCGGGCGCTCCCCGCTACTTCGTCACCGAGAGTGGCATGGGCTACCGGTTCGAGCCGTGACGCGGGAGGCCGGCGAGGTGCTCCTAGGATGGTCGCCATGACCACCGGCACCCTCCTCGCCATCTGTCGCGTGCACGAGCTCCTTCCCACGCGGGACTCGACCGGAGTCACCGCGATCGACAAACGGGCGGTCGGCGGGCCGGTGAACGTGCACTCGCTGGGCCTGACCGGCGACGTCCAGGCGAGCCGCAAGCACCACGGCGGCCCCACGAAGGCCCTCTACGCCTACGCGCAGGACGACGCCGACTACTGGTCGCGGCAGCTGGGACGCGAGGTGACGCCGGGCCTGTTCGGTGAGAACCTCCGCGTGGTGGGCATCGACGCCTCTTCCGCCGTCATCGGCGAGCGCTGGCGCGTGGGGGAGCAGGTGGTGCTCGAGGTGACCATGCCGCGCACGCCCTGCGTGAACTTCGCCCGGTACCTCGGCGAGAAGTCCTGGGTGAAGCGCTTCGCGGAGGCGAACCGTGTGGGCACCTACCTGAGCGTCGTGACGAAGGGCAGCATCATCGCGGGCGACACCATCCACGTGGACAGCGTCCCCGACCACGGCGTCACCGCGGCACAGGTCCACGCGGGCCTCGACGAGCCGCAGGCGCAGAGGCTGCTCGACACCGCGGCCGAAGGGCATCTCACGCTCACCCCGCAGGTCCGCAAGGCTGCGCTGAAGGCACTGAGAGCCGCCCCGTCGGCCTGACGTGCCGAAGGTCACCTCCCGGAGGACGCCGGATGGAACGGGTCGGTCCCGTCGTGCAGTAGACTGGATATATCCCCCACACCGGTATTCCCTTTATTTCCGCCCCTCAGGGCCGGATAGGTTGTGTTGGGGCTCGGAGCACAGACTCGCGAGCAGATTCATCAGGGAGCGCCGGCTAGAAGAAAAGTCACACATCACTGCTGAGAGAGCAGAGACCACGGTGTGACGAGGAAGTTCGGCCTCGGGATTGAAACAGTGCCGGATTTCCATGTTCATTCGGCACTGCAGGCTCCTTCCTGTCAGGCCGTCCGGCACCTACCTGAAGGAATTCTTCCGTGCCTGAAAACCTGTCCGAGCAGATCACCGACACCACCCTCGTCACCGAGACCACCGCAGCGGTTCCCGCAGCAGAGTCCGACGACGACGGCGTGGACATCCGCTTCACCGAGCTGAACCTCGACGGCCGCATCCTCGCGGCGCTGACCGACCTCGGCTACGAGAAGCCCTCACCCATCCAGGCAGCGACCATCCCCGCGCTGCTCGAAGGCCGCGACGTCGTCGGGCTGGCCCAGACGGGCACCGGCAAGACCGCCGCGTTCGCCGTGCCCGCGCTGTCCAAGATGGCGGAACTGGCCGACGTCAACGGTGGACCCAGCAAGAACACGCAGGTCCTGGTGCTCGCACCGACCCGCGAGCTCGCGCTGCAGGTAGCCGATGCCTTCACCTCCTACGCCAAGCACATGGAGGGCTTCACCGTCCTCCCCGTCTACGGAGGATCGCCCTACGGCCCCCAGCTCAACGGCCTCCGCCGCGGAGCGCAGGTCGTCGTCGGTACCCCCGGCCGCGTCATCGACCATATCGAGAAGGGTTCCCTGGACCTCTCAAACCTCGAGTACGTCGTGCTCGACGAGGCCGACGAGATGCTGCGCATGGGCTTCGCCGAGGACGTGGAGAAGATTCTCGCCTCCACGCCGGCGGAGAAGCAGGTTGCACTGTTCTCCGCGACCATGCCCCCGGCCATCCGCCGTATCGCCAAGAAGTACCTGAACGATCCGGCCGAGATCTCCGTCAAGGGCAAGACGACGACGGGCACCAACACGCGTCAGCGCTACCTGCAGGTCATGGGCCCGCACAAGCTCGACGCGATGACCCGCATCCTTGAGGTCGAGGACTACGACGGCATCATCGCCTTCGTCCGTACCAAGGCGGCTACCGAAGACCTGGCGGACAAGTTGCGTTCACGGGGCTTCACGGCAGCAGCCATCAACGGAGACATCCCCCAGCAGCAGCGCGAGCGCACCGTCGAGGCGCTGCGCGAAGGCAAGATCGACATCCTCGTCGCCACGGACGTAGCAGCCCGCGGTCTCGACGTGGAGCGCATCTCGCTCGTCGTGAACTACGACATCCCGAACGACACCGAGTCCTACGTGCACCGCATCGGCCGCACCGGCCGTGCAGGCCGTTCCGGTGACGCGATCCTCTTCATCACCCCGCGTGAGAAGTACCTGCTCCGTTCGATCGAGAAGGCCACGCGCCAGCCCGTCGAGCAGATGCAGCTGCCCTCCACCGAGAAGATCAACGAGCTGCGCCTCAGCAAGTTCGCGGACAAGATCACGCAGACGCTGGCCGGCAAGGACGTCGCGCTGTTCCGCGACCTGATCGCCACCTACGAGCGCGAGCACGACGTGCCCGCCAGCGAGATCGCTGCAGCCCTCGCCGTCATGGCGCAGGGCGGCCAGCCGATCCTCGTGCAGGACATCCCCGTCGCTCCCGCAGGACAGCGCGAGCGCGCCGAGGGACGCAAGGATGCCTTCGGGTCCCGCGGCCCGACGCGCACGCTCACCGAGGGCAACGCCACCTACCGCATCGCGGTGGGCCGTCGCCAGCGCGTGATGCCGGGCTCGATCGTCGGTGCCATCGCCAACGAGGGTGGCCTGTCCTCCTCGCAGATCGGCGGCATCGACATCCGTGCCGACCACAGCCTGGTGGAGCTGCCCGCGGACCTGACCACCGACCAGCTGCGCGCGCTCTCCAAGACGCGCATCGGCGGCGAGCTCATCCACCTCGAGCTCGACAAGGGACGCAAGCCCGCAGGTAACCGCGGCGCAGGCGAGTTCAAGAAGCCCTTCAAGAAGGACTTCCCGAAGCGTGACAGCGACACCCGGTTTTCGGGCGACGCCAACCGCAAGCCCCGCCACGCCAAGGGCGCCGGAGCCGGAGCAGGACGCTCCACCGCGCAGTCCGAGCAGTGGTAGGAACTAGCTAGGCGAAACCCCGTCGGACCCGTGCACTGCACGGGTCCGACGCGGAATCCGGGGTCCGTCCCTCAGGAGGCGGCTGTCGATTTCGCACCAGCGGCTCGGAACTGGTAAAGTTTCTTGCTGTTGCCCCCCTAGCTCAGTGGTAGAGCGCGTTCTTGGTAAGAACGAGGTCACCGGATCGATTCCGGTGGGGGGCTCGTAAATGAGGGGCCCGTGACGATCATCCGATCGGTGCGGGCAGCCTCATTTAGGGCGGTGTAGCTCAGCTGGTTAGAGCGCACGACTCATAATCGTGAGGTCGTGGGATCGAGTCCCACCACCGCTACGGACAAGGCCCCGGAACTACGGTTCCGGGGCCTTTCTCGTTCTCCGGATACCGGGACGACGAAGCCCGACAGGCGTGCCTGCCGGGCTTCGATCGGATGCTCTGCTCCGAAGGTCTGGAGGAGGGCTACGATCGACGGCGAGGTGAGAGGCCGTTCGACGGCCACGGCGGCCGATCAGTCGCCCTTCACATTGATGATCTGGCGCAGCGTATGGCGGATGTCCACCAGGTCCTTCGCATCCTGCATGACGACGTCGATGTCCTTGTAGGCCGCGGGGATCTCGTCGAGGAACGCCGGGGTGTCACGGAACTCGATGCCTCGCATGGCGGCACGGAGCTGGTCCTGGGTGAACGTCCTGCGGGCAGCATTGCGGGAGTACTCGCGTCCGGCCCCGTGCGGGGCCGAATCCATCGCCTCCCGGTTGCCCCTGCCCGTGACCACGTAGGACCGCGTGCCCATCGAACCGGGGATCAGCCCGGGACGCCCGGGGTCGGCCGCGATGGCACCCTTGCGGGACAGCCACACGTCCTTGCCGTAGTGCGTCTCCCGCTGGGTGTAGTTGTGGTGGCAGTTGATGCGTTCGCGCTCCTGCACCGGCCTGCCCACCCAGGCGGTGAACTGGCGGACCACGCGGTCCATCATCTCCTCACGGTTGAGCAGCGCGAATCTCTGAGCCCACATCAGTTCGCCGATGTACCGGTCGAATTCGGGCGTGCCCTCCTCGAGGTGCGCGAGGTCCCGGTGCGGCAGGGTGATGGACCGGCGTGCGCAGTAGTCCTGTGCTGCCACGATGTGCCGCTGCGCGATGCGGTTCCCGATGCCCCGGGACCCGGAGTGCAGGAAGAGCCACACGTCGTCCACTTCGTCGAGGGACACCTCGATGAAGTGGTTGCCCGAACCGAGCGTGCCGAGTTGCAGGCGCCAGGCCTTCACGTAGGTCGACGGGTCGAAGCCGGCCGCGCGCGCGTCCCGTTCGAGGGTGTCGATGCGGGGCTCGGCGGAGGCGCTCACCCGCTTGTTGTTGTTGCCGGCCGAGAGGGGGACGGCCCGTTCGATCGCCTCGCGCAGGACACGGCGATCGAGGCGGGCGATGTCCCGCGCGGTGTAGTCGGTGCGCACGGCGACCATCCCGCAGCCGATATCGACGCCGACGGCTGCGGGGATGATCGCCCCCAGGGTCGGCAGGACCGAGCCGACCGCGCAACCCAGGCCGAGGTGGGCGTCCGGCATGGACGCGAAGTGCGGGTACACGAACGGCATCGAGCTCGTCATCCGATTCTGCGCCAGCGTCGCGTCATCGATGATGCTGGCGAAATTGACGTACTTCTCGCTGATCCACTCCATCCGTCGAGGCTACCGAGGAGCCCGGCGGGACGGCAGGCCGTACGTCCTCCCGCCGGACCCTTGCGGATGGCTCAGCGGATCCGTACCGCCTGGAGCACCGCATCGTGGACGGTGACGTCCCGGCCGTCCCCCGTGTGCTCGGTCCGCGGGCGCGACTCGCAGACCCGGATGTCCCAGGCGTCGTCGAGGAGGGCCGCGATCTCCTGCGGCGTGTAGAACAGCTCGGGCTGCGGCGGCCGCCGGATCTCGGTCTTCAGGTCCGAGGGGTCATGGGCAACGATCAGCAGCGTCCCGCCGGCACCGACGAGGGCCGCCATCGCACGGAAGACGCGCGAGCGTTCCGGTTCGGGCAGGTGCATAAAGTGGGCGGAGACGAGGTCCAGGCCGCCGGGCAGTTCCGGCGAGGCCAGCAGGTCCACCTGCCGGAACTCCAGGCGTTCGGCGACGGAGGCGTCGAGGTCCTCCGCATGGGCGCGGGCCCGCGAGAGTGCGACGTCGGAGATGTCGATCCCCAGGACCTCCCAGCCGCGGGAGGCGAGCCACACGGCATCCGCTCCCTCCCCGCAGCCGACGTCGAGCGCCCTTCCCGGCGGCAGGTCCTCCACTCCCGTCACGAGCTGCCGGTTCGGCCTACCGCTCCAGATCCTTGCGTGCTGCCGGTAGCGGTCGTCCCAGAATTCCTGCGTGTACTCAACCCGCACGGCGCATCCCTTCTTCCGTTCCTGCCCCGGTGATGCCCGCTGCTGCCTGGAGCGGAGCGCCGGTGGACGCTGCGGCGCCCGTTCCTGCCCCATCATCGAGCCCATGGCGGCGTGTGCCAAGGACCCGCACCGAGACTCCCGCCTCCGACGACGCCGAGAAGGGGCCGCTGTAGCCCTCGACGGCCCACGCCGTCTCCTCCTCCACAAGGTCAGCGTTGATCGCCGCGCCGGCCATGGTCCCCTCGGCCGCGGCGACGACGACCTGCGCAGCGAGATTCGAGACATTGCCCGCGACGTAGACGCCCCGAACGGACGTCATCCCCCGCTGTCCCGGTGCCACGAAGGAGCCCATCCCCGAGGGATGGTCCTCCGGCCGAAGCCCCAGGGCTTCCAGGAGCCCGCTGTTCGACTCCATCCGCGTGCCGACGGCGACGGCGTGCAGCGGGAAGCGGCGGGCCCCCTGGACCGTCACGCCCGTGAGCACATGGTCCTCCTCGTCGATGGAGGCGACCGGCCCGTCGACGACACGCACGGAGCGCGCGGCAAGCCTGCCCCACTCGTCGTCCGTGGGAGTGACGGTGTCGTTCAGGAACAGGGTGATGTCGTCGGACCACTGCCGGAACAGCAGGGCCTGGTGCACGGACAGGGGCCCGGTGCCGAGGATGCCGATGCTCCGGCCCCGCACCTCGTACCCGTGGCAGTACGGGCAGTGGATGACGCCGCGGCCCCACTGCGTCCGCAGGCCCGGAATGTCGGGGAGGCCGTCCGTCAGACCCGTGGTGACGAGCAGGCGCCGTCCGCTGAAGCGCCTCCCATCAGCCGTCCCCGCGATGAACCCTTCCGCATCCCGCTGCACCGATGTGACCTCCGCTGCAACGACGGTTGCACCATATCCTTCGGCCTCGGCCCGGCCGATTTCCAGCAGGCCGCGAGGGCTCATGCCCTCGCGGGACAGGAATCCGTGGACTCCTGAGGCGGCGGCGTTGCGGGGTCGTCCGGAGTCGAGGACAAGGACGGATCGGAGCGCGCGGCCCAGGGTGACGGCGGCGCTGAGCCCGGCGGCCCCGCCTCCGACGACGACGACGTCGTACCTGTCCTGCGCGGGCTGGGTGATGACTGGCATGGTGGTTCTCCTTCTGTTCCACTGATACGTCCAGCATCGGCTGCTCGGTGAAGAAAGCGCAAACATGTTTGCCGGTATGGCAAGATGGCTCCATGCCAGCAGATCTCACTCCAGTGCTCGACGCCGTCGGGCCACGACTCCGTGCCCTGCGCACCGAACGGAACCTGACCCTCGGCGAGGTGTCCTCGGCGTGCGGGGTATCCGTCAGCACCCTGTCCAGGCTCGAGTCCGGCCAGAGGCGGCCCAATCTCGAGCTCCTGCTGCCCATCGCGCAGCTCTACGGCGTGCCGCTCGACGACCTCGTCGGCGCGCCTCCCTCCGGCGATCCCCGGGTCCACCTGCGCCCCATCCAGCACCACGGCATGACGGCCATCCCCCTGACCCGGCGGCCGGGCGGCGTGCAGGCGTACAAGCTGGTGCTCGCGGGGAACGCACGCGGCACGGAGCCCGACCTGCGGGTCCATGAGGGCTACGAATGGCTCTACATCCTCAACGGCTCCCTGCGGCTCGTCCTCGCCGACAACGACTTCGTGCTCGGACCCGGCGAGGCGGCAGAGTTCGACACCCACACGCCCCACTGGTTCGCCAGCGCCAACGGGGAGGCGGTCGAGCTCATCAGCCTCTTCGGGCAGCAGGGCGAGCGGATGCACGTGCGCGCCCGGCCGAAGCGGCCGTAGCGGACCGGGCGCGGATCGCGCCCGCAGCGTCATGCCCGGCGGCCCCTCCGCGGGAATTGCTCAGCTTGCTTATCACTTGGGTGCTTCCTAGGGTGGAAGCGGTACGACAGCCACGCTCTACGCAAGGGAGAACAGCATGTCCGAACACAACATCTCAGGCAAGAAGGTCGCATTCCTGCTGACGGACGGGGTGGAGCAGATCGAGCTCACGAGCCCGTGGAACGCGGTCAAGGAAGCGGGCGGTGTCCCCACGCTGGTCTCACCCAAGACCGGGACGCTGCAGGGCTTCGACGGCGTGGACAAGGGTGACACGTTCGACGTGGATCTCGCGGTGGCCGACGCCACGGCGGACGACTTCGACGCCCTGGTCCTGCCGGGCGGCGTGGTCAACGCGGACTTCCTGCGTGTGGACAAGGACGCCCAGGCCTTCACCCGGGCATTCTTCGAACAGCACAAGCCGGTGGCGTCCATCTGCCACGGGCCCTGGCTGCTGATCGAGGCCGGAGTGGTCAGCGGGCGCGACCTGACGTCCTACCACACGCTCGCCACCGACCTGAAGAACGCCGGCGCCAACTGGAGCGACGAGGAAGTGGTGGTGGACCAGGGCCTCGTGACCAGCCGCAACCCCGGGGACCTCGACGCCTTCAACGACAAGCTCCTCGAGGAGATCGAGGAAGGGCCGCACGAGGGCCAGACCCCCTAGTCCGCCCGTCATCTCCCGTGGATCGCGCCCGCAGCTCCGTGCTGCCTCCCGGTGCCCGGACGGGCGCGGTGCCCAGCTCTCCGCATAGCCAAGCAGGCTCTCCATGGGACAGGATCAGGGCATGACGAACCTGCCGTTTCCCGTCCAGCCGATGCTCGCGAAGGCCGTGGACGCCGTCCCCGAGCCGGACGGCGTCCCTGGCGGACTGCTCTACGAGCCGAAATGGGACGGCTTCCGGGCGATCGTGAGGATCGAGGACGGCACCTGCGAGATCGGGAGCCGCGGCTCGAAGATGCTCACCCGCTACTTCCCCGAACTCGTCGACGCGCTGCTCGAGAACCTCCCCGGGCGCTGCGTCGTCGACGGTGAGATCGTGGTGCGCCAGGGCGAGCACGGCGCGGAGAGGCTGGACTGGGAGGCCCTGTCCCAGCGCATCCACCCGGCGGAGAGCAGGGTACGCCTCCTCGCGGGGCAGACGCCGTCGTCGTTCATCGCCTTCGACCTCCTCGGCATCGACGACAACGACCTGACGGGCGTGCCCTTCAGCCGGCGGCGGACCGCGCTGGAGGGCATCGGGGAATCCTTCTCCGCGCCGGTCCACCTGTCGCAGGTCACGCACGACGTCGAACTCGCCCGGCGCTGGCTCGTGGAGTTCGAGGGCGCCGGACTGGACGGCGTCGTGGCAAAGCCTCTTACGGCGGTGTACGGGCCGAACAAGCGGCTCATGCTCAAGGTCAAGCACCATCGCAGCGCCGACGTCGTGGTGCTCGGGTACCGGGTACACAAGTCCGGCCAGGGTGTCGGCTCCCTGCTGCTCGGCCTGTTCGACGACGGCGGCGAGCTGCGGAACGTGGGCGGCATCTCTGCCTTCTCCGACAAGCGGCGCCTGGAGCTCGTGGACGAGCTGGAGCCCGACGTCATGCGCGACGACAGCGGCGACGTCCAGCTCGGCGCGACCGAGCGCAGCCGTTTCGCCTCCGCGAAGGACGTGTCCTACATCCGGCTGGAGCCCCGGCGGGTCGTCGAGGTGCGGTACGACCAGATGGAGGGCGACCGCTTCCGCCACACCGTCCAGTTCGAACGGTGGCGGCCCGACCGTGAGGCGCGCTCCTGCACCTTCGAGCAGCTCGAGATCCCCGCGGCCTACGACCTCAGCAAGGTGCTCGCCTGAGCCGCCCGGGTTCCGCGGACCGCACCGCCGCTCCACCTCTCTAGGCTGGAGGGATGAACCCCACCACCCTCTGCAGCGGCGTCGCCTGGCACGCCGCGGGTCCCGTCCTGTCGCTGCACCCGGTGCCTCCGGAGAAGGGACCCGAGGAACCGTCCGGGGCGCAGGCGGACGGCGGAGCGCGCGGCGACGGGCGATGGGACCTCGACCTCCCCGGGAGGAAGCTGGCCTTCGAGGTCCCGGAGGAGGGCAGGTTCTGCCTGGGGTTCCAGCGTGTCCATGGACGCGATGACCGCACCCGGGTGCCCTGCGCGGACCAGGCGCGGACCGAACGCGGTTACCAGTGCAGCCGGTGCCTCGCCCAGGACGACGTCCGTTTCATGCACGACATCCATCGCTCCGGCATCGCTCCGGCCGGGCTCAAGCGGTACCTCGATCAGCCGCATTGGTTGTACGTCGCGACGTTTGCGGACGGTTCGAGCAAGGTCGGCACGGCGTCGGATCCGCGGAAGCGGGCGCGCCTCGTGGAACAGGGCGCCATTGTCGCGCAGTTCGTCGCCCATGCGGCCGACGGGCGGATCGTCCGGATCCTCGAGGACGAGGTGACCCGCACGGTCGGCCTGCAGCAGGCCGTGAGGTCCGGGGCCAAGGCGGCATCCCTGTGCGCGCCGCTGCCCTTCGCGCGGCTCGAATCCATCAACGACGGCTTCGCCCTGGCTGCCCGGGGGCTGCTCGAGGCCGGAATGGGCATCGATGGCTTCGAGGTGGTGCACGAGGAGTTCGACCCGCCGCCGTCGTGGTCCGCCGTCCTCGGCCTGACTGGACTGCAGCCGTACCCGCAGCCCCTCGGGACCGGGCAGCACGGGTTCATCATCCGGGAGGTGGTCGGCCCGTCGGCCCTGGTCTCGATCGAGGGCACGGACCTGGTGTTCGTCGCGGACCTCGCCCAGCTCAAGGGCAGGCGGCTGCGCCTCGGGGACTTCAGCACACCGGTACCCGCCGTGCAGGAAGCCCTCTTCTGAGCAACGCGCCCCACCGCCGGCAGTAGAATCGGATCATGCTGAATACGCCCTGGGAGACCGGCTCGGACCTGTACCGACGGCTGGTGGTCTCGGCACTGGTGACCACGGCGATCGGCATCCTCATCGCCGTGGTCGGTGCCGCGACGGACCGGCCCGGTCTCGTCGTCACGGGCATCCCGATCATCGTGGTCGGCATGGTGTGCCACCTCGCAGGCATGGTCGTCCGCGCACGCGACGCCCGACGCCGCAGGACGGACACGCGCTGACCGGAGCGCCGATCGACGCCGACCCCCAGATTCCGCACCAGGATTGCCCGCAACGCCCGACCCCGCTTCCACCGGAGGATCCATGACCATCGACCCAGACCTGCAGGGACGCAGCTATCCCGCAGGAGACACCTACTTCGTGGGACGCGAGGCCATCCGCGATTTCGCCCGGGCCGTCAAGGCCACCCACGCGGCACACTACGACGTCGACGCCGCGGCAGCGCTGGGGTACCGGGACCTCGTGGCCCCGCCCACGTTCGCCATCATCGTGGCCCAGCGTGCCGACGCCCAGCTCATCAGTGATCCGAGCGCGGGCATCGACTTCACCCGCGTGGTCCACGCCGACCAGCGCTTCGTCCACCACCGCCCCATCCTCGCCGGGGACGAACTCGTCGCCGAACTGCACGTGGACTCCGTGCGCTCCATGGGCGGCGGAGCGATGATCACCACGCGCGCCGAGATCTCGACCGTCGACGGCGAGCCGACGGCCACGTCCACCTCATCCATCCTCGTGCGCGGAGAGGACCAGTAACCATGGCAGTATCAGCAGCTTCCCTCGAGGTCGGCCAGCAGATCGGCTCCACCACGATCGGCATCACCCGGCAGGACCTCGTGCGGTACGCCGGTGCCTCCGGAGACCTCAACCCGATCCACTGGAACCAGTCCTTCGCGGAGGGCGTCGGGCTTCCCGGCGTCATCGCGCACGGGATGTTCACGATGGGTGCGGCGGTGCAGCTCGTGACCGACTGGAGCGGCGACCCGGCCGCCGTCGTCGACTACCAGACCCGCTTCACCAAGCCGGTGATCGTCGAGGACACGACGGCGCAGCCCGGCGAGCCCGGCGCGGTCGTCGAGGTGACCGGCGTGATCGGTGCGATCGATACCGAACGGTCGACGGCGCGCATCGACCTCACCGTGACATTCGCCGGACAGAAGGTCCTCGTCAAGGCCCAGGCCGTGGTGAAACTCCCGTGACCGTCCCCGTGACGGGCACGCGCCTCGCCGACCTCACGACGGCCCGCGTAGGAGGGCCTGCGCGTACTCTCGTGGAAGCATCGACGGAAGCCGAGATCGTCGAGGCGGTCCGCGCCGCCGATGCCGCGGGGGAGCCACTCCTGATCGTCAGCGGGGGCTCGAACCTCCTCATCGGTGACGACGGTTTCGACGGGACGGTCGTCCACATCACCTCCACCGGCTTCACGGTGAACGACGACGACGCCACCTGCGGCGGCGTCATGGTCAAGGTGCAGGCAGGCCAGGACTGGGACGAGCTCGTCCGGTACACGGTGATGCACGCGTTCTCCGGGCTCGAGGCCCTCTCGGGCATCCCCGGCTCCACCGGGGCCACGCCCGTCCAGAACGTCGGGGCGTACGGATCGGACGTGTCCCAGACGATCGCCACCGTGCGGACGTACGACCGCGAGACGGACAGCATCAGGAGCTTCACCAACTTCGAGCTGAAGTTCGGCTACCGGGACTCCCTCCTCAAGCAGAGCACCATCGACGGGTCGCCCCGCTACGTGGTGCTGTCGGTCGAGTTCCAGCTGGGACTGGGCCGCAGGAGCAAGCCGGTCCGGTACGCGGAACTCGCTCGCGCCCTGGGGATCGAGGTGGGCGCCCGAGCCTACGCGAACGACGTGCGCCGCGAGGTGCTGAAGCTGCGGGCCGGCAAGGGCATGGTGCTCGACGCCTCCGACCCCGACACCTGGAGCACGGGATCGTTCTTCACTAATCCAGTCGTCGCCCAGGAGACTGCGGACCGTCTGCCGGCGGAGGCCCCCCGGTACCCGTCCGGCGCCGACGGCCGGGTGAAGCTCAGCGCGGCCTGGCTGATCGAGCACGCCGGGTTCTCGAAGGGCTTCGGCCTGGGCGCCGACGACGGGCACGCTGCGGCAGGAGGGCGGGCATCGCTGTCCAGCAAGCACACGCTGGCCGTCACCAACAGGGGAGGCGCCTCGGCGTCGGACCTCCTGGCCGTTGCAGGGCTCGTGCGGGACGGGGTCGAGCGCACCTTCGGCATCCGGCTGGAACCGGAGCCGCTGCTCATCAACTGCACGCTCTGAGCAGCCCGGCCCACGCCGGCCGGGCCGTTCCGTCCCGGTGCTCCTAGATGTACTGGGCCGGGACGTTGTTGACGCTTGGGGCTTGATAAGAGGAGGACCTCCGGGCTTAGTGGAGCTGTCTAGTTCCCACACTTCGCGACCGGAGGTCCTCGTGTCCCA
>NZ_JBTNDT010000005.1:0-286160 GCF_054510855.1 Arthrobacter rhamnosi | reverse complement strand
CGATCCCGGTCACGCATGAACCCTGCTCACCTACAACTGGGTGCACTCCGACCTACAACACCGGCCAAAAACCACGAATAGTTCGAAATCGAATACGCACGCGTACCAGTAGAAGTGATCCTGTTGCGCGATCCGCGGAACAGGACTTGGTGGCCTCACTCCCCCGCAGCCGGGCGCCTGAGCGCTGAGTTCCGCGTCGTTGCAGGGTATGCCCGTCGTCGATCGAGTTGATCTCGAAGCCAGGGCCGGCGATTTCGGTGATCTCGGTCTGCAGTGCCTTGGTGTGCTTGTCGGGGTCGAAGCCGGGGGCAGTTTCACCCTGACGCGTTCGGTTGTGGATGCCACTCGGTCATCCTTCGGGGGAGGCGATGGGTTCTACCGATGAACATGCGTAGACCTGCCTGCAGGATCGGCGGCGACGCAAGCAGCGCCAGCTGCACAGATACCGGCATCCACCCCCGGCTTAGGCCTCGACGACCTCGATGATGGCGAAGCGCTTGGAGGCCTCGAATTCGGGACCGCCCAGTGGAGCCCCCGGGTACGTCAGTACGGCGTAGGTCCTGGGAATGAGATCCCGTGCGACCGTGATCTCGAAGCTGTACTCGCCCGCGGCGTCTGCGATCGTCGATTGCTCGTCCATCACCATGCCGTCGGACTGAGCGATCCCGAAGTTGATGCTGATCTGTTGCCCTGGCTGATAACCGCTGCCGTTGATCGTGAACGAGGCACCCTGAGTGACGGTCGCACTCGCCACGCCGTACTCGGGATCGGGTGTGACAATCACGCCTGCAGATGCCATGGGATCCGGAACGGCCTCGATGGTGGGAGTCGCCGCCGGAGCTACGGGTACTGCGGGGGTTTCCACTGACTCGGTAGCGGGAGGGACGACGGCGGGCACAGTGGCTGGAGCCTCCGGTGCGGCCGACCCCGCCGCAGGGACTCGGGTTGGGGCGGCAGCGGAGGTCGTTGTAGGGGTGGCGGACGGCTTCTGTGCGCTGGCAGATGTCGAAGCTGGCTTGGCGGTAGCCGTGGGAGCGCCAGCAGGCTTGCCGTCAGGAGTACTGGCGCAGCCTGCGAGGAGAACGGTGATCATAGCGAAGGCGAGGAGAGAAGGCAGCTTGGCCACGGATAATCCTGAGAACGAAGTGGTACGGACGGCGAGGAGTTGCCGACAAGAACCCTGTTCTGATGCATCCCCCCAGGCGGACAGTACCGTCGATGGGGTCTGTGAGATACGGCGCCGAGGCACCGTGTGCAAATCGTGATCATTGGCGCCTCGGCCGGCGGATACCAGAGCGGTCAGCTGCGCTGGAGACGCACTGCCGACCGGGTCTCGACCGCCTATGACGGGGCCCTGGATCTCTCCCCCGAACAACTGAAATCAACCGCCGACCATTGACCTTACGTCGACCCATGTTGACGGCGGTTATACGGCCCCGGACCAGACAGCTTCTCTTTCTGCGTCGGCAGGGCCTGGAACGGCATCTACAAGGTGGGCCAGTTCGGGCACTTGGCCAACATCGGCGCCTTCAATCTCGGTAACGCCCTCGGTGCATGGATCGGCGGCATGACCATCAGCGCCGGCCTCGGCTACACCTCACCGATCTGGGCAGGTGCCGCCATCACCCTCGCCGCGGTTCTGGTGCTCGGTCTATCCATGACCCACAACCGGCGGACGGCCCACGATGCACGGCAGGTACGGAGCGGGACTCTTCACCAGCACTCGTCCCCTGACGGTCAGCGCGTCCGCAGGGGTACGCGTTGGCGGCCGTCGGCGTCGAAGTTGGCGGGGTCGAGCCACTTCTCGAACGCGTCGCGCACGGGAGGCCAGTCGTGGTCGGTGAGGGCGAACCAGGCGGTGTCGCGGTTGCGTCCCTTGTAGACCACAGCATGGCGGAACGTGCCTTCGTAGGTGAAGCCGAGACGCTCGGCGGCCTTGCGGGAGGGTCCGTTGAGGCTGTCGCATTTCCACTCGTACCGGCGGTATCCGAGATCGTCGAAGACGTAGCGCATGAGGAGGAACTGCGCTTCCGTGGACATCGGGGTGCGCTGGAGGGCGCGGGAGAAGACGACGGACCCGACCTCGATGACCCCGTTGGCAGGGTCGTGCCGCATCAGCGAGAGCGTGCCGAGCGCACGGCCGGGGGCGCTGTCGATGACGGCGTAGTGCAGGGGGTCGCGGCTCTTCGCGGCGGCGATCGCCCAGTCGCGGTAGGACCCCGGCGTCGGGAACGGGCCGAACGGCAGGTACGTCCAGTCCTGTGCGTCGGACGCATCCGCGTAGACGCCATAGAGGTCGTCGACGTGCCGGTAGGGATCGAGGCGTTCGAGCGTGCAGTACCGTCCCGGAAGCGTTACAGCATCCGGGAGCCCAACCGGCGCCCAGGCCGGTACCGGATCGCCGATGGGCTGCCCGTACTCGTTCGCCGCCATGGGCATTCCTCCCGCGTGGCTCATGCGCTGGCCGGAGCGGCGTCATAGGTGACCCAGTGGGTGCGCGCCGCGACCTGGTCGTAGAGCGCCTGGGCCCGGTGGTTGTCGTCCGCGGTGATCCACCGCACGACCGAACGCCCTTCCGATCCCGCGATTACGGTGAGACGCTGGATCAGCGCACGCGCGGCTCCCTTGCCGCGGGCCTCGGGCGCGGTGAAGAGGTCATCGAGCCAGATACCGGCAGTGCCGGTGGAAGGACGCGGGAAGCGACGGTAGTGACCGATCGCCACGATGCCGTCTCCGGACTCGGCAACCAGGGCGTGGCATTCGTGTCCGGGGTCCATGAGCCAGCCCCACACCCGCGAGACCACTTCCTCGGATTCTTCCAGGCGGTAGAAGTCGCGGTAGCCGCGGAAGAGCTCGCGCCACCGGAGTTCGTCGGAGGGATCGAGCGGACGGACGGAGACGGTCCGGGTATCAGTCATGAGCGGTGTGGAACTTTCTGAACTCTGGTGGTGGCAGGCGGCGTGGGCCGCCGGGCGGCATCCTGCTGCCGCCCTTTCACGGTACGAACGGTTCCGGTTCGGCTGCAATGCCAGAAAAGTGCGAAGAAGTTGGACCAGTAAGATCACGGACATGCGCCATGCCTTCCCGCTGAACCTCGTGCTCCAGACCGCGCCGCCGCCCGGGCTCTCCGCGCGCCAGCATCTGACCGGGCAGTTGCGTGCGGCGCTGCTGTCGGGGCAGGTGGCCGCGCGCGAGCCGCTGCCCTCGACCCGGGCACTCGCCGCGGCGATGGGTGTCTCACGCGGCACCGTCGTGTCGGTGTACGAGGACCTGGCCGGGGAAGGGTACGTCGTGAGCCTGCCGGGTTCCGGCACCTTCGTCGCCGACGATCTCCCCGACCCCGGAGCGCAGCCCACTCCCGTTCGGCCGATACGGGCATCGAGAAATCACGGCGCTTCCCCGCTGGACCACGCTCCCGACGGAATCAATCTGTCGCCGGGGAGCCCGTCGACCGGCTTCCACGCGAATCGCGATTGGGTGGCGGCCTGGCGCAACGCGGTGAAACACGACCTGCCCTCCCTTCCGCCGCCGCCTGCGGGTGACCAGGGTCTGCGTTCGATGATCGCCGATCATCTGCGGGCCGCCCGAGGCGTGCAGTGCAGTGCCACCGAGATCGTGGTGACCGCAGGCACGAGCGACGGACTCGGGCTGCTGCTTCACGGGTTGCGCGCAGAAGGCCCGGCAGGTGCGCGTATCGCAACCGAGAACCCTGGGTATCCCACGGCGCGAAAGGTGGTCACCCACCTCGGAGCAACCCCGGTCCCGATCCCGGTCCGGGACGGCGGCATCGACCCGGACGCACTCGCCCGGGCACCAGGACCGTTCGCCGCAGTGCTGCTTACACCGAGCCACCAGTACCCTCTCGGCGGCAGGCTGCCGGTCGCGGCACGCCTGGCAATGCTCGCTTGGGCGAACGACACCGGCGCGATCATCATCGAGGACGACTACGACAGCGAGTTCCGGCACGGCGCACCATCCTTGCCCGCCATCGCCTCCCTCGACAGCGGGCACCGGGTCGCACTGATCGGCAGCTACTCCAAGACACTCACACCCTGGCTGCGCTGCGGCTACCTCGTCATCCGGGACCCCGATCTGCGCGCCCGGGTCCTCGAGGTCCGCGAGACCCTCGGACAGCCCGTGTCCGGCCTCGTCCAGACGGCCCTCGCAGAGTTTCTGCGCAATGGCGGTCTACGTCGCCATCTGGTCCGGGTCGGGCGGGAGTACGCGCACCGGCGTTCCCTCGTCATCGCCGCTACCGCCGGCCTCGCCCCGCACATCCGACTGGACGCTATCGAGGGCGGCCTGCACGCCGCCCTCTCCTGGGAAGACTGGAAACCAGCCGGAGACATCGTCACACTCCTGTCGGAGCGGGGCATCCAGGTCGCCCCACTCGAGGCCTACTACCACGCCGGGACCCATCCCCACCGGCAGGGCATCGTGTTCGGCTACGGCGCGACGACCGACCTGCAGCTGCGGCTCGCCCTGCAGGAGATCGCCACCGTCCTCAACACCAGGGAGTGATTCAGCGTCGTACTGCCAGCCGCTCCACGCGCGGGGACCAGGGGAGGAGCCGCCCCGAGTACACTCGGAACGCTCCGGGAGTTCGTCCCGGCGGGAGCGAGCGGGGGACGCGGATGGCGCAGGATGCACCTGTCAGGACGGTGCTCGTGGGCTTCGGGCACGGCGGCCGGGTCTTCCACGCCCCGCTGATCGCCCACGACCCGCGCTTCGAGCTCGCCGCGATCGTGACGGTAAGTCCGGACCGACAGCAGGCGGCTAGGAGCGTGTACCCCCGCGCCGCCGTCGTCGGGACCCTGGACGACGCCCTCCAGGCGGTGCCGGACCTGGACCTGGCCGTTCTCAGCACGCCCAACGCGACCCACGCGCCGCTCGCTACGGCCGCGATCGGCAGGGGATTGCACGTCGTGGTCGACAAACCCTTCGTGGTGCGCTCGGACGACGGCGAACGCCTCATCGAGGGTGCGCGGGCGGCGGGCCGCCTCCTCGTGCCGTTCCACAACCGGCGGTGGGACGGCGACTTCCTGGCTGTGCGGTCGGCCGTGGAGTCGGGCTCCCTGGGCAGGATCCGGACCTTCGAATCCGCGCTGGAATCCTGGAAGCCGTCGATCACCAAGCAGTGGAAGCTGGAGGCCGGACCCGGGGACGGCGGGGGAGTCCTCTACGACCTCGGTCCGCACCTGATCGACCAGGCCCTCACCCTGTTCGGCCCTGCCGTCCCGGCGTTCGCCGAACTCCGGCTGGACCGCGAGGGTGCCCGGGCCGACGACTCCTTCTTCCTCGCTCTCCAGCACAGCAACGGCCTCACGAGCCACCTCCATGCGGGAACCCTCGTGCCCCTGGCTCGTCCCCGGTTCCGGGTGACGGGCGACGGCGCCGCCCTCACCATCACCGGCACGGACCAGCAGGAGGACCTCCTCGCGGCCGGGGTGCTGCCGGGTGAGATTCCGGGCAGGGCCGCGGATCCGGACCACGTCGCTGGGCTCCTCGTGCGGAACGGGCACACCGAACCGTTCGCCGTCCGACCCGGCACGTACACCGCCTTCTACGCCGGCCTGGCGGCCGCCATCGAGGGAAGCGGCCCGCCGCCGGTGGCCGCGGAGGACGCGCTGGAAGTGGTGCGCATCATCGAGCAGGTGCATGCGGCCTTCCCTGCCCTGCGCGGAGCGGGGAGGGCCGCTGGGCGGGGACGCTAGACCAGCGCCGCCCAGTCCTCGACCAGGTCGAGACCGTGGGCCTGCGACACCGAGTGGTGGGCCACGGTGCCCGACGCGACGTTGAGGCCTCGGGCGAGCGCCGGATCGGCGTGGAAGGCAGCACGAACGCCCTTGTCCGCGAGCGCGAGGGCGTAGCGGAGGGTCACGTTGGTCAGGGCGTAGGTCGAGGTGTTGGGGACGGCGCCCGGCATGTTGGCCACGCAGTAGAACAGCGACCCGTGCACGGTGAAGGTGGGGTCCTCGTGGGTCGTGGCGTGCGAGTCCTCGAAGCATCCGCCCTGGTCCACGGCGATGTCCACGAGCACGCTGCCGGGCTTCATGCGGGCCACGAGCGCGTTCGTCACGAGCTTCGGCGCCCGCGCTCCCGGGATGAGGACGGAACCGATGACGAGGTCGGCCTCGAGCACGGACTTCTCGATCTCCAGGGAGTTCGAGGCAACGGTCTTCACGCGGCCCGTGTACAGGGCGTCGAGCTCGCGGAGCCGCGCGATGTTGATGTCGAGGATCGTGACCTCGGCGCCCGTACCGACGGCCATCGCGGTCGCATTGGTACCCGCGACGCCTGCTCCCAGCACGACCACCTTGGCGGGACGGACGCCCGCGACGCCACCGAGGAGCAACCCGGGACCCCCTGCAGGGGCGGTCATCACCTGGGCGCCTACCTGCACGGAGAGCCGGCCGGCTACCTCGGACATCGGGGCGAGCAGGGGCAGGGTCCGTCCGTCCTGGACGGTCTCGTAGGCGATGGCCGTCACCCCGGCGTCGAGGAGCGCCCGGGTCAGCTCGGGCTCCGCTGCGAGGTGGAGGTAGGTGAAGAGGATGAGGCCCTTGCGGAAGCGGTGGTACTCGGCGGCGATGGGCTCCTTGACCTTCAGGACCATGTCGGCGCGCGCCCAGACGTCGTCGGCGGCATCGACGATCTCCGCGCCCGCGGCCTCGTACTCCGCGTCGGTGATGGTGGAGCCGACGCCCGCCCCCCGCTCGACCAGCACGGTGTGCCCGTGCGCAGTGAACTCGTGGACGCCGGATGCGGTGATGGCGACACGGTACTCGTTGTTCTTCACTTCTCTGGGGACGCCGATGATCATTGGGTTCTCCACGGGATCGGGATGGGCGGGGTAGGTCCAGAATAGGGACAGGACCTCAAGCCCGCGGCGGTTCCCCGACGAACGAGCGGCACCCCTGCGCAGCCCTGACGGGTTCGACGGAGCGTCGTGCCCGCCATTCCGCGGCTCTAGCGCCCTGTGAGCTGGACCACTAGCATCAGTTGCCTCCCGCCGCTGTCGACAGATGTCGAGTTCGAGAGCGGCAGATGTCGTCCGGGCCGTGCTGCCCGTCTACTGTGGGGCTGTGCAGAACCAGGTCATCGAGGACGTCGTCGAATCGATCGCGCAGAAGCTCGGGCGCGGCCTATCCCTCGAGGACCCCGACGGCGTGCTCCTCGCCTACAGCAGCCACCAGACCTCGGCCGACCGCGTAAGGGTCAACTTCCTGCTGAGCAAGAAGGTCCCCGCGGACGTGAGCGAGTGGCAGCTCCGCCACGGGATCGCGCGGGCCGTCCGCGCCGTCGCCGTACCGGCGAACGAGGAACTCGGGATGCTGGGACGCGTGTGCGTTCCACTGCTGGTGCGCGGTTTCCGGGTGGGCTACCTATGGGTGCAGCAGCAATCCGACGACGATCCGGCGGCCGGCATCCTGGCGGCCCTGCCGGCGGTCCGGCCGACCATCGACCGCCTCGCCGAACTGCTCCTCGAGACGGACACCGCGTCCTCCGAGCGCCGGACGCAGCGCGAGGCCACGTTCCTCGCGGCCTGCCGGGGTGTGGCCGCTGCCGTCGAGGAACTGCGGGGCTGGCGTGAACTCGGCGGCGGGCCCTGGCGCGTGGCAGTGGTGCACGAGCTGACCGATGCGGGGCCGGACGGGACGGCGGCGCCAGGAGGAACGGCCAGGGCGCTGCCCGGCTCCCGGGCGGGACGGGCAGCTCCCGGCCGGACGGAGCCGGCGGGGGGCGATGGCCACGATCCGCACGAGGCCGCCCTCCTTCAGCGGACCCTCGCTCTCCAGGCGACCGTCGGCGTCGCACCCGTCCTGTTCAGCGCCGGAGCCTCCGCCTTTGCCGTCCTGCTGTGCACCCCGGACATCGGGCGGCGGGCCCTGCAGGAGGTCCTCGACCGGTACCGCGACGAGGTGTCCAAGCGGGCGGGGCGTCCCGCCGGGCGCGTCGTCCTCGGGCTCGGCGAACCCGCAGCCGATCTCTGGGGCCTTACCGATGCCTTCGTCCAGGCGCAGCACACCGTGCAGGCGGCTGCGGTGGACCCGCAGCTCGGCGACGTGTCCTCCTACGCGGAGATCGGCGTCTACCAGTTCCTCGGCGCGGTGGGCTGGCAGGCGCCCGCGCAGGGCAGCGTGCACTTCACGGAGCTGAGCGACGCCGACCGCGTGGGCGAGCTCCTGCCGGTCCTCGAACTGCTGTACGACAAGAACGGCTCGGTGCAGGATGTCGCGGTGCAGCTCCACCTGCACCGCAGCTCCGTGTACAACCGTCTGGCGCGGATCCGGTCGCTCATCGGCGCCGACCCGCTCGGCGGTATGGTGCGGCTGGAACTGCACCTCGCGCTCAAGGCCCGGCGCTGGCGGTCCCGTCCCCGCTTCGAGCAGTCCTAGGACGCGGCCGGACCCGCCGGCTCCGGGGGAGCGGGCGGCGTGTTGGATGGATCCGTACGCCGCAACTGGCTGCGGAGCCATTCCTCGACGTCGGACCGCCGCAGACGACGGTGCGAGCCGCGGTACTCGACGGGGAGGGTGCCCGCATCCGTGAGCTTGCGCAGGTAGCTGTGCGAGATCCCGGCGAGTTCGGCTGCCTGGGATGTGGTCAGCAGCTCGGCCACCGAGGTCACCTGGACGGCGTCGCCGTCGGACAACCGGGCGAGGAGGTCGACGACGGCGGCCTGCGCCTCGGCGGGAAGCCGGTGGGCGGTGCCATCCACGAACACCGTCACGTCGGCACTGTCGGTAAGGGCCCGCCTCAGGGGGCCCGCCTGCTCGGGTGGGAGTGCTGCTGCGGATCTCGGGGCCCTGGCCGTCATAGGGACATTGTGCCAGCCGGTGCGAACCCCCGCCCACGCCGGCCGGGGGCAGCAGGAGGCCCTTCGCTTCCGCAACGCGTAGCGGGTGCCTATATTTAGATGTAAGTACCCTTACTACTTGCTTCCAGCGTCGGTTGCAAGACTGGACGGTGATCATGATGACAACTATCGATTCGGGGCGGAGCGTGCGTACCAGCAGCTCCTCCTTCTTCCGGGTGGACACAGGTGAGGCACCCTCCTGCCCCCGCTGCGGGACCGATGAATACCTGATCTTCGAGGAATTCGTCCCGGCGCGGCAGGCGGACCATTCCACGGACCTGATCCCGGCGAGCGCGAGCTACACCTGCTCCGAGTGCGGCACCTTCAATGCGCACTCGGTCCCGGTATCCTGGCGCCCGCCGCAGTGGTTCTGGTACAGCTGATCCCCTGATCCCCTGATCCCCTGATCCCCTGATCCCCTGATCGTCGCCGGCTGATCGGTCCGTCCGCTGTGGGGGTGCGTCCTCCGGCAGCGGCCGGACGGCCCGCGAGCTGTTCCACGCTGCGCTGACCGATCGGTAGCAGCAATCCGCTCCAGGTCCACCATTGCCAGGCCGCGGACGGGATGCCCGCGTTCCCGCGTGCTCTCATATGCTGGAGCAACTACCGCGGCGACCATCCTCCCGAGGAACGGCGCCCGGACGACGGCACCGGGAGGATGAGGCAGTGACGACGGACAGCAGTGCGGACCCGCAGAGCCTGCCGAGCCGGGCCGCGGATGTCATCGAACAGGTCTCCGACACGCGTGCGCTCGATGTCACGGCGCGGCTGGGGTTCGCGGCGCTCGCACTGGTGCACGTCCTGATCGGCGCCATCGCCCTGCGCCTCGCTTTCGGCGGCAATGGTGAGGCGGAGCCGACAGGCGCGCTCGAGGAGGTGGCCGAGGGCCGGCTCGGAACACCGATCCTGTGGGTCTCCGCGATCGGCTGCGCAGGCCTGGCGCTGTGGCAGTTCAGTGAAGCGACGCTGCGCGCGCGGCATCTCCCCACCGGGAAGCGGATCGGCAAGCACATCTCCTCCGGTTCGCTCGTCCTCATCTATGGATCCATGGCCGGCACGTTCGCGCGCTTCGCACTCGGTGACGGACCCGACTCCTCGGAGTCCACGGTCGACTTCACGCGGTCCCTCATGACCTCGGACTTCGGGGTCCTCCTGGTGTTCGTCGCAGCAGGCGTCATCCTCGGGATCGGGGTGCACTTCGTGGTCAAGGGCGTGCGCCGCGGCTTCCGGCCGGAACTCAGGAAGTTCGAGGACACGCACCGCGGGCGGGTCATCGAGATCGTCGGCGTCGTGGGGCACGTGGCCAAGGGGCTCGCGCTGCTCCTCGTGGGCAGCCTGTTCGTCCTTGCCGGCCTGGACCGCAATCCGCAGGAATCGACCGGGCTGGACGGCAGCCTCAAGTCGCTGCAGTACCACCCGGTGGGCGTCTACGTCCTGACGGCGATCGCCGTCGGCCTCATCTGCTACGGGGTCTTCGCGGTGATCCGTTCCATCTTCGGCCGCATGTGAGGCCACGCGGCCGCACGCGGGACCCTCGCCGAGGAGATCCCACCCACGGCCGCGAGGAACACGGTCACCTCGCCGAGGACAGTGCCGCGTCCGCGGGCTCGTACCGCACGGTCCGGGCCGCCGCCCGCGCCGCCGCCCGGATCCCGGCAAGGCCCGGGCCCGCAGCCAGGAGACCGGCCGCGCGTGCCTGGACGAGGATGTTGCCGAGCGCGGTCGCTTCCACGGGGCCGGCGAGGACGGGCAGGCCGGTCCGGTCCGCGGTGAGCTGGCACAGCAGGGCGTTCTGGGACCCTCCACCGACCACATGGATGACATCGATGCGGTGGCCCGACAGCCGGGCGGCGTCGCGCAGGGTGCGGGCGTAGGCATCGGCGAGGCTGTCCAGGATGCACCGGACCACGGCTTCCCGCGAGGACGGTGCGGCCCGCCCTGCGGCTTCGGCCGCCCGCCGGATCCGTCCCGGCATACCGTCGGGAGCGAGGAATGCGGTGCTGTCGGCGTCGATGACCGGTCCACCGGCGGGCAGGGCCGCGGCGGCGGTGAGCAGCCCGACGAGGTCCGGCTCGGGCCCTTCGACGCTCCACTCCCGCAGGCACTCCTGCAGCAGCCAGAGACCGCCCGTGTTGCGGAGGTAGCGGATGGTCCCGTCGACGCCGCGTTCGTTGGTGAAGTTCGCCTCGCGGCTCTCGTCCGTGAGGATGGGCGCGTCGAGTTCGACGCCGACGAGCGACCAGGTGCCGGACGAGATGTAGGCGAAGTGGGGTGATTCGGCCGGGACGGCGGCGACGGCGGACGCGGTGTCGTGGGAACCGACGGCGACGACGGCGGTCGACCCGGGGAGTCCCGTTGCCGCAGCGACCGCGGGCAGCAGCCGGCCCACCACCGCGCCCGGTTCCACGAGCGGCGGGAACAGGTCGGGTGTCAGCCCGAGCGGGGCGAACAGGTCCTCCGCCCAGGTGCCCGTCCCGGCGTCGAGCAGCCCCGTGGTGGACGCATTGGTGGCCTCGGTGCAGCGTGCACCGGTCAGCCGGTAGGCGAGCAGGTCCGGGATGAGCAGGGCCTGCACCCCGGCCAGCGACCGCTCCGCCGCCAGCTGGTACAGCGTGTTGAAGGGCAGGAACTGCAGCCCGGTGCGCGCGTACAGCCGTTCCGGTGGCAGGGCGGCGTGCACGACGCCGATGGTCGCGTCGGTCCGGGCGTCGCGGTAGCTGAACGGCAGGTGCCGGAGCGCGCCGGAGCCGTCGACCAGCCCGTAGTCCACAGCCCAGGTGTCGATCCCGATGCTCGTGACGGTGTCCCCGGCCTGCGCCGCCATGTCCGCGGCGGTCGCCAGTCCGGCGACCACCTCGGTGAACAGCGCCTCGACGTCCCAGCGCAGGGCACCCCCGATGAACTGCGCGCCGTTCGGGAAGCGGTGCGCCGTCACCAGTTCGGGACCGTGGTCCGTCAGCTTCCCGAGGATCACGCGTCCGGAGGATGCCCCGATGTCGACGGCGGCGAAGACTGCTCCAGAACCGACGCCCATGTCAGCGCAGGAACGCCGCGGCCACGCCCGCGTCCACGGGGATGTGCAGGCCCGTGGTGTGCGAGAGTTCGGCGGAGGTCAGGACGGCGACGGCGTTCGCGACGTTCTCCGGGAGTACCTCGCGCTTGAGCAGGGTGCGCTGCGCGTAGTACTCGCCCAGCTTCTCCTCCTCCACGCCGTAGACGGCGGCCCGCTTGGCGCCCCAGCCGCCGGCGAAGATGCCGGAACCGCGGACGACGCCGTCGGGGTTGATGCCGTTGACGCGGACGCCGTATTCGCCGAGTTCCGCGGCGAGCAGGCGTACCTGGTGTGCCTGGTCCGCCTTGGTGGCGCTGTAGGCGATGTTGTTGGGGCCCGCGAACACCGAGTTCTTGGAGGAGATGTAGATGATGTCCCCGCCCATGTCCTGCTCGATCAGCACCTTCGCCGCGGCCTGCGACATGAGGAAGGAACCCTTGGCCATGACGTTGTGCTGCAGGTCCCAGTCCTTCTCGGTGGTCTCGAGGAGGGGCTTGGAGATGGACAGGCCCGCGTTGTTCACCACGAGGTCGAGCCCACCGAATGCCAGTACGGCCGCCTTCACGGCCTCCTGCACCTGCGCCGGGTCCGTGACGTCCGCCTGCACGCCGATGGCGACGTCGGAACCGCCGAGTTCCTCGGCGACCGTGCTCGCGCTGTCGATGTTGAGGTCCGCGATGACCACGCAGGCGCCCTCCGCGGCCAGGCGCGTCGCGATCGCCTTGCCGATGCCCGACGCCGCCCCCGTCACCAGGGCGATGCGCCCGGCGTGGGACTTCGGCTTCGGCATCCGTGCGAGCTTGGCCTCCTCGAGGGCCCAGTACTCGATGCGGAACTTCTCGCTCTCCTCGATGGGGGAGTAGGTCGAGATGGCCTCGGCGCCGCGCATCACGTTGATGGCGTTCAGGTAGAACTCCCCGGCCACCCGGGCGGTCTGCTTGTTCGCCCCGAAGGAGAACATGCCCACGCCCGGTACCAGCACGATCGCCGGGTCCGCGCCGCGCATGGCGGGGGACTCGCCCGTGGCGTGGCGGTCGTAGTACGCGGCGTAGTCCGTCCGGTACTCGGCGTGCAGTTCACGCAGGCGCAGCAGGCAGCTCTCGATGTCGGCTTCCGCCGGGAGGTCGAGGATGAGCGGCTTGACCTTGGTGCGCAGGAAGTGGTCCGGGCAGCTCGTCCCGAGCGCGCCGAGGCGCGGGTGCGCTGTGGAGGCCAGGAAGTCCAGGACGCGGGGGTCGTCCGTGAAGTGGCCCACCTGGGCCTTGTCCGTGGAGGCGAGCCCGCGGATGGTCGGGGCGAGGGCCGCGGCCTTGGCCCGGCGCTCCTGCTCGGGCAGTGCCGCGTAGCCCTCGAGGGCGGGACCGAAGGGCTCGGCCTTGCCGTGCTCGGCGATGTAGCGTTCGGCCGTCTCGATGATCTCCAACGAGTTCGCCTCGGCCTCGGCGGAGGTGTCGCCCCACGCGGTGATGCCGTGCCCGCCGAGGATCGTGCCGATGGCCTGCGGATTGGCCTCCTTGATGGCGGCGATATCGAGTCCGAGCTGGAAACCGGGCCGGCGCCAGGGCACCCAGACGACCTTGGGGCCGAAGATCGTGGCGGTCAGGGCCTCGCCGTCGGCGGCCGTCGCGATCGCGATGCCGGAGTCGGGGTGCAGGTGGTCGACGTGGGCGGCATCGACGAGGCCGTGCATGGCCGTGTCGATGGACGGCGCCGCGCCGCCCTTGCCGTGCAGCGTGTAGTCGAAGGCCGCGACCATCTCGTCCTCGCGCTCCACCCCCGGGTACACGGAGCGGAGGGCCTTCATGCGGTCCAGGCGCAGGACGGCGAGCCCGGATTCCTTCAGGGTCCCGAGGTCACCGCCGGAGCCCTTGACCCAGAGCAGTTCCACGTCCTCGCCGGTGGCCGGGTCGAAGCCCGTGCCCTTCGCCGACGTGTTGCCGCCGGCGTAGTTCGTGTTGCGCTTGTCGGCGCCGAGCCGGTTGGAGCGCCCGATGAGGTCCTGCACGGTCTGATTGACCGTCGGGTTCGTCGGGCCGTTCGGAGCGGCGCTGGTCGAGGGCCCTGTCGTCGTCGTGTTTCCTGCCGTGGTCATGCTCATGCTCCCCATCCGGCCTGCTGGCCGCCCTGTCGTTCGGTGTTGATCCGGTCCTGGTAGCCGCTGGCCCGGTACTCGGCCATCGGATCCGCCGGAAGGCCCTTGGACTCGCGCCAGGCGGCCAGGCCCGGGCGGACGTCGGTGTAGAAGGCATCCATCAGGATGGCGTTGGCGCCCAGCACGTCGCCGGACTCCTGCGCCGCGGTCAGCGCGGCACGGTCGATGAGCAGGGCCCGGGCCGTCATCTCCTGCACGTTCAGCACGGAGCGGATCTGGCCGGGGATCTTCTCCTCCAGGTTGTGGCACTGGTCGAGCATGAGTGCGATGCCGCTGGACGGGTCGAGACCGCCGCCGCGCACCACCTCGGCCATGATCCGGAACAGCTGGAACGGATCGGCGGCACCGACGATGAGGTCGTCGTCCGCGTAGAAGCGCGAGTTGAAGTCGAAGGAGCCGAGCTTCCCGAGCCGGATCAGCTGCGCCACGATGAACTCGATGTTCGTCCCGGGTGCGTGGTGTCCGGTGTCGAGGCAGACGAGGGCCTTCTCGCCGAGCTGCAGGCAGTGGGCGTACGAGGTGCCCCAGTCGGGGACGTCCGTGTGGTAGAACGCCGGCTCGAAGAACTTGTACTCGAGGACCAGCCGCTGGTCCTCGCCGAGGCGGTCGTAGACCTTCCGCAGGGAGTCCTGCAGCCAGTCCTGGCGGGAGCGCATGTCGGCCTGGCCCGGGTAGTTGGAGCCGTCCGCGAGCCAGATCTTCAGGTCACGGGAACCGGTGACGTTCATGACCTCGATGCACTCGTACATGTGGTCGATGGCCTTGTTCCGCACCGCGGCGTCACTGTGCGTCAGGCTGCCGAACTTGTAGTCGTCGTCCTGGAACGTGTTGCTGTTGATGGTGCCGAGCTTCATGCCGTGCTCACCCGCGAAGGACGCGAGGTTCCCGTAGTCGTCCACCTTGTCCCACGGGATGTGGAGGGCCACGCTGGGGGCGAGGCCGGTCAGCTTGTTGACCATCGCCGCGTCCGCGATCTTCTCCTCGACCGTGCGGGGGGTGCCGGGGGTCGCGAAGACCTTGAAGCGTGTTCCGGAATTTCCATAGGCCCAGGAGGGCACCTCGATGGCGAGCTGATCCAGCTCCGCAGCGATGTCGTCGATGACAGTCATGTACTCTCTCCAGCGTGGTGGCGACCGGGTGCTCTCCGGGCGGGGGTTTCTCAGCGGACTTCCTGTACCCCGGCGGGACCCGGGAGAAGGGCGCAGAACTGGTGCGCCGTTGAATCGTTTCATTGGCACGTTTCAAAGTTATCCTTGCAGAAGACCGAGTGTCAACAGTCCCGGCGCCGGTCGCGACCGGCGCCGGACACGAGCTTCGAGGTACCCATGGACAGTCGACCAGTCAGCATCAAGGACGTTGCGGACCGGGCGGGTGTGGCGATCGGCACGGTGTCCAATGTGCTGAACCACCCCGCACGCGTCTCCGCCGCCACCAGGGAGCGCGTGCAGGGTGCGATCGACGAGCTCGGCTTCGTCCGCAACGATGCCGCCCGGCAACTTCGGGCGGGCCAGAGCCGCACGATCGGCCTGATCGTGCTCGACGTCGGCAACCCGTTCTTCTCCTCCCTCGCCAGGGCGGCCGAGGACTGCGCCGCCGAGAACGGCAGCACCGTGGTGCTCGGGGACAGTGGCCAGGACCCTGAACGCGAAGCCAGGTACATCGACGTCTTCGAGCAGCAGCGTGTGCAGGGCATGCTGATCTCGCCCGTCGGGGACGTGGGGCCCCGTGTCGAGGCGCTGCGCAAGCGCGGTATGCCCGTGGTGCTGGTCGACCGCGTCGACCCGCAGCGCCGCTGCAGTTCCGTGTCCGTGGACGATGTCGCGGGCGGGTACATGGCCGTGAGGCACCTGCTCGAGGCCGGGCGCCGGCGGATCGTCTTCGTGGGGACCCGGGCGGACTACCGCCAGGTGGCGGACCGGCTGGCGGGCGCCCGGCAGGCGGTCGACGAGCACGACGGCGCGGTGCTGGAGGTGGTCGAGGCCGATGCCATGACCGTCCTCGCGGGCAGGGACGCCGGGGAGGAGATCGCGCAGCGCCGGCCGGGCGACCTGCCCGACGGCATCTTCTGTGCCAACGACCTCCTTGCGATCGGTGTCATGCAGGCGGTCCTGCTGATCCGGGGACTCCGGATCCCCGAGGACCTGGCCCTCATCGGCTACGACGACATCGATTTCTCCGCCTCGGCCGTGGTGCCCCTGACGAGTGTCCGCAAGCCGACCGAACTCATGGGGCGCACCGCTGTCGAACTCCTCCTCGAGGAGATCGAGGGTCCCGCCTCGCGGCGACGGCAGGTCATCTTCGACCCGGAACTCGTGGAGCGCGGCAGTACCACGGCACCGATCCGCGCCGTCAGCCAGGGACTTTCCCTGCTCCGGAAATCGAGGTAACAACTCGATCTCGGCCTGTTGACGGTGATGGGCGTCACGCCTAGTATTCGGAATGGATCGTAGCTCTGAAACGATTCATTTCTCCGGAGGAGTTGCAGTGACGCACTTTGATGGTCGTGGCAGTGAGGCCGCCGACCCGGCCATACCGGCGAGGACCCCCGTGCTGACCCTGCGGGGGGCCCTGAAGACGTTCGGCCCGGTCGTCGCCCTCGCGGACGGGACCATCGACCTCGCGGCCGGCGAGATCCACGCCCTGGTAGGGGAGAACGGCGCCGGGAAGTCCACGCTCGTGAAGATCCTCGCAGGCGTGCACCAGCCCGACGCGGGCGAATTCCTCGTCGCAGGGCAGCCCGTCAGCTTCCGCAACGTCGCCGACAGCAAGGCCGCCGGCATCTCGGTCATCTACCAGGAGCCCACGCTCTTCCCTGACCTCACGGTCGCCGAGAACATCTTCATCGGACGCCAGCCCAAGGGCCGCTTCGGCCTCATCAGCCGCGTGGAGATGCGCCGCCGGGCGAAGGAGCTCTTCGACCAGCTCGGCGTCCCCATCGATCCCGACCGCGTGGCGGAGGGACTCTCGATCGCCGACCAGCAGATCATCGAGATCGCCAAGGCCATCTCCCTCGATGCCCGCGTCCTGGTGATGGACGAGCCCACCGCAGCCCTCAGCGGCGTCGAGGTGGACCGCCTGTTCGCCGTCGCCCGCCGCCTGCGTGATGCCGGCAGCGGCATCCTCTTCATCTCGCACCGCTTCGACGAGGTCTTCGGCCTGTGCGACCGCATCACCGTCATGCGCGACGGCACGTACATCGCCACCCACGAGACGGGCGCGACGTCGGTCGAGGCGATCGTCCGCGAGATGGTGGGCCGGGACATCGACGCCCTGTTCCCCAAGAGCGAGACGGACGTCGGCGACGTCGTCCTGAAGGTGAGCGGGCTGACGCGGCCCGGCGTGTTCCACGACATCGACTTCGAGGTGCGGGCAGGCGAGATCGTCGCGCTGTCCGGGCTCGTGGGCGCGGGCCGCACCGAAGTGGCACGCGCCGTCTTCGGCATCGACCGGTACGAGTCGGGCACCGTCGAGATGTTCGGGCAGCGGCTGCGCGGCAAGGACCCCCGGGCGGCGATCGACGCCGGCATCGGCTTCGTCCCCGAGGACCGCCGCAAGCAGGGCCTCGTCATGGAGCTCTCCGTGGAACGCAACGCGGCCCTGACCCTGCGGCATTCGCTCGCGAGGTTCGGGCTCATCAGCGGCAGGGCCGAGCGCGAGGCAGCCCAGACCTGGGGCAAGCGGCTGCAGGTGAAGGCGGGCTCGCCCGAGCACGCCGTCTCCACCCTGTCGGGCGGCAACCAGCAGAAGGTGGTCCTCGCGAAGTGGCTCGCCACGGACCCGAAGCTGCTCATCATCGACGAGCCCACGCGCGGCATCGACGTCGGCACCAAGAGCGAGGTGCACCGGCTGATCTCCGAACTCGCGGGACGGGGGATCGCGATCCTGATGATCTCCTCCGAGCTGCCCGAGGTGCTCGGCATGGCCGACCGTGTCCTGGTCATGCGCGAGGGCCGGATCACGGGCCGGCTGGACCGCTCGGACGCCACGGCCGAAACCGTCATGCACGCCGCAACCGCATCCCTGGAGACATCGCGATGAGCCTCGACAGCAAGAGTGCCGCCCCCGCACACACCCCGTCCGGGCACGCACGGCCCTCGGCATTCGCGTCACTGATGAAGTTCCGCGAACTCCCCGTGATCTTCGCCCTCGTGGTGCTGGTCGCGGTGACCTGGGCGCTCAATCCGCTGTTCCTCAGCGAGCAGGGCATCAAGGACCTGCTGCTGAACGCGACCATCCTCATGATCCTCGCCGTCGGCCAGACCCTGGTGATCATCACGCGGAACATCGACCTCTCCGTCGGTTCGATCCTCGGACTCGTGGCGTTCGGGACGGGCAGCATCTTCGTGGCTGCGCCGGACCTGCCGATCATCGCGGTGTTCGTGCTCGGCATGCTCTTCGGCGCGGTCCTCGGGGCCCTCAACGGCCTCCTCATCACCATCGCGAAGGTCCCGGCCCTCGTCATCACGCTCGGGACCCTCTACATCTTCCGCGGCATCAGCAACGCCTGGGCCGGCGGCACGCAGTACTTCGCCGGGGACCGGCCCGAAGCCTTCGGCAACCTCTCCGTCGACACGGTCCTCGGGTTCCCGGTCATCACGCTGATCGCGGTGGTCGTCGTCGCGATCGTCGCCGTGTACATGCTCGGCACACGCCCGGGGCGCGACCTGTACGCCATCGGATCCGAGCCCGACGCAGCCCGGCTGTTCGGCATCCCCGTCCAGCGCCGCGTCCTGCTCGCCTTCGTGGTGAACGGGCTCCTGGCCGGGCTCGCCGGCGTGCTGTACGCCAGCCGCTTCAACTCGGTGGGCGCGACGACGGGGTCGGGTCTCGAGCTCGACGTCGTCGCGGCCGCTGTGGTGGGCGGCGTCGCGATCTTCGGCGGCAGCGGCACGGTCTTCGGGGCGGCCGTCGGCGCCCTGCTCCTGACCACCATCACGAGTGCCCTGACGGCGCTGCGCGTCGACAAGTTCTGGCAGCAGGCCATCGTGGGCATCCTCATCCTCGCCGCCGTCGTCATCGACCGCATCGCCAGCGTGCGGTCCGCCAGGAAACTCCGGATCGCGGAGGCCCGCAATGTCTGACCCCTCAGGCGCCCCGACCATCCTCCCGCCCGAAGGGCACCGGCCGGACAACGGCTCCCCAGCGAAAGGCCGGCACATGGCAGGAACACCCGGAAGCACCAGCCAGGGGGTCGGGAAGCGTCCGAAGCAGGCACGACAGGGCGCGGGCAAGGCCGACACCTCGAAGGTGCTGGCCGTGCCCAAGGGCCGCACGGGTGCAGCGCGGATCCTGCTCGGGCGCGACGCGGTCATGATCTACGTGCTGCTCGTCGTCGTGATCTACGCGAGCATCGTGATCCCGCGGTTCGCCTCCCCGGTCACGGTCGGGTTCCTCCTTCTCGATGTGATCCCCACCCTGCTCATCGCCCTGCCGATGACGCTCGTCATCATCTCGGGGGAGATCGACCTCTCGGTCGCCAGCATCGCGGGGCTCACGAGCGCCCTCATGGGGGTCCTCTGGCAGGGAGGCATGAACATCGGCCTCGTCCTGGCGATCTGCGTGCTGGCCGGCCTCGTCGCCGGCGCCTTCAACGGCGTGCTCATCGCCTACCTCGGCCTACCGTCCCTCGCCGTCACCATCGGCACGCTGGCGCTCTTCCGCGGACTCGCCCTCGTGGTCATCGGCGACAACGCGGTGGCGAATTTCCCGCCGGGCCTCACGGCCTTCTTCACCTCGAAGATCGGCGGGACGGGCATCCCCACGGTCATGGTCGGCGTCGTCCTGCTCATCATCGCCTTCGCCGTCGTCCTGCACTTCACGCCGTTCGGCCGCGGGCTCTTCGCCCTCGGCTACAGCAAGGAGGCGGCGACGTTCGTCGGCATCGACGTGGCCCGCTCCAAGTTCCTGCTGTACCTGGCCACCGGCACCGTGTCCGCGCTCGCGGGTATCTACTGGACCCTCCGTTACTCCAGCGCCCGCAGCGACAACGCCAGCGGCCTCGAACTCGCCGTCATCGCAGCGGTGCTGCTCGGGGGCGTCTCGATCTTCGGCGGCAAGGGCTCCATCCCGGGCGTCCTGGCCGGGGTGCTGCTGATCGGCACCATCAACTACGCCCTCAAACTGGACCGCGTCTCCGAAGTGGTCCTCATCATCGTGACGGGCTCGCTGCTCATCATCTCGGTGGTGGCGCCGAACATCGCGTCCGCCATCAAGCAGGCCCGCCACTCCCGGCGCGTCCGCACTGCTCCACTTCCCTAGGCCGTCCTCCTAGGGTTGCACCCGGCGCCGGGTTCCCAGCGCCCATCGAAAGGAAGAAACAATGAGGTTCATCCATTCCGGATCCACCGGACGACGGGCGGCATTCGCAGCCCTCGCAACCAGCGCAGCCCTGGTCCTCAGCGCCTGTGGCGGCGGTGCGGCCACTGAAGGCAGCGGCAGCGAGTCCGGCAGCGGGTCCGAGGGCGACCAGACCATCACCTTCATCCCCAAGCAGCTCAACAACCCCTACACCGACGTGGTGCTGGGCGGCGGCGAGGACGGCGCGAAGGAAGCAGGGTTCGCCTCCTCCGAGGTCGTCGGGCCACTGGACGCCAGCGCCTCGAGCCAGGTGTCCTTCATCAACGCCGAGACCCAGCGCGGCACCAACGTGATCGTCATCGCCGCGAACGACCCCGACGCCGTCGGGCCCGCCCTCGAGGAAGCCCGCGCGGCGGGTGCGAAGATCGTGGCGTTCGACTCGGACACCAACCCCGACTACCGCGACCTCTTCGTCAGCCAGGTCAACGCCAAGGACGTGGCCCTGATCCAGCTCGAGCTGATCTCGGAGCAGATCGGTGGAGAGGGCGAGATCGCCATCCTCTCGGCCACGGCCAACGCCACCAACCAGAACGAGTGGATCAAGTTCATGGAGGAGGAACTGGAGTCCAACCCGGATTACGCGAAGATCGAGCTCGTCGCGAAGGTGTACGGCGACGACGACGACACGAAGTCCTTCCAGGAGGCGCAGGGACTCCTGCAGGCCTACCCGGACCTGAAGGGCATCATCTCGCCCACCACGGTCGGCATCGCAGCCACTGCCCGCTACCTCTCCACCTCGGAGTACAAGGGCAAGGTCGCACTCACGGGCCTGGGCCTGCCGAACGAGATGCGCCCGTTCGTCAAGGACGGCACCGTCGAGGAGTTCGCGCTCTGGGATCCGGCACAGCTCGGATACGTGGCGGCGTTCGCCGGCAAGGCACTGGCCGACGGCGACATCACCGGGGAGACCGGTGACACCTTCGAGGCCGGGGAACTCGGCGAGCGTGAGGTCGGCGACGGCGGGATCGTCCTGGTCGGCCCGCCCACGCAGTTCAACGCGGACAACATCGACGAGTACGACTTCTAGTCGTTCCAGGGGCGGGGCGTCCTCAGGCGTCCCGCCCTTTTCCATTCCTCCCGCTTCTTCCATCCGTCGTCGCATCCGTTGTTCGAGGAGCATCCATGACCACCGATCCTCCCGCCACGTCCGCCCCGCTGGCCCTGTCCGGCCGGCTCGAACCGATCCGCCGCCGGCCAACCCGCCTCGGACTCGTCTCGGGCGGCCTCGGCGCGTACTGGCCCCAGTTTCCCGACCTCCTTCCGCAGCTGCAGGAATCGGCCCGCTATGTCACCGCCCGGTTCAACGAGCTCGACGCCGAGGTGACCGACGTCGGCTTCGTGTCCGATGCCCGCGAGGCGGCTTCCGCGGCGGAGGAGCTCCGCCGCGCGGACTGCGACCTGATCGTCATCTTCCTGACCACGTATCTGACGTCCTCGATGGTGCTGCCGATCGCCCAGCGGTCGCAGACGCCGGTCCTCGTGATCGACCTCCAGCCGACGGAGGCCATGGACCACGCGAATTTCGACACCGGCAAATGGCTCGCCTACTGCGGCCAGTGCCCGGTGCCCGAGGTGGCCAACGTCTTCCAGCGGGCGGGTATCCCGTTCCGCTCGGTGTCCGGCCACCTGAAGCAGGAATCGGCATGGGAGCGCATCAACCAGTGGGTCCACGCGGCGGGGGTCCGCGGCAGACTGCGGCACGCCCGTCACGGCCTTATGGGCCATGTGTATCCCGGCATGCTCGACGTCTCCACCGACCTCACCACGGTGTCGACGACGTTCGGCTCGCATGTCGAGGTCCTCGAATTCGACGATCTGCGCGAGTTCGTGGGCGAGGTGACAGAGGAGCAGGTGCACGAGCGCGTGGCTCTCGCCCGGAGCCTCTTCACCGTGGACGAGTCGGTGAACGACGAGGACTTCGCCTGGGGCGCCAGGGTCTCCGTGGGGCTCGACCGGCTCGTGGCGGAATTCGACCTGGACTCCCTCGCCTACTACCACCGCGGGCTCGCGGGCGAGCAGCATGAGCGTCTCGGGGCGGGCATGATCCTCGGCGCCTCGATCCTCACCGCGCGCGGCGTGCCGATGGCCGGTGAGTACGAGCTACGGACGTCGATCGCCATGCTGGCCGCGCAGGCCATGGGAGCGGGCGGCTCCTTCACCGAGATCCAGGCACTGAACTTCTTCGACAACGTGGTGGAGATGGGCCACGACGGCCCGGCCCACCTCGCCGTCAGCGCCGCCGACCCGCTGCTGCGCGGACTCGGGGTGTATCACGGCAAGCGCGGCTGGGGCGTCTCGGTCGAGTTCGACGTGCGGCACGGCCCGGTCACGACCTTCGGCATCGGACAGGACCCGGACGGCTCCTACGTCTTCATCACGTCCGAGGGGACCGTGGTTCCCGGTCCGCTGCTGGCCATCGGCAACACGACGTCGCGCGTGGACTTCGGGGGAGACCCCGGCCTGTGGGTGGACGCCTGGAGCCAGACCGGCATCGGCCACCACTGGGCGCTTTGTGTGGGGCACCGTGCCGCCGACGTGAAGGCGGCTGCTTCCCTCCTCGGCGTCGAACATCGCCACGTCAGCCTCTGACGTCGCCCCTACGGCGTCGCCCCTCCGACGTCACCCCTTTCGAAAGGAACGACAATCGATGGAACGCGTGTGCTTCCAGCTGCAGGTCCGGCCCGAGCGGATCCCCGAGTACCGCGAGCGCCATGCCGCGATCTGGCCGGACATGGCCCGGGCGCTCAAGGAGACGGGATGGAACAACTACTCGCTGTTCCTGCGTCCGGACGGCCTGCTGATCGGCTACGTGGAATGCGAGGACTTCGCCGCCTCCCAGGCAGCCATGGCCGGGACCGAGGTCAATGCGCGGTGGCAGGCGGACATGGCGCCGTTCTTCGTGGCGCTCGACGGCCGGCCCGACGAGGGTTTCCTCCGGCTCGAGGAGGTCTTCCACCTCGAGGACCAGTTGTAGGGGTCAGGGCTGGTCCGGCAGGTGCCGGGCGACGCGCAGCAGGGTAACTGCAAGCGCCCCTGCAACAGGCGTCCACAGCAGGCAGCGCAGGTGGCCCGGAGCCACGACGGCGACGCGCCCTGATCACGTGCCGCCCCCGGTACGGGCCGCGGCCGTCACAGGAGCCAGCGCCACCACCGCGACGGTTCGGGTTCGGGGTCGGGTTCCGGTGCCGGTCCCTCGCCCAGGGCTCGGGCGGCCTCGACGAGGTCGTCCGTGGTGAGCGTCATGACGTCCTCGCGGTCCAGTGCGTCGAGGTCCCGGTCCTCGTCGAGCGAGAGCCTCAGCGCCTGGCGGTTGAGCGCCTGCTCGAAGAGTGTGCGGGCGAACCGCGCGTTACCGGAGTCCTCGCCGGTGTGAAGGCCGGCGAGGATGCGGCGCAGCATCTGGTCCGCGCCCGGCTCCAGGGTGTACTCGTGCTGGGCCAGCATCTGGGAGAAGATCGTCTGAAGTGCGTCGACGGAGTAGTCGGGGAAGGTGATCTCGCGGGCGAACCGGGAGCGCAGGCCGGGGTTCGAGAGCAGGAACGCCTCCATCAGCCGCGGATAGCCGGCCACTATCACGACCAGGCGGTGGCGGTGGTCCTCCATCCGCTTGAGCAGGACCTCGATCGCCTCGGGGCCGAAGTCCGTCCGGCCGTCCTCCGGGGCCAGGGCGTAGGCCTCGTCGATGAACAGCACGCCGTCCAGTGCCCGCCGGATCACCCGATCCGTCTTGATGGCGGTGGCGCCGACGTACTGTCCCACCAGGCCGGAGCGGTCGACCTCGACCAGGTGGCCTTTCTGCAGCAGGCCGACGGCGCGGTACATCTCGGCCAGGAGCCGCGCCACGGTGGTCTTGCCGGTACCGGGGTTCCCGAGGAACACCAGGTGCTGGGACGTGGCCACTTCCGGCAGGCCGTGCGCCTTGCGGCGGGCCTGGACCTGCAGCAGTGCGACGAGCGCCCGCACCTGTTCCTTCACGGTTTCCAGTCCCACCAGCGCGTCGAGCTCCGCCTGCACCTCGGAGAGCGGTCGGGCCGGTCCGGGCCGGGCGCCGATGAGGTCGCCCATCAGGTCGTCCACCCGCTCCGAACCGGGAAGCTTGAGCTGATCGGCCAGATGGCCGATGGTTTCGCGCAGGTCATCGAGTGGATTGCGGCTGGGAGCCATGCGTTTCTCCTGTGGCGACGGGTGGCCGCGAGTGGAAAGTCCGCGGGTATTTCACTGTAGTACTCCCTCCTCCCGCGGGCTCGGGCATCAGTTCCGGCCGGCCGGCGCTGTCCCTCCTCTTCCTTCCCGGAAACATCCACCGCAGCATGGTGGCGGACCCAGGGTCCGTGGTGGAATAGGCACCCGAAGGCTCCACCCGCCCGCGCGCCGGGAACGACGCTTCACCCCGTTTCCGGTACGGGCTCCGACTCGGGAGACATCATGGTTGACCGCACAGCACCTGCCCGGAGAACGCACGGCCGCAAGGGTTCCGGCCGCAAGCGGTGGAGCGACCTGACCGGCAGGCAGAAAGCGGGGGTGCTGGTTCTCGCCTCCGTGCAACTGTCACTGGTGGCCTCCGCCTGGGCCGACCTGGCCACACGCCCCAGGGACCAGGTGAACGGGAACAAGGGCACTTGGGCCGCGGTCATACCGGTCAATTTCTTCGGCCCGATCCTGTACTTCTGGAAAGGGATCCGGCGCTGACGGCGGAGCCCTACAGGGAAGTCCCCGGATCAGCCGCAGCACGAGCGGACGCGGGTGCGAGGGTCCGAGTACTCACACTTCACGGAGGAGAAATCTGATGCGCACGGTGACCTATTCGATGGGGCTCTCCCTGGACGGCTACATCGTTGGACCGGATGGCGGTTTCGACTTCACGACACCGGATGAGGAGGTCTTCCGGTCGGCCATCGACGAGATCCGCACGGTCGACGTCCACCTGCTGGGGCGCCGACTCTACGAGACGATGCTGTACTGGGAGACCGCCGACCAGGAGCCGTCAACCGATGAAGCGGAACGCGAGTGGACCGCACTCTGGAAACCACTCCCGAAGGTGGTGTTCTCCCATTCGCTCACCGCAGTCCGGGGAAGCAACACCCGCCTGGCGTCGGGCACCCTGGCGCAGGAGATCGAGCGCCTGCGAGCGGAGCCGGCGGAGGGGGACATCGCGATCGGAGGGGCCGCGCTCGCGGAGGAGGCGGCGGCGCTGGACCTCATCGACGAGTACCGGGTCAGGGTCCACCCGGTGCTGGTGGGTGGTGGGCGCCCGTTCTTCCCCCGCCACCAGCGCCGGACGGACCTCGAGCTCGTCGGGAGCCGTGTCTTCGGTTCGGGCGTCGTCATCTCCCGCTACCGCGTGCGGCGCTGACCTCAGGAGGCAGTCATCGAGAGTGCCGATCCTCCTGCCCATGGCGCCTAGCGCGGCGAAGTAGACTCCCCCGATCATCATGGCCCCGGCGTCGATGCCGCGCGCAGTACTGGCGGATCTCCGTTCCGGCAGCCCGTTTTGGTCGTAGTGTTCACGACGTGCAGGGCGTCTCCGTTGGATAATGCGCGGCAGTCCTCAGTACTGTTTGAGGATGGCTTCCCTCAGAAACAGCCGCGCAGCCGCGCTTCCCGCCAAGCTCTCCCGATCCTGGCTCCTGGCCTCCGCTGCTTCAGAGGACAACTTCATCCCTGCCCTCACGTCGGAGGCGGATTCGGTGGTCTTCGACATCGAGGACGCGGTCCCCGCTGCGGGCAAGGCCGAGGCCCGCGAGCGCGTGGTCGAGGCGCTGTCCACCGGCATGACCGCGTGGGTGCGCGTCAACGGCATCGAGACCGAGTACTGGGCCGATGACCTCGCTGCCCTGTCCAAGGCGCCCGGCCTGCGCGGGGTCATGCTCGCCATGACGGAGAAGCCCGAGCAGGTCACCCACACCGCCATGCGCCTGCAGGCGGGGACGCCCGTCCTCGCGCTGGTCGAATCCGCCCTCGGCATCGAGAACGCGACGGCGATCGCCAGCGCTCCCGGCACGTTCCGCCTCGCCTTCGGCGTCGGCGATTTCCGACGCGACACGGGGGCGTCCGACGAGCCGATGGCGCTCGCCTACGCGCGGTCCAAGCTCGTCGTGGCATCACGTGTCGGGCAGTTGCCCGGCCCCATCGACGGTCCGACTGTCGGAGCCCTGGGTGACGAACTGCTCGACGCCTGCAAGGTCACCGCCTCGATGGGGATGACGGGCAAGCTGTGCCTGCGGCCCGAGGCCGCCGACACGATCAACCGCGGGCTGTCACCGAGTGAGTCCGAGATCAGCTGGGCCGCCGAACTCCTGCGCGAGCATGCCGCGGGCGCCGTCGTCGGAGACGGGTCCTACCTGCCGCGTCTGGCGCGCGCACAGAAGATCTCCTCGCTGGCTGATTCCTACGGCCTCTGGAACGCCTGACCAAAAAACTTCCAGCTCCTTGCATCCAGATCGCCGCTGACATCCGGGTAGTACCGGATGTCAGCGAAAAGTCCCCGCCACGGGACCACACCAAGGAGTAGTCATGCAAAGAAGCCTGTTTGCCATTGGAGCCGTAGCAGCCCTGGGAGCGGCATCCGTCGCTGCCCCGGCAACCGCCGCCGAAACGCCGGCCGGTGCAACCCTGTCGGTCCTCCACGGAGTGCCGGATCTCACCGTGGACGTCTATGTGAACGGCGCCCTCACGCTGGACGATTTCGCCCCGGGCACGCTGGCGGGTCCGCTCGACCTGCCGGCCGGGGACTACCAGCTGGCCATCACGGCGGCCGACGCCGCGGACGCCAGCGCGCCGGTGATCGGCCCCGTGGACGTGAAGCTCGAGGCGGGCGGGAATTACACCGCGACCGCGAACCTGGATGCCGCGGGGCAGCCCACGGCGAACTTCTACACCAATGACGTCTCGACCATCGAGGCAGGCAAGACGCGGCTGACGGTCCGCCATGTCGCAGCCGCCCCGGCTGTCGATGTCCTGGCCGGAGGCGCGGCGATCGTCCAGAACCTCGCCAATCCAGGCGAGGCCTCGCTGACCACGGATCCCGGTACGGTGTCGGCGGCTGTCGCGGCCACGGGTACCACCGCCCCCGTGATCGGCCCTGCCGACCTGAACCTCCCCGAAGGTACCTCGACGATCGTCTACGCCTGGGGAAGCCTGGAGGCCGGCAACCTCGCTCTCGCCACCCAGACGATCGAGGGCCTCCACTCGTCCCCCGGCGCCGTTCCCGGGGGCCAGTCCGGCCTTGCAGCGCAGAACGACGACGGGGCGGCCGTCGGGATGGGCGCAGTGCTCCTGGTGCTGCTCGCCGGTGCCATAGCCGCAGTCCGTCGTCGAACCGTGCGGATCTGAAGCCGTCACGCCGGGTGGGGAGGCCGTTCGACCCTCCCCGCCCGGCCATCATCCCCAGGGGGAGTCCGACACCGTGCATTCCAGACAATCAGCGATCGCCGTGGCAGTTCTTGCGTCCATCCTCCTCACGGGATGTGCGCGAGGCGACGACGCGCCGCCGGCGGACCCGGCGCCCGTGCTCACGGCGCCCCCTTCCGCGCGGCCGGGCCCCGAGGAGGGCCCCGCAGCCCCCGCAGCCGACACCGCCCCGACGACCGACACCGCAGCGACGCCTCCGGCGGTCGCGCAGGTGCCCATCCAACAGGCGGACGGTGCGCTCCAGCCTCCCGCCCCGGCCCCGGTGACCCTCGACATCGCCGGCACGGACATCTCCGTGAGCGTCGTGGGTGTCGGGATCGAGGAGAACGGCGCCATGGAGATCCCGGACAGCTTCTACGAAGCGGGGTGGTACCGGTACGGCCCGGCACCCGGAGCGAAGGCCGGGAATGCGGTGATCGCCGCCCACGTCGACAGCCTCACGGAGGTGATGCCCTTCGCCCAGCTGAAGGACGTGCCGATCGGGACCACCGTCACGGTCGGGCTGGAGGACGGACGGTCGTTGACCTACGCCGTCTCCGATGTGCGCAACGTCCCGAAGGCCACGCTGAACGGATCGGAGATCTTCGAGCGCGGCGGTGACCACGAACTGAAAATCATCACCTGCGGGGGTGAATGGCTGTCGGAGATAGGAGACTATGAGGATAATGTGGTGCTCACGGCCCTACCGCTCTGAGTCTCGGGGGACAGGAGCCGAGGATCGCAGGACGTCGCATCGGTGCGGCCCGGCTTGAGGAGTCACACATGGCAGCTCCTGACCCTGAGTGGACGAGGCAACTCGACCTGCAGTTCTCCGCGGGGGACGAGCACGCCATGGCCACCGCTTACGGGTGCTTCTCCCCGCTCGTCTACACTATCGCCCTCCGGTCCCTGCGGGACAGTGGGGCAGCGGCCGACATCACCCAGGACGTCTTCGTCAGGGCGTGGCGATCCCGGGACAGCTTCGATCCGCAGTCGGGTCCTCTGCCGGCATGGATCGTGGGGATCTGCCGGAACGTCATCCTCGATCATCTGTCGGCCAGGAGCAGGCAGGAGCGCCTGGTGGTACGGGCGGGATTCGCCCCCGAAACCGGCGCGGCACTCGATTCCGGCGTCGACACCATCGCCGACCGCGTGGTCCTCGCATCGGAGCTCGAACGGCTCGGAGAACCCCAGGGGTCAATCCTCAGGCTGGCCTTCTACGAAGACCTCACCCACCAGCAGATCTCTGCGAGGATGAATCTTCCGCTGGGAACCGTCAAGAGCCACATCCGAAGGAGTCTCGTGCACCTACGCAATCGATTGGAGGAGTGGGATGCAGCATCTTGACCCGGACGCCGCCGGCCTGGCCGCGCTGGGTGAGCCACTCGACCTCCGGTCGCAGGAGCATCTGGGGCAGTGCAGCACCTGTTCCGCCGAGGTGGACGCCCTTCGCCGTGTCGTCACCACCGCGAAGGCCGAGGGGCCGGTGACCGTCCTCGAACGTCCGAGCCCGGCCGTCTGGGACGCGATCAAGACCGAGCTCGGCCTGCCCGCCGAGCTGGGGGTGGACGGTGCGGCATCGGCCCCCGAACCGTCGGGGAACGTACGCCCCCTGGTGGCGGCTCGGGACGAGGGCGGCAGGCGGCGGCAGTTCTCCGCCCGCTGGCTGGCGGTTGCCGCCGGCATCGGGATCCTCGTGGGTGGGGGAGCGCTGTGGGGGCTGGAATCGCTGCGTGCGGACGAGAAGGGTGTGGTGCTGGCCCAGGCCGAGCTGGAACCCCTGCCCGGCTTCTCGGGGTCCGGGGAAGCGACCGTCTCCCGCGCCGACGACGGTACCCGAAGCCTCGACGTCGACCTGACGGGGGCCACTCCGGAGGGGTACAGGCAGGTGTGGCTGATAGCCCCCGACCTGCAGGAGATGTACAGCGTCGGGCTCATGGACGCGGATCACGCCAGCTTCGCCGTGCCCACCGACATCGATCTGGCGAGGTATCCCATCGTCGACGTCTCGGACGAGCCGCTGGACGGCAACCCCGCCCATTCCAGCATCAGCATGGTCAGGGGCACCATTCACGCCGCGAGCAGCTGAGGGCCAGGGTCAGTAGGCCAGGGCGCGCTGCTCCGAGCCGCTGATCCTCGAGGTGCCGCCGCAGTTCGTGCAGACCTGCAGGCGTGTCTTCTTGAGGGTGAGGAGCGGGATGAAGAACACCGAGAGCTTCGTCTTGCGCTGGATCACCTGCTGGGGTGCGTGCATCCCGCAGTAGCGGCAGGTGGCTGAGCGCGTGAACTGGAGGTGCTCACGTGTGGTGAGGCCGAAGAGGAAGAACATTAGTCCACAGTAACGGGCCGAGGGTGCAGTAGAAAGCACGCTTAGTATGCCTGCCGCAGCATCCCCGCGTGGTACCTAGGGCCGGCGGTAGCGGTTGACCAGGGGGCAGTCGAAGGGATCGCGCGCGGCGAGGCCGACGCGGTTCAGGTAGGACACCACGGCTCCGTAGGACGCCGCGACGCCCACCTCGGTGTACGGCACGCGGAGGCGCTCGCAGTGCTCCCGGACGATGACGGCGGCGCGGCGGAGGTGCGGGCGCGGCATGTCGGGGAAGAGGTGGTGCTCGATCTGGAAGTTCAGGCCGCCGAAGGCGTTGTTGACGAAGGACCCGCCGCGGATGTTGCGCGAGGTGAGGACCTGCTTCTGGAAGAAGTCCAGCGTGCTGTCCCGCGGCACCACGGGCATGCCCTTGTGGTTCGGCGCGAAGCTCGCGCCCATGTAGATGCCGAATACCGCCAGCTGGACGCCCAGGAAGGCGAAGGCCAGGCCGACGGGGAGGAACCAGAACAGGATGCCGAGGTAGGCGCCGAAGCGTGCCCCGAGCAGCGCCAGTTCCACCCAGCGGCCCTTGATGGTGCGGCGGGAGAATAGGGTGCTGATGGAGCGGGCGTGCAGGTTGATGCCCTCCAGGGTCAGGAGGGGGAAGAAGAGGTAGCCCTGGCGCCGCGTGATCCACGCTTGCAGGCCGCGGGCTTTGGCGGCGTCCTCCTCGAGGAACGAGATGGTGTCCACCTCGATGTCCGGGTCCTTGCCCCGGGTGTTGGGGTCGTTGTGGTGGCGGGTGTGCTTGTCCATCCACCAGGCGTAGCTGATGCCGACGACACCGGCTGCGAGGATGCGCCCGGACCAGTCGTTGGCGCCCCGGGTCCTGAAGATCTGGCGGTGCGAGGCCTCATGGGCCAGGAAGGCGAGTTGCGTGAGGACGACCCCGAGCACGGCCGCGACCAGGAGCTGGAACCACGTGTCGCCCAGGAGCGCGAAGCCCGTCCAGGCCGCGCCCATGGCCAGGGCCAGGACCGCGAACACAGAGACGTAGAATCGCCGACGGCGGTTCAGGAGGCCCTCCTTGCGGACCTGCTTGAGCAGGACGGAGTAGGAGGCGACGATGTCGTTCGGCTTGGAGATACGGACGATGCGCGGGGCAGCGGTAACGCTCATGGGGGTCCCTGGGGGTAGCGGTAGGCTTCTCAGCCGGGGTGGGGTGCTAACCCGCAGATGCCCCCACTCTACGGGAGCACCCTGCGCGGCACCTGATTCCGGGCCATCCGATCAATGCGAGCCGGCTTCCCCGGGTGCATCGTAGTGGCCCGGCCATTCCCCGACGGGGATGCGGGTGATGGTGCGGATCCTGCCCGCGGTTCCCCACTCGTTTCTGCCGAGCCTCGAGAGCGGCTTCAGGGCGTCGATGGACGGGAGGTCGCCGTCGAGCACGTCGTCGGACACCACGGCGTGCAGCACCTCGCCGAAGACGAGCGTGCAGTCGCCCATGTCCTGGATCAGGTGCAGCCGGCACTCGAGGGCTACGGGTGATTCGAGGACGCGCGGCGGGCGCACGGTGGCGCTGGGCTCCCGGGTGAGGCCGACGGCGTCGAACTCGCTGACGTCGGGCGGGAAGTCGGTGCCGGTGGCATTGACGGCCTCGAACAGGTCCTCGGGCGTGAAGCTGACCACGAACTCGCCCGTGGCTTCGATGTTGCGGACGGAATCCTTGCGGCCCACGGAGGTGAACTGGATGATCGGCGGATTGACCGAGGCGACCGTGAAGAACGAATGCGGCGCGAGATTGTCCACCCCGTCCGCGGACGTCGACGAGACCCACGCGATGGGGCGCGGGACGACGACGGAGGTGAGGAACCTGTAGAAGGCGCGGCTCGCTTCCGGGTCCGGCACGACGTCCCTGCGCATGGCTAGGACTTCGCCGTGAGGAGGTCCCGGAGGCTGAGCGGCCGGCGCCCCGTGAGGCGTTCCACGTCGGGTGTCACCTCGGCCATCTCGCCACGGGCGATGGCCGTGTAGGTGCTGATCCAGGCCTCTACCTCCCAGCGCGGGGCGCCGTGGTGGGCGCGGGACGCGAGGGCCTCCTCGTAGGTCTCGTCCTCGAACCGGACGGTGGCGGGCGTGAGCTCGGTGATGAGTGCCGCGGCCTCGGCCAGGGTGAAGGCTTCCGGTCCGGTGAGGTGGTACGCCGTGCCGACATGCGACTCGGGTGCCCGCAGTACCGCAGCGGCGGAACGGGCGACGTCGGCCTGGGCGACGGCGGACAGCAGTCCGTTCCCGGCCGGTCCGTGGATGACGCCGTCTTCGGCGAAGGCGGGCACGACATCGAGGTACAGGTTGTCGCGGAGGAACGTCCACGCCATGCCGGACCGGCGGATGTGCTCCTCCGTGTACCAGTGGTCGCGCCCGAGGAGGAACGTCGCGTCGGAAGCGGCGCCGAGGAAGGAGGTGTAGACGATGTGCTGGACACCCGCTTCCTTCGCCGCATCGATGAAGGTGCGGTGGGTGGCGACGCGGTCCGCTTCCTCGGCGGCCGACACCATGAACAGGAGGTCGACGCCGGCCAGTGCCTCCACGGACGTGTCGAAGTCCGCGTAGGTGGTCTGACGCACGATCGCCTCGGGCAGGTGCTGCGCGCGGTCCGGCGACCGGACCGGCAGGACCAGCGGCACCCCTTCCGCTGTGAGGGTGCGGGCGACCTGGCCACCCACGGTGCCGGTTGAACCTGTGACTGCGATGCGCTGCTCCATGTCCCTTCCAGCCACGCGGAGGCGGAGATTATTTCCGCCTGCCCGGGAAGGCGACGACCAGGCGGCAGAGGGTCATCGCCGAAGCAACCGCTCCCTGTCCGACGAGTACTTTTTTCTGGTTGTCCGAGTAGTCAATAGCCAATTGATGGGTAGTGAATGCTTGCTTTTCCGATGAGTCCGGCGATTTACGAGTAGTTGCCACTCCTGTTTCCTCCTCCCCGGGTTCATAGGTTGAGTTTTGTACGACGGAACACTTCGCGCGAGGGGACCGCGCCTTCTGCATTCACCTGGAAAGTGGCCGCAGCATTCGCAGCTCCTGGACGTTGCTCTCGCCGGGCGTAACTCCCCGAACTCAACCAACAGAAACAGCAGGTAAAAATGCACAAGCGCACAGGGCTACTCGCCCTCGCCGTCACTGCCGGTCTCAGCACGTTCTCTGTCGCCCCGGCGTTCGCAACGGGCCAGGTGGCCGAACCTGTCGACCAGGTGTGTGACGAGGGTACGAGCGGCAAGCAGGACGTGACCGGGGCGGGCCCGGAGCTCACTGTCATTGCCCCGCAGGGACAGCTCATTGCGAGTTACTGCGTCAAGGCCGGTTCCTCCAACCAGGGCGACGGCCCCGAGACCGTGGTTCTGCCTACCCCCCAGTCGCAGGTGACGATCAGCCACTCCAGCGGGAAGGACATCTCTCACTATTCCTACGTGTTGGTTCCCGCGCCTGTCGTCGTCGTTCCCATCCCGGAGGTTCCCGAGGTGCCCGAGGTTCCCGAAACCCCGATCCCGGAGGTTCCAGAAGTTCCCGCGATCCCTACCCCGGAGACTCCTGCGGTCCCTACCCCGGAGACTCCTGAGAGCCCGAGCCCCGAGCTTCCCCCAGAGGAGACCCCTGTCGAAGAAGTCCCTGCTGAGGAGACCCCTGCTGAGGAGACCCCTGTGGAAGAAGTCCCTGCTGAGGAGACCCCTGCTGAGGAGACCCCCACTGAGCAGGCTCCTGTCGAGGAGACTCCCGTCGTCGTTGTGCCTGTGGAGGAAGAGGTCCCCGTAATCGTGGAAGTGCCCACTACATCGGTCGTCGTCGTGGACACCCCCGACAACGTTGTCCCGGTGCTCGACCATGCAGCGGTCGGCGTCTATTACGAGAACTGCACCGAGGTCCGGGACGTACTGGGCCGCTCCATACTCCTGGGTGAAGAGGGCTTCCGGGCCGGTCTCGACCGGGACGGCGACGGTATCGGCTGTGAGCTGGATACCGAAGGAAACCGAACCGACGAGGGTGCCGGGAACAACGCCGGCAACGTCGGAGTCCTCGTGACCAATGATGACCGCGAAGCCACTGACAGCACAGGGCAGCTTGCCTACACGGGCACCGACGACAGCATGAAGATCGCCGGGAGCATCGGTGCCGGTTTCCTGGCTCTCGGTGCCGGTTTGATCCGTGCGGGCCGTGGCCGTCACCGCGCCGTCAAGGCACAGCAGTAGCACACAGGTAGGGGTCGGTCCTGACGGGCCGGCCCCTCTCGAACCCGATGTGCTCGACTCTCCCCGGGCAGGAGGACCAACTGATTGCTGCGGGCTGCAGTCTTCACAGGAAACCTCACCCCGCTAGCCATTGAGATCACTGTCAACTTTCAGCAGGCTGACCACGCCGAATACTTAGACAGGGTGCGTGCGAATCAAGTCGTTCATGCGGTGCTGCCACGCTTTGTTCGCCCAGAAGGGGTGGTGCGGTGCTGCGTTGGAGCCGAGGACCATCCCCCATACGCCGTGGTCGAGGGCAGTCCTGATGCCGTGTTCCGCCAGTTCCCGGCCTATGGGCCCTTCCTCGAAGGTGCCGTGGAGGGGTGTGTAGCCGATCCAGCCTTCCCCGATGAGGGCAGGTACTTGCTGCCATCGGGCCCATCCTGCGACAGCGATGACTCGTGATTCGATCTCACGGCGCATGACCTCCCGGTAGGTGCCGTATTCGTTGTACAGCCAGGCGTCCCACGCCTCGGTGTCGATCAGGTCGTACCCGTACACCATCTGATCGGTCACGACGGTGGCGGCGTACTTCCATTCCGCTGCTCGACCGTAGTCGGCGGGTGCCGGGGCGTCCGGACGAAGGAGAGCCTTGAGCTCGGGGTTGGGAAAGTCCGCGGTGTTCTCGGACCGGATGTCGATCCGCTTCTGCAGGGCTTCGAGCACTCCATAGCTGTAGATGTGGAACTGCGCTGCACCCAGGCCGTCGGGAAGCTCGTGCATCGTGAGGTGCGGGGGCTTCCCAAAACTCGCGGTGATGAGCAGGTCGGGGTGGAGCTCCCGGAGGTGCAGAACCGCTTCGCTGCCACCGTCCTGGAGGGCGGGCAGGATGGAGAAATCGACTTCGTTGTGCAGTTCGACCAGGGCTATCCGCTGCCGATGGCCTGCGGCGGTAAGGGCGGTGATGAGCCTGTCCCAGGCATCCGCAAGGAGTGCGTAACGGTCGCTGAGGACGACCTCGTCGATGGCGCGGAACCACTCCTCCGATCGGGCGAACGACGTGGATTGCTGGTACTCCCAGCTGGCGAGGATGACGACGAGCCCGTGCCGGGCTGCAGCATCGAACAGCTCCAGCAGACGCTTCTGCAGGTTGATGGTGTAGCCACCGGGGGCGTCGTACCACCGCGTGCCCTGCCCGAAGTACCCACCGTCCGGCCTTGCCCCGAGGCCTTCGATCTCCAACGCGTTCGCCAGATGGTCGAGGCCGAGGTCGCCGAAGAGGAGTAGCGGTGCTGCGCAGATCCGGATGGTGTTGTAGCCCCGTGCGGCGGCGTCGGCGCAGGCTGCGTCGAGGTCTTCGTACGGTCCGCCTAATTCTGCGCGGGTGTACCAGGAGAAGTCCCACAGGCTGATGGTGAGCCGGGGCGGCAGATGCTCCGGGACAGGGCCGGTCAACGCCGAATCGGTGGGATCAAGGGTGCCTGATCCCAGGTATCGGTCACTCACAGGGCGCTCACTTCCTTCATCTGGAGAATTCTGCCTCGGTCCGCGAGCGCTCTGAGTCGGCGCACCATCAGCAACTGTTCGGTTTCGGGATGCCGTGTGAAGAGCAGCAGTTCCGGAAGTGAGGTGGCGAAGTAGTCGACCTGCGATCCAGCGCGTTCGAGTTCAGCTGCCCGCGCTTCGAGGCTTGTCCAGACGTCAGTGGCCCCGGCGTCATCGCCGAGTTTCAAGCAGGCTACGCCGCGCCAGAAGTCGGTCGTGCCGATGGCGCGCCCGACGGCCAGGGGGTCGACGCCGCCGCACCCCTGGGCGTAGGCGCCCGATGCTGCTTCCCCGTCGTCCAGCACCTCCAGTGCTTCTCCCAGCAGTACGTAGCGCTCCGCGAGACTGTCGGCGGGGTGTCGTCCCTCGGAGAGGTTGGCCGGTGCGCTGATCCCTGCTTCGAGTAGACCTACCGCAGACGAAGGATCGGTCTCGATGAGGCGACGGGCGACGGCGAGGGAGGCCCGGTCGTAGGCTGCGAGTGCCTTGCCTTCTCCGCCTTCGAAGGGCTGAAAGGTGCGTTGGTGCATGATTGCCAGCGCTTCGTCCGTTCGGCCGGCGTCCACCAGCAGGTTCACGTAGTGGAGGGTGAGGTCGTCGCGGACGAGTACCCCCGGGCCATGGCGCTCGATGTGGTGGAGGCGTGCCTCGAGGGGCTCGTCGGCCAGCGCCGCCAGGAGTGCGCGTTCGAAGACGAGCCGGGGGTCACCGGGCCGGAGTTCCAGTGCCCGGTCGAAGTACCGCGTGCCATCGGTGATTTCCCCACCGCTGTTGATGATCGCGACGGCCGCATTGCGCCATGCCACGGGGTCTGCCGACCCGAGACGTGTCGCCTGTTCAAGGGCCTGGCGGGCTTCGTCCGTCCGTCCGGCGTCGAGCAGCCAAGCGCCCCGGAGGGCATGGGCAACATGGTCCGTCGGATCTGCGGTGATGGCGGCGGCCAGCGCGTCGTACTCATCCAGACCCGAGGGAAACGCATATTTCGTCGTCGATTCGCGGGCTTGCGCTCGCTCGAGTGCTGCGCCGGCAGTATCACCCAGGGTCTCGAACCAGGATGCTCGCAGGTAGTGCCGCAGTGGTTCCTGGTTCCCGAAGGTACTCAGTGAGGGTGATGGCGGATGCGCGGTGAGTTCCAGTGCACGTCTGCTGTCGCCGAGCCGCCATAGGTCGGAAGCGACCGTGAGGACGGTGCGCGGATCGATGGGCGCCAGCCGGCCTGCAAGGGCCTGCGCGACGGGGTCGAGGGGGTCTGCCGTAAGGCACTGCTCGAGAAAGCGTCGGGAGTCCTCGATCCGCCCCATACGATGCAACGCCACGATCATCGAATGATGTGCGGCAGGGCTCAGCAAGTCATGCTGTTGTGCGGCGCGGGCATGATCGAGGGCCTCGGCCGGCTGCCCCACCCGGAGCGCGATGCGGGCCGCTCCCAGACGTGATGGATGCGCCCACGCCTTGTCCCACGCCGCTTTCGCGAAGCAGGTGGCTGCCTCATCAAGGTGCCCGGCCCGTTCGGCCAGCAGTCCGAGCCGGTAGTGGGCTTCACCCGTCGGTGGGTTCAGGTTCCGTTTCGTCAACCGTGCAAGAGCCCGCTGGTAGAGCGCCCGGGCTTCGCTGTATTCACCTCGGCGCTGGTGCCAGGCCCCCAGGGCTAGGGCGGCCCGGGAATCGTCAGGGTCCCGGTTGAGTGCCTCCTGGAAGTACGGTGCCGCGGATCGTGTCGGGTGCCGGTACTGCTGGAGGTGGGTGCCGGTCACGTACAGTTCGTCGGCCGACGGTATGGCGGCCGGTGCCGGGGGTTCTGTTGCGACCCATGGTTCGACAGCGTCGGGGCCACCCGCGGGCTCGGTCCACGCGATCCGCTCGGAACCATCCTGCAGGACCTGCACCGTGATGCGGTCGGAGGCCGAACCGTCAACCGGCACAGTCGCCGTGAAGGGCGTGGCCGGGGCAAGGGCGGTGCTGGTCTCCCACAGGATCGTGCTGCCCTGGCGAAGGACGATGCGGGCGTTGCCGAGTACCTTGGCGCTTGCCACCCCGACCGTGACGATCGAAGCATCCTCGTCGTGGTGGAGGGAGACAGCCAGGTCCCGAGTGGCCTGATGGGCCGGACCGATGGCTTGGACGGGGTACCAGAACTGACTGAAGGTGCGCGTCTCACCGGGCGCGAGGTAGCTGAAGTCCGGCTGGTTGTCGGTGAAGACACCGGCCATGAGTTCGACGTAGGGCCCGTCCGAGTCGGTGAGGAGGCGGTCCCAGGCGTGACCGACGGGGCCGTTACCCCAGGTCCACTGCTTCTTGCCCGGAGCGATCGACCGGTCCGCCCAGTGGATGAAGCCGGCTGCCGCCCGATGGTCGTACCCGCCGAAGAAGGAGTCCTCGGTGTCGGTGATCATGTAGGAGGTGGGGACGGGGACGTTGCTGTAGAAGTCGAGACGGTCAGCATCCGGCTGTGAGGCGGTGACGCGGGCCGGGTAGTCGACGCCGTAGTAGGGCCTGTCCGCGCGAGGGAAAGCCGTGATGGCCCTGCGTGCATGGTCGGCTACGTAGCCGACATCGGTGGGGAAGATCGATTGGTAGTCCTCATGGACGTGAGCTGCGACGTTCGCCCACCACAGGAATGTCTGTGGCTCGTCGGTGCGGTTGTACAGACGGACGGCCACTTCTATGACGGAGCTGTCCGGGCGGATCCTGACGCCGTGGGTTCCCCGCATGCGCTGCAGTGGGTCGAGATCGCCCTGCCAGACAGTCGCGGACCCGTCCTCGGATCGTTCGATCGTGGTTTCGACCGGCAGGTAGGTCCCTGGGCGGTGGTGCTGCGGCCAGTTGAACTCGACCCCTCCGGAGATCCATGGCCCCGCCAGTCCCACGAGGGCCGGCTTGATGACGTTGTTGCGGTAGAAGAAGTCGTATCCGTTGGTCTTGTCGTAGCCGATGTGGATCCGCCCGCCGAGTTCGGGCAGGATCATCAGCCGGATCCACTGGTTCTCGAGGTGCACGGCCTGCCAGAGGCGGGGCTGCTTCGTGGTGGAGATGCGGTCGGTGAAGGGGATGGGATAGACCCGTCCACTCGAGCCCTGATAGACACGGCGGTCCAGGAACATCGGATACTCGTCCGGTTCCTCGGGCGCATACGTGTCGATGGATACCGCTTCACTCCAGCAGGCGACGCCGCCTTCGTCGAGCAGTGCCTGCTGGTCCGTCGGGGCCGGGGGAAGGGTGATGGAACTCTTGGCGTCATCGGCGTGGCTCACAGAAGCAACCCTATGAACGTCCGGCCAGGTCCACCATGGCACATAATGAGGCATGCATGGACGATCCGATACACGTGAAGCTATCAGTGAGCGGGCGACCGGATTCGACGACCAGCGCCTGGTCGTGGTTCCTCGGCCGCTCGTCAGGGAGGCGCTCAGCCGCCCGGTGACCCGCCGGATGGTGGTGACCGATGCGGGGTTCTTTCCACTGGCTGCAGGTCATGGACGTCGTCGCGACAGGGGTGCCCCGGAGACGATCATCATGCTGTGCGTAGCGGGCAGTGGATGGGTCGAGCTCGGCGGGGTCCGTGCGCGGGTCGAGAAGGCGACCGCGGTGGTGCTTCCCGGAAACACGGGAACACCTCACGCCTACGGGGCGGCACCGGGAGATCCATGGACGATCTGGTGGTGTCACGTCAGGGGAACGGATGTGGCGGAGCTCATCGGCGAGGCCGGGATCAGTGATGACAGGCCGCTCATCGGGTTGATGGCCGTTGATCGGCTGACCGCCATCCTGGACGAGATCATCACTGCGCTCGAACGGGACCAGTCGCCCGCCCGTCTCGTGGCGACAGCGGGCATGGCGTGGCGCCTTCTCACGTCCCTGGCGGTCGACCGCCGGTCGCCGGAACAGGGAGCACCCCTCGAGCAGGCGATGCGGTTCCTCGAGGAACGCATCGACGGGACGATCCGCGTACCCCACCTGGCAGCACTCGTCGGTGTGTCATCCTCCCAGTTGAGCAAACTGTTCCGCGAGGCCACCGGGGGAGGGGTCCTCGCCCACCACGTAGCGTTGAAGATGGCACGGGCCCGGCGACTGCTGGACACGACGAATCTCTCCGTCGCCCAGGTCGGGCAGGAAATCGGGATGGATGACCAGTTCTACTTCTCACGGCAGTTCCGGCGGGTGCACGGCCTGAGCCCGAGCGCCTATCGGGCTGAGCGCAAGGGCTGATCGGCCGTCATCGGGGTCGCAGGTGCTCGTCGAAGGTTCCAGCGCCTGATCCTGCAGTGGACAACGCTCAACCCTTGGTGGCCCCTGCGGTCAGGTCGGCTCTCCAGAAACGCTGCAATCCGATCATGAGTGCCACCAGCAGGACGGCGGAGAGCGCGGATCCGGTGACGACGAGCTGGTAGAACATCGGGTCCCGCTGGGTCTGCGAATTCCACAGGGTCAGCCCGAGGGTGAGCGGGAACGTCTTCGTCTCATTGAGCATGACCAGGGGCAGCAGGTAATTGTTCCAGATGGTGACGAACTGGAACAGGAAGATGGTCACCAGCGCCGGGGTCATCATGCGGGCCGCGATGGCTCCGAAGATACGGAGGTCCCCGGCGCCGTCGATGCGGGCTGCTTCGATGATCTCGTCCGGTACCGCGGCATTCGCGTGGATGCGTGCGAGATACACGCCGAAGGGGCTGACCATGCTCGGCAGGAGCACGGACCAGTACGTGCCGGTGAGGTCGACGGCGTTCAGGAGGAAGTAGAGGGGAAGTGCGATGACCGTCGCGGGCACGAGGACCCCTCCCAGGATGATCGAGAACAGCAGCTCCCGACCCTTGAAGGGGAACTTGGCTATTGCGTAGCCACACGCTGCAGACAGGATCGTCGCGGCGAGGGCTCCCACGGCGGAGTACAGGATGCTGTTCAGGATCCAGGAGGTGAAGATCCCGCCGTCCTGGGTGAAGACGTTGGTGAGGTTCAGCCATGCCTGCGGTGAATCGGTGAACCACAGGCCGAAGCTGCTGAACAGCTCTCCCGGGTTCTTGGTGGCCGCTACGAGGACCCAGAGGATGGGCAGCAGGAAATATAGGGCGGCGATGACGAGAACGCCGTTGACCACGACGGTGCTGGTCAGGGGTTGCCGAATGGATCGGGTCCGGTTCACCATGCGCTTTCTCCTTTGCGGTTCACGAGTCTGAGGAAGCCGAAGGAGAAGGCGAAGCCGAGCAGCGCGACGATGACGGCCATGGCCGCGGCCAGATTCGGATTACCTTGGGAGAAGGCCTGATTGTAGGCGGCGAGGTTCGGCGTGTAGTCGGAACTGATCGCCGTGGTCAGCGGCCTGAGGACAAGAGGTTCGACGAACAGTTGCAAGGTGCCGATGATGGTGAAGACGGTGACGAGGATGACGGACGGGCGCACGAGCGGGAGTTTGATGCGCCAGGTGATCGACCACTCGGAGGCGCCGTCGATCTTCGCGGCTTCGAAGAGCTCTGACGGGATGGCGTTCAAGGCGGCGATTAGGATGAACATGTTGTAGCCGGCGAAGCCCCAGAGCGCGATGTTGGCGATGGCGAACAGGATGCTGTCCGCGCTCAGAGGATTTAGGGTGATTCCCATGGACGACAGGGCCTGCAGGATCGGGCTCGTCGCAGGGATGTAGAGGAAGCCCCAGAGCAGGGCCGCGATCACACCGGGAACCCCGTACGGGATGAAGAAGACGACCCGGAAGATCCGGGGGAACCGTGCGCCGGCCGAATCGATGAGCAATGCCAGCCCCACAGCCGTCACGACCATGAGGGGTACTTCGATGGCGGCAAACGCCAGAAGCCGTCCGAGGCTTTCGATGAAGGACGGGTTGCCGAGGGCCGTGGCGTAGTTCTCGAAGAGGACGAAGGTCTTCTCGGGTGCACCGAACCCGAGCCCGGACGCCTTGGTGGAGAAGAGGCTGTCATTGATCGCATACACGATCGGGGCGATGAAGAACGCCGTGAACATGACCGCGAAGGGCGCCACCATGACCAGGAGCGCGACTTTCGAGTGCCGACGCGGCGTGGCGGTCGATGCCGGCGGACGCGGGGTGGGGCCGGATCCCCGGGGTGCTGGGGCAGGGGCGGGACGCGTAACGCGCCCCGCCGCTCGGGTCTGGCTCAATTGACTGCGATTCCCTTGTCCTTGAGCGCTGCGCTCATGTCCTCTTGGGTCTTGTTGTAGGCATCCGGCAGGGGCGTCCCGCCTTCGACCGCTGTCTTGACGTTGTCACTGAGGGAGGCGAAGAGCGTCGAGGAGAGGGGAGGCCACTTCCAGGTGTTGTCGACGTTCTTGTCCGACTCGGAGAATACGTCCCAGATGTCCTGGCCGCCGTAGAAAGCGAAGACTTCGGGGTCGTCCTGCAGAGATGCGATGGAGCTGGTGTTCGCAAGGGCCGGCCAACCGGCGCCGACACTGGTCAGGATGCTGACACTCTCCGGATCGGAGTTCAGCCACGCCGCGAATTCGGCGGCTTCCCTGGGATGGTCCGATCCCTTCAGGACCGCGCTGGCTGATCCACCGGCCCATGTTGCCGAGACGTCCTCGCCGGCTTCCCACTGCGGCATGGCACCGACGGCCCACTGCCCGGCGGTATCCGGGGCGGTGCCGCGCAGGATGGCGTCGGCCCAGGACCCGGAGATCCAGGACGTGACGTTCCCGTTCTGGATGTCGGCGTTCCATTCGCTCGAGAAGTCCGCTTCGATCTTCACGAGGTCCTCGTCGATCATCTTCTGCCAGAACTCGGCGACCTTCAGCGTCTCGTCGTCGTTGATGGTGACGGTCCATGCGTCGTTCTCGGGGGCGAACCAGTTACCGCCGCCCTGCTGGGACAGGCCGATCAGCCACGGTGCCTGGTTGAAGGCGAAGGCCGTGATGTAGCGGTTGGGGTCGGAGGCCCGGATCTTCTTGGCGGCTTCGTAGTACTCGTCCCAGGTCGTCGGGTACGCGATGCCGAGGGAGTCGAAGATGTCCTTGCGGTAGAACTGGCCGAGGGGTCCGCTGGCCTGGGGAACGGCGTAGACGCTGTCGTTGAAGACTCCTGTCTCCCACTGCCAGGGGACGAACTTGTCTTCCTGGTCGCCGACGTATTCGGTGATGTCCTCCAGCGCGTCATTGACGAGGAAGTCCGGGATGGCGTCGTAGCCGAGCTGGGCGACGTCGGCAGGATTGCCTGCCTGTACTGCCGAGAGCATCTTGGCGTATCCGCCGTCGGGCCCGGCCGTGATGGTTTCCAGGGTGACGTTCACGTCGTCCTGTGAAGCGTTGTAGGCGTCTACGGCCTGATCGATGTTGGGGACCCAGGACTGGAAGGTGATGTCCACCGGCCCTTCCTGCGCTGCAGGGGCGGTGGTCCCGCCAGAGCCGCTGCACGCTGTGAGTCCGCCGGCGAGGACGATGATCACCGAGGCGGCCAACGCCGACCGGCGGCCCGAGAAGTGGTTGCCGAACATTACATGCTCCTTTGCACTGCAGGACGGGGTGGACTCTTTCGGGTCCGATGCGCCAAATCTAGGTGCGGAAGCATTCGCGTGACATAGGGATATGAGCCGTCAATATGGATGATCCTGCACATGGGCCGCGCGCCGCGGGATCTGCCTGCATCCTGTTTCGGGTGGCGTCGAAAGCCGGCGCTGGTGGCGAAGAATCCCCTACAGCTCCCCGTACGCTGGGTTCCGTAGGATGCGCGACGAACGAAAGCCGGTCGAGGGACCGGCGGGAAGCCGGTCCCGATGATCCCCGATGCGCACGCCGCACTCCTGACGATCGATGGACGATCCACGCGGACAACAGGGATGCCGCAGCCTCCCGTCAGTGGGCCGTCCCGGTATCGGATGACGCCGTGGTCCATGGAGCGCGACGGGCTTCCGGTGATCCCGGTGTCCGGAGAGATGCATTACAGCCGCGTCCCCCGGAACCAGTGGCGGGACCGCCTCAACCTCATGAAGGCCGGCGGAATCACGGTCGTGGCGACCTATGCGTTCTGGATCCACCACGAGCCCCACCCCGGTGCCGTGTCCTTCGGTGGCAGGCTCGACATTGCAGCCTTCATCGACCTGTGCGCGGAACTCGGTCTGGCCGTCGTCGTACGGATCGGCCCGTGGTGTCACGGAGAGGTGCGCAACGGAGGGTTTCCCGACTGGGTCCAGAGCGCCCCGGTGCGGCACCGTACCGACGATCCTGCCTACCTGGCACTGGTCGAACCGTGGCTGCGTCAGCTCGGATCGCAGGTCGCACCCTTCTGCGGGCCCGATGGCCCCGTGCTCGCCGTCCAACTCGAGAACGAGCTGTATGACCAGCCCGGCCACCTCCGCACGCTCAAGCGGCTGGCGGTCGACAGCGGGATCACCGCCCCCTTCTACACGGCCACGGCGTGGGGCAGCGCGGACCTGCCCCTCGAGGACGTCGTCCCCCTGTTCGGGGGGTATGGGGACGGCTTCTGGGTCGACGCGGATGAACCGTGGGACCCGAGCTTCCGCGCGCACTTCTTCTTCTCCCACGAGTGGGACGACCCCGGCATCGGCGCGGACCTCCGTACCGCTCCCCGCCCCAGGTCATCGGTGCAGAACCCCTACCCGCCCGCAACCTGCGAGCTGGGCGGGGGGATGGCCACCGCCTACCACCGGCGGCCACGTCCCAGCGGGCACGACATCGCCGCCGTCGCCCACAACAAGATCGGCAGCGGCTCCGCGTGGCAGGGCTATTACATGTACACCGGAGGGATCAACCCCTCCAGCGCGGACCACTCCTACACGACCGGGCTGCAGGAATCCCACGACACCGGCTATCCGAACGATCTGCCCCGGTACGACTACGACTTCCATGCTCCTATCGGCTCCTCGGGGCGGCTGAACCCGAGCCATGCCCTGCTGCGGCGCCAGCATGCTTTCCTGGCTGCTTTCGGCGCGTCGCTGGGTCCCATGGAGTCGAAGCTCCCGCCGCGGGGACCGACCGGCGTCGACGACGTCACGACGCTCCGGTGGGCGCTACGCAGCAACGGGCGAAGTGCCTTCCTCTTCATCACGTGGCATCAGCCCCACGTCCCGCTGGACACCTATGAGGACGCCCGGTTCGACGTGACACTGCGTGACACGCGCACGCTTTTCCCCCTCGACCCTGTCGCGATCCCCTCCGGAACCCTCGCACACTGGCCCCTGGGTCTGGTCCTGGACGGCGTCGGGCTCGAATGGGCCACCGCTTCGCCTCTGACCACCCTGCAGGACGGCATGATCACCGTCCTCGTTCTCACGGCCGAGCACGACATCCCGCTGACGTGGAAGTGGGCCGACGGCGTCACCGTCACTCCCTACGGAGACAGCGGGAGCGACGCATCGACCGGACCGGGAGCCGTCACCCGGATGCAGGTGTACCGGTGCTCCACGCCGACGACGCACATCGACGTCGTCGTGCTGCCGGCAGCGGACGCGGACCGGGTCTGGGTACTCGGCGATGGCGGGAAGCGGCAACTGGTGCTGTCGGACGACCCGGACTGGCTCGAGGTGGACGGGGTACTGCACGGGCGCTCGACAGCACCGGAACCGGACATCCACCGCTATCAACCATCAGCCCATGCCTTCGTGCCCGTGCTGGTTCCACCTCCGCACAGCCCTGCCGGCCGGCACCGGCTTCCAATCACGCTCCTCCGGTCGGCCGGCCAGGTGCCGACGAGCTATGGCGAATCGGGAGGGCGGGCGAGTGCTCCCAGCCAGGAGGACATCCGGAGATCGGCGGCCTCCTACAGGATCGAGGTCCCCCACGGGCAGGGCGCGGGGCGCGGACGACGCGAACTGGAGATCGACTGGACAGGAGACATTGCACAACTGACGGTCGGCACCAGGGTGGTCGCCGACCGCTTCTGGGACGGCTCACCGTGGATCGTCGACCTTGACGCCCTGAACGCAGGTGCCGCCGATGAACTTGTCCTGACCGTGCTGCCCCTGCACCGCGGACACTCCGTGAACCTGCCGGCAGAAGCACGGGCGATCCTCTCCCGGCAGGATCAGCAGTACGACGCACCTTCTGCCGACCTGGTGACTTGGCACCACTGGGTGGAGTCTCCGGGCAGTGTGACCGGATCGGGTGGTCGCGGCGCGCCCTGAGCCTGATCCAGCACCCCGCACGCGGGCGCCTCGACGACGCGGCGATTAGACTGGGCCCACTATGGACACCATGCGCAAGCTCCGTACCCCGATCGTCTGGCTCGTCGTCGCGGCCATGATCCTCAGCGTCGGCGCGGGTTTCTTCTCGGTCGTCTTCTGATCGAGCGCCGTCGGGCCGCGGCATCCGGGCGGGTATCGGTGCGCCTGTAGGCGTCGACGGCACCCCGCGCCACCGCCCGTCCGGGCTTCCTGTCGGCCTTGTCCGGTCTTCCCGACGCACCTAGGGTGATAAGTAGGCTTAGCTTCAGCGGCCAGTCGACAAGCCCACAGCGCCGACGCGGCGCAGGACACGCATTCTGTACAGGGAGAACACCTATGACCTCCGACAGCACCTCAGGATCCACCGACCAGTACACCTTCCAGAATCCGGTGACCCGGTTCGAGAGCATCACGCCCCCGGCCGAGCACACGCCGGAGCCCGGACTCGACGCCGACATGGAGATCAAGGCCGACCGCGGCGAGACCTCCTACCGCGGGACCGGCCGGTTGCAGGGCCGCAAGGCGCTCATCACCGGGTCCGACTCTGGCATTGGTGCCGCCGTCGCCATCGCCTACGCACGTGAGGGCGCCGATGTCGCCCTGTCCTACCTCCCCGAGGAGGAGGAGGACGCCCAGGTGATCAAGGGCCTCATCGAGGCGGAGGGCCAGAAGGCCGTCTGCCTCCCCGGAGACCTCAAGGACGCCGACTACTGCGTGTCCCTCGTGCAGCAGGCCGTCGAGGGACTCGGTGGCCTGGACATCCTCGTCAACAATGCCGGCAAGCAGGTGGCCGTGGAGTCCCTCGAGGAACTCAGCGACGAGCAGCTGGACCACACGTACAAGACGAACATCTACTCGTTCTTCCGCGTGACCAAGGAGGCGCTCAAGCACCTCGGGCCCGGTTCGACGATCATCAACAGCACCTCGATCCAGGCATACGAGCCCTCGCCCACTCTCGTGGACTACGCCAGCACGAAGGCCGCGATCAACAACTTCACGAAGGGCCTGGGGCAGCAGCTGGCTCCCAAGGGAATCCGCGTGAACGCGGTGGCGCCCGGTCCCATCTGGACGCCGCTGCAGCCCTCGGGCGGTCAGCCGAAGGACGCGCTGCCCGAGTTCGGCAAGAGCACCCCGCTCGGCCGCGCCGGCCAGCCCACCGAGCTCGCACCGGCCTACGTGTTCCTCGCCTCGGCGGAGTCCAGCTACGTGATCGGCGAGACCCTCAACGTCAACGGCGGGATGCCGTCGCCCTGAGCCGCGCAGCATCCGAACGACGGAACAGCCCCGGACTCGAGTCCGGGGCTGTTCCGTTTGGTCCTGCCGGTGGGCGTGCTACTCGGCGTCGAGGGCGTCGAAATCGGCGCGGTCGATCTTCCGGTGGTAGCGCATCCCGGCGAGACCACCCAGGATCGCGCCGAGAAGTGCGACGGCGGCGACCACGAGCAGGGTGATGAGTCCGGGTCCCGTGAGCTCCTGGGCGGAGGGGACGCCGAGGTTCTGGAACCGATCGGTGATGTTCGCCTGGTTACCGACGATGAAGCCGATGATGGCGAGCACGACGGCGACGATGACGGCCCAGAGCCAGACCGCGACGCCCTGCTTCACGCCGCTGAAACGCGCCATGCGTCCTGCGACATACCCGCCGGCGAAGTAGGAGAGCAGGAGGATGACACCGAAGATCACGGCGGCCGTCAGGCCCGCGGTCTGCGCTTCACCCGATCCGATCCTCACGTCCGCGGGGGAGAGGTCGGCGCCGACTCCGAAGAGCGCGGCCAGTGCGCCGACGAGGGCCGACAGGAGGACGAACACGCCGGTCGCAGTGAGCCAGCCGAAGAACGCCGAGCCGAACTTCATGCCACCGAAGTGCTCCTTCTCGCGTCGGTGGAGCAGCTTGCGGTCCTCGAGGCTCGGCACCCCGGATCCCGCAGTGGCAGTACGGGGCAGGTCGCGCTCGCGGCCGCGGTCGTCGGCGCGGGCGGACCGCTTGGTGGACGTCACCGGGACGACCTGCGTCGGGGGTGTCGTGTCCTCGGTGCGGGACGAGGCATCGCGCGACGCCGAGATCGGCGCCGGGGTGTACGCGCGGGTCGGAGTGCTGTCCGAGGTGTCCGAGTACATGCCCGGGACGTAGTCGCCGCTGGTGTCGTCCTCGGGCGAGTAGGCGCCGGGCACGTAGTCGCTCCCGCTGTCGCGGGCGCCGGCCCGGGTCGCGCCGGTCCCGTGACCGTCTGCAGGGGTGCCGGCAGGCCCGGCACTGCTGGCGCCCGAGCCCGACCGTCCGGTGTCGATCAGTTCCGTGGGGTTGTCGGGACCGTCGGCGCGCCGGGCCCCCGCCCGGCGGTCACCGTCCGCGTTCCCTGTTCCTGGTGTACTCATTGGTCCTCCTGATGTCAGGGCCCGAAGGCTCCCTAAGTCGCCTTAGTATTTCCTCCAGTATTCCACGGCGTTCATCGATCGGGTCGGTGCCAGCTGCGTGCCGCGTACGGGATGCAAGACTGGGGCCATGGATCTACAGGTTTTCATGACGGTCGTCTGCGGGGCGCTGATCGCCGTCGGTATCGCGGGAGTGGTGGTCCCGGTCCTGCCGGGGAGCATCCTGATCATCGTGTCGCTCCTCGCATGGGCGCTCACGGTGACGAGCACCGAAGGCTGGGCGGTGTTCGCCATCGGCACGGTGTTCGCCGGGGCCGGTCTCGCCGCCGGCCTCGTCCTCACCGGTCGGACCCTCAGGCGACGTTCCATCCCGGGCAGGTCCGTGACCATCGGGGTCCTGGCCGGGATCGTCGGCATGTTCGTGATCCCGGTCGTCGGCCTGTTCGTCGGGTTCGCCCTCGGATTGTTCGCCAGCGAGTACGTCCGGCAGCGCGACGCCGGGGCGGCGCTCACGTCGAGCCTGCACGCGCTGAAGGCGACGGGGCTCGGTATCCTCGCCGAACTGGGCCTCGCCTGCCTCGCCGGGACCACCTGGGTCATCGGCGTCTGGATCTACTTCGCGACGAGGTGACGCTCAGGATTTGCCCGAGATGGACAGGGCCGCCACGATCAGTGCGAGATGGCTCAGTCCCTGGGGGACGTTGCCCATGAAGGAGTTGTCGGAGGGCTCGATCATCTCCGACATGATGCCGACGTCGTTCGCGAGCGGCAGGAGCTCTTCCATGAGGTCCACCGCCTCGTCGCGGCGGCCGACGGCAACGAGCGCCGATACCGCCCAGTAGGCGCAGGCCACGAAGGTCGCCTCCTCGTCCCGCATGCCGCTGTACCGGTAGAGCAGCGGGCCCGCACCGAGTTCCTCGCGCAGGGCGTCGATGGTGGACGACATGCGTGGACCCGTGTCGAAGCCGCTGATCGCATGCAGGAGGATCGAGGCATCCAGCTCCGTGGTCCCGGGATACCAGATGTAGCTCTGCCGCTCCTCCGACCAGCCGTGCTCGTGCACCCAGTCCCGGATGCGGTCGCGCTCCGCGGACCATCGCTGCACCGGACCCTGCAACTGTCCGTGCTCCGCGAGCAGCACGGCGCAGCGCAGTGCGTTCCAGCAGCCGAGCTTCGACGTGACGTAGTGCTGTTCCTCCGGCAGTTCCCACATGCCGGCGTCGCGGCGCTGCCAGATATCGCAGGTGAGGTCCGCGAGGTCGGCGAGCTGCCGCATGGTCGCAGGATCGAGCACATGACCGGCCTGGACGTACTGCCAGACGATGTCGAACACGTCGCCGAAGACGCCCAGCTGCAACTGCCCTGCCGCTGGATTCCCGTCGACCACGGGACCATTGTTGCGCCAGCCCGTGGCGTCCGGGCGACGGGTACCCTCGGGGACGCTGCCGTTCAGGCGGGTGAACACCTGAAGGTCGGAGCCCTGGGACCGGAGGTTCTTGAGCATCCAGGACGCGGCAGCATGCACCTCCTCGCGGAGCCCTGCGCGGGTCAGGGAATGCAGTGTGTAGGCGGTGTCCCGCACCCACGCATAGCGGTAGTCCCAGTTCTTGCCACCGGCTGCGCTTTCCGGCAGGGAGGTCGTCGCGGCGGCCGCGATCGAGCCGGACGGGCTGTGCAGCAGCAGTTTCAGGGTGAGGGCGCTGCGCAGTACGGCGTGCCGGTAATCGCCGTCGTACGCGAAGTTGTCCGACCAGGCCTGCCAGTTGCGGATGGTGCGGTCCACGCCGTCGTCGATGGTCCGCGGGTCGGGGAGCGGCAGCGGCTCGCCATGCGTGGAGACCACCGCGACGAGGTGCCGCGATCCGGCCGAGGTCGTGAAGGCTCCCTCGACCGATCGGCCCTCCGGTGTCTTCAGGCCGTGGTCGATGCCGAGGACACCGAGACCGACCGCATCGATGCGGAGGACGGGGTGCTCCGGCCCGTGGTCGAGCCAAGGCGAGGCGGAGCCGAAGCAGGTGCCCGGTGTGACGCTCCACGCCATCTCCACCTGTCCGGCCAGCCCGTCGACCCGGCGGGCGAGCTCGCCCCAGGGCAGCCTGCCGGCCACGCCGGTGTTCAGCGAGTCGGTGACGCGGACAGTGCCGGTCGCGGTGGTGTAGGTCGTCTCGAGGACGTTCGAACCGTCCGCGTAGCGTCGTTCCACCGTGAACTCCGCCGTAGGCGCCAGGGCCAGGAAGCCTTCGCCCGCATCGAGCAGGCGGGCGAAGGCCGGTGTGGAATCGAGGTCCGGCGTTGGATACCAGTCGATGGAGCCGTCGAGCGACACCAGGGCTACGGTGCGCCCGTCGCCGATCGCGGCGTAGGAGCGGATGTCGGCGAAGCCGTCCTCGTCACGCAGTGCGATGACCAAGCCCCTTTCCGCGCCGCCCGCAGGTGCTACCTGCCGTACGTTCCCTTGTATCGCGTCTTGTTGGCCCGCGGCTGCTGGGTGGGACGGCGCTTGTTCAGCACGCGGGACGCGACGATGGGCACCAGGGCCCAGATGATCCTCTTCAGCATGGTGATGTCCTTAAGATCGGTGACCGGCGTCGGCTGTCGCGGTCGTTATCATCATCCTACTTACTATCCCTGGCCCGTCTGCCCCTCGGTGATGAAGGCCCGCAGCGCCCGGAGCTGGGCATCCCGTGCTACGGGGTTGAGGTACATCATGTGCCCGGCCTCGTGGTAGTGGTGGGTGAACCGGGCGCGCGCGGCCTCGTCGAGGTTCATGTGGGCCCACACATACTCGGCGGCGAAGTGCGGCGTCGCGCCGTCGTGGTAGCCGTAGTCCACGTGGACCCGCAGCGTGGGGTTGTGGGCGAGGAGCCGCTCGAGGACGCCCGAGACGTCCACGGGCGCACCCTCGAAGGTCCTGTAGCTCCAGGGCTGCACGCGGGCGGTCAGGATCTCGTAGGGGAGGTCGTTCTCGTAGCCGAGCTCGGCCCGGACGTAGTGGTTCATGGCGGCCGAGTAGGGCCCCGTGATGGCCCGCATGCTCGGGTCGTCGAAGGAGTCGGACGACTGCAGGTTCTCGGGCCGTGCGGTGAACCGCCCGTCGATGCGGCCGACGGACAGGCCCTCGGACCGCAGGAGCTCCGCGGCGAACTCGTGGTACGCCCAGCGGAGGTTCGTGCGGCGGATGAAGCCCTCGTCGAGGGTGGTGATGACGTGCAGGCGCGCGACGGCCTCGTCGTACTCCTCCGGCGTCAGCCGCGTGCCCTGCGTCAGGGCGTAGCCGAAGTCCCGGGCCGCGTACTCCTCGGCCTCGCGGACCACGTCGGAGAGCTCCCGGTCGCCGTGCCGGCCGTGGTAGTGCGCGATGGCGGCGTAGGTGGGCAGGTGCAGCGCGTAGGGGAGGTCGCTCCCGGGGAAGAAGCGCAGGGTGGACATGTTGAGCACCGTCGAGATGAGGCCCAGACCGTTGACCGCCATGCCGTACGCATCGAAGAGCCGCCCGGCCACCGCCACGGCCCGCAGGGTCCCGTAGGACTCCCCGACCAGGTACTTGGGGGAGAGCCAGCGGTTGTTGCGCGTCGTCCAGAGCCGGACGACCTCCGCCACGAGGTCCCGATCCTGCACGAACGCGTGGAACTCGTCCGCCTTCTCACCCTCGACCACACGGGAGAATCCGGTGTTCACCGGATCGATCAGGACGAGGTCGCTCGACTCGAGCAGGCTGTCGGGGTTGTCGACGAGCCCGAAGGGTGCCGGTGTCATGGTCCCGACGTCGCCGGAGTCCACGATGCGCGGCCCCAGCAGGCCCAGGTGGAGCCACACGGACGCGGAACCGGGGCCACCGTTGAAGGCGAAGGTCACGGGCCGGCCGGGCTCGGCATCCTGCTTAGTGTAGGCGACGACGAAGATCTCGGCCTTCGGCTTGAAGCCGTCCGCCTTGCCGTCCTTCGTCTCCTCGCGCCGCAGCACGAGACGTCCGGTCGTCGTCGTGTATCTCAGGCCCGAGGGGGAGGTGTGCTCCCGGACCGCGAAATCGTCCGACACCTCCTTCGCCTCCGGGGTGCCCGGATCCTTCTCGGTGTCCTTCGTCTCATCAGCCATGCGAGAAGACTACCGGTAGTTCCCCGAGGCAACGGCTCAGGTGTCGGCAGCCGTCGCTTCCCGCTGCCGGCCAGACGGTGCCGGATGGGCGCCGGGACCGCGGGCGGCACCGGCGTCGCGCTCCCACGCGCGGTTCTGCTGAGGCCGCGCGAAGAACAGGGCGGCCGCGAAGCCGACGATGATCACGAGAGCGGGCAGGTAGAGCGACTGCCCCATGGAGAGGGCGTACCCCGCCTTCGCCTCCTCGGGAAGGGCCGTCCCGGGGGTCGCACTGATGCCCCCACCTCCGAGATTGGCCATCAGGCGGGACTGCATCACGGCTGCGACGGCGGCACTGCCGAGGACCGCGCCCATCTGGCGAGTCGTGTTGTACACGCCGGAACCCGCTCCGGCGAGGGAGGGCGCGAGGTTGCGCGTGGCGGTCAGGGACACCGGCGCCCATATCCCGGCGCTCGAGAAGCCGAGCAGGGAGATGGGGAGCAGGAGCTGCCAGATGGGGACGTCCGCCGTGAGGATCGAGCCCATCCAGAAGAGCGCCGCGGACATCCCGGCGAAGCCGGCGATGGCGATGTACTTCGGATTGCTGCGCTGCACGTACTTGCCCACGAACGGGGCGAGGACCCCCGAGATGACGGCCATCGGGGTCAGCAGGAGGGCCGCCTGCGTGGGCGAGAGGCCCCGCACCGTCTGCGCGTAGAGCATGAGCGGCAGCGACATGGTGGTGACCGAGAAGCCCATCGCCGTGATGGACGTGTTGGCGAGGGAGAAGTTGCGGTCGCGGAACAGCTTGAGGGGAACCAGCGGCTCTCCGCGGTTGAACCTCTGCCAGGCGACGAAGGCGACGAGCAGGACGATGCCGGTGATGATGAGCGACCACACGGAGAGCGGACCTGCGATGGTGCCCCAGTCGTAGCTCTCGCCCTCCTGGATGCCGAAGACGAGGCAGAAGAGGCCGGCCGCGCTGAGGAACACCCCGAGCATGTCGAAACGGTGCGACGTCGTCGGGAGGGTGGGAACGAGGCGTGCGGCGAGGAGGAAACCCACCACGCCCACGGGGACATTGATGAAGAAGATCCATTCCCAGCCGGCGGAGTCGACGAGCACCCCGCCGAGGACGGGCCCGACGAGTGTCGCCACACCGGCCACGGACCCCCAGAGTCCCATGGCCGCGCCGCGGCGCTCGGGCGGGAAGATCCGCGTGATGACGGACATCGTCTGCGGGGTCATGAGCGCGGCGCCCAGGCCCTGCAGGACGCGGGCGATGATGAGGACCTCCACGGTCCCCGACAGTCCGCACCACGCGCTGGAGAGTGTGAAGACCACGAGGCCCACGAGGTAGACCCGTTTCGGTCCGAAACGGTCCCCGAGCCTGCCCGTGACGAGCAGCGGGACGGCGTAGGCCAGCAGGTAGGCACTCGTCACCCAGATGACGCTGTCGATGCCTGCGCCGAGCCCCTCCATGATGGCGGGCGTGGCGACGGACACGATGGTCGAATCGACGAGGATCATGAAGAACCCGATGACGAGTGACCACAGCGCCGGCCAGGGCCGGACGTCGTCCTGGAGCGGGGCAGGCGCCGCCTGGGAGGGATTGCTGGACATGGTGCAAAGGCTACTCCCACGGGCCGACACTCCGGAGGCCGTGCCCATTCGTGCGCCGCTTTGGGCTAACGCCGCCCTCTTGGGTACAGTGTTGGTGTTCGGAAGTGGTATCCGGGGCTTTAGCTCAGTTGGTAGAGCGTTTCGTTCGCAATGAAAAGGTCAGGGGTTCGATTCCCCTAAGCTCCACGGTTCGGAAGAGGCGAGGCTCCTGCAGGAGCCTCGCCTCTTCCGTTGCAGGCTGTCCGTGGAGGCCTGCCTATTCCTCGGCGGCCTTCCGCGCCCAGGGCCGTGCCGCCAGGATCCGGGCCAGGGGTCCGAGCCAGGACATCACCACCAGGAGGGTGAAGGTGCTGCTCAGTGAGGATCCGAGGGTGGTCGAGGGGACGAGCTGGTGGAAGCCCACGAGGAGGGCCGTCACCAGCAGGAGCTTCTTGAGGCCGTTGAGCACCTGCTGCGGGACAGGCCGGGGCCAGGCCGTGAAATCGACCGTTTCGGGGTTCCGGGGCTGGTCATCCGGACTCATGCGGCCCTCCTCTGCAGTGCGGCGTGGACTCCCATTATCCCCGGTTCCCGCGCCGACGTCGGCTCGGGTTCGAGAACGGCAGCGCTGGTCTCAGCCTCAGCCTCAGCCTCAGCCGAGGACGGCCCAGGCGCGGGGCGGCAGGGTCGCCCTGCCGGAGGGCGCGTCGAGGGCCGCCTGTCCGGCGAGTACGGACAGCGCCCCGGTAGCCGGGACCGGCTGGGCATCGGAGGAGAGGTTCAGCGCGACCACGAGGGCATCCGGCCCCTCGGCCGCGACGCGGTACGCGAGCACCTCGTTGGACAGCTGCAGCACCTGGGTCCTCGCGCGGTGCAGCCAGGGGTGGCGGCGCCGGACGCCGATGAGCTCCTGGTGCACGTCGAAGACGGGCCGCCCGACGGGGGAGAGGCTTCCGGGTTCGGGCGGGAAGAGCGGCCGGACGTCGTCATCGCCCCCTGCCCGGTCCTCCTTGATGCCGCGGTAGCCCTGCTCGTCGCCGTAGTAGACGGACGGCGTGCCGCCCACGGTGAGGAGGACGGCGACGGCGTGCGGCAGCAGGGCGGGGTCGGTGAGCCTGCTGGCGATCCGTGTGACGTCGTGGTTGCCGAGGAACGTGAGCGGTGCGAAGGACGCGAGCAATGCGTTGTGCCGCTCCAGCGCGGCGGCGAGTTCGAAGAGGTTGGCGTCGTTGAGCGAGCTCCACACGGCCTTCCACAGTTCGTACTGGGTCGCGGAATCGAGGCCGCCGTCCCGGACCTCGGAGGCGTAGTCGCCATGGATGTACTCCCCGACGAAGTAGGCGTCGGGGTGGGATGCGCGGACGCGGCCGGTCACGGAGGCCCAGAACCGCGCCGGGACGGCGTAGGCCGCGTCGAGCCGCCAGCCGTCCGCGCCCCGCCGGAGCCAGTGCTCCATCACGTCGACCACGAAGTCCGCGACGGCCGGTTCGTCGTGGTTCAGCGCCACCAGGTGGTGGTGGCCTTCGAAGTCCCGGTATCCCGGTTCGGTGCCGGGGGCTGCGCCGTTGGGCCAGTCCAGCGTGAACCAGGAGGCGGTCGCCGCTCCCGGACCGTCCGTGAGCACGTCCCGGAACGGGGCGAACGAACGCCCGGTGTGGTTGAAGACGCCGTCGAGCAGGATCCGGAGTCCGCGCCGGTGCGCCTCGCGCACAAGCGTGTCGAAGTCCTCCGACGTCCCGAGGCGGGCATCGATCCGGAAGTAGTCGGTGGTGTCGTAGCCGTGCGTCTCCGACGCGAACACGGGACCGAGGGCGAGGCCGGACGCTCCCAGTTCGACGGCGTAGTCGAGCCATGGCACCAGGTCCAGGAGCCGGTGCCTGCCTGCAGGCTCCGCCGTCGCGGCCTTCTCCGCCCCGACGAACCCGAGGGGATAGACGTGCCACCAGATGGCGTGCTGGACCCAGGCGGGTTCGCTCATGGGGTGTGCCCTTTCCGTAGATCCTGACCCGGCCCGCGGACAGGGCTGCGGCCGGCCCGGCCACGGGCGGCGTGCTGCCTAGCCTACGTCGAGGAGGCGTCCTCCCGAGGCGAGCTGCTGCACCTCGACGGGCTCCATCTGCGCGGCCTCGGCGATGTCGACGATCGCGGCGCCTGCGTCTGCTGCCTCGACCACGGCGGTCTCGAGTTCGTCGGTGAGCTGGTCGAGGCGCCACTGGATCGACTCGAGGTCCGCCGCGGCCGCCGCGACGCGGCGCAGGGCAGGGGACAGGGGGTGCGCGAGTTCGGCCGGCTCCTCGTGCGAGAGCTGGAAGCCGCACGAGCAGGCCCAGACGAGTTCGACGTCGAACCCGGCGGAGGGCTGCGGAATCATGCCGTAGGAGGACCCCACGTAGGAGGTCTCCCGCAGGGTCATGGGCTCGCCGCAGTGGAGGGGGGCTCCTAGTGCCGTATCTCCTGCGCCGATAGCGCTGATAGCGCCGATAGCACTGACTGTCTGCGTCATGGCTCTCTTACCTTTCGATCAAGAATACGAACCATACTGTCAACTAGTTCTACAAACTAGTTATATGCGGGCTGACATACTGCTGTCCACTCGACGGTGGCCGGACCGCCGTCCTGCCGCCCGGTAGACCTGGGCGCAGAATGCCACGAGGAGCATTCCGTGGACGGCGTCCCCGCCGTAGTACATGAGGTGCGCCGCCTGCTCCGCGTCGGGTGGCACGGCGCCCTGGCCCGCGACGGAGTAGAGCTGCTTCGACACCATCCCGTGGACCGCGATGCCGACGACGATCGCACTGCCCCTCAGCCCGGCTGGGGCCCGGTGGGGGTTCGGGTCCACGCCGACGACGGCGTAGGTGAAGAGGACGCCCGACACGAGGAAGTGGAGGTGGAGCAGCGGCCCGAGCACCGGATGATGGGCCAGTCCGAGGGCGGAGCCGTCCTGGTACAGGAGCACCAGGGGGACCGTGGTGAGCAGCGTCGCAGCCACCGGATGCGTGCCGACCCGCACCGGCATCGCACGGGCGAGCCGGCTGTAACGGCGCCCGACGGACGCGGGGACGGCGCGGAGGAACAGCGTCGCGGGAGCTCCCAGCACGAGCAGCAGCGGGACGAGCATGCCGAGGACGAGGTGGACCGCGGTATGCGCGGTGAAGCTGACGGCGGCAGCCTGTGCGAGCGGCCCGGTCGCGGTGAACCCCAGGCCGACCCCGGCCAGCCAGGCCGCGGTTCGGCGGACCGGCCATCCGGTCCGCCCCCGCAGGACCGCTCCACGGTCCGCGAGGAGGTACAGCATGGCGAGTCCCAGCCAGACGAGCAGAATCCCGGTGTCCAGGAGGAAGCCGTCGATGCCCTCGGAAAGCTGCGCCGGGTGCCCCGGGCCCGGGTGTTCAGCCACGGCGGGTCTCCGCGCGCCGTGCCGCGAGCAGTACCGAGATCCCCGCGAGCAGGAACGCGAGGGCCGCACCGTTCCACACCAGATCGTAGGGGAGCAGGTCCACGCCGTACCGGACCTCGTGCAGGTCGAGGAGCTTGTGCTGGACCAGGCCGTCGAACAGCTGGAAGCCGCCGATGCCCACGAGGATGCCACCCAGCCAGCGCCGGGCCTGGAGGGCGCCTCGCCGTCGCAGATCGGCGAAGAGGAAGAGGGATGCGACCGTCGCGAACCAGCTGACGGCATGGAAGACGCCGTCGGACACGAGGCCGGCCGCGGGCGTGGACCTGTCGTAGAAGTGGTGCCAGTGGAGGAGCTGGTGGAAGACGGCCTCGTCGATGAACGCGATGACCCCGCACCCGAAGAGGACGCCGACCAGGACGTTGCGGCGCTGGAGGGCGACAGCGGGCTGCGCGGGCGGCTGGGTGGACGAAGCGATGACGGTCCCCGTCGTCGGAGGGTGCGGACCCTGTCCAGCGTGCCAGCCGCGTGCTCGGACCGTCCAGCATTTTCCCGGTGCACCGGGAGGTGGTCAGGAGACCTTCTCGCCGTACCACCAGTGGGCGGGCTGGAGCGGTGGCTGCTGCGGCGCGGCCGGGAGTTTCACGACGACCGCGCTGGAGGCACCCGCAGTGGCGGGGCGAGCACGGATGAGGGCCATCTGGATTCCTGCGAGCAGCGCGGCAGGGATCGATACCAGCACGACGACGGCCAGCCCGTACATCGCGAGCAGCGCGTGCAGCGGTGAGGAGTAGAGACTCTCCATCCATGCGGCGCTGCCGAGCCACAGCCACAACCAGAACAGGCCGACCACGTAGAGCAGTGACCGCGCACGCCTGTAACGCAACGGAAAATGCTTCCGCCCACGTCCCATATTTCGTCTCCCCAGACTTATGTTCGGACCCGCCCCAGGCAGGCCCACTGGAGAAATACTAGACCTCGTCCGGGGCTATCCCGGCGTCCGTCATCAGAATGAGACGTGGCGGATCCAGGACGGTCGGAACCGCCGGATCCGAAGGTGCAGACCGACCGCGCCGCGCCGCCCCGCGTCAGCGCGTCACGGCGCCTTCGCGCACGTCCCCCGTCGCGTCGCCGAGCAGCCGGACGTGGTCCGGGGTGAGGTCCGCGATGCGGTTCACGCCGAGCAGCTGCAGGGTGCGCGCTGTCTCCGTGCCGAGGATCTCGATGGTGCGGTCCACGCCCTGGCGTCCGCCGGCCATCAGCCCGTAGAGGTAGGCGCGGCCGATCAGCGTGAAGTCCGCTCCCAGGGCCAGGGCGGCCACGACGTCGCCACCGCTCATGATGCCCGTGTCCAGGATGATGTCGGTCTTGCCCTTGAGCTCGGCCGCGACGCGTGGCAGCAGGTGCAGCGGGACGGGTGCCCGGTCGAGCTGGCGTCCGCCGTGGTTGGACAGGATGATGCCGTCCGCTCCGTGGTCCACGGCCTTCTTCGCGTCGTCGAGCGTCTGGATCCCCTTGACCACGAGGTTCCCCTTCCAGACGCTGCGCAGCCAGTCCAGGTCCTCGAAGGTGAGCGTCGGATCGAACATCGAGTTGATGAGGTCGGCCACGGTCCCTGAGTAGCGTGAGAGCGAGGCGAACGAGAGCGGCTCGTGGGTCAGGAAGTTGAACCACCAGGCCGGGCGGTACGAGGCGTCGAGCACGGTCTTCAGGGTCAGTGCCGGCGGGATGGTCATGCCGTTGCGGACGTCGCGGAGCCGGGCGCCGGCCACCGCGGTGTCGACGGTGACCATGAGGGTGTCGTTCCCGGCCGCGGCCGCCCGGGCGATGAGCTCCATCGAGCGGTCCCGGTCCGTCCACAGGTAGAGCTGGAACCAGTTGCGCCCGTTCGGCGCGGCCTCCGCCACATCCTCGATGGAAGCCGTGCCCATGGTGGAGAGCGTATAGGGGATGCCTGCCGCTTCCGCCGCCCGCGAGCCGGCGTACTCGCCCTCCGACTGCATCATGCGCGTGAAACCGGTGGGCGCGATGCCGAACGGCAGGGCCGAATCCTTCCCCAGGATCGGCGTGACGGTGCTGACGGTCTGCACGTTGCGGAGGATGCCCGGCCGGAACTCGAGGTCGAGGAAGGCCTCCCGCGCGCGGCGGAGCGAGATCTCGGCCTCGGCGGCACCATCGGTGTAGTCGAAGGGTGCCGTGGGTGTCCGCCGCTTGGCCACGTCGCGCAGGTCCCAGACGGTGTTGGCCCGCCGGAGCCGGGCTGCCGCACCGATCTCGGGCTTCTTGAACTGCATCAGGGGTGCCAGGTCCGCGACCCGAGGGACCCGGCGCCGAAGGGCCGGAGGAACGGGTGCGCTGGAGGATGGGTGCATGGGGTGCCTTTGCTCGTCGTCGGCCGGGATCGCGATGGCGGATCGCAATGGCGGAACCGTGGTCTGGCCACAGATCCTACGGCCTGTGGTCGGACCACACAAGCTATGCTGGCCGCATGCGCAATCACCAGGTGGTCTCGGCATGGCTCGAGCAGGAACTCGCCGCGGGGCGGCTCGCCATCGGGTCCCGGCTGCCCGGCGAGCGCACCATGGCGGAGCAACTGAGGATCTCCCGGGCCTCGGTGCGCGAGGGCACACGGGTACTGGAGGCCCTCGGCGTCGTCCGCGCCGGTGTCGGGTCCGGGCCACTGGCGGGCACGGTCGTCACGGGGAACCCCGCACTTGCCCTCGACTCCGCGCTGCGGCTGCACGTGGCAAGCACCTCCCTGCCCGTTCGGGACGTCGTGGAGACGCGCCTCCTGCTGGAGACGTGGGCGGCAGCCCACGCGTCGCCGGACTCGCCGTCCCTCGAGGGGGCGGCCCGGCTCCTCGACGAGATGGACGAGCACGACGACGGCCCGGCAGGATTCCTGGAGCGCGACGCGCTCTTCCACGTCGCGCTCGCGGAGGCGGCCGGGAACGTGCTGGTGGGAGCCATGATGGGATCGCTGCGCGGGTCCATCGAGGACTACACGCGACGGCTGACCGCAGGACTTCCGGACTGGACGGCGACGTCGGAGAGGCTCCGGCGGGAGCACCGCGCGATCCTCGACGCCGTGCTGACCGGTGACGGGGGCAGGGCTGCGGACCTGGTGCGGGATCATATCGAAGGTTTCTACCGCGAGTCGGGGATCTCCGCGTGAGGTCCGGCTGTTGACAGGGGCCCGCCTTTCCAATATGACGCACGTCACCTAGACTGCAGGAACTGTCGAGCAGGCGGCTGAGGACCCACCCGGATGTGGAGCTGACCATGGAACACTTGCCGCATATTCTCGAGCATCCCGCTGCACGTCAGGACGGGGCAGTTCCGTCGGGGGGCACCCGGCGGGCGCATCTCTCCTCCGTGCCGCAGGTCGAGGAGTCCGCCTTCCCGAGCGACCTCGCCGGGGCATCGACGCGCCACCTGAGGATGCTGTGCAACCGCACCTACCAGCTCCTCGACCTGGACCGTCCGGCCCTCGAGACACGGGAGCGGTACGACGCGCTCGTCGAGGAACTCGCGCGGCGTGAGCGCGAGGCCGTGCAGCGCGGCGACGTGGACGACGCCCGTGAGACGTTCCGCGACAACGCCCTCTTCTCCCGGTTCGAGCTGTACCGCAAGGGGATGATGGCCGGGTACGTGCAGTACGAGATGCGCGGCGGGGACATCCTCCTGCTGCACGCCGTCGTCGACCCGAAACACCGCCATCTGGGCCTCGAGCCGGTGCTGATGCAGGCCGTACTGCTCAACGTGCACCGCCGGCGCCTGGCCGTCATGCCCTGCTGTCCCGAGGCGATGGACTTCCTGGCGGCCCACCCGCAGTTCCTCTCGCTTCTTCCCGCCCAGCAGCGCCGGCGGTTCAGGCTGCTGCCGGCGTCCGGTGCCGCCGGGCAGGAGCGCCGGTGACAGCGGTCGACGTCCTGACCGAGGCGTACGGCCGGCTGCCCGACCTGGTGCGCCGTGCCGTCGACGGCCTGGATGCTGACCAGCTGTCCATCCGGCCGGGTGGGACCGCCAATTCCGTGGCCTGGCTTATCTGGCACCTCTCGCGGGTCGACGACGGCCACTTCGCGGAGGCATTCGGCCATGAGGAGGTGTGGCTGGCACACGGCTACGCCGACCGCTGGACCCTGGAGCTCGACCGGGATGACACCGGCTACGGGCATTCACCGGACCAGGTGGGCGCTGTCCGGGTCGGGTCGGCGCAGCAGTTGCTGGACTACTTCGGCGCCGTCCACCAGCTGGCCCAGAGTCTGATCGCGGGCCTTGCGGACGAAGACCTGCAGCAGGTGGTCGACGAGCACTGGGACCCGCCCGTGACGCTCCTCGTCCGGCTGGTCAGCGTGGTGGACGACGCCGTGCAGCATGCGGGCCAGGCCGCCTACGCGCGGGGGATGATCCTCGCGCGGGCCTAGCCCAGGCCCGTCTGCCGCACCGTGATGTTGAGCCGCCCCTCGAACCCGATGCCGGGAGGCGCCGTGCCGGGCAGGGTCCTGAGGACTCCGTGATAGGCGAGCCGCGAGGGCCCACCGAACACGAAGAGGTCGCCCGACCTGAGTTCCACGTCCTGCCAGGGACGGTTCCGGGTCTCGGTGTTGCCGAAGCGGAAGACGCACGCCGTGCCCAGGCTGAGGGACACGACGGGCGCGTTCACGCGTTCCTCCCGGTCCTGGTGCATGCCCATCTTCGCGGCGTCGTCGTAGTAGTTGACGAGGGCGGCATCGGGTTCGTAGGACGCGCCGGCCTCCGGACCGTAGGCCGCGGTCACGGCGTCGCGCCCCAGGATGCGGAGCACCTCGGGGAACGGCGCGACGGCGGCGCCGCCGGCGTCGTCGGCAGTGCGGCTGTACCGGTAGGGGAGCCAGTGCCAGCCGAGGCTCAGGCTCTTGACGGACATGACTCCGCCGTTCGGCAGAGTGACGGCGCGCATCGGCACAGGCCCGCTCGCCCAGGTCCGGCACAGCGCGACGAGTTCCCGCTGACGTCCGGTGTCCAGCCAGTCGGGAAGATGCACGGCTCCCGGCGCCAGCTCCCGGAGCGGGCGGGGGATCAGGGCATCGATCGGATCGGTCATCCGACCATTGTGCGCCGGGACGGGCGGCATCGGCTGCCGATGCCGGACCGTTCCCGCATCCGGAAGGCGTGATAGCAATAGAGGTGATGAAACCGCCTATCCCGCCGCCCGCACCGTGAGTGGCCGGATCCTCGCCAGGGTTCCTGGCAGCTACATCCTGCTCGCCTGCATCGGACTGGTGGCCCTCAACCTGAGGGGCCCCTTCGTGGCGGTCGCCCCGGTGGCGGACCTGATGCAGGCGGACCTGCACTTCTCGCCCGTCCTGCTGGGACTGCTCACCAGCATCCCGGTCCTGTGCTTCTCCGTCGCGGCACCCCTCGCGTCCCTGGCTGCCCGGAGGCTGGGCGCCGAATTCGCGGTGACGCTGACCATCCTCGGCGTGCTGGCCGGCGTCCTGGTGCGTTCCGCCAGCGGCCCCCTGCTGGTGGTGGCAGGCACCGTGCTGATCGGCCTCGCGATCACGGTGGGCAACATCGCAGTGCCGCTGATCATCCGCCGCGATTTCTCCCCAGCCCGGCAGGGGACGGCGATGGGAATCTACACCGCGGCACTGAACATCGGGTCGTTCCTCACCTCGGTGATTACGGCGCCGCTGGCCGACGCGGCCGGGTGGAGGATCGCTCTGGCCGCGGTCGCCGTCCTGGCCGTGGGGGCGATCGCCTTCTGGACGCTGGCAGTGGGCCCGAGGAATGCGTTCCTGGTGTCCCCCGAGGACGGCGGTGGGACGAAGCTGCCGCCCGTGGAGGGCTCGGGGTGGACGACCGCGGGCCTCGCGGTGGCCTTCGCCATGCAGGCCTTCTCCTACTACGGGGTGACCGCGTGGCTGCCCAGCTACCTGCATGACGAACTGCGGATGTCCGTCGGTGAAGCCGGCGCAGCATCCTCCATCTTCCAGATCCTCGCCATCGCGGGCGGCCTAGGGGTGCCCTTCGCTGCCAGGTTCCTGAGTACGACGGCGGTGGCCGTCATCATCGGTGTGCTGTGGACGGCCGTGCCGGCCGGCCTGCTCCTGGCGCCCCAGCTCTGGTGGCTCTGGTCCTTCGGTGGGGGCATCGCCCAGGGCGGCGGCATCACGGTGATCTTCATCGCCATCATCCGGCTCGCCCAGGACCAGGTCTCCGCCGGCCGGATGTCCGCCGTCGTCCAGGGATCGGGGTACTGCGTCGCCGCCCTGGCCCCGCCCCTGGTAGGTCTCGTCCATGACGCCTCGGGGTCCTGGACGCCGGCATTGCTGGTTCTCCTGGTCTCCGTGGTGACCTTCTTCGCCAGCAGCACGCTCTCGGTACGGCGGTTGCCGAAGGACCGCTGAGACAGCGCAGCGGGAGGAACCACGGCGTTCCTTGACCAATTCTTCGGGTTTCGCGCGGGACTGGGTTCGGGCTGCCGGGGCAGACTCGTCCCAGAAGCGCGGCGGCCCGGGGACGGCTGCTCCGCACCAGAAAGGCCGCTGCGCGTCGGGACGACCTGCAGCGGGCTCCGGTCTCAGGGGGACGCAGTAGCGATGACGAGGACACCAACCGAACCAGGACGGGACCATCCGGCCGCGGCGGACGAGCCACAGGCCTACGCGTCGGGGGGCCGGCTCGACCGCGCCGTCGGCCTGGTCATCGCAGCCATCGTGACGGCAGCCGCGGCGCTGCTGTGGTTCGCCGTGGCGGCCAAGCACCCCGAGACGACGATCGCGTCGTCGCAGGACGCCGTGATCGGCATCTGGCGCATCCTCTACAACTCCGATGCGCCCGGGACGAACACCATCCTGACCGCCATCGCGCTCGCCCTGCTGGCGGGTGCCGGGCTCGCACTGGTGGAGCGGCGCATCGCCACCACGTCGAGGCGGTCGATGAATCCGGGACACCAACCGCTTGCTCCGAAGGTGATCATGGCGGCCAACCGCGGCCGGTTCGCGGGCGAGGTCACGGTGACGGTCCTCATCCCCGCGCACAACGAGGAGGCCTCGCTCCCGCAGACGATCGCTTCCCTCAAGAGCCAGTCGCACCGGCCCGAGCGCATCATCGTCGTCGCCGATAACTGCACGGACGCCACGGTCCGCCTGGCCCGGGAGGCAGGCGTCGAGGTCATCGAGTCGGTGGCCAATACGAAGAAGAAAGCCGGCGCCCTCAACCAGGCGCTGAAGGCGATCCTGCCGCAGCAGGGTGACAACGACGTCGTCATGGTCATGGACGCCGATACCCAACTCGACGACGGCTTCCTGGCCGGCGCTGTGGCACGCTTCGTCGGTGACCGTGCGCTCATGGCCGTGGGCGGGCTCTTCTACGGCGAGCGGGGCCACGGCCTGATCGGCCAGTTCCAGCGCAACGAGTACATCCGCTACTCACGCCAAATGCGCCGTCGCCGTGGACGTGTCTTCGTCCTCACCGGCACCGCCTCGCTGTTCCGTCCCGTGGCGCTGCGCACGATCGCCGAGAGCCGCGGTACGTCGATCCCGGGAGCGGCCGGTGACGTCTACGACACCGCAGCCCTGACCGAGGACAACGAACTCACCATCGCCATCAAGTCACTTGGCGGGCTCATGATCTCACCGCAGGAGTGCACCGTCGTGACCGAGCTGATGCCCTCCTGGCGCACGCTGTGGAACCAGCGCCTGCGCTGGCAGCGGGGTGCCCTCGAGAACATCGGCGCCTACGGGGTCACCGCTCCCACGATGCGGTACTGGGCGCAGCAGCTCGGCATCGGGTACGGAGTGATCGCCCTGGGCGCCTACCTCGCGCTCATCACGCTCACCGTCGTCTCGCTCGAGACCTGGATCTGGTTCCCGTTCTGGCTCGGGCTCGGCCTCCTCTTCACCGTCGAGCGGGTCCTCACGGTGTGGAACGGCGGCTGGAAGGCGCGGCTGCTCGCCGTCACGCTGTTCCCGGAACTGATCTTCGATATGTTCCTGAACCTCGTCTACATCAAGGGCATCATCGACATCTCCTTCGGCCGCCAGGCCAGCTGGAAGCATCTTCCCCATGCCGCTCCGGCGGCCGAACCCTTCCTCCAGGAGGCCTGACCCGTGTTCCCTACAGCAGCCGGACCCATCATCCCTGCCGGCATCCTCCTGCCGGAATCGGTACTGAGCAGCAGCGAGTTCGCCGTCCTCGCGGCGTTCGTGGCCATCAACACGGTCGTCTACGCCTCACTGGCGCTGGCCAACATCCTGCCCAGGATCTATCCCTCGGACTGGGTGACCAGCCGCAACCGCCGGACCGAGACCCGCAGTATCTATCCGGACTCGCAGGTCTGAGCTCAGAACCGGGATCGCCCGGTCCCGCACCCGTCCCTCAGCGCAGCGGGTCCTTCTCCCCGGCCTCGATGGGCGCGTCGACGACGTTGGCACTGACCGGCATGGGGCAGGTGCCGTACGGGGTGAAGGCGCTGGGATAGTTGATCGCCCGGTTGAAGTCGAGGAGCACCGTCCCATCCGGGCGCGGACGGCGGGCGGCCACCTTCCGCCAGGGAGCGGTGGCCGTCCCGTTGGTCCGGTCGTGGAATGGAATCGCGAGCGAACCGGCGTCCTCCTGGGAGGCGTGGAGCCGGAACTCCCTGTTCTCTCCCGGAAGGGAGAAGACGACGTCGCCCACTGTCGAAGAGGTCCCGGGGACGTCGGGATGTGCCGTCCGGATACTCTCCTCGCGCGGTGCGTCATACGGTTCGAAGCGTCCCGTGACCACGAGGTCGGGGTTGTAGTCGAAGACGGGCACCCCGGTGAACGCGGTCAGCGCCGGCGACTCGGCGTCCCTCGTCCGGATCGCGTAGCGGCCTGCGCGGCGTGCCAGCTCCACCACGACCCGGCGGCCGTCCGCACCCCCGTGGGCGACCCACATCAGTGACTCCTCATCGGCCAGGACCGCTGTGAGCGTGCCCTCCACGAGCCGGCCGCTCGCCGGTTCGGTGAGGGCGTCCGCGGAGTGCGCGGTCAGGCTGGCGGTGTCGCCCGCAGCCGACCAGAGACCGGGAACGAGCTCGAGGGCTGCAGGTTCGTCGCCGAGCCACTGGAAGGACGTGAGCGTCAGCCAGCCATGCGGTTCCGCAAGGGCCTTGTTGCGCGCCTGCCGGAAATGCAGCCACCGTTCCTCGGCGGTCCGGGTGGTGGCGGTGGTCGTGGTCATCGTGTCCTCCTTGGCTCGGCTGCCTGCACCGCGTAGAACCCGGAGGGAGCCGTCGGCATTCCCCGCCCCGGCCGCTCCAAACATCCTGCCGGAACGTCGCGCGCGGACGTCCCCGGTCTGCCCTAGCAAGGCGGGAGGAAACCGTCCACCCTGGAGGGGTCTCCGCCTTCTGATGCTTCCGCGGCGCTTCCTCTGGGACGATGCGAACGGGCGGTGGGGCTCCGGAGGGGGATCCCGGTGTGCGGGTCCACTCCGGGTGCCGGACGTGGGGTATCGCCTGGGTGGCTTGAACAGGAGGAGGCAGGATGAGCGATGGACCAGGAGTTGCGGCGGTAGTGGACGACGACGACACGAGCGATGACACGAGCGACGCCGTCGGGGAGGCTGCCGGCGGGACCGGGGCTGCGGAACCGACCGATGAGCCGACCGATGAGCTGACCGACGAGCCGACGGACTCCCCGGCGGATACGCCCTCCGTCGAGGGCGAGGAGCAGCCCCCGGTCCCCGTTCCGACCCCCGACGGCGACGGCGAGGAGCACGTGCTCCTGCCCCATCCCGACCAGCCCACCTGGCGCGAGGACTACCCCTACGACACCCGGATGACGGAGCGCGAGTACCAGAAGGCCAAGAGGGCGCTGCAGATCGAGCTGCTCAAGATGCAGGGCTGGGTCAAGGCCAACCGCACCAAGGTCGCCGTCCTGTTCGAGGGACGCGATGCGGCGGGCAAGGGCGGCACGATCAAGCGGTTCACCGAGAACCTCAATCCTCGCGGTGCCCGGGTGGTCGCCCTGGACAAGCCGAGCGAGAAGGAACAGACCCAGTGGTACTTCCAGCGCTACATGTCCGTGCTGCCCTCGGGCGGTGAGATCGTCCTGTTCGACAGGTCCTGGTACAACCGGGCCGGGGTGGAACGCGTCATGGGCTTCTGCACGCCCACCGAGTACCTGGAGTTCATGCGGCAGGCCCCGGAGCTGGAGCGCATGCTGGTGCGCAGCGACACCCACCTCATCAAGTTCTGGTTCTCGGTGTCCCGCGAGGAACAGCGGCGCCGTTTCGCCCAGCGCCACACCGACCCCGTCCGCCGCTGGAAGCTGAGCCCCATGGACCTCCAGTCACTCGACAAGTGGGACGAGTACACGGAAGCCAAGGAGGCCATGTTCTTCTACACCAATACGGCCGATGCTCCGTGGACGGTGATCAAGAGCAACGACAAGAAGCGGGCCAGGATCGAGGCCCTGCGCTATGTCCTGTCCGTACTCGACTATGACGAGAAGGACCCCGACGTGGTCGGCACACCGGACCCGCTGATCGTGGGGACGGGGCCGCACTCGCGCGTCTTCGAAGCGGACGAGCAGTCCACGCGCCTGTTCCCCACGCTGTAGTCCCCACGCTGTAGCCGGCCGGGCCCTCCGCGTCAGCTGCTGTAGGTGGAGGCCGAGAATCCCGCGAACATGAGAACGATCAGGAGGATCCCGAACAGGATGGCGATGCCGTAGAGCGCGACGTTGATCCAGCCGAGCACTTTTCCGGCCGTTGCCGGGACGCCCAGGCGCTCGGCCTTCTTCGCCTGCCAGATCGCCAGCGGTCCCAGGATGATCCCGGCCACGAAGAGTCCGACGATCCCGAGGATGAGGGAGGTCTGGGCGGCCTTCTCTCCCTCGATGGACCGGTAGGAGGGGAAGTACCCCGGCTGATAGGCGCCCGGCTGCCCGGCCTGGTACGGGGGGTAGCCGCCCTGGCTTTCGTACGCACCCCCGTCGTACGGCTTCGCATGGCTGCCGGAGAACGGGCGCTCGCTGGGGTAGGGCTCCTGGGACATGGGGTTCCTTCTGCTGGCAGAGACGGATGGTGCCCCCTGGAACCGCGGTTCCAGAGGGCACCATTGTCTCGCGCAGCGGCCGCCGGCGCACGTTCGCCGGGAAGAGGCGCGGCGAAGGGGTCAGACGTGCTCGTGCTGCCGCACGCGGAGGCGCGAGTGGCGGTTGCCGTAGGCGAAGTAGACGGCGAAGCCGATGACCAGCCAGACGGCGAAGAACAGCCACGTGATGGTGGCCAGATTGAACATGAGGTAGAGGCACAGGGCGGCGGAAGCGATCGGGATGACCTTGCCGAACGGGACGCGGAACGCCGGCTCGAGGTCCGGGCGCTTCCGGCGCAGCACGAGGATCCCGAGGCTGACCGTGATGAAGGCCGAGAGCGTGCCGATGTTGATCATCTCCGCGAGCACCTCCACCTGCGTGAAGCCTGCGAGCAGGGCGACGACGACGCCGCACAGGATCTGCGTGCGGGCGGGCGTGGCGTGCTTGTCCGAGGTGCGGCTCAGGTCGCGGGGGAGGAGGCCGTCCCGGCTGAGCGCGAAGATCACACGGGCGAGTCCCATGAGCAGCACCATGATCACCGTGGTCAGCCCGATGAGGCTGCCCAGCGAGATGATGCCGGCAGCCCAGTCGGCGCCGACGAGCTGGAAGGCGGTGGCCAGTGACGGTGCTCCGGACGCCCCGAGCTCCTTGTAGGACACCATGCCGGTCACCACGAGGGTCACGAGGATGTACAGGATGCTGACCACGATCAGCCCGGCGAAGATCCCGCGGGGAAGCGTGCGGCTCGGGTTCTTCACTTCCTCGGCCGACGTGGCGACGACGTCGAACCCGATGAATGCGAAGAAGACGAGGGCGGCTCCCGAGATGATGCCGGTGAAGCCGAAGGCCGCCGGGGAGGCGCCACTCAGGAAGGAGAGGAAAGGCTGGTCGGCCCAGCTGGCCCCGCTCTCGGCGGCAGGCTCTGCGGCGGGCACGAAGGGGGCGTAGTTCTCGGGGCTGACGTAGAAGAAGCCGACGACGATCACGAACAGCACGATGCCGATCTTGATGACGGTGAAGACGCTGTTGACCCGGGCGGAGAGCTTGGTGCCGTAGATGAGGACGGCCGTGAAGATGGCGACGATCAGCAGCGGACCCCAGGTGAGGTCGAGGCCCAGGACGCTGATCTCGGCGGGGATGTCGAGGTCCAGGACGCTGAAGAGGTCGCTGAGGTAGACGCCCCAGAACTTCGCGATGACGGCCGCCGCCATCAGCAGTTCGAGGATCAGGTTCCAGCCGATGATCCAGGCGAGGAGCTCACCCATCGTGGCGTAGGTGAAGACGTAGGCGCTGCCGGCGACCGGGAGCGCCGTCGCGAATTCCGCGTAGCACATGATGGCGAGCGCGCAGGTGATCGCGGCGAGCACGAAGGAGATGGTCACGGCGGGTCCGGCGTTGAAGGCGGCCGCCTGGGCACCAACCGAGAAGATCCCGGCGCCGACGGCGACGGCGACGCCCATGATCATGAGGTCCCAGGTATTCAGGGAACGCTTGAGGCCGTGTCCCTTTTCGTCGGAGTCCTTGATCGACTGCTCGATGGACTTGGTCCGGAAGAGGTCCATTGGGGGTGCTGGTCCTTCACTTGTGGGGGGCGTGGTGAGGGCCTCCCGCTGGTGCGCGGGAGGCCCTCATAGAGGATAGGAGGTGGCGGGTCCCGCCGCACATTCGTGACCGTGCGGGGGGAGCCGTCCGTCCGGACGGGGAGGGTTAGGGCTCGCGCCTGAGGAGGGCGTGGCGGGGGCTGTCCGGGTTCATCAGCGAGTGCTTCCGGCTGTAGAAGAAGTAGACGGCCAGGCCGATCAGGAGCCACACGAAGAAGCGCAGCCAGGTCTCCCAGTGCAGCTGGAGGATCAGGAACAGCGACGCGACGACGCCGAAGGCGGGGACGACCGGCATCAGCGGCAGCCGGAAGGTGCGGGGCACCTCGGGCCGCGTGCGGCGCAGCACGATGACCGCGATGCAGACGACGATGAACGCCGCGAGGATGCCGATGTTGGTGAGGTCCGCGACGGCGCGGATGGGGAAGACGCCGGCAAGCAGGGCCGAGGCCACGCCTGCGATCCAGGTGACGCGCTGGGGCGTTCCGTGCCGGTCCGTCGTCGAGAACCAGGCCGGAAGGAGCCCGTCGCGGCTCATCGAGAACCAGACGCGCGTCACGCCGAGGAGGAAGGTCAGCATGACGGTGAGGATGGAGATCACGGCGAAGGCCGAGATGATCGTGGCGATGACCGGAAGGCCCACGGACTGGAAGGCGGACGCGAAGCCTGCCGTGGGGCTGATGTCCTTGTAGTTCTGCATGCCGGTGAGGACGAGGGTCGCGAGGACGTACAGCACCATGGCGATCAGCAGGGACAGGAGGATGGCCTTCGGCATGTGCTTCTTGCCATCGGTGGCCTCCTCGGCGGCGGTGCTCATGGCGTCGTAGCCGAAGACCGCGAAGAAGACGGTGGCCGCACCCGTGAACACGGCGCCGAAGCCCGAGGGCAGGAACGGCGAGTAGTTCTCGGCGTTGACGTAGAAGAAGCCGAGGCCGACGATGCCGAGGATGAGCAGGATCTTGAGCCCAACCGCGACGAGCTCGAACTTGCCGAAGGTCTTGGTGCCGCGGCTCAGGATGAACGTGATGAGCAGGCACACGACGATCGCGGGGATGTTGACCACGCCGCCCTCGATGGTGTCCGGCGTTCCCTGCATCCACGTCGGCACCGTGACGCCGATGCCCGACATGAACTCCGTGAAGTATCCCGAGATGCCGATGGCGACGACGGCCACGATCGCGGTGTACTCGAGCAGCAGGTCCCACCCGATGAACCACCCGATGATCTCACCCAGGGCCACGTAGCCGTAGGTGTACGCGGAGCCCGCGCGGGGGATCATGCCCGCGAACTCCGCGTAGGACAGGGCGGCCGCGGCGCTGGCGAGTCCCGCGACCAGGAACGAGATGAGGACGGCCGGGCCGACGGGCGCACCGTCCTCCCCGCCGTTCGCGACGAGTCCCGCGAGCGTGAAGATGCCGACGCCGATGATGCCGCCGACACCGATCGCCGTCAATTGCCACAGGCCGAGGCTCTTGAAGAGGCCGGTGCGGCCCGACTCGTCCTCGACATTGTCAATGGGTTTGCGCCGCAGGAGCGATTGCGAGCCCTGCACGCCTGAGCTGTCCGACATCGGGATCCATTCATAGGAGGGAGAGTGCGTTCCGCACCTGCCAAGTATGGAGGGGGCTGACCATCAGCGGAAGTCGGCATTATCGAAGGGAAACCGTCGGTTCTGCTTAACCATCCCCCGGCGTCGGGCGGCGGAGCCCGGTCAGGACGAGGCCGAGGTACCGTTCGAACTCCCCGTCCGCTGCACCGACCCCGGGCGCGGGACGGTCGGGTGCGAGGGAGCCGAGCATCCGGATGAGGACGAGCAGGTCCCTCCCGGTGAGGTCCGGCCTCGCCGCCCCCTCGGTCCTGAGTCGGAGGGCCAGCTCCTCGGCGGCCGGGGCGATGCGTTGGCGGAGCACCGCGAGCCCGGCCGATACGAATCCGGAGTCGTGCAGCAGCTCTCGCAGGCCGCGGTCCTCCAGCTGCATCCGGGCGATGGCGCCGACGAAGGACCGCACCGCACCCCACGGATCGGGAGTCGCGAGCGCCTCCGTCGCCACCGCGTCGACGTCGTCCACGCGCTGTTCGAGGATCGCTTCGATGAGTGCCCGGCGGTCCGGGAAGCGGCGGTAGACGGTGCCCACCCCCACCCCTGCCTCCCGTGCGATGTCCTCGAAGCCGCACTCCGCTCCATGCACGGCGAACATGCGCCGCGCCGCGGTGAGGACCGCCGCACGATTGCGTCGGGCGTCCCGCCGTAGCGGGCGCACGGCGGCCCCTGCCGGGGGCGATTCAGGCGGAAGCGTCACGGAGGGCCGACTTGCGCAGGCGGAACGTCAGGAAGAGCCGGTGGGCGGTGATGACGACGGCGAGCCATGCGACGCCGAGCGTCCAGGCCACCAGCACGTCCGTGAGCCAGTGGTGGCCGAGGTAGACGCGGCTGAGCCCCATGGTCACCGCGAACAGGACGGCGAGCACGATGGTGAGGGCCCGGGTGCGCTTGCGGTGCTGCCGCAGTACGAGGAGGTAGGCCACGATACCCGCGATGACGACGGCGTTCAGCGAGTGTCCGCTGGGGAACGACGGCGAGGATTCATAGGGTGGGACGGCGAGTTCGATCGGGGGCCGCAGGCGCCCGATCGCGTCCTTGCCCGCAATGGTCATCAGCAGGGAGCCGAAGGCCGCTGCCGGCAGGAGGATCACGGGAGTCCAGGACCTGCGGCTGACCGCGAGCAGCACCATGATCGACACCGCCAGGATGGGCATCCCGATCGGCCCGCCGATGTTCGTATACCCAGTGATGAAGGCGTTGAGCCAGTCCTGGCGCAGGGACACGGCGAGGTCGAGGGCCGGGTGGTCGAGGGCGGCGACCCCGTCGGCATCCACGACGGACTCGTACACCTCCGCAGACGCTGCCGTCAGCGCCGCCGCGACCCCTCCGCCGATGGTGATGATGAGCAGGAGGGCCGTATGGGGTCCGACCCACCGCGCGAGGGGGCGGACGCACCGGACGAGCAGGCGGCCGATCGGCGACGACCACCGCGTGAGGTCTCGTGGTCCTACGTACTGGTCCTGGTGGGCTGGCATCCCCTGACTCTATGCCGTGGGTCCCGGTGGGCAGGTCGGGGCCGGCCCTCCCGGGCGCGGCTTGACGGGTCGGATTCGGTGGATCTGCCCATGCCGGCAGGCGGCCCGGTTAGGCTGGCCGCATGAGTGAGCCAGGCCTGATCCGCGATGTCATCCGGAGCGTCCCCGTCTTCCCCGAGGAGATGCCGCCCTTCGACCCCGGGGCCGCGCCGGCCTCGCCGGTCGACCTCTTCGTCGAGTGGCTGAAACGCGCCGTGCAGGACGGCATCGCCGCGCCCCACGCGGTCAACCTCGCGACAACAGGCGAGGACGGCGGGCCGGACGCGCGCGTTGTGATCCTCAAGGACGTGACCTCGGCCGGGTGGCAGGTGGCGTCCAGCATGGACAGCCCGAAGGGCCGGCAACTGAGGAAGCACCCGGCGGCGGCGCTGACCTTCTTCTGGCCGGCGGCCGGCCGTCAGGTGAGGATCCGGGGGTCCGTCTCGACCGGCACCACGGAGGAGAACGACGCCGATTTCCAGCGCCGCCATCCCGTGGCCCGTGCGCTGGTCCTCGCCGGCAGCCAGAGCGCGGTGCTGCGCAGCCGGGAGGACCTCGAGGCGGCTGTCGAGGAGCAGGTGCATCGGATCGAGGCCGCGGGCGGTCTCGCCTCGACCACCTGGACGGTCTTCACCGTGGCGCCGGACGCCGTCGAATTCTGGCAGGCGGACCAGGAACGCAGGCACATCCGCCTGCTCTACACGCGGTTCGGGGAGGGCTGGCGGCGGGAGCTGCTCTGGCCCTGAGCCCCCTGCCGTGCGCCCGGGGTCCCGGCGACCTACGCTGCGACCGATCCCGCGGCCGGTTCTCCGACCCGCACGCGGAGCTTGTGCACGAAGTCGAGCTTGGCGATGACGGCCGGCGGCAGCACGAACGGGTAGAGGTCGTTGGCGCCCATGCTGCGGTTCACCTGGTTGAGCGCGACGGAGAGCGGGATCCAGGTCTCCCGGACCACGTCACCGAAGTCCTCGGAGCTGTTCGGGCCGGGACCGGAGGCGAGCCCGTACTGCAGGGCGGTGTCCACCGTGTCACAGATGTGCAGGTAGTGCGCGAACGTCTCGGCGAAGTCCTCGTACGGGTGCATCGTCGCGTACTGGGAGATGTGCTCCTTCTTCCAGCCCTCGGGAGCTCCCTCGTCGTAGTGCCGCTTGATGGCGTCCTTGTAGCTGGCGCGGTCGTCGCCGAAGATGCTGCGGGCACTTTCGGTCAGTGCGGGATCGGAGAAGATGAGCGCGCCCTCGAAGTAGTGGCCGGTCTCGTGCCGGAAGTGTCCCAGCATGGTGCGGTAGGGCTCCTCGAGCTTGGCCCGCATCTTCTCGCGGTGGGAGTCGACGGTCTCGGCCAGGTCGATGGTGATGAGGCCGTTCTGGTGCCCGATCACCACTTTCTCCTCCACGCTCGAGAGCAGGTCGAAGGCGAGTCCCCGCTCCGGGTTCTGGATCCTGTCCTCGATGGGCAGACCGAGCACGTCGAGTTCGTAGATCAGGTGGCGCTTCGAGCGTTCCGCGTCGAGGAACTGGGCGAGCCCGGTGGTGTCGTGGTCCTCGGGCCGGGACCGGGTGAGGTTGCAGCTGAAGCATTCGTCGCCCTCCTCCCGTACGAGCCAGGTGCACCCCGACAGCTTGAGGTTGGTGCAGCGCCGGAGGAGCTGGCCTTCGAGGTCGCGGTACGCGCCGTCGCGGTCCAGGGGCGTGATGGCGCGCTCCCCACGGTGGAAGCCGAGCTGCGTGCCACAGGCGAGGCACTGGGAGTTCTCGAAGAACAGGGGCGCGTCGCAGACGGCGCAGGTGAAGCGTTGCATGGGATTCCTGGGTTCGGGGGCGGTTGGTCAGGCGAAGAAGACGATGCGGATCAGTGCTGCGGTGCCGATGACGAGGATCGTGGCACGCAACGCGACGGGGGAGAGCCTGCGGCCCACGCGGGCGCCGAGAAGGCCTCCCAGGGTGGCGCCGACGGCGATGAGGAGCACGAGGGACCAGTTGATGGACTCCCAGGCGAACACCATGAAGGTGATGGCAGCGACCCCGTTGACGGCTGTGGTCAGCACGTTCTTGATGGCGTTGATGCGCTGGAGGCTCTCGATCGTGACCATGCTCATGAGGCCGACGATCAGGATGCCCTGGGCGGCGCCGAAGTAACCCCCGTACACGCCCAGCACGCCGATGCCGGCGAGCAGGAGCAGGGACCGACGGCGGGACGGCCCTGCATCGGGTGCGCTCTCCCCGGCCTTCGCCGCCGCGGCCCGCTGGACGCGCGGAGCAAGAGCCACCATGGCGAGGCCCACGAGGATGAGGATGGGCACGATCGCCTGGAAGGCCTCCGCCGGCAGGACGAGCAGCAGCAGCGCTCCCGCGACCCCGCCGAGGACGGAGAGGGGCAGGAGCCGCAGCAGGAGGCCCCGGTTCGCGGCGATCTCCCGGCGGTAGCCCCACGAGCCGGACAGTCCGCCGCCCACGAGGCCGATATTGTTCGAGATGTTGGCGACGATCGGCGGGTAGCCGAAGAGCAGGAGGGCCGGGAACGTCACCAGGGTGCCGGAACCGACGACGACGTTGATCATGCCCGCCCAGAAACCGGCAGCGAGGATCACGGCGATCTCGAGCAAGCGTGGGTGTCCTCTCGGTTGTGGGCGCGGGCGTCCGGCCGTCCCGCAGCAGCGCCGTCAGGAATGCTGGGCCGCCGGGCGGGAAGGGCGCCCTGCCAAGGATATGCCGTGCGGTCCTCCCGCCCGGACGGCCCGGGCGCTCAGGTGTCCTCGCGGTTGGGGCTCTCGAGGATGAAGAAGTTGGACTGGTTCCCGTCCTTGCGCTGCTCCTGGTAGATGAAGTTCAGCCGGCGTTCGTCGAAGGTCCGGAACCATTCCTCCCAGCTCACGTGGCGCAGCTTGTCCGTGTCCTCGTTGAAGTCGAAGCGCAGCACCCCGAGATCGTCCCCGTGTTCCGTTCCTTCCACGGTGGCCGGCCGGGCGTTCCGCGCCTCGGCCCACTGCTTGATGACCTCGTGGTGCGTCGTGGGGGCCAGGTGGTGTGTCGAGGGATTCCGGCGGGAGCTGCGCCGGCATCAGTGGCCGAAGGCGTCCGAATCCACGATCTCGGCACTTCCCGTGTCGAGCAGGTAGATGCTGGCCAGTTCGGCGCCCGAGAGTTCGAAGTCGAAGATGCCGAGGTTCTGCGCGAGCCGCTGGGGGTTCGACGACTTCGGGATCGCGACCATGCCCTGCTGCACGTGCCAGCGCAGCACCACCTGTGCGGGCGTCCTGCCGTGGGCCTCCGCGATGGCGACGATGCCGGGATCCTCCAGCAGGCCGCTGCCCGGGCCCAGTGGGCTCCAGGACTCCGTCACGATCCCGTGCTCGTTGTGGAACGCGCGCTCCTCGATCCGGGGGCGTTGCGGGTCGAGCTGGATCTGGTTCACGTCGGGCACGATGCCGGCGTCGAGAACCTGCTGCAGGTGGGCGGGCTTGTAGTTCGACGTTCCGACGGCGCGCACGAGTCCCTCCTCCATCAGTTTCGCAATGCCCTCTACCGCTTCGACATGGCGACCCTGGTCCGGGTTCGGCCAGTGCACGAGCAGCAGGTCGACGTAGTCGAGGCCCAGCAGCTCGGTGCTGGCCTGGAAGGCCCGGCGCACGCCGTCGAGGCTGTGGTGCTCGCTGTTGAACTTGGTGGTGACGAACAGCTCCTCGCGGGGAACTCCGGACCGGCGGATCCCCTCGCCCACACCCTTCTCGTTGCGGTAGTTCTCCGCCGTGTCGATGAGCCGGTACCCGGTCTCGATGGCGAGGCTGACGGTCTCCGCCGCCTCGTCGTCGTTCAGCGGCCAGGTGCCGAGGCCGAGGAGGGGGAGGCGGGCGCCGCTGCGCAGCTGGACGGTGGGGGCGAGTGCCATGGTGGGGCTCCTGCTCGAGGGGGCGGTGTCAGCCCCCAGCTTTTCCCGCAGGCCACCACCCCGTCAACAGGGAGCAGGACCTGCCGGGCGACGCCTCCGCCGGGTGCGGCACGTCCGCGGGCGGTACCGCTAACCGACCAGCCACTGCTGCCGGGCGCGCGTGGAGGAGGTGCCGCGCGGTGCCGGTGCGCCGCTGTAGGAGGCGCGCGGCAGGGACCGGCACGAGTCCGTGGCGAGCACGTCGTCGATCAGTTCGTTGACGGCCTGGGCGATGCAATCCCGCTCCTCGCGGGGGAGCGGGGTGAGGCCGTGGAGATAGGCGTCGACCTCCAGCTCATCGAAGCAACCGCCGGAATTGAGGTAGTGCAGGTGCACGTCACGCAGTGTCAGGGATGACGCCGTCATGGCCGTGGAGGCGGTCTGGAACTGCAAGGCGGGCTCCTCTGGTGCACGGTGTCCTCGCACCCGGACGGCGCGGCGATCCCGCCCACCGTAGCCCCCGCCGTCTCAAGGGCTCCCGCAGGAAAGCTCAACTTTGACTCAAGGGGTTTCGCGCGCCGGAGGCGAACCGCCGAAAGAATAGTAAGGCTACTTAATTTCATTTCGAGCAGGAATGGGCTTATAGTTTCGGCAGGGCCTAGCAGCGGGCCATCGAACCACCATCGTGGAGCTGACCATGGAAACTTCCTCTTTTGTCGATTACCGTCCGCAGGCCGCTCAGCTGGCTGAGCCGGAGCAGCTCGGGTGGGGTGCGGTTCCACGGGTATCTCCCAGTACTGCCCCCCGGGTGGAGGAGTCGGAGTTCCCCGACGACCTCACGACCGTGTCCACCCGTCAACTCCGGGTCCTGTGCAACCAGGTGTACCGCCTGCTCGAGCGGGACTTCCCGCCATTGGACGCGCTGCACCGCTACGAAGTGCTGGTCGAGGAGATCGAGCGGCGTGAGGTGCAGGCCGAGGCCCGGACCACTCCCGTCAGGTCACGCAGCGGCTTCCGCGACAACTCCCTGTTCTCGCGGTTCGAGCTCTTCAGTGACGGCACCATGGTGGGCCATGTGAAGTACGAGATGAAGGGATCCCACGCCGTCCTGATCCAGGCCGTCGTCGATCCGCGGTTCGACGCCGTCGACGTCGAACCGGCGCTCATCCGCCAGGTGCTCCTCAATGCGCACAAGCGGCGCATCGCCGTCGTCCCCTACTGCCCGAGGGTCCGCGAGTTCCTCACGGAGTTCCCCCAGTACCGCGCACTCCTGCCTGCGGACCAGCGGGTACGGCTCGAGGCGACCCTGCGGGCGGCCGGGGAGGACTAGCGGGCGCTGTCGTCAGGAACCTGTTGCGCACCACGATGAGGTGGCGCACGTACGGGCGGAGCAGGATGCGCTCCACCGCCGTGCCGATCACCCCGAACGGTGCCGTGAACTCGATCCTGTCGATCATCGTCGTGGTGCCGTCGGCCGTGCTGAACTCGTGGACGTGCCGGAAGGCGCGGAACGGGCCCCGGAGCTGCTCGTCGACGAACCGGTGAGGGGCGTCGAACTCCGTGATGATGCTCGTCATCCGGATGGGGAGACCGAAGTGCCAGGCGCGCCAGGTGACCTGCTCGCCCAGGTCGATCAGTCCGCTCGTGACGCCGCCGACGGCGCGTTCACGCGAGAAGCGCATGGATCCGGTGTGCGCGTCGATGCTGCGGGAGCGCTCGAACAGTTCTGCCTGCCCCATGGGCGTGGTCGTGGTGCAGGTGAAGGCGACGGTCATGCCGCCAGTATCGCAGCCTGCCCCGGTATCGCAGTCGGTCCGGGGCGCGGCGGCGATGGAGGCGGTCAGGGGCGGACGAGCATCTTCCCCGTGTTGGCGCCGTTCATCATGGCGAGGAAGGCGTCGACGGCGTTCCCGATGCCGTCCACCACGGTCTCGTCGAAGACCACGCTGCCCTCGGTCAGCCAGTGCGTCATCTTTTTCGCGAACTCCGGCTGCAGGTCCTGGTGCTGCCCCACGATGAAGCCCTCCAGCTTCAGCGACCGCGTGACGAGATTGGCCAGATTGTCCGGGCCGGGTGTCCGCTCGGTGTCGTTGTACTGCGAGATCGCTCCGCAGAGCGCTGCGCGGCCGCCGGTGTTGAGGCGGTCGAGGGCGGCCTCCAGGTGGTCGCCGCCCACGTTGTCGAAGTAGACGTCGATGCCGTCCGGCGTGAGGGTGCGCAGCTGCTGCCGCACGGGAGCGTCCTTGTAGTTGAACGCCTCGTCGTATCCGTACCTGTCCTTGAGCAGGGACACCTTGGCCGCCGACCCGGCCGAGCCGAGGACGCGCGAGGCCCCGAGCTTGCGGGCGATCTGTCCGGCGATGGAGCCGACCGCGCCGGCGGCGCCGGAGATGAAGACGATGTCACCCTCCCGGAGGGCCGCGACGCGCTTGAGTCCGGCGTACGCCGTGAGACCGGTCATGCCGGCCGCGCCGAGGAAGGCTGACAGGGGCAGTCCCGTCTCCGGCAGGGGTGAGAACTGCTGCGCAGGGCCCTGGGTGACGTCCCGCCAGCCGAAGCCGTGGAGAACCGCGGTCCCGACGGGCAGGGTGTCGCTCCTCGACTCGATGACCCTGCCCACCGCACCGCCGGTCATGGTCTCGTCGAGGCCGAAGGGCTGGACGTAGGACCTGGCGTCGTTCATGCGACCCCGCATGTAGGGATCGACGGAGACGTACTCGTTGCGGACGCGCACTTCGTCCTCGCTGAGCTCCGGGAGGTCCACGGCGACCGTCCGGAAATCCGTTGGAGAGGGGGCGCCGACCGGACGGCGGACGAGCTGGATCTGGGTGCTGCTGCTGGTCATGCTGCTCCTCGTGCTGGGTTGCTTCCTGCAGGCGGCAACCTCGTATCCGGAGGAATTATTCCGGTTAGAGGGCGCGGGACAGCCGGGCCCGCAGTTCGCCTGCCGGTTCGGGCGCCGCAACCGGCTGGGGTGCGCGTCCCCACAGTCACAGAAGCAGTGGTTCCACCCCGCTGTGAACGGTCGGCTGCCCGTCCGCGGCCGCGCCCCGGACGACGGCGGCCTGTTCGGTCCCGAGGAGGACATCCCATGCGTGCCCTCCCGCTTCGAGACGGACTGCCGGTGGAGGGTGGGCCCGACGAGGTCGGAGAGGGCGCGGTATTCGCGGTCCAGCAGTTCCCGATATCGGCCGAACGGAAGGGCGTGAGGGGACGGCTGTTCCGTGCACCGAGTGTAGGTGCGCGCAGCCGTGGCCGCGCTATATTACCGCTGAGTAATATAGGCGACGCAGAGATCTACACGAGGGCCTTCATCGCCACGCGCCTCGCCTCCCGTTCCGGGCGGCGGGACTACCTGCCAATGCCTGCCCGCCCCCGCACGAACCGCTGGACGCCGTACAGCGCGAGCCCCAGCGCGAGGAGGATACCGGCTCGGAGCCAGATCTCGCCGGTCTGCTGCGTGAGGAGCAGGAGACATGATGCGATCGCGAGGTAGGGGAACACCGCCGGGATGCGGAAGTGCTGGTGCTGCACCTCGTCCTTCCGGAGTACGATGACGGCGATGTTGGTGCTCAGGAACACGAACAGGAGCAGCAGGACGACCGTCTGGGAGAGCGATTCGAGCCCGCCCGTCATGGTCAGGGCCATGGCCACGAGCGTCGTCGCTACGATGGCGACCCACGGTGTGCGGCGATGGGGCAGGACGCGGTCGAAGACCGACGGGAAGAGTCCCTGTTCCGCCATCCCATAGGTCAGCCGGCTGGACATGATCATGGTCAACAGGGCGCCATTGGCCACAGCGATGAGGGCCACCAGGCTGAAGAGCCCGTCCGGAATGCCCGCGCCAGTAGCCGCCACGACGTCGAGCAGGGGCGAACTCGACCCGGCGAGCTGATCAGGGGCGAGCGCTGCGGAAGCCGCGAGACCGATCAGGAGGTAGACGACGCCGGCCGTCAGCAGGGCACCGAAGATGGCCCTGGGGTACACGCGGCTGACGTCCCGGACCTCCTCGGCGACGTTCGCGGAGACCTCGAACCCGACGAAGGAGTAATACGCGATCAGGGATGCGCCAAGGACGGCGGATGCGGCGCTCACCCCAGGCGGGAACTCGTTGACGCGGGAGATGTCCCCGTTGCCTCCGGCGACGAAGATGCCGACGACGACGATGACCAGGACGAGCCCGGACACTTCGATGACAGTCATAACCACGTTGCTGCGCACGGACTCCTTGATCCCGCGCATGTTCAGCACGGCCAGCAGGGCGAGGAACACCAGGGCTGCGGGAACCGCGGGTACGTCGATGAACGTGGTGAGGTAGCCGCCGGCGAAGGCCTGTGCGAGCCCTGCGGCGCTCGTCACACCGGCCGCGAGCATGCAGAAGCCCACGAGGAAGGAGATGAACGGCTTTCGGAAGGCACGTTCGGCGAACACCGCGGCGCCGCCTGCCTTGGGGTATTTCGTCACGAGTTCGGCGTAAGATCCCGCGGTCAGGAGGGCCAGGGCCAGAGCCACCATGAGAGGCATCCAGATGGCACCGCCCACTTCGGCCGAGATCACGCCGACCAGGGCATACACACCGGCTCCCAAAACGTCGCCGAGTATGAAGAGGTACAGGAGCGGCCCCGAGATGCCGCGCTTCAATCGGGTGTCCGGAACCAGTTCTGTCGTAGCCACGAGCTCAAGTCTAGGGGGACTACGCAGCACGCAAGGCGATTATGCGGGTAGCGCCGTTCGGCGCGCAAGAGATACCGCCCGCCGCTTCCCGCCCCCTCCTCGGCGGTATCCACAGCATACTTACCCTCATCCACGAGGGCCGGGGGCGGCCACTCATGCCGACAGAGAGGTTTTCGATGAGTTGGCTCGACCGTGACCACAGCATCGCGCCACCGGGGTTCAACCGCTGGCTCATCCCACCCGCCGCGCTGGCCGTCCACCTGTGCATCGGGCAGGCGTACGCGACCAGCGTCTACAAGACGGCGCTGACGGCCCACTTCGGCGCCAGCCTGACGCAGATCGGCATCATCTTCTCGATCGCGATCGTGATGCTCGGCCTGTCCGCCGCGGTCCTCGGCACCTGGGTGGACCGCAACGGGCCGCGCAAGGCGATGTTCACCTCGGCCCTGTTCTGGACCTCCGGCTTCCTGGTGGGAGCGCTCGGCATCTTCACCCACCAGCTGTGGCTCGTCTACCTGGGGTACGGGATCATCGGCGGCATCGGCCTCGGCATCGGGTACATCTCGCCGGTGTCCACCCTGATCAAGTGGTTCCCCGACCGCCCGGGCCTCGCCACCGGCATGGCCATCATGGGGTTCGGCGGCGGCGCGCTGATCGCGAGCCCGCTGTCCACGCAGCTGCTCCGCGCGTACGATCCGAACTCGGGAGCCGAGGGCTGGGTAGCCAGCGGCGATGCCGTCGGAAAGCTGTTCCTGACCCTCGCAGCCATCTATCTCGTCTACATGATGTTCGGCGCCTTCACCATCAAGGTGCCGGCCGAGGGCTGGAAGCCCGACGGCTTCGATCCCTCCCAGCTGAAATCGAAGCCGCTGGTCACCACCGACAACGTGTCCGCGGCCAACGCGATCAAGACGCGCCAGTTCTGGCTCGTCTGGATCGTCCTGTTCTGCAACGTGACCGCCGGCATCGGGATCCTCGAACAGGCATCCCCGATGATCCAGGATTTCTTCCGCGGCGCGGACGGCACGACGGCGGTGTCGGTCGCCGTCGCCGGCGGCTTCGTGGGCCTGCTCTCGATCGGCAACATGGGCGGACGGTTCGTGTGGTCCACGACGTCGGACATCCTCGGACGCAAGCGCAACTACATGATCTACCTCGGCGTCGGAGCGGTCCTCTATGTGGTGCTGGCCCTGGCCGGATCGTCCACCACCCTGCTGTTCGTCGTGCTGGCCTTCGTGATCATCTCCTTCTACGGCGGCGGATTCGCCACCGTACCGGCGTACCTCCGCGACCTGTTCGGCACCTACCAGGTCGGCGCGATCCACGGACGCCTGCTCACCGCGTGGTCCGCTGCGGGCATCGCGGGGCCACTGATCGTGAACGGGATCCTCGACTCGCAGGGGACGCCCGGCGAGCTGACAGCCGCCGCCTACCAGCCCGCGCTGCTCACCATGGTGGGGCTGCTGATCGTGGGCTTCATCGCCAACCTGCTCGTCCGGCCCGTGGACTCCCGCTTCCACGAACCTACCGGTGACGCATCCCGACAATTCGCGAAGGAGGCCTGACATGACCGGAGCGCGCATCGCCGCCGTCTGGGCCCTCGTGGGAGTGCCCCTCGCCTACGGTGTCTTCCAGACACTCACGCGCGCCGCAGCCCTGTTCGGCGGCTGACGCGGAGGCCCTGAACGCCCGCCCCCGCACTGCGGGGGCGGGCGTTCAGGGTGCCGGCAGGACGCCGGTCTGGAGCGCCGGGCTGGTTGAATGGGACCAGGCCACCCGGGAGGATCCATGGACAGCACCAGCAAGCGCCAGGCGGACGCCGCCGGGCGCGGTGAGCTCCCGCCCCTCGACCGGGTGCGCGACGACGTCTGGGCCCTCGCGCAACCCATGCCCGGCGGCCACCTCGCCTACTCCTACACCTATCTGTTGCGGGGTGCTGACGGAGGTGTCCACGTCGTCGACCCGGGCTGGGACTCCGATGCGAACTGGGACCGGCTCACCGCGGCGCTCACGGAGATCGTCCCGGGGACGCCCGGCGCCGGGGCCGTCACCGGCATCACCGGGACGCATCTGCACCCCGACCACGTGGGCATGGCGGCCCGCCTGCGGGACGCATCGGGGGCGCAGCTCGCGATGCACGGCACCGAGCGTCACGCACTCGAAGGGCACAGCACGCGGGTCCTCGACATCGACGAGGTGATGGGGAGGCTGGAGGGGTGGGGCGTCCCCGAGGAGCGGCGAGGCGAACTCGCCCAGTACGTCGACCGGTCGCCCGCAGGACTCGTCCTGGCCGTGGACGGCGTGCTGTCCGACGGCGACGTCCTGCCCGTCCCGGGGTTCCGGCTCGAGGCCATGGCGACACCCGGCCACACGGCCGGGCACATCTGCCTCCGCGACGACGACCGCGGCCTGCTCTTCACGGGCGACCACGTGCTGCCGACCGTGTTCGCCGGCCTCGGACTCGGCGGCCCGGCGGCGTCGAACCCGCTTGCCGACTACCTCGCGTCGATCGACCGCGTGCGCCGCTACCCGGACCACGAAGCCCTGCCGGGACACGGCTACCGGTTCAGGGGACTGGCCGGGAGGGCGGAGGAGTGCGCGGAGCACCACCTGAAGCGCGCCCGGGAAGTGGCCGCAGTCCTGGCGGATGCGCGATCCGGCGGGCCGAGCATCTGGGACATCGCCGCACGGCTGACCTGGACCGCCGGCTGGGAGGGGCTGGAAGGCTTCCAGCTGCTCTCGGCGCTGACCCAGACGGAGATGCACCGGGACTTCGTCCGCACCACCTGGTGATGCCTGTAGGTCCCCGGAGAAGCGCTAGGTGAGCTTCGCCTTCCGGGAGAAGAGCTTCTGCAGCAGGATGAAGGCGAGCAGGAGGGCGCCGATCACGATGCGCGTCCACCAGGAGCTCAGGGTCCCCTCGTAGGAGATGAACGTCTGGACGATACCGAGGACGAGCACTCCGGCGAGGGATCCGAGGACGTAGCCGTACCCGCCGGTGAGCAGCGTGCCGCCCACCACCACGGCGGCGATCGCATCCAGTTCCATGCCGGTCGCCGCCAGGCTGTACCCGGAGAGGCTGTAGAAGGAGAAGAGGATCCCGCCGATCGCTGAGCACAGGCCGCTGATCCCGTACACGAGCACCTTGGTCCGCGGGACGGCGAGTCCCATGAGGAGCGCGGAGGACTCCCCACCGCCGATGGCGTACACGGTGCGCCCGAACCGGGTCTGGTGCAGGACGTAGAAGGCGACAGCGACGACGACCAGCGCGATCACGACTCCGGGAGAGACGAACAGCTTCTCGGCCAGCGGGATGCGTGCCTGCGCCATGGCGGTGAAGAACGGGTCGGTCACGGTGATGGAATCCACGCTGATCACGTAGCAGAGGCCGCGCGCCAGGAAGAGCCCGGCGAGGGTGACGATGAACGGCTGGATCTCGAAGACCTGGATGACCAGGCCCATGAGCAGGCCGAAGGTCGCGCCGGTCAGCAGCACGAGGGCTATCACGACGAAGGGGTTCCACCCGGCCTGCAGGAGCGCTGCCGCGATCATCATCGAGAGGGCGACGACGGACCCGACCGAGAGGTCGATCCCGCCGGTGAGGATGACGAAGGTCATGCCGACTGCGAGCACGATCAGGAAGGTGTTGTCGATGAGGAGGTTGAGGAAGACCTGCCCGGACAGGAAGCCCGGGTACATGCCGGCCCCGATGGCGAACATCGCGAGGAACAGCCCGACGGTCGCCAGGGTGGGCGCATAGCGGGCCTTGCCCTGGAGACGGCCGATGCGGGTGCGGCCCGGGCTGGCCGGGGTGCGGGTGAGGACGGACATCAGACGGCCACCTTTACGCCGGACTGCGGAACAGCGGGACGTCTGCGTCGCCGGAGGAGGTCCCGCGCCGTGCTGGACTGCAGGAGGCAGACGACGATGACGACCAGTGCCTTGAAGACGAGGGTGACTTCGGGCGGGATCCCCAGCGTGTAGACGGTGGTCGTGAGGGTCTGGATGATCAGGGCCCCCACCAGGGTCCCGACCAGACTGTACCGCCCGCCGGCCAGCGAGGTGCCACCGATGACGACGGCGAGGATCGCGTCCATCTCGATGTAGAGACCTGCGTTGTTCGCATCCGCCGCGGTCACGTTGGAGCTGATCATGAGGCCCGCGATGGCGGCACACAGGCCGCTGAAGACGTAGACGGTCCAGATGATGCTGCGCGCGCTGAGTCCGGCGAGGCGGCTGGCCACCGGATTGATGCCGACCGCTTCGATGAGGGTTCCGAGCGCCGTCCGGCGGGTCAGCAGGCCGGCGACGCCGAAGGCGGCTGCCGCGATGAGGATCGAGATCGGGAGGCCGAGGAAGAAGCCTGCTCCGATCGCCTGGTAGGAGTCGTTCGAGACGGAGATGATCTGGCCGTCCGTCACCAGTTGCGCCAGGCCGCGGCCGGCGGTCATGAGGACGAGGGTGGCGATGATCGGCTGGATACCGATCACCGAGACGAGGAAGCCGTTCCACAGTCCGAGCACCAGCCCCGCGACCACGGCGATGGCCACACCTCCAGTCGCCGTGCGGAGGGACGAGGGGTCGGGTGAATTGTAGATATAGGTGCAGGAGACGGCTCCGGCGATGGCGGCCACCGCTCCCACGGACAGGTCGATACCGCGGGAGGCGATGACGAGGGTCATGCCGAGGGCGATGAGGATCGTCGGGGCCCCGTTCCGGAGGATGTCGATCAGGCTGCCGTACAGGTGGCCGTCCTGGACGCGGACGGACAGGAAATCCGAGCGGAACAGCTGGTTGAGCACGAGCAACAGGACCAGGGCGAGTACCGGCCAGGTGAGGCGGTGCTTCAGCAGGGCATTCATGCGTGCGTTCCCGCGATGATCGTCATGACGTCTTCCATGGTGACTCCGTCGTTCGGTATGTGGCCGACCATCTGGCGGTCCTTGAGGATGGCGATGGAATCACTCAGGCGCAGCACTTCCTCGAGCTCGGCCGAGATGAAGATGATCGACATCCCGTCCGCCGCGAGGCTGCTGATGAGCCTCTGGATCTGGGTCTTCGCGCCGATGTCGATGCCCCGGGTGGGCTCGTCGAGGATGAGCAGCCGGGGGTTGGTGATCAGCCAGCGTGCAAGGAGCACCTTCTGCTGGTTGCCGCCGCTGAGGTTCCGGATCAGCGCGTCCTTGTTGGCGGGTCGGATGTCCAGGGCCCGGATGAACTTGTCGGCCAGCTGGTCCTGGGTGGAGCGGGGAACCCTTCTCAACCAGCCCTTGCTCGCCTGCATCGCCAGGACGAGGTTGTCCCGGACGGACAGATCGCCGATCAGTCCCTCCTCCTTCCTGTTCTCCGAGGAGAAGGCGATCCCCCTGGCGATCGCTGCTCGGGGACTGCGGAAGGTCTGCGCCGCGCCGTCGATGCTCAGGTGTCCCTGGTCCGCCCGGTCCGCACCGAACAGCAGCCGAGCCGTCTCCGTGCGGCCGGAGCCGAGAAGCCCGGCGAGGCCCAGGATCTCTCCTGGATGGAGGGCGACCGTCACGTCCCCGACCGATCCCTTCCGCCCCAGGTCCTGTGCCTGCAGCACCGGCGCCTCGTCCTGCCGGCCCGGCTGGCGGCGGCTTTCCGCCCGTTCCAGTTCTGCGAGGGCGTCCATCTCCTTGCCGATCATCTTCGAGATGAGTCCCATCCGCGGCAGTTCCCGCGTCCGGTACTCGCCTACGAGCCTGCCGTTCCGCAGGACGGTCATGCGGTCCGAGATCTCGTACACCTGCTCGATGAAGTGCGAGACGAACAGGATGGCCACGCCCCGGTCCCGGAGCGTCCGGATGACGGTGAAGAGCTGCTGGACCTCATCGGTGTCGAGGCTCGACGTCGGTTCGTCGAGGATGAGCACCTTGGCATCGACCTGGACCGAACGGGCGATCGCGATGAGCTGCTGGATGGCGATGGAGTGCGTGGAGAGCACGGAGCCGGGGTCGATGTGCCCGAGCTGCAGCTGGTCGAGGACCTCCCTCGCCTTCCTCCGGACCTCCTTCCAGTGGATGCCGCCGCGCCGCCGGGGTTCGCGCCCCAACAGGATGTTCTCCTCGACGGACAGGTTGGGGCAGAGGTTCACTTCCTGGTATACCGTGCTGATGCCTGCGGCCTGCGCCTCGGCCGGGCCCGAGAAGCGGTGCGTCGCGCCCATCACGGTGATCGTCCCGCTGTCGATCGGATAGACGCCGGTCAGCGCCTTGATGAGCGTCGATTTTCCGGCGCCGTTCTCTCCCATCAGGGCATGGACTTCACCCTGGAACAGACGCAGGTCCACACCGTCCAGCGCTTTCACGCCCGGGAACTCGATGGAGATGCCGCTCATGTCCACCACGGGGACGATCTCGTTCATGTGCTGTCATTCCTCTCGCGGGATGCGGTGGGCGTGCCCACCGCATCCCGGGGATGGCGCCCGGTCGGCCTGCCCGCAGGCCGGCCGATGCCGTTGCCGGCCTAGTATTCGCGGCTGGCGAGGACTTCCTTGGCCTGCTCGGGGGTGAAGGCCGACTCCTCGGTGACGACGCGGGCCGGAACCTCCTCACCGGCGACGACCTTTTCCGCCAAGTCCATGAGCTGATCGCCGAGGAGCGGGTTGCACTCGACGATGTAGTTGATCTTGCCCTCGGAGAGCGCCGTCATGCCGTCCTTGACGGCGTCGACGGTGATGATCTTGATGTCCTTGCCGGGGACCTTGCCGGCGGCCTCGATGGCTTCGATGGCACCGAGGCCCATGTCGTCATTGTGGGCGTAGACGACGTCGATGTCAGGAGTGTTCTTGAGGAACGCCTCCATGACCTGCTTGCCGCCACTGCGCGTGAAGTCGCCGGTCTGGGACTGGACGATCTTCAGGTCCGGATCCGCGGCGATCGCCGCTTCGAAGCCTTCCTTCCGGTCGATCGCCGGAGCGGCCCCCGTGGTTCCCTGCAGTTCCACGATGTTGATCGGCCCGTCGGTCGAGGCGGAGTCCTGCACGAGCCAGTCGCCGGCCTTCTTGCCCTCCTCCACGAAGTCCGACCCGAGGAAGGTCTTGTACAGCGAGGTGTCGGACGAGTCGACGGAACGGTCCGTCAGGATGACGGGGATGTCGGCGTCCTTGGCCTCCTTCAGGACGGTATCCCAGCCCGACTCCACCACCGGGGAGAAGGCGATGACGTCCACCTGCTGCTGGATGTAGGACCGGATCGCCTTGATCTGGTTCTCCTGCTTCTGCTGGGCGTCGGAGAACTTGAGGTCGATACCCGCTTCCTTCGCCGAGTCCTGGACCGACTTCGTGTTGGCGGTGCGCCAGCCGCTCTCCGCGCCGACCTGGGCGAAGCCCATCGTGATGCCGTCGTCGGAACCGCCGCTGGATTCACCGCCGGCACCGGACCCTCCGCCGCATGCCGTGAGGGCCAGGGTTGCGGCTGCGACCGCCACGAGAGATTTCTTGAACACTGCTGCCTCCTGGATTTCGGGACCACAGCAAGGAGCAGGTGCACCGTCGTTGCTGCGCCGGGCTTCGTGCCCTGCGAGCCATTGTGAACGCTAACATCGGGGCCGTCAAGAGATACATCCGCCGTCCTGGCAGCAGCCGCACGGCTCGCCAGGGCCGGCTGACGAGTGGTGCCGCACGTCGTGCATACTGGGACCATATGGGGAGTTAGGCGATGCTCAATGACCGAAGTGACAGCACCGCGGGGGCCGAGTCTCACGGACGTCGCGACCCTGGCAGGCGTCTCCCATCAGACGGTCTCCCGGGTCGTGAACCGGCACCCTAATGTCAGCGAGGCCACGCGCAGGAAAGTCCGGGCGGCCATCTCCGAGCTCGACTACCGCCCCAATGCCGCCGCCCGGTCACTCGCGACCGGGAGGACCCACTCGATCGGGATCCTCGCCGGCGAGCTGGCGCAGTACGGACCGTCGAGCGTCCTCATGGGGATCCAGGACGCCGCGCGCGCCGCGGGATACTTCCTGACCGTGGTGACCCTCCGGGACTACTCCGAGAGGGCGGTGAACGAAGCGCTCAGCGATCTCCTCGGCCACGGGGTGGAGGGGGTCATCGCGGTCACGCCGCACGTCTCGGCCCTCGAGGTGCTCGCGGAGGTGCAGGGCAGCACCCCGATGGTCACCGTGGGCGGAGGCCATGGCCTCGGACGGGACGTCGCACTCGACCAGGAGAGCGGGGCCATCGCTGCTGTCGAGCATCTGGTGGAGCTCGGGCACACCAGGATCGCCCACCTCGCCGGCCCGCTGGACTGGGTCGACGCGCAGCGGCGGCTGGGGGGCTGGCGGTCCGCCCTCGGAAAGCACCATCTGGCCGAAGGGCCCGTGTACCAGGGGGACTGGAGTGCGCGGTCGGGGTACGAGGCCGGTCGTGCCGTCGACCTCGACGGCGGACCCACCGCCATTTTCGCGAGCAACGACCAGATGGCGCTCGGGCTGCTGAAAGCCCTGCGCGAGCGGGGCTGCCGCGTACCCCGGGATGTCAGCGTCATCGGCTTCGACGATGTGCCGGAGGCCGAATTCTACGAGCCGTCGCTGACCACCGTGCGCCAGGAGTTCCAGGACCTGGGCCGGTCCTGCATCGAGGCCCTGATCGCCCGCCCCGGTGGAGCGTCGATGCAGGGCGACTCCTTCCGCCCCCGGTTGGTGGTCCGCTCGAGCACGGCTCCCGCCGGCGGCCACCGGCCCTGAGCCACCGGTCCCGGAACCGCCCCGCTGCAGTGCTGCGCGCGAGGCGACCGCCGGTGACCGCCCTGCGCGGCGCCCCTCCACTGAAATCTTTCAACTTTTCCGGCGAATCTGCCCCTGCCTGCCTCCGGCCTCTATACGCTTCCTCCATGGACGCAGTGAAGGGGCCCGACGGAGAGGCGTTCGATCGAGCGATCGAGGTGCTGGAGGAGCAGACGAGTGTGCTGTGGCGCCGCGAGCGGACCACCTCCCATGCCCTCGCGAAGAACGTGCACCCCGACATGGAGCCGGCTGCCTACGGGATCCTGACGCTCCTTCAGCGGGAGGGATCCCTGCGGGCGACGGACATCGCCGCGAGCATCGGCGTGGGAAAGCCCTCGGTGAGCAGACAGCTCGCAGGGCTGGAACGGCTGGGCCTGGTCGTCCGACAGCTCGACCCCTACGACGCCCGCTCCCAGCGCGTCCTGCTCACCGCGCTCGGCGAGCAGCAGCTCGCGGCCGCGCAGAGCGGGCGGCGCATCGCCTTCACCGCACTGATGCGCACCTGGAAGCCCGAGGACGTGAAGAACCTCGGTGCGTTGATCGCCCGGCTCAACGCGGCCTACACGAAGGACACCTGGTAGCCGGTCAGTCCTCGCTCCACCCGGAACCCTCGCGGAACCGCCCCACCCTCCGGCCCGCTCCCGACTCCAGGGAATCCCCGGAGTCCTCGAAGAGCTCGCCGGTGTCGGCCTTGCTGTGCTGGAGGAGCTGCTCCGCTTCGGTCCGCGCGGCCTCCAGGCTGTCGGCGGCGATCCGGCTGCGGGCAGGCAGGGCGTCGACGTGGACCACCCGCCCGGCGGTCTCGCTGACGGGGACGGAGCCGTCATCGGCGTCATCGACCGGCAGGTCCGCTCCGCCGCTTTCTGCGGGGACAAGGTACTCGAGGAAGTAGGCCATGCTCCACCCTGTCACCGCCGGACGGGCTCCGGCCAGCACGGGGTGTGCTCCGCGGCAGCTTGTCCGTCCGTACACGGACTGCTAGGCCGCCGGGCGGGGGAGCGCCCGTCAAATCGCGGGAGCTCCGCCCGCCCGGATGCGCAGCCTGCTGATCCACCCCTAGATTGGAGGCATGGCCGACACGACACAGCACGAAGAAGCAACCCCGACCATCCCCTCGCCGCTCGAGCAGCTCGCCGAGGCGCACCGGGTGGGGACCACCTTCAAGGGGTGGGACGGCAAGCCCGCCCGGGTCGCCCCGGAGACCCTCATCACGGTCCTCGCGGCCCTCGGCGTGGACGCCGGATCGGACGCGGCCATCGCCCGGGCCCTGGAGGACGTGGACGCCGGACCGTGGAGCTCGGTCCTGCCCGCCGTCGTCGTGGTGCGCCAGCGCGACAGGGACCCGGTGCTGCTCCACGTGCCCGCCGGGGCCGAGGTCGAGTTCTGGGCCGTCGACGAGGACGGCATCCACTACACCGGGACAGTCGCCGAGGCCACGGAGACGCGGACCGTCGACGGGCAGGACCTCGAACGGCGGCACGGCACGCTGCCCCACGCCCTGCCCCTCGGCTGGCACACGCTGCACGCGGTCGTCGACGGGCAGCAGTCGTCGTGCACCTTCGTGGTCACGCCCGACCGGCTGAGCACGACGGCGGCCCTGATGGACCACCGCACCTGGGGGCTCATGGCCCAGCTCTATTCGGTCCGGTCGTCGGCGTCCTGGGGCATCGGCGACCTCGCGGACCTGGGCGGGCTGGCGCAGGCCGCCGCCGCCCAGGGAGGCGGGTTCGTGCTGGTGAACCCGCTGCACGCCGCCGAGCCCGTACCACCCGTGGAGCCGTCCCCGTACCTGCCGACCACCCGGCGCTACTTCCACCCCCTGTACCTGAGGATCGAGGACATCCCGGAGTACGCGCGACTCGACGACGCCGCTCGCGCCAGGATCGGTGACCTCGCCGCCCGGTTCACCGGAGCCAACACGGCCACCGATCTCCTCGACCGGGACTCGTCCTACGCCGCCAAGCTCGAAGCCCTCGAGCTCGTGTTCGCCGTCGAGCGTCCCGCACAGCGCCAGCACGACTTCGACGCCTACCGGGCCCACCAGGGCCAGGGGCTCGCCGACTTCGCGCTGTGGTCGGCGCTCGCCGAGACGCTCGCCCCCGGGGCACCTGAATGGCACGACGTCGGACGCCCCGGCTCGCCGGGCGCCCGCGAGTTCGCGGAGCGCCATGCCGCCCGGATCGAGTTCCACGAGTGGCTGCAGTGGCTCGTCGATGAGCAGCTGCAGGAGGCACAGCTCGAAGCCACCGGTGCCGGCATGTCCATCGGCGTGGTGCACGACCTCGCGGTCGGAGTGCATCCCAGTGGCGCGGATGCGTGGGCGCTGCAGGACGTGCTCGCCGCCGGCATCAGCGTCGGCGCCCCGCCGGACATGTTCAACCAGCACGGCCAGGACTGGAGCCAGCCGCCGTGGCACCCGGAGCGGCTCGCCGAGTCCGGGTATGCGGCCTTCCGCGACATGCTCCGGAACATCCTCCGCCATGCGGGCGGTATCCGGGTGGACCACATCCTCGGCCTGTTCCGGCTGTGGTGGATCCCCCAGGGTGCCCAGCCCGGGGGAGGAGCCTACGTCTACTACGACCACAAGGCGCTGATCGGCATCCTCGCCCTCGAGGCGGAGCGCGCCGGGGCGATCGTCGTCGGCGAGGACCTCGGCGTGTTCGAACCCGGGGTGCAGGAGTACCTGGCGGAGCGTGGGATCTTCGGCACCTCGATCCTCTGGTTCGAGCAGGACGAGGACGGGCCCCTGCCTCCCGAGTCCTACCGCAAGGGATGCCTGACCACCGTCACGGTGCACGACCTCCCACCGAGTGCGGGCTACCTGGCGGGCGAGCACGTGCTGCTGCGCGAGAAGCTCGGCCTGCTCAGCCGCCCCGTGGAGGAGGAGCAGGCCGAGGACCGCGCCACCCAGGAGAAGTTCCTCGCGCTCCTGCGGCAGCGCGGCCTGCTCGAGGGCGAGGCGCCGGTCGTCCAGGAGACCGTCGAGGCGCTGCACGCCCTCATCGCGCAGACCCCGTCGGTGCTGCTGGGCGTCGCGCTCGCCGACGCCGTCGGGGAGCGCCGCACGCAGAACCAGCCGGGCACCAACGACGAGTACCCGAACTGGCGGATCCCCCTCGCCGACGCCGAGGGGAAGGCCGTCCTCGTCGAGGATCTCGCCGGGAACCAGCGCTTCGCATCGCTCATCGCAGCCCTGGGGATTCCTGCCACGGAGGGCGCCACCGGGCCCATCGCCTGACCGCAACAAGAATCTGGGACCGCACCGGATCGTCCCTTCGTGGTCGGATGGAGGAATGGACAGCCCGGAAGACCAGACGTACGACGTCGTCATCATCGGCGGTGGGCTGTCGGGGCTGAGCGCCGCGCTCGTCCTCGGGCGGGCGCGGCGACGCGTCGCCGTGATCGATGCGGGAACGCCCCGGAACGCTCCGGCGGATGCGGCCTACGGGTTCATCACCAGGGACGGGACCCCGCCCGGGAGCCTCGTCTCGCTCGCGCGCCAGGATCTGGAACCGTACGGGGTGCGGTTCCTCGACGGCTCCGCGGAGCGCGCCGAACAGGCGCCGAGCAGCTGGACCGTCAGTACGGCGGACGGGGTGGCCGTGCAGGGGCGCCAGCTGCTGCTGGCGACGGGCCTCCGCGACGTCCTCCCCGTCCTGCCGGGCGCCCGGGAGGCGTGGGGTCGCGGCCTCCTGCAGTGCCCCTACTGCCACGGCTGGGAGGTCCGCGACCAGGCTCTCGGCGTCCTGGGCTCGGCCCCGACCTCCATCCATCAGGCGCTGCTCGTCCGCCAGTGGTCCGAGGACGTGACCTTCTTCCCCCACCTCCTCGGCGCGCTGTCGGAGGACGACGAGCGACGCCTGCGCAATCGTGGTGTCCGGATCGCGGAGGCGCGCGTCCGGCACCTGGCCCTGGGGCCGGATGACGGCGGGCCGCGTCCGCTGCAGGGCGTCGGCCTCGAGGACGGTTCGCTGGTTCCCTGCTCCGCGATCTTCTGCGAGCCCGGTGCCGATGCGGGCCTGCCCCTGCTGGCCGACCTCGGCTGCGAGATGCGCGACGACGGCTGCGTGTCGACCGACGACATCGGGCGTACCTCCATCGACCGGGTCTGGGCCGTCGGCAATGCCGCGGATCCCGCCGCCCAGCTGGTGCCGGCCGCGGGGGACGCCTACCGGATGGCGGTCGCCATCAACGCCATGCTGGTCGAGGAGGACTGCGAGACCTGCATGGAGGCCGAGGAAGCGGTCAGCGAGGGCGTCTGAGACCCGCCGGGCGGACCGGGGCGCGGACACGGCGAAGGCCCCGGTCGGACCGGGGCCTTCGCGCGACTGCGGCTACCTCGCGACTGCGGCTACCTCGCTGCTGCGACTACCTGTCGAGGTCGGGGCGCGTCTGCCCGTCCTGGCCCTGGAAGGGGGCGTCCTCGGTGAGGAGGGGATCCCCGCCGCTCGGGCCGAGGCCGGCACTTCCCGTGTCCATGGCGGTGACGACCGGCGGAACGTCCAGGGGGAGGTCACCGCTCGCGCCCACGTCCTTGCCCGGGTTCTGGGGTGCTGTGGCGCCGTCGTCCGACGACGATCCGCCCTTCTTCAGCTTGCCCTTCAGGGAGTCCTGCAGCGCCGGTGCCTTGCTCTTGATCGTGTCGGTGGTGGAGCTGACCCTGTCCTGCACCGTGGGGCTGTTCCACACCTTCTGGGCCCTCGTCCGCAGCTGCTCGTAGGCGCCCCGGCCTGCCCGGGTGCCGAGGACGTAGCCAACACCCATGCCCGCCCCGAAAACCAGTCTGTTCTTCACGCTGTTCTCCCTTCGGTGGATTGCCGTGCTTCCGAATCTAGACCACTGCACCAAGGGGGGCGAGGGGCATTTTCGGCGCGCGGCGCCCGGGCTCTCCGGAAGACAGCCGATCGGCCCCTGCTGCTCGACGCGCAGGGCACCTGGGGGAGCAGCGCGTTCAGGAGGAGTAGCGGCCGCCTACCGCAGACGGAAGCGGCCACCGCTCTTCTTCGAGCTGGTGGTCGCCTGCCAGTCCGTGAGGTTGTACACCGCCACCAGGACGCCGCCCATGAGCAGCCAGAAGGCACGGGCCCGGCCCTCCCGAGCCACGCCGGTGAGCAGCGGAGCCAGGGCGTAGAGGGGCGTGCTGCCCAGGTCCGCCGTGCGGTGGGCGCGGAAGCTGATCAGCGGCGCGATGGCGAAGGGCTGGTCGGTGATCGCGTTGACGGCACCCTGGGTGGCACCGAACATCGCGAAGAAAAGCCGTGCCTTACAACTCATGCCGAAGAGCGACGGAAGGGTGAGCATCGACGCGGAGAAGCCGTAGTCGATGAGTCCGTGCTGCCGGGGAGTGATGGGCTTTGTCATGCCGCCAACGCTAGGAACACCGGAACCCTGCCACAACGGATAACCGGCACTCCGCAGCTGTTGACAAGCCCGCGACGGCTCGCCCCGGTGCCCGCGGCTCGTGTCGGCGGCGGAGGCTACTCTGTGCCCGGGACCACGGACGGAGCAGGGGAGGGATCATGCCCGAGGGGGACAGCGTCTTCCGGCTCGCGGCGAGGCTGAGGAAATCCCTCGACGGCCGCACCCTGAAGCGCGGGGACCTCCGTGTCCCCGCCCATGCCACCACCACACTGGACGGCATGCGCGTGACGGAGCATGTGACCCATGGAAAGCACCTGCTGACGCGGTTCGACGGCGGCCTCACCCTCCACACGCACCTGCTGATGCAGGGGTCGTGGACGGTGACGGCCGCAGGACGGACGCTGCCCCGCAGGCTCCTGCCCGATGCCCGCGTGATCCTCGAGGTGGAGGACGGGCCGACGGCGTACGGCCTGGACCTGCCCGTCGTCGACCTGCTGCCCACCCGTGCGGAGGGTGACGTCGTGGGGTACCTCGGCCCGGACCCGCTGCGCGATGACTGGTCCGCGGACGAAGCGGTCCGCAGGCTCGGCCGGGATCCCGCCGTGCGCGTCGCCGCTGCCCTCCTCGACCAGCGCAACGTCGCCGGTTTCGGCAACCTCTGGGTCAACGAGCTCTGCTTCCTCAGGGGCCTCCACCCGGACACGGTCATGGCCGACGTCGACGTCCCCGCCCTGGTGGCACTCGGGGCGCGGTGCCTGCGCTTCTCCGCCACCCGGCCCGGAGCGCACCAGGTCACCACGGGCACCCTCCGCAGGGGTGAGCGGCACTGGGTGGTGGGCCGGGCCGGCAGGCCGTGCCTGCGCTGCGGGACGGCCATACGTGTTCGGGCCGAGGTGCCCGGCGACCCGGGCCGCCGTCGTACCTGGTGGTGTCCGCGCTGCCAGTCCCCGCGCTCCTCCGCCTGACGCTGCGCTCCGTCCCCGTCAGCGGCGTGCTGCGAGGCCCGCCCTGAACGCGTCGGCGGAGGCGGAGGTGCTGTTGATCCGCCAGTCCGCTTCCTTGTTGATGTGGAACCAGACGAGGGCGACGACGTCCTGCTGCGCGGACACATAGCGGAACAGGGTGGTGATCCACTGGGGCTTCGACCCGCCCACCTCGGAGGAAGCCGTCTCCGCGATCATGATCGGAGTGCCGGGGGCGAGCTGCCGCAGCTGCGTGATGCCCTCCCCGAACAGCACCTCGGGTTCCTGCCACGCGCTCCACGACTGCGAGGTGCCCCAGTTGTAGCCGTCCAGCGCCACGACGTCGACGTAGTCCCCGCCCGGGTAGAGCTGATCCAGGGGCGTCGAGCCCCAGTAGGGCACGTTCGGGTTCCAGACCCAGCTGATGTTGGTCGCGCCCGTCGACGCGACGACGTCGTGCACGTGCCGGTAGGCGGCGATGTAGTCGCCCGCGCCATTGCCGTTGACGCCCTCGGCCCACGGATACCAGTTGCCGTTCATCTCGTGCGCGAACCGGAGGTAGACGGGTTGGCCCCACTGGCCGAGCGCCGTACCCCACTCCCGGAGGTAGGTGTCGAAGTCTCCCGCCGCGATGCGGTCGAGGGAGTAGGCGGGCTGCTCCGTGCCGCCGCCCCACGTCCAGGGTTCCCAGGTCAGGAGTGTCTCGGCGCCCCGGGCCCGCACGGCGTCGAGTTCGGCGAGTGGCGCCGCCTGGTTGAAGTCCTTGTAGGACAGCACGATCGAGGGAGCCTCGCCGGCGAGGGCAGCAACCTCGTCCAGTTCACCGCCGGCGGCAGCTCCGCCGTTCGTGCCCACACCGAACCGGATGGTCCTGGTGCCGGGGGGCGCGGGAACAGGGTCGACGACGGTGAACGAGGCACTTGCGACGGCGCTGCCGGCCGTGGCCGTGACGGTCACGGTGCCCGGCGCGGTGGGCATTCCGATCGACACCTGGAACGTGCCCGTGGAGGTCGTCGTCACGGCCACCTTCGCGGTGCCGGCGACGACGGTGCCCTTTGTGCGCTTCGGGAACCCGGCGCCCGTGACGGTGACGGGGGAGCCGGCTTCCCCGGACGTGCTGCTCAGGGTGATCGTCGCTGCGGCCTGAGCGGGGGGTGTCAGTCCGAACGTGAGGACCGCCATCGCTGTGACGAGGAGGAGGAGGCGGTAGGTGGTTCCACGGGCGGAGCCGGCGGATACGCGGGAAGCTGGAAGCATGATCGGCACCTAGGTGTTCGGTAGCCCGGCTGACCGCAGGGGTCCCGTGGCTTTGCGTCCCCGGCTCGCGCCGGGTTTGCCCTTGTCGCCGGGCGGCTGCCCGAGCGGTGCGTCTCCCGCGCGGCGGGAGCCTCCTCCATTGTCCCGAGCGCGCTGCCCCGCGACGGTCTTCTGCGCCTGAAGTATGCCGAAGGATTCGTGCAGGTCTTCCGCAGGCCGTCCCGGCGCCGCGCCGACGGCACGCCGGGCTCCTCGATTCGTGCCCGGTGGCAGGACCGGAAGGGCTGCCGTGCTGGGAATTCCGTGTGTCGTGCACCACAATGGGTCCTGCCACGGTATCGAGGCTCCCGTGGCGGGTCTAGTGAGGGGGACGGATGAATCAGGGACCGGCATTCACGAACACCATCGCCTTGCAGGTGGACGCGTTCACCCCGTCCTTCGAGGCGCAGATCGGCCCTGTGCTCGCCGAGGTGTTCGCCCGCGAGCAGCAGGACCTCCGCCGCGCCGGCCTCCCCCGGGGGGTCGCACGAGTGGGCGACACGCTACCCGACTCCTTCCTGTACGACGCGGGCGGACAGCGGACGCGGCTGAGCGAGGTGCTCGGCGCCGCGGCCGCCATCATCGTGTTCTACCGCGGTTCCTGGTGTCCCTACTGCAGCATCGCGCTGAAGACGTACCAGCGCGAGCTCCGTCCCGTCGTCGAGGCCTTCGGGACCCGACTCATCGCGATCAGTCCGCAGGAGCCGGATTCCGCGGTCCGGGCCGCCCGGGACGACGGGCTCCATTTCGCTCTCTATGCGGACAGGGGCAATGCCCTGGCCGCGCGCCTCGGGATCGTGAGTGTGCCGGGTCCCGATGTGGTGCGGGCGCAGGCAGCCCTGGGCATCGACGTGGCAGGCCTCAATATGGACGGGACCGGCGCCATCCCGTTCCCCACGGTGGTCGTGGCCGACGCCACGGGCACCATCCGCCTCATCGACCCACGGGTGGACTACACGACGCGCACGGAGGCCTGCGACATCATCGACGCCCTCGTGGCACTGTAGCCGCCCCTTCAGGGCCGGATGCCGCCGGAGCGGCCTCCGCGGGGAGCTCCGACGTGATGTCACCGACGGTCGCACCGAGCGAGGCCAGCAGCGGATCCGCATCCGTGAACAGCAGATAATCCCGGGAGCCCGAGCCCATGCCGATACGGCGTCCTGGGATCCGCTCGTCGGCATAGACCGGAAGGACACTGCTGCTGCCCAGTGGCGTGATGGTCCCGGACTCGTATCCCGTGATCTCGCGTGCCGCCTCCGGTTTCACGAGGGACGCCTTGTTCACCGCCAGCAGCGACCGCAGCTTCGCCCAGTCCAGTCGCCGCGTCCCCGGGATGAGCACGAAGACCGTGGTCCCGCCGCTGACCTTGGCCACCATCGTCTTGACGCCGTCGGCACCGGAGAGGCCCTGGGCCGTCGCCGCGTCGTCGAACGTGCCGTGGTCCGTCCTGGGTACCAGGACGACGTCGAGTGCACGGGCCGCGGCATCGCGTTCTGAGGGCAGGGGGCGGGGGCGGGAGAGTCCATGGTGCCCTATGGTAGGGCGCCGGTGCTCGATCGGGCGACGAGGTTCCCGGCAGGCATGCGGGCCGTCTGGACGGCGCCCGTGTCCAGCAGCCCCAGGAGCAGTTCCGCGGCAATCCGACCCTGCAGGCCCGGATTGCGGGCCAGTGCCGTGACGGAGGGTGAGGCCAGCTCGCAGTGCAGGGAGTCGTCCCAACTCACCAGGGCGACGTCGTCCGGGCAGCGCAGGCCCACGGCGCGCATCGCCAGCAGCCCACCCATCGACATCAGGTCGTTCCCGAAGACGAGTGCGGTGATCCCCTCCCCTGCGCGGAGGAGCGCTCCGGCTGCATCACGACCGGAATCGAGCGAATAGTCCGCCTCGTACTGGGTCACCGAGATGCCGTGCCGGCCGGCGCGGTCCTGCACGCCCCTGATCCGCGCTTCCTCGTGCAGGAAGCTGCGGGGGCCGGAGACGTGGGCGATCCGCCGATGATTGGCCCGGTGGAGATGGTCCACGATGGTGGCGGCGTCCAGCGCGTGGTCGGTCGTGGTTCCCGATCGGACAGCGGCACCTTCCGTGACCGGCGCTCCATGCAGCACGAAGGGAAGCCTCAGCCGCTCGAGCAGGGCGGGCCGGGGGTCGGCGTGGCGATGGTCGAACAGGATGACGCCGTCCACCTTGCGCTCACCGGCCCAGCGCTCGTAGGTGGCCCGCTCCTGTTCCGGATCCTTGCCCACCATCCGCAGCATCAGGGCCATGTCCCCCTCGGCGAGCGCGGTCTCGATGCCGGTAAGAAGGCCCATGTAGTACGGTTCAGTGCCGATCAGGAGGGGGTCCGCGGACAGCACCATCCCCACGGCGCCTGCCCGGGACCGGGAGAGGGCGCGGGCTGAGGAGCTGGGATACCACCCGAGTTCATCGGCGAGGTCCAGGACACGACGCCGGGTCAGCTCGCTCACTCCCGGCTGGCCGTTGAGAGCGTAGGAGACGGATGCCTTCGAGATGCCCAGGCGCTGCGCGAGACCGGCGATGGTTTCCTTGGCCATGGATTACACAATAGCCCCGCGATTCCTTGACCGGCCCGGGACTATCGCCTAGGTTCGACCCATCACCTGAACCGGTTCAGTAAGCCCGATTTCTCAGCGAGGAGAATAATCCGTGACGTACTCACTGCAGCTCTACACACTGCGGACAGCGATAGGCGAGGATCTTCCCGGCACCATCAAGCGCGTCGCCGAGTTGGGTTACACCGCCGTCGAGCCCTACAACTTCGTCGCCACCGCGGAGGAGCTGGCCGAGGCACTGTCGGCCAACGGGCTGACCGCGCCGTCCGGCCACGCGCCGCTCCTCCGTGCCGACCAGGACGAGATCTTCGAGGCAGCACGCACGCTGGGCATCGGCACCGTGATCGACCCGCACGTGGAGCGGTCCCACTGGACGTCGGAGGCCGACATCAAGGCCACGGCCGAGGCGCTCAACGCGGCAGCGCAGAAGGGCGCCGGGTACGGGATCACCGTCGGCTACCACAACCACGAATTCGAACTGGAAGAGCGCATCGACGGTGTCTCCGGACTCGAGGTCCTCGCCGGCCACCTCGACCCCCGGGTGGTCCTCGAGGTGGACACGTACTGGGCGGCCGTGGGCGGCGAGGACCCCGTGGAACTGCTCCGCCGCCTCGGTGACCGCGTGCGCTTCATCCACATCAAGGATGGTCCGCTCACGAAGAACGACAAGGAGCAGGTGGCCGTCGGTTCCGGGCGGATGCGCGTCTGGGACGTGCTGGGCGCCGCTCCCGGCCTCGAAGCCGCCGTCGTGGAACTCGACGATTTCGACGGCGACATCTTCACCGCCGTCGCGGACAGCCTGGCGTACCTGAACGAGGGGAAGAAATGAGCATCCATGCGGGGGCCCGCCGCACGGGCCCGGTCGGCGTCGCCGTCATCGGCGCCGGGGTCATCAGCAGGGAGTACCTGACCAACCTCACGAGCTTCCCCGACGTGACGGTGCACATCGTCGCCGACATGTTCGAGGAGTTCGCTGCCGCGCGGGCCGCCGAGTTCGGCGTCCCGGCATCCGGGAGTGTGCAGGACGCCCTGGACCATCCCGACGTGGAGATCGTGGTGAACCTGACCATTCCCGCCGCGCACGTGGAGGTCGCGACTGCCGCCGTGGGTGCCAGCAAGCACGTGTGGAGCGAGAAGCCCTTCTCGCTGGACCGGGAGAGCGGGATCGGCCTCTTGAAGACCGCCGACGCCGCAGGGGTCCGGCTCGGGTGCGCCCCGGACACCTTCCTCGGTGCAGGCCTGCAGACCGCCCTGCGCCTGGTGGCGCGGGGAGACATCGGCGTCCCCCTCACGGCGCTGACACTCATGCAGTCGCCAGGACCGGAGTCCTGGCACCCGAACCCCGCATTCCTCTTCCAGGAGGGCGCAGGGCCGCTGTTCGACATGGGTCCCTACTACCTGACGGCCCTCGTCCAGACCTTCGGAGCCATCACGAAGGTAGCCGGCATCGGCTCGAAATCCAGGGAGAAGCGCACCATCGGATCGGGTCCGAAGGCCGGCGAGGTCTTCGACGTCACCGTCCCCTCCCATGTCAGCGCGATCGCCCAGTTCGCCGGCGGCGGGTCGTCCCAGAGCATCTTCAGCTTCGATTCGCCGCTCAAGCGCGCGGGTTTCATCGAGGTCGCCGGAACCGAGGGGACGCTCGCCTTCCCCGACCCGAACACCTTCACGGGCGACCTGCTGCTCACCCGCCCCGGAGCGGATAAACCGGAGGTGATCGCGGCAGTCGGGGCGACGTCGACGCGCAGCAGCGGTGTGCTCGAGATGGCGCGCGCACTCCGTGAGGGGCGTCCGCACCGCGCGCAGGGCGAGATGGCGTACCACGTGCTCGATGCCATGGTCTCGATCTCCGAAAGCATCGCGACGGGCGAGTTCGTCCCGCTGCTGAGCACGGCAACCGCGGCCGAGCCGCTGCCCGAGGACTGGGATCCCTACGTGTCGACTCTCGCCTGACGCCGGAGGCGCGGAGACCGGCATCTGCTGACGTCCGCACGGGCCCTGGACAGAAGTCGCCGGCCGGACTCCTGTCCAGGGCGTTGCTCCCCTAGGGTGGAGGGGTCCGGATTCATCGATGGAAGGACCGCGCAATGACCACCGATCACGACGTCTGGGACATGCCGGGGGCAGGGCATTCCTCTGAGGCCATCGAGCCGGACGAATGCTGGGCCCTCCTCAGTACCGGCCTCACGGGCCGCCTCGGGTTCCTCAGGGATGGGCGCATCTTCATCTTCCCCGTGAACTACGTGGTCCACGACCGCGGTGTCTACTTCCGCACCTCGTCGACAGGTGACCTGGGCCGCACGTCCCTCGACCGGGTGGCCTTTCAGGTCGATCACGTGGTCGCGGAGCAGATGTCCGGCTGGTCCGTCCTGGTGCAGGGATCGACCGCCGTCGTGACGGACGAGGCACTTCTGTCGGCGGTATGGGGCCGCATGGTCAGTGAACCGTGGGCCGGCGGGGATCGCCGGCAGCTCGTGCAGGTGGTGCCCACGTCGGTTTCCGGGCGCCGCGTCGGTACGGCCCGGTAGCACGGCCTCATACCGCTGCTGATACCGCTGCTGACACCGCTGCAGCGGAGCCCGCGAACGACTGGCGTAGGCTGGAAGTCTGCGGACACGTTCGCGCCACCCCAGGCGCCGTCCGCGAGGAGGCGGAATTGGTACAGCGCATGGCAGACCCCACGTATCGGGCCCAGCAATGGGAACAGCGGTACGATCCACAGATCGAGGACGTGAACCGGCTCTGCGACGCGCTGGCCGAGTCCAAGCCGGGGTCGGGCGTGCCGTACATCGATCCCATCCACGACGTCGACGGCTGCAAGATCGTCAGCCTCTTCTCGAATCCGGGAGCATCGCTGCCGTCGGGGTTCGTCTCGTTCGAAAACGACGACCCCAGTTCCATCCGCATGGCCGGGATCTACGAAGCGATCGGCCTTCGCCCCGACGCTTTCATGCCGTGGAACGCCCACCCCTGGTACCTCCCGGAGGGCAAGGAGCGCGCCCTGACTATGGAGCAGATCACCGATGGGGTGAAGCCCCTCCTGACCTTCCTGCAGCAGGTTCCCCGCGCCTCGGCACTCGTGGCGCACGGCGCCGATGCCCACAAGGCCGCGCGCCGGCTCATGAAGCTCGAGAACCGTGCCATCGCCAAGCGCGGGTTCAAGATCTACGAGGTCCGTTCACCAGGGGAGCGCGCCTTCAAGGGCACTCCCGCCAACCAGGAGCTGTGGCTCAAGGAGATCCAGTCGGCCTACACCGACGCCATGGGCAGGGCCGGGATCCGGGTCCGGCAGTCCATCTAGATCCGCAGTCCGTCTGGACCCGGCGGCCGGATGGATCCGGACGTACGGGTCGTCAAGGAGTCGGCAAGTCGACCCTTACAGCAATGCGCTGAACTCCGCCCGGGCGGAATTCAGCGCATTGTTCTGCATGTCGCCCGGTGAGGCCTCAGGCCGAGCCGGTCACCGTGCGCAAGGAGGCCCCGGCGGGGGCGGCATCATCAGCAGCGCGCCCGAGCGTGAGGCCCCGCAGGGTCGCCGAGATGTCCTCGAGGGACTGCTGTACCCAGGCGAAAGCCTCGTCGTCCAGGGCGCGCTCGCAGGGGTCGGGGATGCACGAGCGGTGCGCCAGCGCCAGGCGGGCGACGGTTCCCTCGAGTGAGTCGAGCAATCCCTCCGTCTCGGCAGCCAGGTGGTCGGCCAGCACTCCGGCGCCCGGCGCATCGCGCCCCCCGGGCATGACGAGGAGCGTGGTCCTCGGCGACCGGGAGGCGGCGGAAGGCGTGCTGACGGACGGGCGCTGCGTGCTCATATAGGTGAGACCTTTTCTAAGTCAAAAGGGCGCCCTGAAAGTCCCCATGGGCAGAAAACATTGACTGCAATAGTCTGCCACTGATTTCGCCTGTTTCCGGCGCTCCAGGCGCAAGAATTCCGCAAGTTACCGCTCGGTAGACCGACGCGGCCCCCGAGAGGTCCGGCTGCACCCCCGCGGGCCCGTGGCCACGCCCTTCGGCCGGCGCGGTTCCCGCCGGCCGCTACTCCCCGTTCCGCCTGAGGTAGGTGGACCCGTCGGGGTTGCGCACCACCGTCCACTGCTGCAGTTCCTCCTGCCGGAGGCGCTGTGCCTCGTCGTCGCGGTAGACGATCGGCCCCGACGTGGTGCCCCGCTGGGCGGGGCCGAAGAACATGCGCAGCTTTCCGGTGGCCGTCATGAAACGCGCGGACAGCGGATCCTTCTTGCTCATGGGTAATCCTTCTCCTGGTGTCGTTCGTACCCCCGGGGTAGGGGGAGTTCTGATGCGTACCTCGAGGACGGAAGCTCGGTTCCCGTCGCCCGGATGATGGCGTGCATGGCGTCGTTGAGGGTCTCGACCTCCTCGCGGGTCAGTCCCAGCCGTTCCATCATGGTCACCGGGACCTGGCGCGCCTCGGTGCGCAGCTCCCGGCCCGCTGCGGTGAGTTCGACGGCAAGGGCGCGCTCGTTGCCGGCGACCCGGGTGCGCGTCACCAGTCCCAGCGTCTCCAGTCGCTTGAGCATCGGTGAGAGGGTCGCGGACTCCATGGCGAGCGCCCGGCTGATGTTCCGCACCGTGCGCGGGCTCTCCTCCCACAGGGCGAGCATCACGAGGTACTGCGGATGGGTCAGATTGAGTTTCTCGAGGACCGGCCGGTAGGCGCCGACCACGCTGCGGGATGCCACGGACAGTGCGAAGCATAGTTGGCGCTCGAGCAGGAGGTCGTCGTCGGTCCTGGTGTCCATGGGGCCCCTTCTGCGGCTGAAAGGTTCGTGTACTAATTATTAGTAGGCTACCACCGCGAGCCTGCACCTGGCCCACCGGTCATCACGGCACGGGTGCTACCCCGCAGGTGGTGCTGCCCGCAGGCGAGATTCGTCTGGCATCCTGAGTCATGCCTTCGCCTGCGCCGCCCCTCGGGGGTCCGTTCTGGACGCTCCTCGGGTCCTCCGCGCTGTCCAACCTCGCCGATGGTGCCCTCAAGGTGGCTCTTCCCCTCATGGCGGTCGCCCTGACCACGTCGCCTGTCCTCGTCAGTGGACTGGGCGTGGCACTCAGCCTGCCGTGGCTCCTGTTCGCCCTGCCCTCCGGCGCCCTGTCCGACCGGCTGGACCGACGCCGCGTGATGGGCTCGGCCAACGCCGTCCGAGCCTGCGCCCTCCTGCTGCTGGCCGGAGCAGCGCTGGGCGGCGGCGTGTCCATCTGGCTGCTGTACGCGGTCGGGTTCGTCATCGGCACGGCGGAGACGCTGTACGACACCTCCGCGCAGTCGATCCTTCCGCAGCTCATCCATCGGGACCAGCTTCCGCGGGCCAACGGTCGCCTGTTCGCGGTCGAACTGACGGCCGGCCAGTTCATTGGGCCTCCGCTCGGCGGAGCACTCGTCGCCGGAGGAGCGGCGCTCGCCGCAGGGGGTGCGGCGGCACTCTGGCTGGCCGCGGGCGGCCTGCTGCTGCTGCTGCCGGGGTCCTACCGCATGCCCCGAACCGGCACCACGAGCATGCGGGCAGAGGTCGCCGAGGGGCTGCGGTTCCTCTGGGCCTCCCCGGTGCTCCGGGTTCTCGCCCTCATGGTCGGCGTGTTCAACTTCGCCTTCAGCGCGGCGTTCGCGATCTTCGTCCTCCACGCCGTGGGGCCGTCGTCGGCCCTGAAGCTGTCGGAGGTCGGCTACGCCGTCCTGCTCGCCATGCTGGCCGTGGGCAGCGTGGCCGGTGCCCTGGTCGCCGAACGGATCCAGGGGATCCTCGGCCGGTCACGGTCCCTCGCCCTGACCATTCCGGCCTCGGCCGTGCTGGTCCTGGTTCCTGCCCTCACCGACAGCCTCGTGCTGATCGGGGCCACCTATGTGCTCGGCGGCCTCGCAATCGCGGTGTGGAACGTCATCTCGGTGTCCCTGCGCCAGCGCATCACCTCGGACCGGCTGCTGGGCCGGGTGAACAGTGGCTTCCGGCTGATGGCCTGGGGCACCATGCCGCTGGGTGCAGGAACCGGGGGCCTGCTGGCGGATGTCCTCGGCATCGAGGCGGTCTTCGTTCTCATGGGTGTGCTGACGATGTTCCTCCTGGTGGGGCTCCTGGTCCTGACCGATACGACCATCGATGCCGCGGAACGCGGCACGGACGGCTCGACGGGATCTCCCACAGAGAGCTGACCCGAGGGCGAGTGCGCAGGGGCCCGGAAATGTCGGTGCGGGCCGATACCTTGGATGCAAAGCCGCCACTCGGAAGGTCGCATGCTCCAGCCCAGCAAGCTGCTCCAGATCAGTCGTATCTACGTCGAGCCGGCCGCGGCCGAGCTGCCCAGGGGCAAGGAGATTCTCGCGCGCTGGCCGGAGGCCGACATCGTGGAGGTCGCGAGCCACTGGCGGATCCCCGAACTCAGCGGCGATGAGGCGAACGTCCGCCGATGGGCGCGGATCAAGACCGAGGCCCTCGTCGTCGGCGTCAAGAAGACCCTGACGGCCAAGCCCAACGGCAGGTCGGCCGACTTCATCGCGCCCTCGACGGCGAACGGCTGCGCGATGGCCTGTGCCTACTGCTACGTCCCGCGCCACAAGGGGTACAGCAACCCGATCACGGTCTTCGCGAACATCGACCAGATCAGCGGCTACCTCGAACGGCACGTCGCCCGGCAGGGCATGAAGCTGGAACCCAACCAGTGCGACGACTCCGCGTGGGTCTACGACATCGGAGAGAACAGCGACTGCTCCGTCGATGCGCTCGTCAGCGACAACGTGCGGGACCTCGTCGACCTCTACCGGGACCTCCCCACCGCAAAGCTCTCCTTCGCCACCAAGTACGTGAACCGCGACATGCTGTCGTGGGACCCGCAGGAACGCACGCGCATCCGGTTCTCGCTCATGCCCGAGAGGCTCGCCCGCACGGTGGACGTGCGCACTGCTCCCGTCGCCGAGCGGATCGCCGCCATCAACGACTTCGTGGACGCGGGCTACGAGGTGCACGTCAACTTCTCGCCGGTGATCATCACGCCCGGCTGGCAGGAGGACTGGCGCGAGCTCTTCCGGCACCTGGATGCCTCGCTCTCGCCGGCGGCCAAGCACCAGCTCGCGGCGGAGGTCATCTTCCTGACGCACAACCAGCAGTTGCACGAGGTCAACATGGGCTGGCACCCGCAAGCCGAGGAGATTCTGTGGCGGCCGGACCTCCAGGAGACGAAACGGTCGCAGAATGGTTTCACCAACGTGCGGTACATCGCCTACGAGAAGCGGGGCTACCTCGATGAGTTCCTCCGCCTGGCCGGGGCAGAACTGCCCTACTGCCGGATCCGCTATGCGTTCTAGGGCGCAGTCCGCGTGACGACCGGCCACCAGCAGGACCCCGCCCGGTACCTCGCACCCGCGCTGCCGCGTCCCGTGATCATGGACCAGTGCTGGGCGGACGCGGTGTTCCTGCACTGGCGGATCGCCCCCGAGGTGGCAGCACCCTACCTGCCCCCGGGAGTGGTGCCCGATGAGGTGGACGGTTCGTCCTGGGTGGGGCTGATCGGGTTCCGCATGGTCGGAGCCGGGCTGGGCCGGGGCCTGCCCGTCCCCTACTTCGGGTCCTTTCCGGAGATCAACGTCCGGCTCTACTCGCGAGGGCCCGACGGCACGCGCGGCGTCGTCTTCGTGACCCTCGACGCGTCGCGCCTCGCCGTCGTCCTCGCTGCGCGCGCGGGCGGGATCCCGTACGTGTGGTCGAAGTGCTCCCCGATCCAGCGCGGGGAGGGTGCGCGGCGGGAGTACGGGTACGACGTCGTCCGGTACCGCAAGCAGGCCACGTCCCGCTTCGCCGTCCGGCCGGACACGGACCGGACAGCGGAGGACGCCCTGTCGCTGGAACTGACCGCGCGCTTCGGGCTGCACAGCACCCTGGCCGGCAGGACCCTCTACATTCCCAACACCCACATGCCCTGGCCCTTGCATCCGGCGGCGCTGACGGAGTTCGACGACGGGTTGCTGGGTGCGGCCGGATTCCTGGTCGAGGGGCCGCCGGAGTCGGTCCTGTTCTCACCGGGCGTGCAGACGCAGTTCGGGCGGCCGGGCGTGGTCCACCGGGCGTGAGGGCAGCGCCGGGGCGGCGCTCAGTCCCGGCGCGAGGTCCGGCGTCAGGCCGCACCGCGCGCCGGCCCCGCGGCGTTCGGTAGCGCCTCTCCGGACGCGAGGAAACCGTCGCCGATGCGGACACGGCTCGTCCTCGTGCGGGTCTATCGTCGGTGCCATGGCTATCGCACGTTACCCCAGCACCGTCCTCGACTGCCCCGATCCCGCCGTCCTCGCAGCGTTCTACGGCGCGCTGCTGGACTGGACCGCCGACGTGTCGGAGGACTGGGCCGAGATCCGGGCCGACTACGGCCAATCGATCTGCTTTCAGAAGGTCGAGCCCTATACGCCGCCGGAGTGGCCGTCGACGGACAAGCCCCAGCAGGCGCACCTCGACGTGGTGGTCGACGACCTCGACGAGGCCGAAGCCGCGGTGGTCGCCCTCGGCGCGGTTCGGCACGGATTCCAGCCGGGGACTACCTTCCGCGTGTTCCTCGACCCGGCGGGCCACCCGTTCTGCCTCTGCGCGGACTGACGCAGCAAACCTGCGCGGGGTATCACCCTAAGGCGATGCCCGAAGGGCGGATGCTGAGCGACTCGACCGCCGCTTCCCGCGTCGCGTCGACGGCGAGCCGCACGCCCTTCGCCACCTGGTCGGGGCGGATCCAGGCCTCGGGCCGGTAGTCCCTGCCCTCCCAGGCATGCAGTTCCTCCTGCATGTCCGTGGCCACCCTGCCGGGGTGGATGGAGCTGACCCTCACGCCGTTCGGCCGCTCCTCCTCCCGCAGCGCGTCGGTGAAGGCCCGCAGCGCGAACTTGGTGCCGCTGTACACCGCCGATCCGGCCCCGGAGGTGTAGCCCGAACCGCTGTTGATGGCGATGACCTGGCCACCCGCCGCGCGCAGTGCAGGCAGCAGGGCGCGTGTGAGGGATGCGACGGCGAAGACGTTGACCTCGAAGCTCTCGCGCCACGCGTCGTCGGACAGCTCCGCGATCGCGCCCATCCGCAGCACGCCGGCCGAGTGGATCAGGACGTCCAGGCGGGGGATGCCCGCGACCGCCGCGGCGACCTGGCCGGCGTCGCGCAGTTCGGCGGCGAACGGCTCCGCGGACGGGAACGACGACGAGAGGTGCGCCAGGGCCGTCAGGTCACGGCCGCCGAGCAGCAGATGGTGTGTCGAGCCCAGCTCGTCGGCGATGGCGCGGCCGATGCCGCGGGATGCGCCGGTGATGAGGGCGACAGGGTTCGGAGACATGGCTTCACCCTAGCAATGGGCCGCTGTCATGCGGGCGCAGGGAAGGCCGCCCTTGGGTCGCTGCCGTTGACACGGCAGAAATGCTCGCGGACACTCTGAACAACAAATGTTCACTATGGGAAAACTTCCCGTCTCGACGAAAGGCCCGATCATGACCGGTACACACCTGACCGAGGAGGACGTGACGCGGGCGGCAGCCGTCCTCGTCGATGCCTTCCGGGCCACCGACACCCGCGCGTATTTCGACTGCTTCGCCGAGGATGCCACCTTCGTCTTCTCCACCGAGGACCGCAGGCTCGACTCGCGGGGCGCCTACGAGCAGTTGTGGGCCGAGTGGCTCGCCGCAGGCTGGCGCGTGACCGCATGCTCGAGCAGCAACCCCAGGGTGCAGCTCCTCGGGGACGTCGCGATCTTCACCCACGACGTCCGCACGACCACCTCGACCGCGGGCGTGCCGGAGACCACGCACGAGCGCGAGACCATCGTCTTCCACCGCTCCGGCGGTGCCGTCCGGGCGGTCCACGAACACCTCAGCCCTGTTCCCGGGAACGGCCGGGAGTGAGCGCGGGGCGCCGTCCTGTCCGCCGATGACGGGGCGCCTGTCGGTCCCTTCCGGAGCGGAATCACCGGCGCCTGCGGCCCCCGTGCCCGGTACATCGTGAGGTTCGAGCGCGGACGCCCGCCCTTCCGGGGAAGGGCGGGCGTCCGGTGTCTCGAGCGGGCGGGCTAGCGGGTGCCGGACAGCGTCGCGAGCTCGTCGGCCGAGAGTTCGAGCTCCGCGGCCCGGACCGAGTCGCGGATGCTCTCGGGGCGGGAAGCCCCGGGGATGGGGATGACCGTCGGCGCCAGGGAGAGTTCCCAGGCCAGGCACACCTGCTGGGGGCTGACCCCGTGCCTGTCGGCGATCTCCTGGAACGGCGTGAACTGCTCGCCGAGTCCGCCGGCCTTCTTGATGCCTCCGAGCGGACTCCACGGCAGGAAGGCGATGCCGTTCTCGCCGCAGTACCTGAGCTCGTCCTCGCTGGAGCGGAAGGCGGGCGAGAACTGGTTCTGCACCGACACCAGCCGTCCGCCGAGGATCTCGTTGGAGAGCTTGATCTGGTCCACCGTGGCGTTCGAGATGCCCGCCATGCGGATCACGCCCTCGTCGAGCAGGTCCTTCACTGCGCCCACGGAGTCCTCGTAGGGGACCTCCGGGTCCGGTCGGTGGAACTGGTACAGGCCGATCGCGTCGACACCGAGCCGCTTGAGCGAGGCCTTCGCGGCCTCCTTGAGGTAGTCGGGACGGCCGTTCAGCGTCCACGACCCGTCGCCCGGACGCAGGTGGCCACCCTTCGTCGCGACCAGCACGGACGAGCTGTCCGAGCCGTAGGTCGCCAGGGCCTTCGCGATGAGCAACTCGTTGTGGCCCACCTCGTCGGCGTCGCGGTGGTACGAGTCCGCGGTGTCGATCAGGGTGACGCCGGCGTCCAGCGCTGCGTGGATGGTGCGGATGGACCGGTCCTCATCGGGGCGTCCCTCGATGGACATGGGCATGCCGCCCAGTCCGAGTGCGCTGACCGGAGTACCGCCGAGTAGGCGTTGCTGCATTGTCGTTCTCCTCTGAATAGACGTGCAGTCGCCATGGTAAGCACGGATCCGGATTTGGTGCCATCAACAACAAATCACTGGCCAAGCGTAAAGATCCGCCGTACAACCCGTCCCTCGGCGAGAGCGTCCAGGCTCTCGTTGAGGTCTTCGATCGGACGCGTGTCCGTATGGAGGAGTTCCACGGGGAGAAGGCCCTTCCGCCACAGGTCCAGATAGGCGGGGATGTCCCGCTCGGGGACGGCATCGCCCATATAGCTACCGAGCAGCCGCCGTCCCATGCCCGCGAACTGCAGGGCCTGCGTGGTGAGGTCCTGCTCGGGGTGCGGCAGTCCGACGGACACCAGGGCCCCGCCGCGCGCCAGCAGTTGCAGGCCCGCTTCCAGAACCCGGGCACTGCCCACGGCCTCGAGGACGACGTCGGCGCCACCATCGGTCACCTCGGCCACCAGGCGGGCGGCGTCGTCGGGCGTTCCGGCGTGCTGAGCCCCGCAGCGCCGCCCCAGGTCCTGCTTGGCAGGAAGGGGATCGATGGCGATCACCGTGGTCCCCGGCACCTGCGCCGCCGCCATCACGGCCATCAGTCCCACAGCTCCCAGGCCGAAGACGACGACGGACTGCCCCTCGCGGAGTGCGGCGGTGTTCAGGACGGCGCCGATGCCGGTCAGCGCCGCGCAGCCGAACATCGCGGCGACGTCGAACGGGACGTCGTCGTCGATCACCACCACGGACTCGCGGGCGACGACGGCGTAGTCCGCGAACGCGGAGACGCCGAGGTGGTGGTTGATACGGTTCCCGTCGGGAGTGTGCAGCACGGCGGGCCCATGCAGGAGATCGCCGCTTCCGTTCGACTCCGCGCCCCGGTAGCAGAGCGCCGGGCGCCCGGCCGAGCAGGCCCGGCACGATCCGCACGCCGGGACGAACACCAGGACCACATGGTCACCCGTGCGGACGTCGGCGACGCCCTCGCCCACGCGCTCGACGACGCCGGTCGCTTCGTGCCCGAGGGCCATCGGCAGTGGCCGGATACGCGAACCGTTGATGACCGAGAGGTCGGAGTGGCAGAGGCTTGCGCGCGCGATCCGGACCAGCACCTCGCCCGGCCTCGGCTCGGGCACGGGAACCAGCTCGAGGGAGAGCGGCTTGCTCCCCGCATAGGGAACGGGCAGTTCGGCGGCGCGAAGCACCGCGGCGCGCATCATCGGGCTCATGGCATCCCCTCGGAGAAGTACGGACTGCGCCAGTCTAGGCGGTGGGCCTACTGGCGTCCCGCGGAGAAGATTCTGCCGATCACGCGGCTGTCGAGGACGTCGCCGAGCAGTTCCACCGGGGCACCGGGCGGGAGGGGAACCCCGGGACGGCCGGTCAGTGCGCTCACATTCACTCCTGCAAGGAAGCATGAGCCGAAGGTGTCGATGGAATGGGGACCGACGAGGTCGTCCACGGGAACCCGGACCGGGCCGGCGAACCGGTCGCTGTCCGCGCTGTCCTGCCAGACATCGGCGAAACGCGATTCAGTGGTGGACGTCCAGGAGTAGGGCGCGCGGCAGATGCGTGCATCCTCTGGCGGGCAGGTGTCGTCGATGAGTTCGTTGACCGCCTGGGAGACGAGGTCGGCGTCGTCCGGGTCGAGCTCGTACAGGCCGTGCAGGTAGGCGGTGAGCTCGAAGTAGTCGGTGGAGCCACCCATGTTGCAGTAGTGCATCCACATTCCGTAGGGGGAGAGTCCTGCGAACTCCATCGCCGTCAGGGTGTCCTCGTTCTGCATCGCGCTCAACTCCTCGTCGCGGCCCGCTGCTGAGCCTCTCCGATACTCCCGCAAGCACTTCAACTGAACATGTCGATCAGATTCTGTTTTGGCGCAAGGGCGGGGTTCCGCCTCAAGGCCTCCCCGGGAAATGCATAGGATCGGGCGCACCGGATCGGTCAGCAGGTCCCCGGGGAGCAGTGACGAAGAGGTTCAGCGGGGAGGCCGCGGGCGCCGGTGTCAGCTGCCGGTGAGGAACTGCGCGGTATCGAGCATGTGCTCTTCGACCGCCCGGGCCGCGCCGACGGAGTCGCCGGTCTTGATGGCCTCGACGATGCCCGCATGGCGGTGGGGGCTCATGTTGCTGAGCGCCCGTTCCACTCCCGCGTACATGACGCTCATCCGGATGGATCCTTCGAGGGACTTCCAGGAGTGGAGGAGTGTCGGGTTCCCGGTCAGGAAGCAGAGCGCCTGGTGGAAGTCGAGGTCCGCTTCGATGCGCTCATCGAGGTCACCGTCGGACGAGCTCTCCATGCGCTGGATCGCGTCCTCGAGCTTCTGCACCACCGCGTCCCGGTCGTCCTGCTCCGACAGCATGCGCGCGGCGAGTCCTTCCAGCGCGGCACGCACCTGGAAGATGTCCCGCACGTCGCTGGCGCCCAGGTGGCGAACGGCGAGCCGCCCCCGCACCCCCGCCGAGATCAGTCCCTCCTGCTGCAGCTGCCGCATGGCTTCCCGCAGCGTCCCGCGACTGATCTGCAGCTTGTCGGACAACTCCGTCTCCACCAGGTGCGTGCCGGGTGCGAGCTCCCCGGTCGTGATGGCCCGGCGAAGGGCGGTGAGGGCCTGCTCGCGGAGGTTGCTCCTGGCCAGCCCGCCGAGAAGTGATGCTGGTGCTGCCGTCATGGGAATCCTCCGCCGATCGCGAGTGTCGACATTTCGATGTCAACAATGATGCTACAAACCCTAGGGGATGCGGGGCCGGTCACCCGCGCCGGTGGTGACCGGCCCGCTGTCCGTCATGACAGCTCGCTGAGGACCTTCTGCACGATCCGCTCGCGGGAGAGCCCGTACTTCTCGTGGAGGGTGGGCAGGGCGCCGGCGTCGAGGAACAGGTCGGGCAGGGCGATCGGCACGATCCTGGCGCCGGCACCGTGACGGACCGCCACTCCGGCGACGGTCTCGAACAGGCCACCCACCTCGGTGTGGTTCTCGAGGGTGACGACCAGGCGGTCCTTGCCCAGCTCGCGGAGGACGGTCTCGCTGTCGAAGGGCTTGATGGTGGGGGAGTGGATGACGGCGACGTCGACATGGTGGCGTGCGAGTTCTTCGGCCGCCTGGAGCGCCCTCATGGTCATCAGGCCGCTGGAGATGAAGAGGACGTCGCGGCCCGGGCGCAGCTCCTTGGCCTTGCCGAGCTCGAACGTGTAGTCGTACTCGTCGAGGACGGTCGGCACGTTGCCCCTGAGGAGCCGGAGGTAGGTCGGTCCCTCCGACGCGGCCAGCTGGGGCACGGCCTGCTCGATGTCGACCGAATCGCACGGATCCACGATCGTGAGGTTCGGCATCCCGCGGAAGATGGCGATGTCCTCCGTCGCCTGGTGGCTCGGACCGTACCCGGTCGTCAAGCCGGGGAGTCCGCCGACGATATTGACGTTGAGGTTGGGTTCGGCGATGTCCAGGCAGAGGAAGTCGTACGCACGTCGGGCTGCAAACACGGCGTAGGTGGAGGCGAACGGGACAAGTCCGGCTTCGGCCATTCCCGCAGCGGCGCCGACCAGGAGTTGCTCGGCCATCCCCATCTGGAAGAACCGCTCAGGGAAAGCCTTGGCGAAGATGTGCATGTCGGTGTACTTGCCGAGATCTGCCGTCAGGCCCACGATGCGCGGGTCCTGTTCCGCTGCTGCGACCAGTGCATGGCCGAAAGGCGCGGGAGAGGTCTTCTGCCCGGGATCGGCGAAGGACGCGATCATCGCCGACGTCTTGAGCTTCGGCTTTACGGCTGTTGCAGTGTCGGGAGCCTCGGCGGTGGTGCTGGTGCTGGTGTTGGTGCTCATGCCTGGGCGCCTTTCGCGTGTCCTTCGGTCAGTTGGTCCCTGCAGATCTGCCATTCGTGTTCCTCGATGCGCATGAAGTGGGCCTTTTCCCGCTCTTCGAGCAGGGGTACCCCCTTGCCGACCTTCGTGTCGCACAGGATCACAGAGGGGCGCCCGGTTGTGGCGGCCTCGCGGGTGATGTTGTCGAGCGCTTCCAGGAGGGCGGCGGCGTCGTTTCCATTCACGCGCTGGGTGTACCAGCCGAACGACGCCCACTTGTCCGCGGCGGGCTCGATGCCCAGCACTGTCTTGGTCGCTCCGTCGGCCTGGAGTGCGTTCATGTCCACCAGGGCGGTCAGGGTACCGAGCTGGTGATGGTGGGCGCCCATGGCCGCTTCCCATGTGGAGCCCTCATCGAGTTCCCCGTCGGAGAGGAAGTTGAAGACCCGGGACGGGGACTGCTGCAAGCGGAGCCCCAGGGCCATGCCGACGGCCACGCCCAGGCCGTGCCCCAGGGAGCCTCCGGAGATCTCCATGCCGGGCGTGTAGGACGCCATGCCCGACATCGGCAGCCGGGAGTCGTCGGATCCGTAGGTGTCGAGCTCGTCGACGGGGATGATGCCGGCTTCCGCGAGGGCGGCGTAGTGCCCGATGGCGTAATGGCCCGTGGAGAGCAGGAACCTGTCACGGCCGTTCCAATGCGGGTCCTCGGGCCGGTAGCGGAGCTGGTCCGCGTAGACGGCCGCGAACATGTCGGCGGACCCCAGTGCCTGGCCGACGTAGCCCTGTCCTTGGACCTCGCCCATGTTCAGGGCGTAATGGCGGGCTCGATAGGCAGCTGCTGCGACCTTCTCGACCCGGGCACTGAAATCAGTCGGTTCTGCGTCGCGGTCCTGCGTAGTCGTGGGTGTTGATGTCGGAGTCATGGGGGTGCTCTTTCTGGTTCCCGGGGAGGTGTCGGTCAGGCGTGCTGGGCTACGGGAGTCGACTTGGCCGCTTCCTCGGCGAGCCGGCGTTCCCGGGGGCCCCAGGTCTCGCGGGTCACGAGTGCCGCAATGAGGCCGATGAGGGCGTAGGTGCAGAACAGCAACGCCGGTCCCATCCAGCCGAAACGGACGAACAGGAGCGTGGTGATGAACGGGGTGAAGCCGGACACCATCGCGGAGATCTGATAGGACAGGGACGCCCCGGAGGCCCGGGTCTTGGCCTGGAAGAGTTCCGGGAACCATGCGCCCTGGGCGCCGGCGAGCGAGTTCTGGCAGACTGCGTAGGAGATGACGATGGTGATGATGACGCAGATGAACAGGCCCGTGTTCGCCAGCAGGAACATGGGGATGCCGAAGAGGACGGCGAAGGCGCAGGACCAGATGTAGACCGGCCGGCGGCCGATCCGGTCGGTCAGCCGTGCCCAGCCCATGGTGGCGAAGATGCCGATGGCCGAGGCGATGCACAGTGCGGTGAGTGTCTCGGTCGGCGTCGCCAGTTCCGAGCTCTTGAGGTACGAGATCATGTAGGTCACGGCCACGGCGTAGCCGGCGGTCTCGGCGACACGGAGGCAGATGCCCCGCACGATGCTGCGCCAGTCCTGGCGGATGACCTGCAGGATCGGGTTCTTGACGATATCGCCGTGGTCCTTGACGTCCTCGAAGACCGGTGACTCCGGGACCTTGGACCGGATGATCAGGCCGACGATGACCAGGAGGATGCTCGCCAGGAAGGGGATCCGCCACGCCCAGTCACCGATGAGTCCTGCGCTGGAGAGGAAGACGAGGTTCGCCAGGAGCAGCCCGACCGGGAAGCCGGCCTGGACGATGCCGGTGTACTTGCCCTTGGACTTCCATGGTGCGTGCTCGTAGCTCATGAGGATCGCTCCTCCCCATTCGGCGCCGAACGCGAGGCCCTGGATGATCCGGACGATGACCAGCAGAATCGGGGCGAGGATTCCCACGGTGGCGTACGTGGGCAGCAGGCCGATGGCGAAGGTCGCCAGGCCCATGATGATCAGGGAGGCCACCAGGACGGGCTTGCGTCCTACCTTGTCTCCCAGGTGGCCGCCGATGATGCCGCCCAGGGGGCGGGCCGCGAAGCCGACTCCGAGGGTGGCGAACGAGGCCAGGGTCGCGGTGACGGGATCGGCGCCGGGGAAGAACGCGGGGCCGAAGTAGAGGGCGGCGGCCGTGCCGAAGCCGATGAAGTCATACGTCTCAATGACGGCGCCGACACCGGAACCGATGGCGACCTTGCGGGCGTCCTTCGTCCCGTGGACGTGGCCTCGCATCTGCAGAGCTTCGTTGCTCATGATGGATCCTTTGCTGGGAGTGGGTTTGTCGACTGTTAACAGTGGACTGGTTCAAGTGTGACGCGAAGCACATCCACTGTCAACAGTCGACGAAGGGGTATCTCGCAGGAGGGAGCCGGTGGTGCAGGACGGGCGCCCGCCGGCTGCGGTCCAGCGCGCCGTCAGTGGATGTGGCTGCCGCCGTTGATGTCGATGGTGGTGCCGGTGAGGTACGAGGAGTCGTCGGAGGACAGGAAGGCGATGACTCCTGCAATCTCCTCCGTGGTCGCGGTGCGGCCCAGGGGGATGTCCCGTGCCAGTGCCGCTTCCTGCTCCGGTGTGCTGCCGACGCGGATATTGGTGTCCACGGCACCGGGAGTGACTGCGTTGACGGTGACTCCACTGTCCGCCAGCTCTCGCGCCAATGCCTTGGTGAACCCCAGGATCGCTGCCTTGGCTGCGGAGTAGGGGACCTTCCCGAACACGCCACCACCGCGCTGCGCGGACACGGAGGACATGTTGACGATCCGTCCCCAGCCGTTCTCGAGCATGGCCGGCAGGAAGGCCTTCGTCACCAGGTAGGTACCGGTGGCGTTGACGGCCATGACCTTGTTCCAGAGCTCGAGGGTCGTCTCGAGGAACGGTACGGGGGAGGTGATACCTGCGATGTTCGCCAGTGCCCCGACGGGAGGAAGGTTGCCGGCGGAGACTTCGGCCGCCACGGCGCTCTGTGCTGCAGTCACGGAGGCCTCGCTGGTGACGTCGATCGCGTAGCCGAAGCTGGGGACACTGAATTCGTTGCCGATGTCCGTGGCCACCTTGGCGGACGTCTCTCCGTCGAGGTCGAGGACGACGACGGCCCACCCATCCCGGGCGTAGCGGCGGGCGGTCGTCACGCCGATTCCGCGAGGGGAGGTGGCTCCGGTGATGACGGCGGTTCGTTGAATGCTGGACATGACTTCTCCTAGTGCGGGTTCTGGTCGCCGGTGACGGATAGGACGCCGGACGTGCTGCTGGTGATGAGGTGGGAGACGAAGCGCGCGGCCGCTGCCGTGGCTTCGGGTCGCTGGTCGTCGGTGACATCCCGCGTTTCGAGCTCGAGGGCGAAACGCCCCTGGTACCCGGCATCAGTGAGGGCCCGGAAGCCGGCGGCGAAGTCCGCCTGCCCGTTGCCGATACTCAGATTGATGTTGCCGGGTACCGCATCCCGAAGGTGGACGTGGCGGATGCGGTCCGAGAAGAGCGGAACGAATTCCACCGGGTCCCCTCCGGACGCGACGATGTGGCTGAAATCCATGACGAGGCCCACGGACTCCTGGGGCACCCTGTCCAGCAAGTGCCGGGTGCGATCGATGTCCCAGCAGAGGCGGAAGAAATGGGGTGCTTCGACCCAGATCTCGACGCCGGCCGCGGCTGCGCGGTCGGCCGCCTCGGTCAGGGCAGCAGCGATGAGGTCCAGATCCTCGTCGAATGACACGAGCGGATCGTGCGACTGGGCACCGCAGGGCAGGACCAGTGCAGTCGCGCCGATGTTCGACGCAAGCGCCAGGAGCATGTCGAGGTGCCTGTCTCTGTCGGTCCGCTCGGCTCGGGTCAACCGGGCGTTGAGGTCCCCGATATCACCGTTGACCGAACGCACGCGCATGCCCGAGCGCAGAACGTCCTGGCTGACCTCGTCGACGGCCTGGGTATCCAGGACGAACGGGACGTGGTTGCACACCCCAGGAAGGGCCCCGAGATCCAGCTCCCTGAACCCCAGTCCCTGCATGGTTCTGAGTGCCGTCGGAAGATCCTGGTGCCGGAAGCTGATGGATGAGCACACCACGCGGGGATGGAACATCGTCATTGACCTCACTGTTGCCGAACGTGACGTCAAGCACATTACGCACTCCAGTGTTGACAGTCAACATTAACGCGTGAGCGTCCCCGGAAGGGATTCTGTCTCGTTGACAGCCACCTGCCGCAGGGAAACACTGAAGAACGGGACGTGGTCCACCGATCGCGGCAGCGGATGCTGACAGGAGAGAAGGAATGGAACCACTACGACTGGTGATCGGCTGTGACGACGCGGGACTGCGCTACAAGGAGGAGCTGAAGCGCCTCCTCGAGTCGAGCGACCAGGTGGACACCGTGCTGGACGTCGGGGTCCAGGCAGATGAAGATACCGCCTACCCCAGCGTGGCCTTCGCGGCAGCCGGCGAGATCGCTGCGGGACGCGCCGACAGGGCCCTGCTGATCTGCGGCACGGGCCTCGGTGTCGCCATCAGCGCCAACAAGGTGTCGGGCATCCGTGCTGTGACGGCCCATGACTCCTTCTCGGTGGAACGCGCGGTGCTCTCCAACAACGCGCAGGTCCTGTGCCTCGGAGAGCGGGTGATCGGACTCGAACTGGCCAAACGGCTGGTTCGGGAGTGGCTCGGCTACCGTTTCGACGAGCAGTCGGCGTCCGCGACCAAGGTCGCGGCGATCACCGAGTACGAGAAGCGGAACGGCGCGCCGGACTGACCAGGACACGTGCTCGTCGGGCCGGAGCGCGTCCTGCCGGCAGCGAGGCCGGCACCGGGCAGGACGACGCGCAGGGCTGCTAGTGGACCAGCTTCAGCCCGATCACACCGCCCACGATCATGAGGAGGAACACGACCTTCAGCAGTGACGCGGGTTCGCCCCCGGTGGCCATCGCGTAGAGAACGGTCAGGGCGGCACCGATGCCTACCCAGACGGCATAGGCCGTGCCGATCGGAAGGGTGCGCATGGCGTAGGCGAGTCCGGCCATGCTGGCGATGATGGCCACGGCGAACACGAGGGTCGGCGCCGGCTTGCTGAAGCCGTCGGACCTGCCCAGGGCTGTGGCCCAGACGGCCTCGAGCACTCCGGAGACTACGAGGACGATCCAGGCCATGACTCTCTTCTCCGGGCCGACTTGCTGAAGACCGGGTACGGCACCTCGTCCGGGAGGCGGCTGATGCCCGCCTCGCCTCCCATGGTGCCACGGAACGACAGGCGCGCAGTTTCAGCCGACGGTGACCCGTCCGTCCTCGACCTGCCAGCGCCCATCGAGCCGGACGTTCTCGAGGAGCCTGCGGTCATGGGTGACGAGCAGGAGTGCGCCCGTGTAGGCCTCCAGGGCTTCCTCGAGCTGTTCGATGGCCGGAAGGTCGAGGTGGTTCGTCGGTTCGTCCAGCACCAGGAGGTTGACCCCCCTCGCCTGGAGCAGCGCGAGCCCCGCCCTCGTCCGCTCACCGGGGGAGAGGGAGCCGACGGCGGCACGCACCTGGTCCGCCTTGAGCCCGAACTTCGCCAGCAGGGTCCGCACCTCGCCCTGTGCCAGCTCCGGCACGAGGGCTTCGAAGGCCTCACCGAGGGGGAGGTCCTCGTCGAGTTGTCCCCGCGCCTGGTCGATCTCGCCGACCGCCACGTTGGAACCGAGGGAGGCAGCGCCGTGGTCGGGCTCCTGGTGTCCCAGCAGGAGGCGCAGCAGTGTCGACTTCCCGGCGCCATTGGGGCCGGTGATGCCGATCCGCTCGCCAGCGTTGACCTGGAGTGACACCGGACCGAGGGTGAAGCCTCCCTGGGTGGTGGACGCGCTGCTCAGCGTGGCGACGACGGAGCTCGACCGGGGAGCGGATCCAATGGTGAACTGCAGCTGCCACTCCTTGCGCGGCTCCTCGACCTCCTCCATGCGCGCGATGCGGGATTCCATCTGGCGCACTTTCTGTGCCTGCTTCTCGGAGGATTCCATGCTCGCCCTCCGCCGGATCTTGTCATTGTCCGGGCTCTTCTTCATGGCGTTGCGCACGCCCTGCGAGCTCCATTCACGCTGCGTCCGGGCACGCCCCACGAGGTCCTGCTTCTTGTCCGCATACTCCTCGTAGGCCTCGCGGGCGTGGCGCCGTGCCACCGCGCGTTCCTCGAGGAAGGCGTCGTAGCCGCCGTCGTACACGGCCACCTTGTTCTGCGCGAGGTCCAGCTCGACGACGGTGGTCACGCAGCGCGCGAGGAACTCGCGGTCGTGGGAGACGAGGACGACGCCGCCGCGCAGGTTCTGGATGAACCCCTCGAGCCGTTCGAGCCCGGCGAGGTCCAGGTCGTTGGTCGGCTCGTCGAGGAGCACGATGTCGAAGCGGCTCAGCAGCAGCGCTGCGAGCGCGACCCGCGCGAGCTGGCCCCCCGAGAGGGCTGCGGTCGGGGTACCCGGATCGATGCCGCCGGCGACGTCGGCCAGGACTCCGGGCATGCGGTCCTCGAGGTCCACCGCCCCCGACGCCATCCAGTGGTCGAGTGCCGCCGCATACTCGTCGTCGGCGCCCTTGTCCCCGCTGCCCATCGCTGCTGCGGCGTCCTCCATGGCGAGGGTCGCCGACGTCGTCCCGGTGCGGCGGCCGATGTACCCGGCGACCGTCTCCGCCTCCAGGCGTTCGTGCTCCTGGGGCAGCCAGCCGACGAAGGCGTCGGGCGGGGTGGTCCGGACGGTTCCGCCGAGGGGCGTGTCCGCTCCGGCGAGCAGTCGCAGGAGCGTGGTCTTCCCGGCGCCGTTGGCGCCCACCACGCCGACGACGTCGCCCGGGGCCACCATGAGGTCCAGCTTCGAGAAGAGGGTGCGGTGGGCGTGGCCCCCGGACAGGTCCTTCGCCACGAGGGTTGCAGTCATTCCTCCAGTCTAGGAGGGGCAGGCTCCCCGCCGGTCAGGCGGCTCACGCGCCGAGCTGCCAGATGCTGTACTCGTCGAGGTGGAGGATGGCCCGGTGCCCTGCCATGTCGTCGCGGATCCAGACGACGCCGAGGCCCGGAGCGGTGTCCTCGACGCACCCGCGGTAGTGCACCTCGTTCTTGCGGCGTGCCTCGACGACGGTCCCGGCGCTGAGGACGCCGAGGTCGAGGATGCGGGCGGTGCTGGGGGTGGCCATGACGGTCATCGGTGCTCCTTGAGAGTGCGGCCCGCTGAGACTTGCGGGCTGATGACTCCATAGTCGGGGAGCGGTGTTGCCGGGATATTTCCGGAAGGTTATCTTTCCGGGGCCCGCGGAAGTGTTACCCGGGGTGCACAGGAAACTCGTCCGCCTGCCGATCGTGCCTAAGCTACTGCGATGAGCGAACCCACCGAGCCGGACCGGGCCTACCTGCAGTCGATCGACGAGCGGACCCTCAGGCTCGGAGCCGGAGCGGTGCCGGATCCTTCGCCGTTCGGCGGAGCGCCGGCCGGCCTGTCCTCGGACGTCGAGCGGCACGTGGACGGGCTGGCCCCGGACCTGCGGCGGGTGGTCCGCGAACTGCACGACCATCCCGAGACCGCGTTCCGCGAGTACCGCAGTGCGGCGTTCCTGCAGGAGACCCTCGCTGCCCACGGCGCGGACGCGGTCCTCGGCGAGTACGGCGTCGAGACGTCGGTGCGGGCGGCGGCGGGCCGCGTGGATCGGAGCCCGACCATCGCGATCCTCGCCGAGTACGACGCGCTTCCCGGGATCGGCCATGCCTGCGGACACAATGTCATCGCGGCAGCGGCGCTGGGTGCCTTCCTGGCGCTGTCCTCGGTGGCGGACCGGTTGCCCGGACGCGTCCTGTTCCTCGGCACGCCGGCGGAGGAGGGCCACTCCGGCAAGGAGGTCCTGGCCCGCAACGGGGCGTTCGACGACGTCGACGCCGCCATCATGGTCCACCCCTACGGCTACGACCTCGCGGACCAGGTCTGGCTCGGAAGGCGACTGCTCACCGTCGCCTTCACCGGTATCGAGGCGCATGCCTCCGCGCAGCCCTTCATGGGCCGTAACGCCCTCGACGCCGCGAACCTCGCCTACCAGGGCATCGGGCTGCTCCGCCAGCAACTGCCGCCGTCCGACCGCGTCCATGCGACCATCACGGAGGGCGGGACGAGCCCCAACATCATCCCGGGCCGCGCCGTCCTGAAGCTCTACGCGCGCTCCCAGCAGCCCGCCACCCTCAGGGACCTCAGTGCGCGGCTCGAGGACGTGGCGCGGGGTGCTGCCCTGATGACGGGAACGGGGGTGGAACTGCACTGGGACGAGCACCCGCCGTCTCTCCCCATCCGCACCAACAAGGCCCTCACCGGCCGGTGGATCGTGTCCCAGCAGCGGCGCGGACGTGCTCCGCTTCCCCTCGGGGTGGTTTCGGAGACCCTTGCCGCCTCGACGGATTTCGGGAACGTGAGCTATCGCATTCCCGGTATCCACCCGCTGATCCGCATCGCCGACCCGGCCACGGCCCTGCACACGCGCGGGTTCGCCGCAGCGGCCAGGAGCGAGGATGCGGAGCGGGGGGCGCTCGACGGCGCCGTCGGCCTCGCCCTCACCGCGCTCGACTACCTCTGCGACGATTCCCTGCGCAGGGCGGTGCATGAGGAGTTCCAGCACCAGGGCGGCGCCATCGACGTGCCGTCCTATTTCGCCTGACCCTCCCGGGGCGGCGCGCCGTCGTCGGTGCGGTTCCGCGTGGCACTGCCGTTCGGAGGGGTGGTCAAGGCTCCGCCATCGGGGTCAGGATGGTACAGAGTCGATTCGGCCGTTTCCGGTGCCCTTCCGGGCGACATGCCGGAACGCCGACCGGGCGGCGTGCAGGGGATCTACCAGGGGGAGGACGCAGTGGTCGACGACGACGATGATTCCGATGCACCGCGGCAGACGCCGCCGGGGGCGGGCGCTCGCGGGTCGGGGGTGAGGATGGCCCTGCTGGTCGCGATCGCGGTCTTCGCCGTATCCATCGCGTTCGTCCTCGTCTACGCCACCAGCCTGTCCTGGCCCATGGCCGTCCTCATCACCGTCGTGCTCGCCGGCGGCCAGGCCTACGCCCTGCGGGGCACCCTGTTCGGCGGAGCCGGAACGGGGGACAACGGCAGCACCGGAGGCGAGGGCGGAGCAGCGGACCGCTAGTCTGGCCTCTATCTCCACTGCATCTCCACTGCCGATCGGAAGGACCTCCGTGACAACGGTCTACGCCCTGCACGAGAACCCCGAGTGGTTCCCGCCCTTCGCCCGCGCCTTCGAGGCCGAAGGCATCGAGGTGGTGGAGTGGCTGCTCACGGACGGCGTGCTGGATCTCGACTCCGTCCCCCCGGAAGGGATCTTCTGGTCCCGGATCAGCGCCTCCGCCCACACGCGGGACCACGGCCTGTCCAAGGACTATGCCCGCTCGGTCCTGTCCTGGCTCGAGGCGCACGGCCGCCGTACCGTCAACGGGCGGCGGGTGCTCGAACTCGAGATGAGCAAGGTGGACCAGCTCACCGCACTGAAGGCTGCGGGCATCGACACGCCGCGCACCGTTGCCGCCGTCGGGCGGGACCGCATCCTCGAAGCGGCCGAGGGATTCGGAACGCCGTTCATCGTCAAGCACAACCAGGGTGGCAAGGGCCTCGGCGTGCGCAGGTTCGACTCGCACGGGGAACTCGCCGACTATGTCGCCTCGAGCGCGTTCGAAGAGCCGCAGGACGGCATCACCCTGGTTCAGGAATTCATCCAGGCCGCCAAGCCCTTCATCACCCGGGCGGAGATCGTGGGCGGCAGGTTCGTGTACGCCATCGCGGCGGACACGGCGCGCGGCGGCTTCCAGCTGTGCCCTGCGGACGCCTGCGCGATAGATCCGGAGACCGGCAGGCCCATCATGCCGCCCGGCGCCACCATCGCCCCCGAGCCGGGCCAGCAGCTCTTCAGCCTGCGCGAGGACTTCGACCACCCCGTCATCGCCCAGTTCGAGGAGTTCGCGCGGCGGAACAACCTGGAGGTGTGCGGCATCGAGTTCATCGAGACCGCGGACGGCCGCGTGCTGACCTACGACGTCAATACCAACACCAACTACAACGCGGCCGTGGAAGCGGTAGCGCCGAAGTCCGCACCCCGCGAACTGGTCCGCTACCTCGCGACGCTCGGCTGACGGGCGGTAGCGTTCTCGTACCGGCACTGCGGGCCCGCAGGGGCCGGCACAACCTCCCGGAAGGATGCCGCGATGTCCCGTTTCACGAAGGACGGCAAGGTCAAAACGGACACGCTCCCGAGCACGCTGCAGCGATCCGGCGAGAAGGCCCAGGACACGTTCGCGGCGACGCTGGACGCCGCGGAGGAGCAGTACGGCGACGGGGAGCGCGCCCGACGGACGGCCTTCGCCTCGCTCAAGCACGGCTTCGAGAAAGTGGGGGACCGCTGGGAGCCGAAGGAGAAGAAGGGCCCGTCCGACGCGCAGGCCGCGGGAGGAGGCGGCCAGGCCGGACCGACGGCGGGTGGTGTCGACGCGAACTCCTCGAAGAAGCACCTCTACGACCTCGCGAAAAAGCTCGACGTGCCGGGCCGCTCGCGGATGTCGAAGGAAGAGCTCGTCGAGGCACTGCAGAAGGCGAACGATCGGGAGACGCGCAGGGCGCGCGAACAATAGCTATTACGCAACGAAAGCATTTCCTAATTGACTCGCGCTTAGGCTACCCTTACTTCTATCCCGTCCCCCAGGCCTCCGCGAGGCCGTAGAAGCCAAGGAGCCTCATGGCCCCCTCCCGCCTGCGCAGCCTGTTCGCCGCTGCTGCCATCGCCGTCCTGTCCCTCTCCGCCTGTTCCACCGGCCCGGCCAACAGTGGAACCGCAGCTACCGGCGGCACCAGCGCCTCCGCCGACGCCTTCCCCGTCACGATCGAGCACGCCTTCGGTGAGACCACCCTCGCCGAGAAGCCCGAGCGCGTGGCGACGGTGTCCTGGGTCAATGCGGACGTGTCCCTCGCCCTCGGCGTCGTTCCTGTCGGCATGCCCGCCGACTCCTACGGCGGCAACGAGAACCAGTCGACGCCGTGGAAGGACGCCAAGCTCGAGGAGCTGGATGCGGCGATCGGGACCGAGAACACCCCCGTGCAGTACTCCGAGACCGACGGCATCGCCTTCGACGACATCGCGGCCACGAACCCCGACGTCATCCTCGCTGCCTACTCCGGACTGTCCCAGGAGGACTACGACACCCTGAGCAAGATCGCGCCCGTCGTGGCCTACCCGGAGGTGGCCTACGGGACCGCGTGGCAGGACTCCACGCGCATCATCGGGAAGGCGCTCGGCCTGTCCGCGGACGCCGAGCAGCTGGTGTCGGAGACGGAGCAGGCCATCGCGGACGCTGCTGCCGAGTACCCGCAGCTCGAGGGCAAGACCTTCATCTACGGCAACCTCGAGCCCGGCAGCGCGGACGGTGTCAGCGTCTACACGGCGAACGACAACCGGCCGAGGTTCCTGGCCGAGCTCGGGATGGTGCAGGCAGACGTCGTCACCGAGAACACGAAGGGGTCCGAGGAGTTCTTCATCCCCTGGTCCGCGGAGCGCGCCAACGAACTGGACTCGGACATCTTCGTCACCTGGGTCGCGGACGAGGCCACCAAGGATGCCATTGCCGGCGATGCGCTCCTCGGTCAGATCCCGGCCGTGGAGAAGGGCGCGCTGGTCGCGGACAGCGACAACACCCTGACGCTCTCCATCTCCGCTGCCAACCCCCTGAGCCTGGTCTGGGCGCTGGACCGCTTCCTGCCGATGCTCGGCGAGGCCGCGGACAAGGCCTGACGCAACCTGCCGATTGCCCTCCGGCTGCATCTGGGCTGGAATGGACGATGAACCGACTCTTGGTGCGATGAAAGGGAATTCCAATGGCTCAGGCGGAAATCAACAAGCTCCAGGCCGCGACGGCGTGGGACAGCAACGGCAAGAAGCTCGGTGACGTCAACCAGGTGCACCTCGAGAAGGAGTCGGGCATCCCGGCCTGGGTCACGGTGTCCACCGGACTGCTGAATTCACGCAAGCACTATGTGCCCCTGGCGAACTCGCACTTCGAGGGCGACGCCCTCCATCTCGCGTGGACGAAGGACCAGATCACCAATGCGCCGGGCGCCCTCAGCGATATCGAACTCTCGGCGGAGGAGGAGTCGGCGCTGATCGACTACTACCGGCTCCGCGACGGCGCCGAGGCACCCTAGGCGCCTCGGCTGGACCACGAAGCCCCCGTCCGCTCCGGCGGACGGGGGCTTCGTGTAGTGCCGGAAGACCTAGAAGAGGTTGACGATTCCCACGATGTAGCCGACGAAGTAGAGCAGCGCCAGCACGACCACGATCCCGATGATGGTGACCCAGAGTGCCTGGCGGCCCTTCGAGGTCTTCTCCTCGTCCGCATGTCCCTGCTGCTGCCACGCCGTGCTGGACTCTGCCGGCGGCGTTTCGCCCGGCGGCACACCGCCACCGGGCTCGAGGCCGGTGATATGGCTCTCCAGCGGGTCGGGATTTCCTGCATTTAACGGGTCCGGGCGTTCACTCATGCTGTCCTCCGCGTGGCTGGTCGGGTCGTTCCCCTCACCCTACCCCGCAGAAACTAAGGCTGCTTAGCGATACGGGGGCTGTCCCCCACGCCGCGTCGGTGTTACTGGCCCAGTCCCGCGGTGCTGCCGCCCGTCGGGTCGAACCGCTGGCCGAAGGCGCTGTGCGGATCGTCGTCACCCGATTCGTCGCCGTCCGCGCTGTCTCCAGCCGGAAGCGCCGGCGGCACCGTGCCCTGCTCGCGAGGGGTCCAGGACATCGTGATGTTCACGCCGTCCTCTGTGTCCTCCACGAAGAGGTGGAGGTCTTCACCGATCAGCGCTTCGTGGTGCACGGGGTCGCCGGCTTCCCGCGCCATGTCCGCGAGCCGGCAGATGGCAACCGCCATGGCGCGCCCCCAATCATGCGGGTGCTTGCTCGTCGACTCCTCGGTGGCGGTGAATTTCCTGTCGGTCGTCGCCATCGTCCTACCTCCCGTTGGGGAACCAAGTACCCTTTCCTTCCGGGTGACAGCCACTGTAGCAGTGCGTTCCGTAGGGCAGCACGTGGTATCCGGTTAACAATAAGCATCGATACGCCCCGGCCGCAGGACGCAGAAGAACGTAGCGCGAGGGCCGCCGTCAGTTGCTCCCGACGCTGAGCAGCCGCCACTCGTCGCGCCGGGCGTTGAAGCGGATCCTGAAGTGCAGGACGGGGGAGGCTGGCCCGGTCTGGGCGGTGAACAGCCAGGCGGGCGGCGTAGCGGTCCGGGCACGGGCTACGGGTTCGGGGACGGGGTCCCCGACGACCTGCCAGATGGAGCCGTGCCACCGCAACGCGAGGGGGCGAGCCGCCGACGTGAAGCGGACCGCCGCCGGCTCGTCGAGTGCCCGCGGTGCATCGTCGCCTGCGCCAACCGCCTGTGCTGCCATGCCCGGTGTCCTTCTGTCCGTCTCCTGCGTACCGACCAAGAATAGAACATGTATTCGATGATCGGGATGCGTGGTGTTCCTCCGCGGAACCTGCTGTTCCGGGGCGGAATGTCACGGGGGGCTTCATTGTTGTGCGACACGAGGCTCAACGGTGCGCCGTCGAACACGTACGGATCAAGCACAGGAGCACGCATGACACTCGGTTCTGCCATCACCACCCGCAGCGCGGATACCCGCGTTCCCATCCTTCCCGAGCTGGCCGAGCGCTGGAGCCCGCGGTCCTTCGACCCGCAGGCCACCGTCTCGGAGGACCAGCTGGATGCGCTGCTCGAAGCGGCGCGCTGGGCGCCGTCGGCGAGCAACAACCAGCCCCGCCGTTTCATCGTCGCCCGCCGCGGGACCTCAGCCTTCGACACGATCGTCTCGGCCCTCGTGGGCTTCAACGCCGCCTGGGCGCACAACGCCTCGGCCCTGATCGTGGGAATCGCCGAGACGTCCTCCGTCGAGGGCGACGTGCGCCCCTACGCGGAGTACGACCTCGGGCAGGCAGTGGCGCACCTGAGCGTGCAGGCGGAGGCGGAGGGCCTCGTGACGCACCAGATGGCAGGGGTCGAGTGGGACAGGATCGTCGCCGCGTTCGACCTGCCCGACAACATGAAGCCCATGACCATCACGGCGGTGGGCACGGTCGACGAGGCGGACAAGCTCCCCGAAGCCCTGGCCGAGCGCGAGACCGCACCCCGCAGGCGTCTTCCGCTGGAGGAGCTGGTGCTCGTCCGCAGCTAGGGTTGCACCTGACCGTGCAGGGCCGACCTCGCCGCCTGCCCGATGACCGCGCTGTACGTGGGGTAGGCGAACTTCACGCGGGCGAGCGTCGCGAGGTCGGTGCCGGCCGCCATGGCGGAAGCCACGGCGGTGATGACCTCGACGGCGTTCTCGCCGACGGCGTGGGCGCCGAGGATCAGCTCGCGGCGCCGGTCGACGACCAGCTTGAGGAAGCCCTGCTCGCGATCGTCGATGATGGGCCGTTCGACGGCGGCGTACGGGACCGTGACGGCGTGGCACTCCGCGTCCCGTTCCCTCGCCTTCGCCTCGGTGAGCCCCACTCCCGCGTAGTCCGGGTCGGTGAAGCCACCCTCGGGCAGGAGGTGGTGCGGCGTGGTGCGCGTGGCACCCAGCACGGCGTTCTCGGCTGCGGTCTCGCCCTCGAAGACGGCCGCCTGGACCAGCATGCTGCTGCCGTTGGCGTCGCCGGCCACGAAGATGTGCGGGACGTTGGAGCGCAGGTACTCGTCCACCGGGATGAAGGAGCGCGCGGCCTGCACCCCGGCCGCGTCGAGGCCGAGCCCTGCGAGGTTCGCCGGCCACCCGGCCGCCATGAGAACCGCGTCCACCCGCCGGGACTGCGGCTCGCCGTCGCGCCGCCAGGCGAGGCTGAGGCCGTCCGCCTCCTTCCGGATGCTGTCGATCCCGCCGATCCCGGTCTCCACCCGGATCCCCTTGCCCCTGAAGCTCGCGGTGACGGTCGCCGCGACGTCCTCGTCCTCCGTCATCAGGATCCGGGGTGCAAGGTCGAGCAGGAGGACGTCCGAGCCCATCGCATCGAAGATGGTGGTCAGCTGCGCGCCGGTGTGCCCGCCGCCGATGATGGCCACCGAGCCTGGCAGGCTCTCCAGCGTCAGCACTTCGTGGGGCAGCACGGCGTGCTCGGCCCCGTCGATCGGCAGGCGCCGGCCGCTGCCGCCGATGCAGAGGATGATCGACGCGGCCGTGACCTCCCGCCCGCCCACGGAGACGCTGTGCGCCCCGGTGAGTTCGGCGTCGCCCTCGATCAGTTCGATGCCCAGGCGCTCCATGGTGGGCCCGTACCCTTTGGCCTCGAGGACCCGCGCGACGGTGGAGCGCACCCGCTGCACCGTCCGGTCCCAGTCGACACTGGGCTCGGCCACCACGATTCCGTAGTCGTAGGCCGTGCGGACCTCGCGGAACAGGCGGGCGGTCTTGGCGAGCACGCGCGTGGGGACACAGCCCGAGTTCACGCAGGTGCCGCCGAGTGCCGAACGCTCGACGACGGCGGTGCGGGCTCCGAGTTCCGCCGCACGGGTGGCGGCTGCCATGCCCGCCGGGCCACCACCGATGACGAGGACGTCGAACAGGTAGTCCATGAGAAGCTCCTTCAGTCCGTCCGGGTGTCTCCTGCCATCCTCCCCGCCCACGGCAGGACCCACAACGCCGGCGTCGCAAGCCCTCGCGGAACTCCCGCTCCCGCCCCATTTCGTCCTAGGGTGGTTCGGTCAGCGAATCAGTAGGACGACCCCGTCCGGCTGGACAGCGGTGACGCGCGGGCCCTGGGACCGGTAGCGCCCCGCTCGTTGCCACCGATCCTCCAGGAGGAACCCATGAAGACCGTCAACGCCTATGCCGCCCCGTCCGCAACGGATCCGCTCGTATCGACCACCATCGAGCGCCGCGACGTCGGACCGAAGGACGTGCTGATCAGGATCGCGTACGCGGGGATCTGCCACTCCGACATCCACACCGTGCGGGGCGAGTGGGGACCCCAGCAGTACCCCCTCACCGTCGGTCATGAGATCGTCGGCGTCGTCGAGGAGGCCGGTAGCGAGGTCACCCTGCACGCGGTCGGAGACCGTGTGGGTGTCGGCTGCATGGTGGATTCCTGCCGCACCTGCGCGAACTGCCGGCAGGGGGAGGAGCAGTACTGCCTGAACGGCAACACCGGGACCTATGCCGGAGTGGACCGCGACGGCTCGATCACCCAGGGCGGCTACTCCACCCACATCGTGGTCGTCGAGGACTTCGTGCTGTCGGTCCCCGAGAGCATCCCCTACGAGGCCGCCGCGCCCCTCCTGTGCGCGGGTGTCACAACCTACTCGCCGCTCGCGCACTGGAACGCGGGACCGGGAAAGAAGGTCGCCGTCGTGGGACTCGGCGGACTCGGGCACATGGCCGTCAAGATCGCGCACGCCATGGGCGCCGAGGTCACCGTCCTGTCCCAGACCCTCAGCAAGGAGGACGACGGCAAGCGCTTCGGGGCCGAGTACTACTACGCCACGAGCGACCCCGACACCTTCAAGCAGCTCGCGAACACCTTCGACCTCATCATCAACACCGTGAGCGCGAAGATCGACCTCGACGCCTACCTCTCGCTCCTCGGCCTGGACGGGACCATGGTCAACGTGGGGGCTCCGGCGGACGCCCTTCCCCTGCACGTGTTCACGCTGTTCAACCAGCGGCGCTCCTTCGCGGGATCCGGCATCGGCAGCATCCGGGAGACCCAGGAGATGCTGGACTTCTGTGCCGAGCACGGCATCGCGCCCGAGATCGAGCTCATTCCGGCCGATGCCATCAACGAGGCCTACGAGCGGGTGCTCGCCTCCGACGTGCGCTACCGCTTCGTGATCGACGCGGCCACCCTCGCCTGAGCGCACTCATTGGGCGCGGCGGCGGCGTGTGCTCCCCCGCGGGGGAGCACACGCAGGAAGGTACCAGCCAGTAAGCTGAGCGGCGGTGGCCAATTCCGGCCCCGCGCCGCCGGTTCCGGTCAGACCGCGGCAGGATTCTTCTGAACGGGTAAGGGCATGGGCGTGGGGCGGATGCAGGCGGTCGCGGGAAGACTGGCAGCGTTGTCCCCGGCGACCCTCCACATCCTGTTCGCCCTGATGCTCGCCATGGCCGCCGTCTTCGGACGCCACAGCACCCTCGAGTCCTCGGGCCTCGCCCTCGTGTGGCCCGCGGCGGGCATCAATTTCCTCTGGGGGTTGTGGGCCTCCAGGTCGCGGCGCGACCTCACCCTTGCACTGACCGCGACCGTTCCCGTCCTTGCCGCGGTCAACCTCTCGACCGGCCTCAGTGTCACCCTTGCCCTGGCCGTGGCGCTGGGGAGTGTGGCGCAGACCGCCGTCGCCGCCTACTTCTTCCGTCGGCTGGTCCCTGCCCTGCGCGTGCAGAGTGTGGGGGAGTACCTCCGTCTGGGTGTCATAGCCCTCGGCGCCTGTTCGGTCGGCGCGCTGTTCATCGTCGTCGGCATCGCCCTGGAGGGCTCGGTGGAGCCGTTCTCCGCCTTCGTTCCGTGGCTGGTACGCCACGCGGTGTCCCTGACCGCGATCGGCTCCCTCGGGATCGTGGCGGCTTCGAGCATCAGAAGCCGCGCGACGGGCGGTCCCCGCCCGCCCCTCACCGTCGCGCAACGTGGCGAGTACGCACTCCTGGTCCTGGCCTCCGTGATCCTCTACGTCGCCACGTTCGGGGCGAGCGCCACCCTGCCCATCGCCTACACGACCATCCCCGCCCACATGTGGGCAGGTCTCCGGCTCCGGTCCGGATGGGCCATGCTGCACGGCCTCGTGTGCGGCGCGTTCCTGGTCTTCTTCACCCTTGCGGGTCGCGGTCCCTTCCAGGACCTCGATGCCGACGTCTCCGCCTACGTGGCGCAGTCCTTCATGTTCATCGCGTTCTCGCTGTCCGCCGTCCTGGCGCTCAGCATGGACGAGCGGCGCCGCCTCATCGACCGCCTCTACAGTGCCAACGAGGAGGCGCGGGCCGCGGCGGACCTCCGCGACCTCGTGATCGGCAGGATGAACGATGGCGTCCTCGTCGCGGGACCGGACAAGCGGCTGATCTTCCAGAACGCGGCGAGCGAACGCTGGCTGGGCCCGGGGACCGCCCGCCCCGGTGAGGTGTGGCGGCGGGACTACGAGGCCACAACCCCCGGCGGAGGGCAGATCGACGAGGCCGACAATCCCCTGCTTCTCGCACTGGACGGGACGGTGACGGAGCGGATGGACATCGACCTCACGCACTGTTCCGGAGAGGTACTGCACCTGTCCGTCGACGCGATGCCCCTGCCCGGTGAGCGTGGCGCGGTCGTGGTGATGCGCAACGTCACCGAAGAGCGCGCGTACCAGCGCGACCTCGGGCGCTTCGCGTCCGTCGTGGCGCACGACCTCCTGACGCCGCTCACGGTCTTCGACGGGTGGCTCGAGATGCTCGAGGATCCGGACCTGCCGCCGGCCGAGCGGCAGGCCAGCATCGAGCGCCTGCAGCAGGCGAGCGTCCGCATGCGCAATCTCATCCGCAACCTCCTGGCCTACAGCCTCGCCAAGGAGGAGAAGCTCACGGCCTCCCGCGTCGACGTGGCCCGCGTGGTCGAGGGCATCTTCGACCTGCGGGCGGTGCTCCCGGGCACGCAGCTTCCCGCTGTCCGGTTCGACGTCGATGCGACGCGCCCCGTCTACGCCGACGAGCGCCTCTTCCTGCAGCTCATGGAGAACCTCGTGGGCAATGCCATGAAGTACGGGCGGACCGACGGCACGGGACGGGTCAGTGTGGCGACGTCGGCCGACCCGGCCACCGGCAGGACCCTCGTCCAGGTGCGCGACAACGGCATTGGTATCCCCGAGGGCGATCTCGATCGCGTTTTCGAGGAGTTCCACCGCTCGGAGAACGGGCTCGGCCAGGCCACGGGGACGGGCCTCGGCCTTGCCATCTGCCGCCGCATCGCCGAGAGCCACGGCGGCTGGATCAGGGTCCGCAACGTGGAGGAGGGCGGCGCCGAATTCACTGTCAGCCTGCCGGGGTCGCCGGATCAGCTACCCGAGGGCATCCCACTGGTCGACGCGGACGACGCCCCCCGGGTCCCGGCGCCGTAGGCTGCGCTCCGCCGTCGGAGGCTTCCCGGCTGCCGCGGCGTCAGGTCGCGTCCGGGGCCCGGCGCGGGTACATCTTGGGAGAGCCGGCGTGGCCCCTGCCGCTGCGTATCCCGGCCAGGATCTCGGCCATCGCCTCACGCGAGGAATGCTGTGCCTCCCACCCCAGCTGCGTCCTGGCCCTGGTGGTGTCCAGGACGGGGCTCTGTGCCGCCAGGTCGATCCAGCCCGGGTCGGTGCGCTGGATGTGGAGCCTCCAACTCGCGCCGACGATCCACCGCAGCAGGCGTGTCGGTAGTCCGATCACTCGGCGCGCGCCGAGCAGGTCGGCGAGGCGCTCCGGTGTCAGTTCGGGCTCGGCGGCGATGTTGAACGCTCCGGACGCGCGCCGCGCCACCACCCGCCAGTAGGCCTCCGCGATGTCCGCGGCGTGGACGGCCTGGAAGATGAAGCTCGACGGGATCGGCAGGAGGGGCAGGGGCAGGCCGCCGAGCAGGATCTTCGGGACGAGCGGCCCCAGGAAGTAGCGGCCCACCTCGCTGCCCGCGGGGTCCTGGAAGATCAGTGAGGGGCGCAGGCGTGCCACGCGGATCTCGGGGTGGTCCCGCTCGAAGCCATCCAGCAGGCGTTCCTGCTCGGCTTTCTGGCGACTGTACTGGGAAGACTGCACACCGTCGGTCGGCCAGGACTCGTCCCTGCGGGTGTCCTTGTCCGAGGGGGAATAGGCGGCGACGGAGGACGCACACACGAAATGACGCACGCCGGCGGTGCCGGCGGCGTGGAGCGCGTTGGCCGTACCGGTGACGTTGGTACGGCGCATGGCGGCCTCGTCCCGGTTCGGTTGGATAGCCCAGGCGAGGTGTATTACGGCGTCCACCCCCGCGAGCGCGAGCGTCAGGGCATCCCGGCCCTCGTCCGTCCCGACGTCGATGGCGTGCCAGTCCACGCCGTCGTAGGGTTCCTGCGCGGTATCCGGGATGGTACGGGCGATCGCGGTGAGCGAGATGCCGCCCGCGTCCTCCGCCGTGTCGTAGCCGGACCGCTGGATCGCCTCCCGGTCGCGGGCTGCCCGCTGGAGGCGGGAGAGGACCGCCGTGCCCACGTTTCCGGTGGCGCCGATGACTGCGATGCGCATGCTGTACTCCTGGCGGGCGGTTGCGGGAGATGGGGTGTGTGCTGATCCGAACTGGACTACTAAGTAAGCTTATGGTGCAGTGGAAGGAAACGTACAGCCGTCGATGGCGGCTGACATCGATGTCAGGGCCTGACCGGGAGGAATCCGTGAGCAGTAACAGCAGGGTAAGCAGCGACCCGCAGAGTGAGGCGGGCAAGAAGGCGCAGGCCGCGCCCGACCCCAATGATCCCCGCAAGCCCGACGATCCGGGTGACGTCGCGAAGCCGGCCTGGAAATACATCTTCAAGCGGTCGCTCAACGAGTTCGGCAAGGACCAGTGCACCGACCTGGCCGCCGCGCTGACCTACTATGCGGTGCTCGCGATATTCCCGGGCATCCTCGCCCTGCTGTCCCTCCTCGGTCTGTTCGGTCAGGCCCAGAACACGACGAACCAAGTCCTGGAGATCGTCGGCCAGTTCGCCCCGGCCGACGCCGTGAAGACGATCAAGCCGACGATCGAGGGCCTCGCCTCCAACCAGGCGGCCGGGCTGACCTTCGTGATCGGCCTCCTGGGTGCCATCTGGTCGGCCTCGGGGTATGTCAACGCCTTCTCCCGCGCCATGAACCGGGTGTACGAGGTGGAGGAGGGCCGTGGCTTCTTCAAGCTCCGCCCGCAGATGCTCCTCATCACCGTCGTCGTGCTCGTGCTGATCGTGATCATGGGCCTCATGCTCGTCCTGTCGGGTCCGGTTGCCGAAGCGGTGGGGAACACCATCGGCCTCGGTGGAACCGCACTCACCATCTGGAACATCGCCAAGTGGCCCGTCATCGTGTTCTTCGCCGTGCTCATGATCGCCGTGCTGTACTACGGTGCACCGAACATCAAGCAGCCCAAGTTCCGCTGGATGAGCCTGGGCGGTTTCATCGCCCTGCTCGTCCTCGCGATCACCACGGCGGCGTTCTCTCTCTACGTCGCGAATTTCGGCAACTACGACAAGACGTACGGCGCCATCGCCGGCGTGATCGTCCTGCTCCTCTGGATCTGGCTGGCGAACCTGTCGCTCCTGTTCGGTGTCGAGTTCGACGCCGAGACGGAACGCGGCCGTGAACTTCAGGCAGGCCTCGAGGCCGAGGACAGCATCCAGCTGCCGCCCCGCGACAGCAAGGCCGCCGAAAAGAAGCACGAGAAGCACCGCAAGCTCGTCAACGCGGGACGCGAGCTGCGCGAGAAGTACGGTCGCGAGGCCGCCGGACGGTAGGCGACCCTCGACGCACAGGAGGCCCGGACGTGTCAACGGCCGGGCCTCCTGCATGTCCGCCGTCCTAGACTGGCGGTATGTCCGACACCCAGCAGGCTGACACGTCCGAGCACAGCACCAAAGGGTCCTACGTGACCTCCGGGGAGGAGTTCACCCGCGACACCCAGTACATCGAGACGAGGATCACGCGCGACGGCGCCGACGGCTACCCGGTTGAGGCCGGGCGCTACCGCCTCATCGCCGCCCGGGCCTGCCCCTGGGCCAACCGCGCCATCATCGTCCGGCGGCTCCTCGGACTCGAGGACGCCATCTCCCTCGGCACGCCGGGGCCCACGCACGACAGCCGCTCCTGGACCTTCGACCTCGACCCGGACGGCCGCGACCCTGTGCTCGGCATCGAGCGGCTGCAGGAGGCGTTCTTCAAGCGCGATCCCGGCTACTCGCGCGGCATCACGGTCCCGGCGATCGTGGACACCACCACGGGTGCGGTGGTGACCAACAACTTCCCGCAGATCACGCTCGACTTCTCCAGCGAGTGGAAGGACTTCCACCGCGAGGGCGCGCCGGACCTGTACCCGGAGGAGCTCCGCGGGGAGATCGACACCGTCAACAGGCGGGTGTTCACCGAGGTGAACAACGGCGTGTACCGCTGCGGTTTCGCGGGCTCCCAGAAGGCCTACGACGCCGCCTACGACCGGCTGTTCACGGCCCTGGACTGGCTCGAGGGCCGCCTGTCCACGCAGCGGTTCTTCGTCGGGGACACCATCACGGAGGCCGACGTCCGACTGTTCACGACACTGGTCCGCTTCGATCCCGTCTACCACGGCCACTTCAAGTGCAACCGGAACAAGCTCACTGAGATGCCCGCGCTCTGGGGGTACGCCCGGGACCTGTTCCAGACCCCGGGGTTCGGTGACACGATCGACTTCGAGCAGATCAAGAAGCACTACTACATCGTCCACGAGGACATCAATCCGACCGGGATCGTGCCCAAGGGCCCGGACCTGGCGGGGTGGACCACGGCGCACGGCCGGGAGTCCCTCGGCGGACGGCCCTTCGGGGACGGGACGCCGCCCGCCGGCGCGTAGGGCTGCCGCGGCATTCGCGGCGGCCCTGCCGCGGGGCATTAGGGAACAAACTCGTTTCTTAATGGCACGGAGCATAGGCTAGCCTTACTTCAGACCGATCGTCCGTCTGAGGGAGGCTCCATGGCAGTCCAGGCCTCCTCCCTGCGCCCCGCGCCCGCCGGGGATTCCCGCCCCGCCGTCCGCCGGTCCTCAACGCGGCGGGCCCTGGTGAAACTCCTTCTCGCGGCGGTGGTCCTCCTCGCATGCTGCCTCGCCTCGCTCACCATCGGGGCCCGTTCCGTGGGCCTTCCCACGATGATCGACGCCGTCACCGCCTTCGATCCCGCCAACGGCGACCAGGCCGTCGTGCTCTCCCGCGTCCCCCGGACCGTCGTCGGGCTGCTCGTCGGCGCAGCGCTGGCGACCGCCGGCGCCGCCCTGCAGGGCATCGCCCGGAACCCGCTCGCGGACCCCGGCATCCTCGGGCTCAACGCCGGGGCCTCGCTCGCGGTCGTCGTCGGCATCTACCTCTTCGGGCTCAGCAGTGCCTCCGGCTACATCTGGTTCGCCTTCGCCGGCGCGGGCGCCGCGGCGCTCGCCGTCTACGCCGTGGCGAGCCTAGGCCGTGAGGGCGCGACGCCGGTGAAGCTCGCCCTCGCCGGCGCCGCACTGGCGGCGGGACTCGCGAGCCTCACGAACGCCGTCCTCGTCTCGAGCCAGGAGACCCTGGATGCCTTCCGCTTCTGGCAGGTCGGCACGCTGTCCGGGCGGGGGTGGGACGTCATCGCCGCCGTGGCCCCGTTCCTCCTCGGAGGACTCGTGCTGACCCTCGGAACGGGCAAGGTCCTCAACAGTCTGGCGCTGGGCGACGACGTCGCGCGCGGACTCGGCCAGAACGTGCACCTGGCGCGTGGCGTCACAGCACTGGGCGTCGTGGTCCTGTGCGGCGCGGCAACGGCCGCTGCCGGACCGGTCGCCTTCGTGGGCCTCGTGATCCCGCATATGGTGCGGCTCGCGGTCGGGGCGGACTACCGCTGGATCCTGCCGTTCTCCGCACTTCTCGGACCCGTCCTGCTGCTGGGGGCCGACATCCTCGGCCGGGTCATCCTGCCGCCGGGCGAGGTGCAGGTGGGCATCATGACGGCCGTGGTCGGCGCCCCCTTCTTCATCTGGCTCGTGCGCTGGCGAAGGATGGCGCAGCTGTGAGTACCTCGCTCCACCGCAGCCCCGGTTCCCCGTTCACTCCTCCGGCCGCCCCGGCCGCCCCGGCCGCCCGGCTCGCGCTCGTCCGCGCGCGCCGCCGACGGAGCAACGGTGTCCGCGTCGGTGCCGCCGCGGGCGTCGTCGTCGTGCTGTTCGCCGTCACCGTCCTGCTCGGCTCCTACACTGTGACCATCCCCGACTTCTTCCGGATCCTCGGCGGCGCCGACATCCCCGGGGCCAGCTTCATCGTCCTCGAGAACAAGCTGCCCCGCGCCGTGACCGGCGTCCTGGTGGGCCTGGCCTTCGGCGTCGCCGGCGCGGTCTTCCAGACGATGCTGCGGAACCCGCTGGCGAGTCCGGACATCATCGGCATCAGCTACGGGGCGAGCGCCTCCGCCGTCACGGCCATCGTCCTCTTCGGGGCCGCGGGCGCCGCGGTGTCACTCTCGGCGCTCACCGGCGCGCTGGTGGTCGCCGCGGCGATCTACCTCATCGCACGCCGCGGGGGAGTGGCCGGCTACCGGCTCATCCTCGTCGGCATCGGGTGCGCGGCGCTGATGCACGCGCTGGTGAGTTTCCTGATCACCCGCACCGATCTCCGCACGGCGACCGAAGCGCTGCTCTGGCTCACCGGCTCGCTCAATGCGAGCAACTGGGACCGCGCCACCGTGCTGGCTGCCGCCCTGGCGTTCCTCCTGCCCGCCACGGCCGTCCTCTCGCGCAGCCTGCAGGGCCTGGAGCTGGGCGACGACGCCGCAGCCGGTCTCGGGGTACGCGTCGAGGCGTCGCGGCTGGGACTGATGTCCACCGCCGTCGCCCTCGCGGCGGTCGCCACCGCCGCGGCCGGGCCGATCGCCTCCGTCGCCTTTCTGTCCGGGCCGATCGCACGCCGGCTGCTCGGCAACCGACCGTCGCTGACGATGGCGGCCCTCGTGGGTGCCGTCATCGTCCTCGCGGCGGACTTCGTCGCCGCGAACCTCGTTCCCGGGACGTCGCTGCCCGTCGGCGTCGTCACCGGCGCGCTCGGGGCGCCGTTCCTGCTGTGGCTGCTCGCCACGGCGAACCGATCAGGCCAGGGAGGCTGACAATGGCTCCGCGCCAGGACCCCGGAGCGGCGGCACTGTCCGCCGAGGACCTCACGCTCGCCTACGACGAGCGCACCGTCGTCGACGCCCTCTCCGTCGACCTGCCGCCCGGACGGGTCACGGTGATCGTCGGCGCGAACGCGTGCGGCAAGTCGACGCTGCTGCGCGGGCTCGCACGGCTGCTCAAGCCGGCCGGGGGCACCGTGGTGCTCAACGGGTCGGACATCCAGGAGCAGCCCACGAAGGCCGTCGCACGCGTCCTCGGGCTTCTCCCGCAGACCCCGGTCGCTCCGGACGGCATCAGCGTCGCCGACCTCGTGGGTCGGGGCCGGTACCCCCACCAGGGCTGGTTCCGCCAGTGGACGCCCGAGGACGACGACGCCGTGGCGAGCGCCCTCGAGGCCACGGGCACGCTCGCCCTCGCCGACCGTACGGTGGACGAGCTGAGCGGCGGGCAGCGCCAGCGCGTGTGGATCGCCATGGCCCTCGCCCAGCAGACGGGGATCCTGCTCCTCGACGAGCCCACCACCTTCCTCGACGTCACGCACCAGATCGAGGTCCTCGACCTGATCACCGACCTCAACCGGCGTTCGGGCACCACCGTCGTCATGGTGCTGCACGATCTCAACCTGGCCGCGCGCTACGCCGACCACCTGATCGCCATGCGGGACGGCCGGATCGTGGCCGAGGGGCCGCCGGCCGCCGTCGTCACCCAGGAGACGGTGTCCGGCGTGTTCGACCTGGAGTGCCGGGTCGTCGAGGATCCCGTGTCCGGCACACCCATGGTGGTTCCCATCGGCAGGTACCACGGCCCGTCGCCCGTCCGTGCCCGGACGTCCCCCGCCGGCGAGCAGGCCCGGTGCTACCGACCCAATCCCCAGGACACCGTTCCGGCCCCCGTGGAGGCAGCATCATGACCGAGATGACCCGGCGCAGCGCGCGGCGTACCGCCGCCGACACCGAACCGATGGTGCTGGCGTTCGACGTCGTCGTCACGGCCGTGCAGGACCTCGGTGCCACCTTCCGGCGCATCACCTTCGGCGGTGCGTGCCTCGAGGCGTTCGGGGTGGCCGGGGACAGCCTCGACCTCCGGATCAAGGTCATCATCCCGTCGGCCGGCCGGCCGTGCCCCGATATCGCAGGCCTCATGGAGCGCGGGAACGCATCGAACTGGTACCAGCTGTGGCTCGGCATGGAGGCGGAGGAGCGCGGGTTCATGCGCACCTACACCGTGCGCACCGCGCGCCGGCGGGGCCCGCGGACGGAGATCGACGTCGACTTCGTCCTGCACCTCGACGACGACGGTCGCGGCGGCCCGGCGTCGGAGTGGGCCGCGGCTGCCCGGCCCGGCGACCGGGTCTGCATGATCGGCCCCAACGCGTCAGCGGCGCAGTGCAGGACGGCGGGTGCGTACGGAGGCATCGAGTGGAGCCCCGGCCTCGCCCAGCACGTCCTCCTCGCCGGGGACGAGACGGCAGTACCGGCCATCAGCGCCATCCTCGAGGCACTCCCCGAGGACATCAGCGGCTCCGCGTTCCTCGAGGTCCCGGACCTGCAGGACGTCCAGCCGATCGCGACGCGGTCGGCGGTGACCGTCACCTGGCTGGCCCGGGCGGGGAAGCCGCACGGCGAATTGCTGGAGGCAGCCGTGCGGGACGCGGTGCGCGTGCCGGGATGGGTGTCGCTCTCGGGCCCGGATGTCCAGGGGGGAAGCGAGCCCGAGGATGTCGATGTCGACGGGACCATCCTCTGGGAGACCCCGCAGCTGCTCGACGCGGCCGTCGTGCAGTCGACGGTCAATCCCGGGCGCCCCTCCGGCACGCAGCCCTTCTACGCGTGGATCGCCGGTGAGGCTGCCGTCGTGCGCGGGCTGCGGCGCTACCTGGTGCGGGACGTGGGCGTGGACCGGAAGCAGGTCGCGTTCATGGGCTACTGGCGCAAGGGGCGCGCGGAACTGGCCTGATCCAGCCGTCGAACCGTTCCGGACCGCTTCCTGCACCACGTCGGGTATCGGGCGACCTTTATCACATTTATCCCCAGATGCGATAACGAAATTGTAACTTCGTGCGCTCTGACCTACTGTTTTAAGCAGTCAAAGCTGGATTCCAGATCCAGGTCCGTACGCCTAACCCTGTCAGCGGACCGCCTGAACACACTGTGACAGGGGTGGAGGACCCACGTTCCGGCGGCTTGAACCGCCTCGGGGTGAAGCCCTTCCATGCTAGTCCGGCCCCGCCTGCGGCATTCCCGCGGTGGAGGGCCGCGCAGAGGGGCCGAGTCAACTCTTGCTCGAATCCGACAGCTAACTTCGCCGGCGTTCCAGAGAGGTAAGCAGTTGCTCCATACCGTTCTGCCCGAGCGCCATCGCGCCTCCGACGATCGCGCCCTTCAGTGGGTTTCGCAGCCGACGCGCCGCGACCTCCGGCACGAAAGAGCCGGAGGTACGACGGCGTTCGCGCGACTGCGCGGAAACGCCGCTACGGCCGGCCTCTTCATTGCCTCGGCGGGACTGCTGCTGGGTGCCGTCGCACCCTCGGCAACGACGGCGGCCACCCCTGCAGCAGGCATGCAGGCCGTCACGGCTGCTGCGGAAGCGCCGGTGACCTTCACCCTCGAGGGTGCCGGTCGGGCGGTGGAGGGTGTCGCCCCGGCCATCGCGAGTGCCCGGGCCCTCTCCGCCGAACTCACTCCCGCGCTCCAGGACCGCAAGGCCTTCGGGGCTCCGGTGGACAACCCGGTCGTTGCCTCCACCTTCGGCTACCGCGTCAACCCCGTGAGTGGGGCCTCGGACGAACTCCACGAGGGCCTGGACTTCGCCGGCGCCTGCGGGACGCCGGTCAAGGCAGCGGATGCCGGCACCGTCGTCGACTCCGGCTGGCATGCCTACGGCGGGGGCCAGCGCATCGTGGTCGACCACGGCGACGGCCTGAAGACCACCTACAACCACCTGAGCGCCCTCGACGTGCCGGCCGGCACCACGGTGAAGCGCGGGGAAGCCCTCGGGGCGGTCGGCAGCACCGGGAACTCCACCGGCTGCCACCTCCACTTCGAGGTGATGGTCGACGACAAGAAGGTCGACCCGAAGCCCTGGCTGTAGCCGGCCGATCCTCCCCTGCTAGGGCAGCGGCTCACTGACGACGGCGGGGTCCTTGTACCCCAGCGGCATCCGCAGGCGCAGCGAATCCGGCTTCACCTCGAACGCCATGTGCGTGGCCTTGCCGAGGGGATCGCCGTCGAGCTGCACCTCCAGCGGTTCGTGCAGCGTGACCTCGGCCGTGCGGCACTGGAAGTACTCCAGGGATGGGTCCTTGCCCTTGCCGCGGGTGAACAGCTTCCCGGCGACGGCGAGCCAGCCGAACTTCCCCCGGGGTGCCAGGGTCATGAGGTCCATCAGGCCGTCGTCGATCTTCGCGCCCGGGAAGATCTCGAGGCCGCCCATGATCTTGCCGCAGTTGCCGCCCATCACGCTGCGCAAGCGGCGCTCGAAGGACCTGCCGCCGTCCACCGAGATGGTGGTGCGCGCCGGCCTGCCCGGCAGGTTGCGGATCCCGGCGTCGACGTAGGCCAGCCAGCCCACCTTGTCCTTCAGGTCGTCGCGCGTGTCCGACATGATGGCGGCGTCGTACCCGATGCCGGCCATGACCAGGAACACGTGCGCGTCCTGCGCCCGGTCCACCGTCACGTGCACCACGTCGATGGTGCGCTCGGTCCCGCGGAAAGCGGCCTCGACGGCGGCATCCGGATCGTCGATGGCGATGTCGAGGTTGCGGGCCAGCAGGTTGCCGGTGCCCAGCGGGACGAGGGCCATCATGGTGCCGGTCCCCGCGAGTTCCTCGGCCACGCAGCGCACCGTGCCGTCCCCGCCTGCCGCGATCACGAGGTCCACTCCGGCGTCGAGGGCCTCGCGTGCCTGGCCGTGCCCGGGGTCGTCCGCGGTGGTCTCGATGACCAGGGGCTCCTCCCAGCCGTCCTCGGCGGAGATGCGCTGGACAGCGCCCTGCACGTCGACGGTGGTGACCTTGATGGGATTGATGATGAGCGCGGCACGTCGGCCGCGCGATCCGGTGTCCGGAGCCGTGTCCGGAGTCGCGTCCGGAGTCGCGTCGGGGGATGCGTCGGGCATGATGTCCTTCGTGCGGGTGTCAACGGATGGCTCCGTCGAGCTTATCCCGGGGGCCGTCGGTGCCGAGGGTAATCTTTGACGGTGACCTTTCCCCAGCGTTATGTGGCCCTTGGCGATTCCTTCACCGAAGGGGTGGGTGACTGGGACCCGGGGTCCCCCAACGGTGTCCGTGGCTGGGCCGACCGGGTGGCCGAGCAGCTCATCCTGGCCGACGAGTCCTGGGGCTACGCGAACCTCGCCATCCGCGGCAAGAAGATGCGCCAGATCCTCGACGAGCAGGTCGACGCGGCTTTGGCGCTCGAGCCGACGCTCGTCACCCTCTACGCCGGCGCCAACGACATCCTGCGCCCCCGGGTGGACATCGACCGGCTGATGTCCTCCTACGACGACGGCATCGGCAGGCTCCGCGACGCGGGAGCCGACGTCGTGCTCTTCACCGGCTTCGATACCTCGGGGTCGGCCGTCTTCGGCAAGACCCGCGGGCGCACCGCGGTGTACAACGAGTGGGTGCGTGAGATCGCGGACAGGCGCGAGGCCACGATCGTCGACTACTGGCGCCTGCGCGAGTTCCAGGACTGGAGGTACTGGGACGTCGACCGGATGCACATGTCCACGGCGGGACACACGCTCATGGCCGCCCGGGTCCTAGAGGCCATGAAGGCCTCGCATGCCATCGACCTGCCGGAGCTCGATGCGCGCCCGGCCCTTCGGCGGATGGAGCAGCTGCGGGCGGATGCGCAGTGGGCGCGCGAATACGTCACGCCGTGGGTCGGCAGGCGCCTGCGCGGAGTCTCCTCCGGAGATGCCCTGACCGCGAAGTACCCCGTCCCGGTCCACCCGCACCGGGCATCCACCCGGGCCTGAGGGCCTGCGCGAGTACGGTCCCCGCCCCAGCCGCAACCCGGCGAGGGGGCCGGAGGCCCTCTACGGGGCAGGGGAGGGCGTGTGCCAGAATGAGCGGATGGCGGCGCAATGGCTCACACCCGACGAGCGGCGGGCATGGCTGGCTCTCTACGCGCTGACGGCCCTGCTCCCGGCATCCCTCGACGCCCAGCTGTTCCGTGAGGCCCGGATCACCCTGTTCGACTACCACGTGCTGGCGATGCTCTCCGAGTCGGAAGGGACGCGCCTGCCCATGAGCGAACTCGCCGCCCGCTCGGCGGCGTCGCTCTCACGCCTGAGCCACGTGGTGAAGAAGCTGGAGGCCCGGGGCTGGGTCACGAGGCTGCCCTCCGACTCCGATGGGCGCGTGACCACGGCCTCGCTCACCCCTGCAGGGCTCGAGACGCTCACCGAACTCGCCGTGTCCCACGTCGCGCAGGTCCGCTCCACGGTGTTCGACGCCCTGGACGGACAGGACGTCGCGGACCTGGAGAGGGTGGGCCGCAAGATCCTCCGGGGTATGGACGGCGCCCACTGGATCCTGTCCGACGGCGAAGCGGCGGCCGAGGCCGCCGTTCTGGGTCCCGCGTCCCCCTCCCTCCACGGGGGACCGGCCTCCGATCATGAGGCACTCACCACCGGGCAGTGACCCGGCAGGACAAGGACGGCAGATGGACCAGCGCGCACAGTTCGGGCACCAGCCCCGCATCCTCGCGATCGTGCTGGCGGGTGGAGCGGGAGGGCGCCTCGGCGCCCTGACCCACCACCGGGCCAAACCGGCCATGCCCCTGGCCGGCAGCTTCCGGCTGATCGACGTCTCCCTGTCGAACCTGCACCACAGCGGGATCTCCGATGTCTGGGTCATGGAGCAGTACCAGCCCAAGACCATCAACGACCACCTCCGCAACGGCCGGCCCTGGGACCTCGACCGTACGCGCGGCGGGCTGCTGGTGCTGCCTCCCTTCAGCGGCCACGAGGGGGAGGGATTCGCCGAGGGGAACGCCGACGGCCTGCTCCGCCAGGCCGCCTTCATCCGCGACTTCGCGCCGGATCTGGTCCTGGTGCTGAGCTCCGACCACCTGTACCGCCTGGACTACCGCGACGTCGTCGACACCCATCTCCGTACGGGGGCGGCCCTGACCATGGTCACGGTCGATTTCGACGGCGACGCCTCCAACCACGGCGTCGTCGCGGTGGACGACGACGGCAGGGTGACAGGTTTCGCCTACAAGCCCGAGGAGCCGCAGACGAGGATCGTCGCGGCGGAGGTCTTCCTCTACACGGCAGCGACGCTCCTCGATGCGCTCGGACACCTGCAGGACGACCGGGACGGGCTCGGGGACTACGGTCACCACCTCGTGCCGCACCTCGTCGAGCGGGGATCCGTCGTCGAGCACAGGCTCGAGGGGTACTGGCGGGACCTCGGCACGCCGGCAAACTACCTGCGGGCCCACCTCGACCTGGTGGACGGCAAGGGCCTGGACCTCGCGGACCCGGACTGGCCCATCCTCACGGAGCCCCCGCAGGTGGTTCCGGCCTTCCTCGGGGAGGGCGCCGTCGTGGCCGATTCCCTCCTGGCCCCCGGCGCGGCGGTGTACGGGACCGTCCGCAGGAGCGTGATCGGCTCCGGGGCCACGGTCGAGGCCGGCGCCGTCGTCGAGGACTCCGTCCTGCTGAACCGGGTCCGGGTGAGGGAGGGCGCGCACGTGAGGAACGCGATCATCGACTCGGGTGCCGACGTCTCCGGGCAGCGCGTGGGCGCCGGACCGGACGCTCCCGCCGTCGTCGACCGGGACGGGCGGCGCACTGACTGACCCGGTTTGGTCGAGCCGGATCCTGTCGGTAGTATGGTAGGGCGTTTGGCTGTGGCCGATGCCGACCCGTTCCAGGACGGGCCGGGATTTGCCCAGCTACCCGTGACTACCTAGAATTTAAGGCTGTGCCGGCCGCAAGGCCGCGCCCGCCTAATCTTCACCGTCTTCCCCGCGGCGAGGCGCTTCGGCAGGTTCTCACCCTGCCAGGTCAACCTCCGGAAAGCTGCAGTAATAACGGTGTCATTACTGGTGGCGGGACGCTCAACAAGTGATTCCGTCACGTTCATCTAATCTGGAGGAGAGTTATGGCAGCCCACTGCCAAGTGACCGGAGCCGAGCCCGGCTTTGGACACAGCATTTCGCACTCGCACCGCCGCAACAAGCGCCGGTTCGACCCCAACATTCAGAAGAAGCGCTACTACGTGCCTTCCCTGCGCCGCAACGTGACGCTGCAGGTCTCCGCCCGCGGCATCAAGACGATTGACGTCCGCGGCATCGACGCTGTCGTGGCGTCCATCCTCGCGAGGGGAGTGAAGCTCTAATGGCAAAGGACAAGGACGTACGTCCGATCATCAAGCTGAAGTCCACCGCTGGTACGGGCTACACCTACGTGACGCGCAAGAACCGTCGTAACGATCCGGACCGCATGGTCCTGATGAAGTACGACCCGAAGATCCGCAAGCACGTCGAATTCCGAGAGGAGCGCTAAACATGGCCAAGAAGTCAAAGATTGCTCGTAACGAGCAGCGCAAGGTCATCGTCGAGCGCTACGCGGCCAAGCGCCTCGAGCTCAAGAAGACTCTCGTCGACGAGAACGCCACCGATGAAGCACGCGAAGCAGCACGCCTCGGCCTGCAGAAGCTTCCCCGCAACGCCTCGCCGGTACGCCTGCGCAACCGCGACCAGATCGATGGCCGCCCCCGTGGCACCATCCAGAAGTTCGGTATCTCGCGTATCCGCTTCCGCGACATGGCGCACAAGGGCGAACTGCCCGGCGTGACCAAGTCGAGCTGGTAGCAGCCCCCGGGACACTCCCGTCCCACAGCACTCCCCACCGCCTCGCGCGGTGAGCAGAGAAGCCGGCAACCCTCGGGTTGCCGGCTTCTTCGTTCTCTCCGCCGGAACGCGCCCTGCAATTCCCGGGCACTGCCTGCCGTGTGCCCCGGATTCCGTGGCGTGCCTCTCACCGAGGGTCAGAGGTTCAACCGAGGACGGCATCTCGGCGGTGCTAGGACGCCGTCCTCGGAGGAGCAGCCACCGGGGAGGAACCCACACGGCGGCCCGCAGGCCCGAAACATCCTCGAAATGGTCGTGTTTAAGCCGAAAAGCCGCGCAAACACGCGGGGCGGGGCGTCCAAGCTGATAGGTTTTCGGACAGAGGCTTTCCGTATACCGTGGAAAGCTCGTTCAGAAGAGTGACGTCCAGGAGGACCTAAATTGGCTAAAAACCGTAGTGAACTTGTTGCCGAGGTAGCAGCGAAGGCTGACACCAGCCAGGCGTCAGTCAACAGCGTCCTCGACGCGCTGTTCGACGTCTTCGCCGAGTCCATCGCCAAGGACGAGAAGATCACCATTCCCGGGTGGCTCGCTGTCGAGCGCACCAGCCGTGCAGCCCGCACCGGACGCAACCCCCAGACCGGTGAGACCATCCAGATCGCCGCCGGCCACAGCGTCAAGCTGACCGCCGGTTCGAAGCTCAAGGCTTCCGCCAAGTAGTCCATCACGTAGTACGTGCCTCGAAGGACCGCTGCCGTTCTGGCAGCGGTCCTTCGTCGTCCCGTGCTGCCCTGCTGCGGCCATCGCCATCGCCTTCCGTGGAACGCCCGGAGATTAGCCCTATTTTCTACTCCGGGTAGAGAATGGTGTACGTGTCCACAACAGCGAAAAACCCGCGCCAGACGCGCACCGGCGCCTCTCCGGACCGCGCCATCGGCACCGGCTGGCTGATCCTCGCGGGCGTCGTCGTCTTCGCGGCCCTCGTCGCGGCCCTGTTCTACTCGGGAGCGGCCGCCGCACGGCAGCTCGGCGACCCCGGCGCCCTGACGAGGTGGGGCCTGCCCGTCGCCAAGGTACTCAACAACACGGCGGCTGCCGCCACCATCGGTGCTCTCGTCTTCGCCGTGGTCCTGCTGCCGCGGAGGGTCGGCGACACCGGCCGGAAGCCGAAGGACGGTGCTGCCGAGCATCCCGCCTTCGCCCGCGTGCTGCTCCTGGCCTCGGTTTCGGCCGTCGCATGGACGCTCGGGGCGCTCGGTGTCATGATCTTCACCTACTCCGACGCCGCGGGCCTGCCGTTGAGCACGGACCCCGCGTACACTCAGGGGCTCGCCGCCTTCCTCACCGACTTCTCCACGGGCCGCGCCTGGCTGGTGACCTCCATCGTCTCCGCCGTCCTCGCCACGATCCTCTTCGGTGTCCGGTCGCAGACCGGCCTGGCGCTGACGCTGGTGCTGGCGCTCCTCAACCTCCTGCCCATGGCGCTGATCGGCCATTCCGCGAGCGGGGACGACCACAACGCCGCTGTGAACTCGATCGCGCTGCACCTCGTCGGAGTCTGCCTGTGGATGGGCGGGATCATCGCTCTGGCCGTCGTCAGCGGCACGCTGGGCGGACAGACCCTGCCGGTCCTGAAGCGCTTCTCGGCCCTCGCAGGATTTGCCTTCGTCCTCGTGGTCGGCTCCGGCGTGGTGAACGCCAGCCTCCGCATCACGGACCTCGCGCAGCTCAGCTCCTCGTGGGGGCTGCTGGTCACCTTCAAGACCATCGCCACGCTGCTCCTCGGCGGTATCGGCTGGATGCACCGGCAGTGGATCATCCCGCAGCTGGAGGCGTCCTCCGGCAGTGCAGCGTCGAAGCTGTCCGCGCGCCGTGTGCTGTGGCAGCTCGTCGCCGTCGAACTGGTTATCATGGGCGCCGTCTCCGGTGTGGCGGGCGCCCTCGGACGGACGGCGCCTCCGCGTGCAGAGGAGCTCCCCACCGAGGCCGGTCCGGCCCGCATCCTGTCCGGGTACGACCTCCCGCCGGAGCCGACCGCGGCCCGCTGGCTGACCGAGTGGCGGCCGGACTGGCTGTGGATCACGGTCGCGCTGACGCTGGGCATCGCCTACATCCTAGGTACGGCGAAGCTGCACCGCCGCGGGGACTCGTGGTCCTTGACCCGGCTCATCAGCTGGCTCGTGGGCCTGGTACTGCTGACCTACTTCACGTCCGGCGCGCCGGCCATCTACGGCATGGTGCTCTTCAGCGCCCACATGATCGATCACATGGCACTCACAATGGTGGTGCCGCTGTTCCTGGTGCTCGGCGCGCCCGTTACCCTCGCGCTCAAGGCGCTCGGCGCCCGCCGGGACGGCACGCGGGGGCTCCGGGAGTGGATCCTCGTGATCGTGCACTCCTGGCCGTCGAGGATCATCACGCACCCGCTGGTCGCCGCCGGCAACTTCGTGGCGTCCATCATCGTGTTCTACTACTCCCCGCTGTTCGGCTTCGCCCTGCGCGAGCACGTCGGCCACGAGCTGATGATCACGCACTTCCTCCTCACGGGCTACATCTTCGTGCTCTCGATGATCGGATCGGACCCCGTTCCGCTCCGCGCGCCCTACCCCCTGCGGATCCTGCTCCTTTTCGCGACCATGGCGTTCCATGCCTTCTTCGGTGTGACCCTGATGGGCTCCACGTCGCTGCTCGAGGCATCCTGGTTCGGCAACATGGGCCGCGAGTGGGGTGCCTCGGCCCTCGCCGACCAGCAGGTGGGCGGCGCGGTGACCTGGGGAGTCGGGGAGATCCCGACCCTCCTCCTCGCGATCGGCGTGGCCGTCATGTGGTCGCGATCGGACGCGCGGGAGACCAAGCGCAAGGACCGGGCGGCGGACAGGAATAAGGACGCCGATCTCGAGGCTTACAACAACATGTTCGCCGACCTCGCCGCGCGCGACGTCGGACCCCGCCCGGGAGCCAAGCCCGCGGCGCGGGCCACCACAGCAGGAGACGATGAATGACCGAGACCACCGTGCGCACCGGCTACCGCGTGCGCGGCTCAGAGCTGACCGGCCGTAACTGGCTCAACACCGGCGGCAGGCAGCTGCAGCTCGAGGATCTCCGGGGGAAGATCGTGATCCTCGATTTCTGGACGTTCTGCTGCATCAACTGCCTGCACGTGCTCGACGAGCTGCGGCCCCTCGAGGAGCAGTACTCGGACGTGCTCGTGACCGTCGGCGTGCATTCCCCGAAATTCGAGCACGAGGCGGATCCCGTGGCCCTTGCAGCCGCCGTCGAGCGCTACGACATCCACCATCCCGTCCTCGACGACCCCGAGCTCACCACCTGGCAGGCCTACACGGCGCGGGCCTGGCCGACGCTCGTGGTCATCGATCCCGAGGGCTACATCGTGGCGCACCTCTCCGGCGAGGGGCATGCGGCCGGCCTGACGTCCCTCGTGGAGGAGCTCGTCGCCGAGCACGAGGCCAAGGGCACGCTGCACCGGGGGAACGGCCCGTACGTGCCGGCCGAGAGTACCGCGGGCGACCTCAAGTTCCCGGGCAAGCTGCTCGCCCTGCCCGCCACCGGCACCTTCCTCGCCGGTGATACGGGCCACCACCGGCTCGTCGAGCTCGAGGCGGACCTCGTCACCGTGCGCCGCACCATCGGCTCCGGCACGAAGGGCTTCCGCGACGGAGGTGCCGACGAGGCGCAGTTCAACGAGCCCCAGGGCGTCGCCCTCCTGCCGGCCGAACTGGCCTCCGAGGTCGGGTACGACGTCGTCGTCGCCGACTCCGTCAACCACCGCCTGCGTGGCGTGACCCTCGCCACGGGCGAGGTGCGCACCCTCGCCGGCAACGGGACCCAGCGCCTGCTCGACGCCGGGAACCACACGAAGACGGGGCGGCAGGAGAACGCCTCCGAGGTCGGCGCCCCGAGCGAGACCCCGCGCCTCACGGAGACCCAGCTCGGCACGGACGCGCTGAACGTCTCGCTGTCCTCCCCGTGGGACGTGCTGTACTCGTCGGTGCTGGACCGCCTGGTCGTCGCCATGGCCGGCACGCACCAGATCTTCAGCTACGACCCCCGCACGTCCGCCGTCGAGGTCCTGGCGGGAACCGGCCTGGAGGGACTGCTCGACGGCGATGCCTCCGAGGCGTGGTTCGCCCAGTCCTCCGGCCTCGCGGAAGGCGCGGACGGCACGGTCTGGATCGCCGATTCCGAGACCTCGTCGGTACGCTTCCTGACCTTTGCCGAGGTGGACGGATGCAGCACGGTGCAGGTGGGGACGGCCGTCGGAACCGGTCTGTTCGACTTCGGCTTCCGTGACGGTGACGCGGACCAGGCACGCCTCCAGCACCCGCTGGGCGTCACCGCGCTCCCCGACGGCTCCATCGCCATCGCCGACACCTACAACGGTGCGGTCCGCCGCTACGACCCGGCCACCCGCCAGGTGTCCACGCTGCTGCGCGGCCTCTCCGAACCGTCCGACGTCCTCGTGGACATAACGCCCGTGGCCGACGGCGGGGATCCGCTGCTCATCGTCGTCGAGACGAACCGGCACCAGCTGGTCCGGGTGCCCCTGCCCAAGGAGGCGCTCGCCGTCGACGAGGGCGCGTCCCAGACGCAGCGGCCCAAGACCCCGATGTCCGCGGGCCCCGTGGCCCTGACCGTGCGTTTCACGGCCCCCAAGGGGCAGAAGCTCGACGACCGCTGGGGCGATCCCACCCAGCTGAAGATCAGCGCCTCGCCCGAATCCCTCCTGGTGTCCGGGGGCGGCACGTCGACCGGGCTGACCCGCGAGCTCGTGCTCGCGCCCGGGGCGGGCGACGGTGTCCTGCACATCACGGCGCGGGCCGCGTCCTGCGACGGCGAGCCGGGCGGCGAGATCCCCGACCACGCCGCGTGCCACCTGTACCAGCAGGACTGGGGCATCCCCGTCTCCGTGACGGCCGACGGCGCCACGGACCTGACCCTGGACCTGCGCGGACTCGACTGACCTGTCGGGGAACGGAGGGCATCGGCGGGTGCCCTCCGTTCCTCCCGGCCTAGGGCGGGCCGGGACGACCGGGCGGCGATCGGAGGACTGCTCGGGACGCCGTCGTCAAGTTCTTGGTCGTGGAACCCGCCTGCAACGTCCCCGAAACGGGCGCTCCGGACAGTGGAGTCATGACACGCTCCACTGGTTCTACCGCCGCCTCCCTCCGCTGCGACTCCTGCGGGCAGCTGCCCGAGCCCGGGAAGGTACGGCTGACCCTCGCCAACGTCGCCGTGATGCTCCCCATCGAACTGGCCGTCCACGCCGCGGTGGTCCAGACGCACCTGGCCTATCCGCTCAAGGTCCTCCTCCTCGCCCTCACGGCGACCGCCCTGGTCATCTGGGTGGCGGAGCCCTCCGTGATGCGGTTCCTGAGGGCCTGGCTGCACGCGCCCGCCCTGAGGCAGCGCAGGCGCCTCGACACGACGATGGAGCTGTGGCGGGCACGGGTGCTGGTCGAGGACACCCCCGGAGCCCTGGAACGCATCTCCCACCAGCTCGCACGACGCGGCGTCAACATCCTGTCCCTCCACATCCACCCCGGTGCACGCTCCAGTGTCGACGAATTCGTCCTCGCAGCACCCGGCGGGGTCGGGGAGCAGGACCTCCTCCGGGCCCTGACGATCGGCGGCGGCACGTCCGCCCGGGTGTGGCCGTCCACCGCCCTGGCCCTGGCCGACGGGCAGACCAAGGCGCTCGCCCTCGCCTGCCGCGTGGTGCAGGACCCCACGGAGCTGCGCTACGCCGTCGCCGAACTCCTCGTCGCCGACCCGGTGCCGGCGCCGCCACCCGCTGTCCGGTCCTTCGTCGAGGGCAGCGAACTCCTCAAGATCCCCTCCCCGGTCGGGGAGCCGATGGTGTTCACCCGGGCCGGTGAGCCGTTCACGGCCGCCGAATCCGCACGGGCCCACCGGCTCGCCGAGCTCGCTGCCCTGGCGACGCACTCCGCCGGACGCCCCTGAGGGCTCGAGGCACCGGGCGACCCCGGGTGGCGGGCCGCCGCGCCGGGTGCCCGGAGCCGTGGCGCAGGTACCCCGGATGGGAGCCGCCGCGCCGGGGGCGCGGACGCGGGATGTACAAGCGGTTGCTTGAAGGTGAACGGCCGTTGAACGGGGTAGCGTAGCCGTACTAGTCTTCGATGGGCCCGGGAACGGGCCGGCTGTCAAGGGTGTACGGCGATATCACGGCATCCGGAACGCGAGGTGTGCCATGTCTGCCCCGATCCTCCACGCGACCCGACGGGTCGGCGTCGTCGTGGGACGCTTCCTGGTCTACCTCCTGATCTGGGCCGGCCTCGTTCTGCTCATCACGGCCCTGGGCATCCGCTACTACTGGGGCACGATCTCCGTCAGCCAGATGCTCATGAACCTCGTCTCCGTGGAGACCGACGGGGGCGGCGGGTCCATCGTCTGGGTCGGCATCCTGGGCGTCGGCGTCGCGCCCGTGCTCATCACCGTCGGGATCGCCCTGTGGCAGTACTCCCGACGGCGTCGGCACCACCGGGACGGCGGTGACCAGGGGCGTCGTCGTCCGCCGTGGGTAGCGCGCGCCATCTCCACCGCCCTGGTGGCGGCCGTGGTCCTCGGCGGCGTCACGGCCTTCTCCACCACGGTGGGCATCGGGGACTACATCAGGGCGGCGAACTCCGACTACGACCTCGGCGACTACTATCGGGAACCGGTTGTGACCGGCGACGCGGACAAGCGCAACCTGGTACTGATCTTCCTCGAGTCCGGTGAGGCCACCCTCGAGGACGAGCAGCTCTTCGAGAAGGACGCATTCGCCCCGCTCAAAAAGGTCACCCGTGCCGCCGACGGCTGGCAGGGCGTGGAGGACTTCCAGCAGTACGAGGGCGGGGGCTGGACCATGGCCGGCCTCGTCGGGACGCAGTGCGGCGTCCCGCTGAAGGCCGGAGGCTCCGCCGCGGGCAGCGCCCCGTCGAACGACCTCGGCGGCGGCGCCGACACCTACCTGGGCGGGCTGACCTGCCTGGGCGATGTCCTGGCCGATCACGGCTACACCAGCACCTTTTTGGGCGGTGCGAACGCCTCCTTCGCCGCGAAGGACGTCTTCCTGGAGACCCATGGCTACTCCGAGGAGAAGGACCTCGCGGACTGGCGTGCCGCCGGGGAGCCGGCGAGGAGCTTCCGCGGCGACTGGGGCCTGAGCGATGAACGCCTGATGGCGAACGCCCGCGACGAGATCGACCGGCTGCATGCCGAGGCGGAGCGCACCGGCGAGCCGTTCAACCTGTCCATGCTGACCCTGGACACCCACGAGCCGGTGTTCGTCTACGACTACTGCGACGTGGACACCGAGAACGTGGTCACCTCCGTGTACTCCTGCTCCATGACGCAGGTCGCCGGGTTCGTGGACTACATGCGGCAGAAGGGCTACCTCGAGGACACCGCCGTGGTGATCACCGGCGACCACCTCAAGCTCATGAGTGCCGGCAATGCGTTCCACGAGCAGCTGGACCACCACGAGAACCGCACCGTTTTCAACCGGGTCTGGGTTCCGGGTGGCACGCCTGCGCTCCGCCCGCGGGTGGACCAGCTGAATCTGTACCCCACCATCCTGGAGGCCGCCGGCCTGACCCTGCAGGACTCCGAGGCCGGGCTGGGCGTATCCGCCTTCGCCCCCGAGGTCCCGGCCGGTTCGGCCCAGGCCTTGAAGCCGGACCTCTATGCAGAGCTGCTGGACGCGAATTCCCAGCAGTTCTACACCGAGGCATGGGGTAGCGAGGCCGCGACGCAGGAGCCCTGAGGCGCGGCCGGAGCACACCGGCTGCTCCGGTCACCACCGGGAATATCCTGCCGGCAGGCGGGCTTGTCGCCTTCGGGGCCCGGACGGGCCGGAAGGACGCGCAGTGCCCGGACCGGCGAAGGCGGGCACGGGCGGCGGCACGACGAGAAGGAGCGCAGGATGACGGCAGGAACCGTGCGACCGGACGGACAGCGGACGGCACTCGTGGTGGGAGCCACGGGTATCGCGGGGTCCGCCCTGGTCGAGAAGCTCACCGCCGAGGGATGGCCCGTGCTGGCGCTGTCCCGCACGCCCGGAGCGGAGCGCGACGGCGTGCGCCGGCTGTCGGCGGACCTGACATCGGCCGAGTCCCTGGCCGCCGTCCTCGAGCCGGAAAACCCTACGCACGTCTTCTTCACAGCGTGGTCACGGCGCAACACCGAGGAGGAGAACATCTCGGTCAACGCCGGCATGCTGCGCGACCTGCTGGCCGCCCTCCGCGGCAAGGACGTGGCCCATGTGGCCCTCATGACCGGCCTCAAGCACTACCTCGGCCCGTTCGAGGCGTACGCGGCCGGGGAGATGGCGGACACCCCGTTCCACGAGGAGGAGCCGCGCCTGCCGGTGCCGAACTTCTACTATGCGCAGGAGGACGAGCTGTTCGCTGCGGCGGCTGAGCAGGGGTTCACGTGGTCGGTGCACCGCTCCCACACGGTGATCGGCCACGCGGTGGGCAACGCCATGAACATGGGCCTCACGCTCGCGGCCCAGGCGACCCTCTGCCGGGAGTCGGGCGAGCCGTTCGTCTTCCCGGGCTCGGAGACTCAGTGGAACGGGCTGACCGACATGACGGACGCCGGGCTGCTCGCCGAGCACATGCTCTGGGCATCGACGACCCCCGCTGCGGCCGACGAAGCCTTCAACATCGTCAACGGAGACGTGTTCCGGTGGCGCTGGATGTGGCCGAGGCTCGCCGCCTACTTCGGGGTCGAGTGGGAGGGCTATGCCGGCGCACCGCGACCGCTCGAGCAGGCCATGGCCGGACGGGAGGACCAGTGGGCGGAGCTCGCGCAGCGCCATGGGCTGGCCGAACCGCGGCTGGACCGTGTGGCCTCCTGGTGGCACACGGACGGCGACCTGGGCCGGGACATCGAGGTGGTGACCGATATGGGCAAGAGCAGGGACGCCGGTTTCATGGGGTACCGGCGGACCTCCGACGCCTTCCTCTCGCTCTTCGACCGCTACCGCGCCGACAACCTCATCCCCTGATCTGCGTGCCGTCCCGACACGGCTAGTAGCGGACCACGGGTGTGACCGTGATGGTGTCCTCGGTCACCAGGAGGTCCGCCTCGAATTCGAAGGGGACGGACTCCGACACGTCCCGGACGGCACCGGAGAAGAAATCACGCAACCGGGTGTCGATGCGGGCGGACCCGCGCAGCGGAGCCAGCGACCACTGGCCGTTGTCCGGGGTGACCGTCGCGGATGGGTACTCTTCGATGGACCAGGCGATACCGCCGGCCAGCCGCTCATTCGTCAAGTAGTAGAACGGGCAGTTGGTCGGCTGGAAGACGGTCTGGCCGGCGCAGCCGTCGAGGAATGTGTGCAGCTGGTCGTCGACCGCCTGGACGAGCTCGGGCGTCGCCTCCATGGTGAGGGCCAGTGCGGGAGGGGGCGTGTCCCGGCTCGTGACCGCCGCGTGCTGTGGGGGAGCGGAGAAGAACTTCCCCTCGTAGGTCGCGTCGACGACGGCGGGGTAGAAGGACGCCAGCGCGGCCTTGCCGTCGGGCAGTCCGACGTCGACGCCGTTCACCGCGGCCTCGACGCTGTTCAGGGCCGACACCTCGACCGTGGGCAGGACGGTGTGCTCGAAGCGCCACACAGGAAAGAAGCCCCACTCCGTGCCCGTCTGCTGGAGCGGGAAGACCGTCGTCGTCTCCGCTCCGTCGACGTTGTAGGTGACCGGGACCTCGACCCGGTCGCTGTCCGTCGTGCGGGCGTCGCCGACCTCGACGTCCCCGAGGGACGCGGACGCCCGGCGCAGGGCCTCGCCGTCGAGCAGGGTGGGATTGGAGCCCTCCGGGACGGAGGCGTTGAGCAGACCCAGAGCCTTGCCGCCGTCGCCCTGCTGCAGGGCCTCGAGGTACAGGCCCACCTGGTGTTCCGGGCCGTAGAGCCGTCCGTTGAGGAGGACCACGGTCGCGACGAAAGCCGCGCCGACGAGCATGAGGCCGAGCAGCCATGCCGCGAGGACCTTCACTACGGGGGTGTGCACCTCTCAACGGTACCGGCTGTGCACGTTCAGCCGGGCAGGAAGCCCAGCACCACCCCTCCGATGGAGCACGCGAGTCCTACGACGGCCAGGATGCGGGTGCCCCGGTAGGGCTTCTCCAGCGACCAGTGGCCGGCGTCACGGGCGGAATAGAAGATGTCCACGTCCTTCCCGGGGGCCGGCGGTGGAGGGACGGCGTGTCCCCGCCGCTGGTGCGCGCAGCTCGACCACAGGGCCTCCACGATGCGATAGCGGTGGTCGTGCCAGCGCAGATAGGGGTGCCCCTCGTGCTCGAAGGTGATCGCCTGGGTCCGGGTCCACGAGCCGTAGACCAGCCGGATCACGAGGGCGGCGATGAGGAGCCCCAGCCCCAGCACCGTGAGGGTGGAACTCACGATCTCGAGCACCATCATCGGACGGTGCCCCCGGCTGCCGGGTAGCAGCCCTGCCTCAGTACCAACGGCGCTTCCGGCGCTTGGTGCCGAACAGACCCCGTGCGAGTTCCCTGCCGATGACGCCGGCGGCCTTCAGGGCAAGATCGGCCATCTCGTCCCTGTCCGGTCCGCGCTGGGCCGACGGCCGACCCGTGCCGCTCTCCCGCTCGTCCCGATCGGCGTGAGGGACACTGCGCTCCCGCCCGTTCTGCCCTGAGCGCCGACCGCCGTCCGGCGAGGGCCGGGACGGCATCCCGAGGATCTCCTCCTCGATGCGCTGTGCCTCGGCGTCGCGATCATCCCCGGACCTGCCCGCCGACCGATCGGGAGCCGTGTCGCCGGGTGGGCCGGCAGGGACGGGAGTGGAAGCACCCGGCAGGGGGAGGGGCACCGGCCGACCGGTCAGCTTCTCGTAGGCGGAGTAGCCGTCGATCGCCTGGCCGTACTCCGGCAGGAGGGACGACGAGGTGACGACGGCGGGGACGGTTCCCTCCGGAGCCCGGCCCATAACCGACTCGGGGGAGCGCAGGCGGGTCCACGCCACCGGTGTCGGGGCTCCGCGCTCGTTCATGACGGTGACGACGGCCTCGCCGATCCCGGCGGACGTCAGGACTTCCGCCAGGTCGTACGGGCTCATCGGGAAGGTCGACACCGTGGCGCGCAGTGCCTTCGCGTCGTCGGGCGTGAACGCGCGCAGGGCGTGCTGGATCCGGTTGGCCAGCTGGCCGAGGACCTCCCCGGGAATGTCCCGGGGGGTCTGCGTGATGAAGAAGATTCCCACGCCCTTGGATCGGATGAGCCGCACGGTGGCCTGGATCGATTCCCGGAATGCCTTCGAGGAGCCCGCGAAGAGCAGGTGCGCTTCGTCCAGGAAGAACACGAGGCGGGGCTTGTCGACGTCGCCGACCTCCGGAAGCTCGGCGAACAGGTCCGCGAGCAGCCACATCAGGAACGTCGAGAAGAGCCGCGGCTTCTGCTGCACGGCGACGAGCTCCAGCGCGGTGATCATGCCGCGTCCATCAGCGGCGGTCCGCAGCAGGTCTGCTGTGTCGAACTCGGGTTCGCCGAAGAAGGCGTCCATGCCCTGCGCCTCGAGGGTGACCAGTTCGCGCAGGATCACGCCGGCCGTGGCCCTCGAGAGGCCGCCGAGTGACGCGAGGGCGCCCTTCCCCTCGTCGGAGGTGAGGAAGCCGATGACAGCGCGCAGATCGGCGAGATCGTAGAGCTCGAGGCCGTTCCGGTCGGCGTAATGGAACACGAGCTGCAGGCTCGATTCCTGCGTCTCGTTGAGGTCCATCACGCGGCTGAGGAGCAGGGGCCCGAAGGAGGAGATGGTGGCGCGGACGGGGATGCCGTCTCCGTCGCCGCCGAGGGAGAGGAACTCGACCGGGAATGCTGTGGGGGTCCAGTCCTGGCCGACGCTCGCGGCCCGCTCCGCCAGCCTGTCGGAGGCGGTGCCCGGACGCGCCAGGCCCGTCAGGTCTCCCTTGATGTCGGAGAGGAAGACGGGGACTCCCTGCGCAGAGAGCTGCTCCGCCAGGATCTGGAGGGTCACGGTCTTGCCGGTCCCCGTGGCACCCGCGATCAGGCCGTGCCGGTTCATCATGGCGAGCGGGAGGCGCACCTGCGCGTCGGCGTGGAGTGTCCCGTCCACAAGTGCTGCGCCGAGGTGCAGGGTGGGACCCTCGAAGACGTATCCCGCGGTGATGTCGGCGATCCGGGCGGCGGCATCCTGTTCGGGCATAGGGCCACACTACACAGCAGGACCGGCACCCTTGCGGATGCCGGTCCTGCTGGGCCCTGCCGGAGCAGGCAGGAATCGGGTCAGCCCGCGGTGTGCGCGCCGCCTGCCGCCGTGGCACCGCCGGTGCGCCCGGCACCGGCGTCGACCGGTGCGCCGTCCGTCCGACCGGATGTGCCGCTGCTGAAACCGGTGCCGTTCCCGTTCCCGTGTCCGTCCGCCTGCTGGGCGATCTCGATCTCCTCGGCCCGCTCCTCGCCGGCCTGGCGTGTGAGCTCCGCGCCCGCCTCCGCGTCGCGTGTCAGGTTCTCACCCGTCTCGGCGTCGAACAGGTGGAGCTTGCGGGTGTCCAGCCAGAGCTCCGCCTCACGCCCGCCACGGATCCGGCTCGCGGCATCCAGGGTGACGACCACCTGCGGGCGCAGCTCGTCGGCGTCCATGTCCCGTGCGAGGTTGTTCAGCAGCTCGCGCATCTCGGGTGCCGGGTCGAAGTTGATGTACCCGTACTGCTCGTTGCCGAGCCACTCGGTGTGCGTCAGGGTCGCGTTGAACGTGGAGCCGTTGGAGCGCTTGTGGTCCTCCACGAGCTTGGCGTCCTCGAAGAACTCCGGACGGACACCCACGAGGACCACTCTCTTGCCCGCCGCCTTACGGGCCTTCTCGGCGGGGATCTCCAGGTCGCCGACGGCCGTCCGGAGGACGTTCCCCTCGAGGGTGGCAGGCAGGAAGTTCATCGACGGCGAGCCGATGAACCCGGCCACGAAGAGGTTGATGGGCTGCTCGTACAGTTCGCGTGGTGAGGCGATCTGCTGCAGTTCGCCCTTCTTCAGGACGGCCACGCGGTCACCGAGCGTCATGGCCTCGGTCTGGTCGTGGGTCACGTAGACGGAGGTTACGCCCAGCCGGCGCTGCATCTGGGAGATCTCCGACCGCATCTGGCCGCGGAGCTTGGCGTCCAGGTTGGAGAGCGGCTCGTCGAAGAGGAACGCGTCCGCCTGCCGCACGATCGCGCGGCCCATCGCGACGCGCTGCCGCTGGCCACCGGAGAGGTTGGCCGGCTTGCGCTGCAGGTGGTCCGTGAGTTCCAGGGTGGCCGCGGCCTCGGTGACGAGCTTGTTCACCTGGTCCTCGGAGTGCTTGCCCTTGGCGAGGCGCAACGGGAACGCGATGTTCTCGTACACGGTGAGGTGCGGGTACAGCGCGTAGTTCTGGAACACCATCGCCAGGTTGCGGTCGCGCGGCGCCTTGTCGTTCACGCGCTGTCCGTTGATGAGCAGGTCGCCGTCGGTGATGTCCTCCAGGCCCACGATCATGCGCAGCAGCGTCGACTTCCCACAGCCGGACGGGCCCACCAGGATGATGAACTCGCCGTCGGCGATGTCGATGCTGACGTCGTTGACGGCGGGGAAGCCGTCGCCGTACTTCTTGACCAGGTGGTTGAGGGTGATTGAAGCCATGGTGCGAATCCTTTTCTTGAACCGGGGGCGTTAGCCCTTGACGGCGCCCGAGGTCAGGCCCGAGACGATCTGGCGTTGGAAGAGCAGCACCAGGAGGACGATCGGGATGGTGACGATGATCGCCGCCGCCGAGATGGCTCCTGTCGGTGCCTCGAACTGCGAAGCGCCCGTGAAGAACGCGAGCGCTGCGGGGACCGGCCGTGCCGCCTCGGTGGAGGTCAGCGAGATCCCGTACACGAAGTCGTTCCAGGCGATGAAGAACGCGATGATCGCCGTGGTGAACACCCCGGGAGCGGCCAGCGGCACGATCGCCTTGCGGAAGGCCTGCCACGTCGTCGCGCCGTCCACCTGCGCGGCCTGCTCGAGCTCCCACGGGATCTGCCGGAAGAAGGCGGCGAGGGTCCAGATGGAGATCGGCAGGGTCAGCGACAGGTAGGGGATGATCAGCCCGAGCCAGGTGTCGTAGAGGCCGATGGTGCGCCACAGGTTGAACAGCGGCGTCACGATCGAGATGACGGGGAAGATCGAGACCGCCAGTGCCGTGGTGAGCACCAACTTCTTGCCGGGGAAGTCGAGCCGGGCGATCGCGTAGGCGCACAGGGTAGCCAGCACCACGGCGATGAACGTGGCGATCAGCGAGATGCCGATCGAGTTGCGCAGGGCCGAGAGGAACAGTCCCTGGGCGTCGCCGACGAGGATCTGCTCATAGTTGCTGGTGGTGGCCTTGCCCGAGGTCGGCAGGAACTTGCCGCTCGTCAGGTCGCCCGGCGCCTTGAAGGACGTCGCGAGGATCGAGATCACGGGGAACAGCGCGTAGATCAGGACGAGGATCGTGACGACGGTCCAGAGGACCTTGCCCCTGGTGGTGGTGTTCGTCATTACTTTCCTCCCTGCGTGCCGGCGAGATCGACCTTGAACAGCTTGATCGCCACGAAACAGATCAGCAGGACGCAGAGGAACAGGAGGACGGAGACGGCGGAACCGAGACCGATCTCGAGCCTACTGATGGACTGCCGGTAGGCGAGCAGTGACAGCACCTCCGTGTTGTACGCACCATTGGTCATGATGAAGACGTTGTCGAAGATGCGGAAGGCGTCCAGCGCCCGGAACAGCACGGCCACCATGATCGCGGCCTTCATGTTGGGGATGATGACCTTGCGCATCTGCTCCCACCAGGTGGCGCCGTCGACCTTGGCCGCCTCGCTGAGCTCGTCCGGCACCTGCGCGAGGCCGGCGAGGAGGAGCAGCGAGATGAACGGCGTGGTCTTCCAGATCTCCGACGCCATGATGACGAACAGGGCAGTGGGTCCCTGCGCGAACCAGTTCAGGTTCTCGTCGATACCGGGGAGCCAGCCGAACCAGCTGTTGACGTACCCGGAGCTGATGTCGAAGGCATAGAACCAGGCGAAGGCCGACACCACGGTGATGATGCCATACGGGACGAGGATCGCGGTGCGCAGGAGCCCGCGGACCGACTTCAGGGCCTTGTGCATGACGAGTGCGAGCGCGAAGCCGAGCACGAGTTCCACGGCCACGGTGACGATCGTGATGAGCACCGTGGTCCACAGGTCCGACCACCAGACGGGGTCGCTGAGGATCACCCCGTAGTTCCCGAGGCCGATGAACTCCCGTTCATCCGGAGCCGTGAGGCGGAACCGGAACAGGGATTCGTAGATTGCCTGCAGGATCGGGTACAGCGTGACGAGCAGCATGATGACGAAGGCCGGACCTGCGAGCATCCAGCCGAGCCGCCGTTCTGCACGTACCCGGTCGCTGTACTGTTGGGGCGCCCGACGGGTCCTGCCGTTGGCCCTGCCGTTGCCTGTGTCGAGGCGCGGGCCGGGGTCGGAGGACGACGCCGTCGTCGTCTTGGCGGGAATGGCGGAGGTCACAGGAGTTGCTCCCCTCGAAGGACCGATGTGATGAAGTCGCTCGACGATCCCGGAGTGCTCTCGGGATCGACGGCGCCGGGCGGCGCCCAGGTCTGCTGGATGCCGGTGGAGACCTCGTTGTAGAACGGTGTCTGCGGACGGGGTGCTGCGAGCTGGAGCGAGTCCCTGATCGTTTCGGCCATGGGGAAGGACTCCTCGACGCGGGGATCCTCGTAAGCCTCCGTGTTCGACGGCGGGTTGCCGTTGGTCACGAAGTATTCCGCCTGGTTCTCGACCGAGACGATGCACTGGATCGCCTCGAAGGCCAGCTCCGGGTTGCTGCTCTCGGCGCCGACGCCGAGGTTGATCCCCCCGAGTGGCGGTGCTGACTCCTGGTCCTCCGTCATCCGTGGGTAGATGCCCCAGGCGATGTCGTCCAGGACCGCCTTGTCGACCGTTCCGGCCTCGACGGCGCCGGAGGTGGCCGGCCAGACGAACGGCCAGTTCACCATGAAGGAGCCGGAGTCACCCTGGAAGCTGATGAGGGATTCGTTCTCCGCCTGCGTGGGAAGGCCCGGGCCGCCCAGCCCGTCCTTGCCGATCGTCGAGATCACCTCGGCCGCCGCGATGCCGGCGTCCGAGTCGAGGCCGAGCTCGATCGTGTCCGCCGTGGCCTCGGGATCGACGATGATGGAGCCACCCGCCGACTCGATGAGCGCGTTCACCCACACCGTCATCGATTCCGCCGAGGCGCCCTGCACACCGAGCGTCTTCTCCTGGCTCTTCGCGGCCTCCATGATCTGCTCCCAGGTCACGGGCTTGGACATGTCCAGGCCGGCTGCCTCGGTCACCGACTTGCGGTACCAGAGGATCTGCGTGTTGGCCCAGAACGGGACCGTGACGAGTTCGTCCTTCCAGGTGGCCCCGGCGAGGGCACCCTCGACGACGTTCTCCGTCGTGGCCTGGGCGACGTCGTCGGGCACCGGCGCCAGGAAGCCGGGCTCGGCCAGCTCGGGGATGAAGGGGGGATCGAGGCTCAAGATGTCGAGCGACGAATCTCCCGCAGCCAGGCGGCGTGCGAGCTGCTCACGCTGCGAGGCGGCGTCGGTCGGGAGGAGCGAGGTCTCGATTCGGTAGCGGCCGCCCGACTCGTCGCTGCACTTCTGGGCGATGAGGGCCTGGCCTCCCGCGTCGGGGTTGATGTACCAGGTGAGCGTGTTGTCCGCCTGGGCCGGACCGCACCCGCTCATGGCCAGCGTCCCCATCATCAGGCCCGCCACGACGGCGGCCTTCGGGCGGTTCTTCGCGTCCCTGCGTGTTCTTCGATTCAGCGGCATCCGTACCGAGCCTCCACATCCTTGTAGACAACCCGGCTGGCAATTCAATCGAATCGACAGCCTAAGCATGCTTCCTTTTTGACCCTATTCCTAGACGGCCGAAACCGCTAGACAGCCAGCTTACTATCTCGCGGCGGATAGGGGGCCGGAAGGAGGGGCCAGGGTCGGAGGAAAGGGTTCAGGCGGAGACGGTGGAGTTGTCCAGGGCGAAGGGAGGGCGTTCGACGTCACCCAGGACCGCCTCTGCCGGATCGGAGCCGAGCTCCACGATGCGGTTCCCGGCATCCACGTGGACGACGGTGGGGACGAAGGCGCGCGCTTCCTCGGTGGTCATCTGCGCGTAGGTGATCAGGATGACGAGGTCACCGCGCTGCACCAGGTGCGCCGCGGCACCGTTGATGCCGAGGACGCCGGATCCCCGCTCGCCGGCGATGGTGTAGGTCTCGAGACGCGCGCCGTTGGTGATGTCCACGATCGACACGAGCTCGCCGGGCAGGATGTCCGCGGCGTCGAGCAGGTCGAGATCCACGGTCACGGACCCTACGTAGTGCAGGTCGGCGTGGGTGACCGTGGCGCGGTGGATCTTCGACTTGAACATTGAGCGATTCATCGCTTCAAGGATACTGCGGAACGCAGGCCGTCAGCAGGGCAGAGGAGGTGGCCTCGAGCACATGGGAGGACCACCGGAAGCTCCACGGAGGGGAGCGGAGAGCGGGCGACGGGAATCGAACCCGCGTATCGAGCTTGGGAAGCTAGCGCTCTACCATTGAGCTACGCCCGCAGTGCGGTTGGACCGCTCCATCACCTTACAACAGATCGTCCGGCTTCCCGGGATCGGCCGGCCGCGCCCGCTCGATCAGCTCCCGCCACGGGTCATCGAGCCGGTTCTCGGAGAAGTGCACCTCCATGTACCCGATGGTGATCCTGTAGGTGAAACGGTCCCGTTGCGACCCGGACTCCGCTCCGCTGCCACCGGCCTCGGCCGCGGCCTCGGCCTCCGCGAGCGGCAGCCAGCGCTGCTCGGCCTCGGTGCGGCTGACCTCGAGGGTCCAGGTCCGGGTGAGCCCGGCGAAGCCGCCCGAGCGGGTGATCTCGATCCTCACACCGGTACGCCGACCCGCGACCAGGCGTCGGCCACCGCGTCGGCCTCGCGGCTGTCGACGCCGAAACGCTTTCCGGCGGCATCCTGCGTGGCCTTCGCGAAGGTGGGGAAGTCGCAGTCCGGGGGGATGCCGCCATTGAGGACGGCGTCGTACCAGATGCGCCCCGCGCCCTTCCAGGCCGGGCCGCCGAGGGCGGTGGCCGTGAGGTAGAAGGCGTGGTTGGGGATCCCGGAGTTGATGTGGACCCCGCCGTTGTCCGACGCCGTCTCCACGTAGTCGGCCATCGTGGCAGGTTGCGGATCCTTGCCGAGGACGTCGTCGTCGTAAGCCGTGCCGGGAGCCGCGAGGGAGCGCAGCGCCTTCCCCTCCACGTGCGCGGTGAAGATGCCCGCTCCCACGAGCCAGGAGGCGGCAGCGGCGTCCTGACCGAGGGCGCGCTGTTCGACGAGGACGCCGAACACATCGGACAGCGACTCGTTGAGCGCACCGGATTGGCCCTGGTACTCCAGGTTGGTGGTGTACTGCGTGAAGCCGTGCGTGAGCTCGTGGCTGATCACCGTCAGGGACGCCGTGAAGCGGCCGAAGATCTCTCCGTCGCCGTCCCCGAAGACCATGCGCCCGCCGTCCCAGAAGGCGTTGTCGTAGCCGGTGCCGTAGTGCACCGTGGCCTCCAGCGGCTTGCCTGCGCCGTCGACCGACGACCTGCCGTACTCCTCGCTGAACAGCCGGTACGTGGCACCGAGGCCGTCATAGGCCTCATCCGCGGCGGCGTCCCCCGTCGCCGGCGCCCCTTCGGCCCGCACCGGGGTCCCCGGGAGTTCCTCCCGGCCGCCGGCGTCGGAGATGCGCCGGGTCAGGGTCCCGGCGACGGCCGAACCGCGGCGGACCGGGGCACGGAGGGCCTCCGAACGGACCTGCAGGACGGGGTCGAGCTCCAGCAGTGCATGGCGTGCCGCGCGGGCCGCGACCGAGAGCCGCGGATCACGGAGCGCGGCGAGCCGGACGAGAAGGTGCGGCGGGACGATGCCGCAGTGGATTCGGTGCATGGGCCTCCTTGAATGCGTCCCACCGTAGCCGCGCGGACCGACAATCCGGGGACGTAGGCTTGCCGCATGAGTGTCGAGCGCAACACCCGCGACCTGGAGCAGGGCATCGAGCGGGACTTCTCGGACAAGATGAGCTACGGGTCCTACCTGGAGCTCGACAGGCTGCTCGACGCGCAGCACCCCGTGAGCTCGCCGGAGCATCACGACGAGATGCTGTTCATCATCCAGCACCAGACCTCGGAGCTGTGGCTCAAGCTCGTGCTGCACGAGCTCCGCGCCGTGCGCCTCCACCTCCAGGGGGACGACCTGCGTGCCGCCATGAAGGGCATCGCCCGCATCAAGCACATTCAGCGCTCGCTGACCGAGCAGTGGTCCGTGCTCGCGACGCTCACCCCGTCCGAGTACGCGGAGTTCCGCGGCGACCTCGGGTCCTCGAGCGGCTTCCAGTCCTACCAGTACCGCGCCGTCGAGTTCCTGCTGGGCAACAAGAACGCCGCCATGATCCAGGTCTTCGACTCCGACCCGGCAGCCCGCGCCCTGCTCTCGGACCTCCTCGCGCAGAGCAGCGTGTACGACGAGTTCATCGCGCTCCTCGCGCGGCGGGGCTACGCCATCCCCGACGAGCTCCTGGGGCGGGACGTCACGGTGGCGCACGAGTTCACCCCGGCCCTCGTCGCCGTCTACAAGCAGGTGTACGAGGACGCCGCCGGCCACTGGGACATCTACGAGGCGTGCGAGGAACTCGTGGACCTCGAGGACAACTTCCAGCTGTGGCGGTTCCGGCACCTGAAGACCGTCGCGCGGACCATCGGGTTCAAGGCCGGGACGGGAGGCTCGTCCGGCGTCGGCTTCCTGCAGCGTGCGCTCGAGCTCACGTTCTTCCCCGAACTCTTCGCCGTGCGCACCGAGATCGGGCGCTGAACCGGCGCCTGCAGGACTGGTAGTTTTGGACGGTGCTGATCTCAGACCGCGACATCCGAGCAGAACTGGCCGCCCACCGGATCGTCCTCGAACCGCACGATCCCGCGATGGTGCAGCCCTCCAGCGTCGACGTCCGGATCGACCGCTACTTCCGCCTCTTCGACAACCACAAGTACGCGCACATCGACCCCGCCGAGGACCAGCCGGACCTCACGCGCCTGGTCGAGGTGGCCCGGGACGAGCCGTTCATCCTCCACCCCGGCGAGTTCGTCCTCGGATCCACCTACGAGACGGTGACCCTCCCCGACGACATCGCCGCACGCCTCGAGGGCAAGTCGTCGCTGGGCCGGCTGGGACTGCTGACGCACTCCACCGCGGGGTTCATCGACCCCGGGTTCTCCGGCCATGTGACCCTCGAGCTCTCCAACATGGCGACCCTGCCGATCAAGCTGTGGCCGGGGTCGAAGATCGGGCAGCTGTGTTTCTTCAAGCTGACCTCCCCGGCGGAGCACCCCTACGGTTCGGGTGAATACGGCAACCGGTACCAGGGCCAGCGGGGCCCGACGGCGTCGCGCAGCCACCTCAACTTCCACCGGACGGACATCTGACGCCCCATTCCCTGGCTGGGCCCGTCCGGGGGCGCGATCAGGCCTCGGGCACGACGGCGCGCACCACGCGGGAGGGCGGCCGGACCGGCAGCAGGACGAGGAGCCCGGCGAGCAGGACCACGAGGATGCCGACCACGCCGTAGAGCTGCGAGCCGAAGATCCCGATGCAGAGGGCGAAGAGCGTCGGGGCCAGGAAGCTCACCGCGCGGCCCGTGGTCGCGTAGAGGCCGAACAGCTCGCCCTCGTCCCCCACGGGTGCGAGGCGTGCCAGGTAGGCCCGGGACGATGCCTGGGCGGGCCCGACGAACAGGGTGAGCAGCAGCCCGAAGACCCAGAAGGTCGTGTCCGAGGTCCACTCCATGCCGAAGAAGGAATGCGTTCCCGTGCCGAGCAGGAGGATCGCCGTCCCGGCGACCAGCAGCCCCACCAGGGCGCCCATGATGACGCGTTTCGGCCCGATCCGGTCATCGAGGAAGCCGCCGATCACGGCGCCGGCGGCGGCGATGACGTTGGCCGCGATCGCGAAGACGATCACCTCGCTCGCGGAGAACCCGAACGCGCCCGCGGCGAGGATGCCTCCGAAGGTGAACACCGCGGCCAGGCCGTCCCGGAAGATGGCGCTGGCCAGCAGGAAGTAGATCGTGTGGGGGCTCTCCCGGTAGATGGCCTTCACGCGCCGCACCAGCAGCCCGTACGAGGCGAGGAATCCGAGCTGTGCCGCGCGGGCCCTGCGCGGGACCTCCGGCACGGCGAACATCACCGGAAGCGCGAAGGCCGCGAACCACAGCGCCGAGAAGACGGCCACCAGCCGGATATTCAGACCGTTGTCGCTCGAGGCGCCCGGCCAGTCCACCACCGGCTGGATGAACACGACGAGGACCACCACGAGCGCCACGATGCCGCCCACATAGCCCATCGCCCAGCCGAACCCGCTGACCCGGCCGATCGTGGCCGGCGTCGAGATCTGGGTCAGCATCGCGTTGTAGTTCACCCCGGCGAACTCGAAGAAGATGTTGGCGGCGGCGATGAGTGCCACGCCGAGGAGCAGCATCCCGGGGCTCGGGAACACGAAGAAACACAGGGCGGTGAGCACGGCGACGATGAGGCTGTTCACGCCGAGCCAGAGCTTCCGGCGGCCCCCGCTGTCGGAGCGCTGCCCGGTGACCGGGGCGAGGAGGGCGATCAGCAGGCCCGCGACGGCGAGGCCCCACCCGAGTACCTGCGAGGCGCGTTCCTCCCCGCCGAACGCCTCCGACGTGAGGTACACCGTGAACACGAACGTGGTCATGACCGCGTTGAAGGCGGCCGAGCCCCAGTCCCAGGCGGCCCACGCGAGGACGGGCTTGCTGAAGATGCGGCCGGAGCCGACCGCCGGAAGGGGGGCGGGGGCTTCCGCGGGCTGCGGAAGCTGCTCGTGGGTACTCATAGGGTGAATGCTAGCGCCGTATGACACCCATTCCGCCCGACCCGTCGCGGCGCGCGGAGCGGCGGTCCGGGCGTCGGGAGGGAAGGCCCGGGGACGCCGAAGGGGAGGGCCGGGGGAGGCCGGGGACAGGTCGGAGGGAATCCTTCGATAGACTGGCAGGAGCCCGACCGACCCCCAGCGGAAGTTCGAGACTCCGATGCTCACCGTGCTCATCGCGATGTTCGCGCTGGCACTCGGGGCGCCTGTTCTCTTTTCCCGGCTCGGCAGGTCGGCGTTCTTCGTCCTGGCCGCCGCACCCGCCGCGGGCTTCGCCTGGCTCCTCGTCCAGCTGCCGGCAGTCCTGGCAGCCGATCAGGAGGCTCTTGCCGGGCCCCGCGCCCCGCCGTCGGTCGTGATCCCCTGGATCCCGACCCTGCAGCTCGAGCTGGCCTTCCGGCTCGATGCGCTGGCCGCGGTGCTCTGCATCCTGATCCTCGGTGTCGGGGCGCTCGTGCTCTTCTACTGCGCGCGCTACTTCAAGAACGACGATCCGGACGTGGGCGCGTTCGGTGCGCAGCTCCTGGCCTTCGCGGCGTCCATGGTCGGGCTGGTCACGGCCGACGACCTGATCCTGATGTTCATCTTCTGGGAACTGACCACGATCCTGTCCTACCTGCTCATCGGCTACGCGCGCCACCGCCTCTCGGCTCGCCGTTCGGCCCTGCAGGCACTGATCGTCACGACCTTGGGCGGCCTGGCCATGCTCGTGGGCCTCGTGATGCTCGGCCAGGAAGCCGGAACCCACCGGATCTCCGAGATCCTCGCCGGTGCCGGGTCCCTCGTGGCGCACGGGACACTCGTCAACGTGGCGATCGGGCTGGTGCTGGTCGGGGCCATCACCAAGTCCGCGCTCGTGCCCTTCCACTTCTGGCTGCCCGGCGCGATGGCGGCACCCACGCCCGTCAGCGCCTACCTCCACGCGGCGGCGATGGTGAAGGCCGGCGTCTTCCTCGTGGCGCGCTTCGCCCCGGGATTCTCCGACACCGCCCTGTGGTACCCCGTGATCCTCCTCCTCGGCATGGCGACGATGCTGCTCGGCGGATGGCGCGCCCTGCGCCAGTTCGACCTCAAGCTCGTCCTCGCCTACGGGACGGTGAGCCAGCTCGGATTCCTGATGATGGTCGTGGGCCTCGGCGGGCGCGACGGGGCCGTGGCCGGCCTCGGCCTGCTCCTCGCCCACGGCTTCTTCAAGGCGACGCTGTTCCTGGTGGTCGGCATCATCGACCACCACTCGGGCACGCGGGACCTCCGGGTGCTGTCCGGGATCGGAGGCTCCTCACCCGTCCTCTTCGTCGTCGCGCTGGTAGCCGCCGGGTCCATGGCGGGCATTCCGCCACTGCTGGGTTTCGTCACGAAGGAGTCGGTGTTCGAGGCCTTCGCGCACCGTGCGGAGGACGGCCCCGCCGGGGTGCTCCTGCTGGGCGGGATCGTGCTCGGTTCCATCCTGACCTTCGCCTACAGTGCCCGGTTCGTGTGGGGTGCCTTCGCGCTGAAGCACGGCGGGCCGCGGACGGCCTTCGAACCGGTCCGGGCCTCCTTCCTGCTGGCACCCGCCGTGCTCGCCGTCGCCTCCGTGCTGTTCGGGATCTGGCCGGCACCGCTCGACGCCATGATCCAGCCCTATGCCGCGCTCTTCGCCGGCGGGGGCACACCGCACCTCGCCCTGTGGCACGGACTCAACCTGCCCCTGCTGCTGTCGGTCGTCACCATCGTGGCCGGCGTCGCACTCCACCTCCTGCGCGTTCCCGTCGAACGGGTGCAGGGCGGGGTGCCGTCCGTGCGGGAGGCCGAGGCGGTCTACCGCTCCGCCATCGGCGTGCTCGACGACGTCGCCGTCTGGGTCACCGGCCGCACCCAGCGCGGCTCGCTGTCCTTCTACCTCTTCGTCATCCTGGCCACAGCCGTCGTCACACCGCTGACCGCCCTGATCCTGTTCGATGCTCCGCTGCCCACGGACTTCCGCATCGCGGAGTCCCCGGCCCAGGTGGTCGCCGCGGCTGTCATCCTGGCGGGCATCCTCGCCGCGCTACGGGCCGACAAGCGGTTCATGGCCGTCCTGATGGTCGGCATCACCGGGTACGGCATGGCGGTCATCTACGCCCTCCACGGTGCGCCCGATCTCGCGCTCACCCAGATGCTCGTCGAGACCATCGTGCTCGTCGCGTTCGTCCTCGCCCTGCGCTCGCTGCCGGCCCGGCTGTGGAACCGCGAGGAGACCCGGCACCGGCTCCTCCGCGCCGCGCTGGGGATAGCGTTCGGGGGCATCATGGCGATCATCGCGATGTCGGCCATGGCATCGAGGACCGCGGCGCCCATCTCGCTCGCCTACCCCGAGCTGGCCTACAGGGATGGCGGGGGAGCCAACGCCGTCAACGTCCTGCTCGTGGACATCCGCGCGTGGGACACCCTCGGGGAGATCACGGTCCTGGCGACAGCCGCCACGGGAATCGCCAGCCTCATCTTCATCCGCGGCCGCGGCGACAAGCGGCGCCGGGCCGACGGCGTGGAGGACGGATCGGTCGACCGGGGGCAGGAGCCCCTGCACGGCCGCGAGCACGCTGCGCGGACACTGGCGGCACAGTTCGCCGCCGTCGCCCGGGACCCCTGGCTCGTCGCCGGGCGGACCCTCGCGCCGGAGCGCCGTTCCATCATCTTCGAGGTCATCACGCGGCTGCTCTTCCACACGATCATCGTGCTGTCGATCTACCTGCTGATCGCCGGCCACAACCTGCCGGGCGGCGGCTTCGCCGGCGGGCTGATGGCGGGCCTCGCCCTCGCCATCCGCTACCTCGCCGGCGGACGGTTCGAGCTCGCCGAGGCCAGCCCGATCAGTGCCGGGGCCCTGCTCGGCGTCGGGCTCGCCATCGTCTCCCTCACGGCGGCAGCGCCGCTGCTGGTCGGCGGCGAGGTCCTCGAGAGCTACATCCTGGAATTCTGGCTGCCGGTCTTCGGCGACGTGAAGTTCGTGACGTCCACCATCTTCGACATCGGGGTGTACATCATCGTCGTGGGCCTCGTCCTGGACGTCCTCCGGAGCCTCGGGTCGGAGATCGACGAGCGCAGCGAGGCCGATCGCCCCGTCGAGGAAGAGGCCGGGCCCGATGCCCTCGTCCCGCCCGCCACTGAAGGAGTCCGGCCATGACGGTCAACATCACGCTCATCGTGCTCATGGCCGCCCTGTTCGCCGCCGGGATCTACCTGCTGCTCGAACGCAGCCTGACCCGGGTGCTCCTCGGCCTGATCCTCATGGGGAACGGGGCCAACATCCTCATCCTGGCCATGAGTGGAGGCGGTGGGAAGTCCCCCCTCTACGTCGCGGGGACGGCGGCGGAGGACTACACCGACAGCCTGCCGCAGGCCCTGATCCTCACGGCGATCGTCATCACGTTCGCCGTCACCGCGTTCATGCTGGGCATCATCTACCGGTCGTGGGTGCTGGGCCGGGAGGACGACGTCCAGGACGACCTGGAGGACCGCCGCGTCGCCGACCAGGACAGCTACGACTACGAGGACGACGCCGACATCGCCGCAGATACCTCCGAGTTCCCCGGCGACGACGACGAACGCCCGGCGGACGGGCGCGACGCCGCCGGCCGCACCGCCGGGCCCGGGGGTGCGCGATGATCGCGGCCGACCTGGCTCCGCTCGCCGTCGTCCTGCCGTTCCTCGGAGCGGCCGTCACCTTCATCCTCATCCGGCACGCGCGGGCACAGCGGGCCGTGAGCATCACGACGCTCAGCGTCACCCTGCTCATCGAGGTCGGGATGCTCCTCGCCGCGCCCGGCGCCGGGACGCACGCCGTGACGCTCGGCGGGTGGCAGCCCCCGTTCGGCATCGTGCTGGTGGTGGACCAGTTCTCGGCCCTCATGCTGGTGGTCTCGTCCGCCGTCAGCCTCGCCGTCCTGATCTATGCCGCGGGGCAGGGGATGACGGACGGCGACGAGGAAGGGCCGGTGTCGATCTTCCATCCCACCTACCTCATCCTCGTCGCCGGGGTGTCCAACGCCTTCCTGACGGGTGACCTGTTCAACCTGTACGTGGGCTTCGAGATCCTCCTCACCTCGAGCTACGTCCTCATGACCCTCGGCGGCACCGCGCCCCGCATCCGGGCCGGCGTGACGTACGTGGTCGTGAGCGTGGTGTCATCGATGCTGTTCCTTATCGCCATCGCGATGATCTACGGCGCGACCGGCACCATCACCATGGCCGATCTGGCGGTCCGGCTGGAGGACGTGGATCCGGCCACGCAGATGGTGCTCCACCTGATGCTGCTGGTGGCGTTCGGCATCAAGGCCGCCGTCTTCCCGCTCTCCTTCTGGCTGCCGGACTCCTATCCGACGGCACCCGCGCCCGTCACAGCGGTGTTCGCCGGGCTGCTGACCAAGGTCGGCGTCTACGCCATGGTCCGCGTCGAGACACTGCTCTTCCCGGGGGACCGCATCAACTCCCTCCTGATGGTGGTCGCGCTGCTCACGATGGTCGTGGGGATCCTCGGTGCGCTGGCACAGTCAGACATCAAGAGGCTCCTGTCCTTCACCCTCGTCAGCCACATCGGGTACATGGTCTTCGGGCTGGCCATCTCCACCCGCCTCGGACTCGGCGCAGCCGTCTACTACGTGGCCCACCACATCACCGTCCAGACGAGCCTCTTCCTCGTCACCGGACTGATCGAGCGCCGCGGGGGAACGGCCAACGTCGAGCGCCTCGGCGGCCTCGCGAAGCTGTCGCCGCTCCTGGGGGTCCTCTTCTTCCTCCCGGCCATGAACCTCGCGGGCATCCCGCCGTTCTCGGGGTTCCTCGGGAAGCTCGGACTCATCCAGGCGGGCATCGAACTCGGGACCCCGCTCGCCTATGTCCTGGTGGCCGGAGGAGTGGTCACGAGCCTGCTGACGCTCCTGGTGATGGCCCGCGTCTGGAACCGGGCGTTCTGGCGTAGCCCGGCGGACGCGGAGGATCCCGATCCGATCCTCCTGGCGAGCACGCCGGACGGCTCCGGCGTGGGGACGTCCCATCGCGTCACCGGCGAGGACACGGGGCGTTTTGCCGGCAAGGACCCGGTCACACTCCTGCCCGGCACCATGACGGGGCCCACGATCGGCCTCGTGGCGCTCGGGCTGGCGCTGACCCTCCTCGCCGGTCCGCTCTTCACGCTCAGCGACGATGCGGCCTCCGAGATGCTGGACCGCACCCCGTACATCGAAGCAGTCCTGGGAACGGGGGCGGACGGGTGACCCGACAGCGCATACCACTCATCACCGAGCTCCCCCTCGTCATCTGGCTCGTCCTCGTCTGGGGTGCCCTGTGGCAGGATTTCGGCCCGGGCAACCTCGTCTTCGGTGCCCTCATCGCCTACGCCGTGGTGAATCTCTTCTACCTGCCTCCCGTCGAACTCACGGGCCGCTTCAACGTGCTGTGGGTGGTGCCGTTCCTCGGCCGGTTCCTGTACGAACTCGTCACGGCCAGCCTTCAGGTGTTCTGGCTCGCGGTGAGCAAGGGGCCGTCGCTGCGGAACGCCGTCGTCGCCGTGGAACTGCGCAGCTCCTCGGACTTCCTCGTCACGGCCACGGGTCACGCGATCTCGCTCATCCCGGGCTCCCTCGTCCTCGAGGTGGACCGTTCCACGTCGACGCTCTACCTGCACTGCCTGAACGTGACGGACGACGCGGGCGCCGACGCGATCCGCCGGAATGTCCGTGCGACGGAAGCCTGGCTGATCCGGATCATGGGAAGCCGCGCCGACCTGGCAGCACTCCGGGCCGAGGAGGCGCGGAGATGACGGCGGTGGAATATGTCGTCCAAGGAATAATCGCCGTCGCGGCTGCCCTCGCGTTGTACCGGGCCGTGCGGGGCCCCTCGATCCTCGACCGCGTCCTGGCGCTCGACGTCGTCCTCGCCATCATCGGTGCGGCGCTGGTGCTGAACATGGTCGTGCACGGACACCTCGACAACCTGATCCTGCTCGTCGCGATCTCACTGATCGGCTTCGTCGGCTCGGTGACCGTGGCCCGTTTCGTCACGGACAGGAAGTAGCGCCGTGGCCGACGTCGTCGTCTCCGTCCTCCTGATCGCAGGAGCGCTCCTGTCCCTCGCTGCGGGCATCGGCCTGGTGCGCTTCCCCGACCTGCTCTCGCGCATGCACGCCGCGACCAAGCCGCAGGTCCTCGGGCTCCTGCTCTTCCTCCTGGCGCTCGCGGTCGAGTCCGGGAGCTGGGTGCTCGTGCCGCTGCTGGTGCTGTGCTGGCTGTTCCAGCTGCTGACGAGCCCCGTCTCGGCGCACATGGTCGGCCGTGCCGGATACCGTACCCGGCACCTCCGGCGCGATCTGCTCACACTGGACGAGCTCGACGACGTCGTGGTGCGGGCGGCGGACGACCGCGACGGGCCCCCGCAGCCGGACAGCGGCGGACGCGGCGGCGGGCAGGGGCCCGGCGACGCGACCTGAGCTTCTCCTGAGCACCGCGATCCTCGGCGTCATTTCGCCCGCATCAGGTGGTCACGTCCGGGCCCGGACGGTAAGCTTGCTTCGAATCGAGGAGCGGTGACGTGTGAGGCTGGTTTCGGAGTCGGATGAGCGGCAGCGGGTCGCCGTGGTCATTGAGGACGACGCCGACATCCGTCAGTTGCTCGTCATCATCCTGTCCTCGCGGGACTTCGAGGTGCACGAGGCCGTCACGGGCGCCGAGGGGCAGCGCCTCCTGGACGCCGTCGATCCGTCACTCGTCACCCTGGACCTCAATCTCCCGGACGTGGATGGAATCGATCTCTGCGGCAGGCTCCGGGCCGATTCGGACGCGCACATCCTGACGATCTCGGCCCGGCCCCCTCAACTCACCGAGGAACAGTGCCTCGCGGCCGGGTCCAACCACTTCATGGCGAAGCCCTTCAGCCCGCGCCTCCTCGGCGCCTACCTGGACGGCGTCTTTCCGCGCGAGGGTGCCGCCTAGGCGCCGTCGCGTCACAAACCGGGGACCCCTTTGGGGAGAACCCGGGCAGCGCTAGGCGGAGCGCCGGGTGGGCGAGATGACCCGGATGACCGCGGAGTCGTCCTCGGCGGCCAGTCCCTGCGCCTGGCCGAGCAGGTAGAGCTGTTCCGCGGCGGCGGCCACGGGAGCAGCCATTCCGGCGGCGCGGGTCGCCTTCCCCACGATGCCCATGTCCTTGACGAAGATGTCGAGGCGGCTGAGGACCTCGGCTCCCTCGTCCGAGTAGGCCTCGAGCATCCGCGGCCCCCGGTTCGAGAGCATGAAGGACCCGGCTGCGCCGGCCTCGAGGGCGGCGAGGGTCCGGGCCGGATCGAGTCCGAGGGCGTCCGCGAGGGCCATCGCCTCGGCTGCGGCCGCGATGTGCACGCCGCACAGCAGCTGGTTGACGGTCTTGAGGGCCTGTCCGTCCCCGGGCTTGTCGCCGACGACGGTCAGGGTGGAGGCCAGGAGCTCGAGCACGGGACGTGCCGCGTCCAGGGCAGCAGGTTCTGCTCCCACCACGATCAGGAGGTCGCCCTCGCCGGCGCGCTTCGGGCCACCCGAGAGCGGTGCGTCGACCAGTGCGACACCGTAGCCCGCCAGCCGCTCCACGGTCGCCGGCACGGCGTCGGTCCCCACGGTGCTGGTGAGGATGACGACGGACCCTTCCCGCAGGACGGAAGCCACTCCCGTCTCGCCGAACAGGACGTCGTCGAGCTGTTCGCCGTTGCGCACGGCGAGCAGCAGCGCGTCGGTACCGGTCGCTGCCTCCCGGGCGGAGGAGAACGTGCGGATTCCCGCCTCCCGGGCCAGTGCGAGCCTCGGCTCGGCGATGTCGAAGCCGTGGACCGTGAGGCCGGTGGCCAGGCGTGTGGCCATCGGCAGGCCCATGGCGCCGAGGCCGAGGACTGTGACGGAGTAGCTGTCGGTCATGGGTATCGCCATCCAATGCTAGAGCGGGGGCTGCCGGGGGGGGGGGGGGGGGGGGGGGGGGGATGCGCGTCAGAAGGTCGCGCTGAGTTTTCGAGTGACCTGGGCGAGGGAGGAATCGTCCCCCACATTGCCCGCGAAGACGATGTACGGGATGCCCCTGGCGGGGCCGTCCACCGGCTCCCACAGGCTCACGATCCCCGGGAGCATCGGGCCCCGGACGATCGCCCGCCGGATCTGCAGACCGTGCGCGGCCACGTCGGAGGAGGTGATGCCTCCCTTGGCGATCACGAAGCGGGGCGGGAAGATCTTCAGCGAACGGTTCACGACCGCGACGACGGCGGCGGAGACGGTGCGCGCGATTCGAAGGCTGGCGGCCGCATCGCTGGTCCGGACCAGCAGCCGGCTCGTGTGCAGGATGACGTCGCCCTCCGCGAGGCGTGCCACGACCTCGTCGACGATCCCGTCGAGGTGGCGGGCCGCGCGCTCGTCGAGCAGTTGCTCGACGTCGATCTCGATGATGTGCGCCCGCCGGTGCTGCTCGATGAGGATGCGGAGCTGCCGGGTCGTGACGCCGACGTGCGAGCCGACCACGATCAGCCCGCCGGCAGTCGACGGCTCGTGGCCGGCGTAGGCTTCGTCCCCGGTCAGTTCGGCCCGGATGTCCTGCCCGATCCGGGCCCGCATGAAGGGCGGTCCCACCCGGTACAGCAGCTTCCTGCCGCGCCGTTCCGCCTCGTCCAGCCCGAGGGCGAGGGCGCGCAGGTCGTTCTCGGTCACGATGTCGGCGACGATCGGCGTGGCATCGGCCGCGCCCTCGATGGCGTCCGCGATGGCCCTCGCCGATGCGGCCGCGCCCCCACCCGTGCTGCCTGCACGGATGATGCCGAGGTCCAGGACGATCACGGAGTCCGCCGGGATCCTTCCGGCGCTCTTCTCCTCCACGTAGTGCGCGAGCGAGGCATTGCGGTAGCCGAAGGTGGCGTCCTGGGCGAACTCGGTGTCCGACACCGGGACGAGCCGGCCGGCGTCGGGCGCTCGCACGTAGTGCACCCCGCCGATGGTGACGCGCCCGGCATCGGGGAAGGCCGGGACGATGACGACGCCGTCGGTCGCTTCCCCCGCGACGTCGAGGACGGTCGCGGCGATGGTGTCGGGTTCGAGGGGGTAGTGCCCGCGCAGGGTCGAGTCGGACCGGCTGACGAAGCTGACGTGGATACCCGCCGGTTCGGCTGCTGCTGCGGTCAGTGCGTTGCGGACGATCTCCTCGTTCCGGGCCGCCGCTTCCGGCGCGTCGAGGCTCCGGGTGTTCGTGAGCACGTAGACCGCCGGCTTGCCCTGGGCGAAGGCCCAGGAGAAGTCCTCCACGTCCCAGCGCGTCAGGACCGGGAGGTCCGCCACGGACTGCGTCCCGGTCGGGTCGTCGTCGAGGACCACGAAGATCCGCGGGTCGTCCTGCTGGGCGGCCTGGACCGCCGTCGCCACCTCGAGGGCGGAGATCGGCAGTTCCGCCGGGTAGGCGGACAGGAGGTCGGATTCGATGGTCATGCTGCTCCGTCGTGGTGTCGGGTGGAACCTGGGATTCCGGCGCGGGACCGCCGACGGCGGGGCGGGCGAAAGGTCCGCGCCGCCGCCGATGGACCACTTGCCGTCAGTGGCCGGGTACTGCCGCCACCTTCTCGTCCTCGACCAGCAGGTCGTCCGACCGGGACCGCATCTTGCGGGTCAGGAGGAACATCACAGCCGCGAGGAAGGCGAAGACGCCGACCGAGATGGTGCCGTAGAGGCCGGTCTCGGTCGCGTAGCGCTCGTCGATCGCGGTGCGCATGATCGGGGCCACGAACCCGCCGAGGTTGCCCAGCGAGTTGATGAGCCCGATGCCCGCTGCCGCCGCCGTGCCGGTGAGGAACGCCGTGGGGTAGGACCACGTGATCGGACCGCAGGCCAGGAAGCTCGAGACCGAGACCACGAGGAACGCGATCGCCAGGACGGGCATCCCGTTCTCGCCGGCGAATGCCGCTCCGATGGTCGCCAGGCCGGTGAGGGTGTAGAACATCGCGCCCCACGTGCGGCGGCGCCGGATGGTGTTGGCGCGCTTGCCCACGTTGTAGCAGACGAACAGGCCGACGAGCCAGGGGATGGCCGTGATCAGGCCGACCTGCCAGAACTCGGCGTCGGGGCTGATGATGCGCTTGACCTGCTGGGGGAGGTAGAACGTGGTGCCGTAGACCGCCACCTGCAGGCAGAAGTAGATCACCGTGAAGTACCAGACCTTCCAGTTCCCCATGGCACGCAGGATGCCCGACGGGCCATCCGTGCTGCGGACCACATCCTCCGCCTCCATGACCCGGAGCAGTGCCCGCTTCTCGTCGTTGTCCAGCCACTTCGCCTTCTGGGGACTGTCGATGAGGAAGAAGATCGCGGCGATACCGGCGACGACCGCCAGCATGCCCTCCGTGAAGAACATGACCTGCCACCCGTGCCACGGCGTGTACGTGTCGCCGAAGGAGATCAGGGCGCCGGAGAGGGGATTGCCGAGCATCTGGGAGAAGGGCTGGGCGAGGTAGAACAGGGCGAACATCTGGACGCGGACCTTGTTGGGGAACCATTCCGAGAGGAACATGATCACGCCCGGGAACAGCCCGGCCTCCGTGACGCCGAGGAGGAAGCGCAGGACGATGAACATCGTGTCGCCGGTCGTAAAGGCGAAGGCCGCGGCCACGAGGCCCCAGGTGACGGCGATGCGGGCGAGCCACCAGCGTGCGCCGAACTTCTTCAGCAGCAGGTTGGACGGGATCTCGAAGATCGCGTACCCGATGAAGAAGATACCCGCGCCGAGGGCGAAGGCCCCGGCGGAGACGCCGCGGTCGACCTGGAGGGCATCTTGGGCGTATCCGACATTCGTACGGTCGAGGAACGCGACGAAGTACAGGATGATGAGCATCGGCATCAGGTGCCGTGCAGCTTTCTTGACGGCGGAGGCAAGCGCGGGGCTGTCCAGGTCGTCTTTGACCGCGTCCGTAGCGGACATGGGCCTCTCCTTTAGTGCAGTTGGTGGTGGATGGTGCGACTCACCCGACGAGTGCCGGGAAGATGAGCCACGCCCCGATGACGACGAGGACGACGCCGAGGGCGAGGAACAGGATGCGGGACTTCGACCAGTCGCGCATGTCAGTGCATGTAGAGGCCGCCGTCGACGTTCAGGGTCTGGCCCGTCACGAATCCGGAGTCCTCGCTGATGAGGTAGGCGATGGCTGCTGCGATGTCACGGGGGGTGCCGATCCGCGGGAGGACACCGTCGGCCGCCATAGCGGCCTTCCGTTCCTCCGTGAGCGTTCCGCCCATGATGTCCGTGTCGATGGGACCGGGGGAGATGGCGTTGACGGTGATGCCCGCCCCGCCCAGTTCACGCGCCACGGAGCGGGTGAAGCCGATGACCCCGGCCTTCGCCGCGGAGTAGACGGTCTTGGAGAACGTCCCTCCGCCGCGCTGCGCGGAGACCGAGGACAGGTTGACCACCCGCCCGACGCCGTACTCGACCATGGACTCGACGGCCCGACGGGTGGCGTAGTGGACACCGTTCATGTTGATGCTCATGACGCGGTCCCACTCCTCGGCGGTGACCTCGAGGTAGGGCACGGGACTGGAGACCCCGGCGAGGTTCACCAGTGCGACGATCTGCGGGAGTTCGGCCTCCAGGGTGTCGAAGGCCGCCCGGACCTCGGACTCGTTGGCGACATTGGCCCCGGCCCCGGCCGCCGTGACGCCGTGCTCCTCCGCGATCTCGCGGGCGACGGCCTTCGCCGCGGCGTCATCGAGGTCGATGATGCCGATGTTCCAACCGAGTCCTGCCAGGTAGTGGGCCGAGGCGCGGCCGATGCCGCGCGGCGAGGCCGCCCCGGTCAGGACGACCGACCGGGAGTCGGGAAATGCTGGTGCCACGATAGGGCCTCCTTGCGATCAGTGGATGGGTGCAGGACCGAGTTCGTCCATGAGTTTCTTGATGGCCACGTAGGCCTTGTTGCGGTAGGCGATCAGCTCGGCGGTGCGGTCCGCCGGGACGTCGAGGTAGCCGGAACCAGTCTTGGTGCCGAAGTTCCCGGCGTCCACGAGTTGCTTCAGCGAATCGGGGGTTGCGAAACGCTCGGGCCAGCGGGTCTGCAGGGACGCGTAGCAGAACGCGTAGACATCCAGTCCGGCCATGTCCGCGATGGCGAACGGACCGAAGACGGGAAGGCGGAAGCCGAAGGTCGTGCGGACGATCGTGTCGACGTCGTCCGCGGTCGCGATGCCCTCCTCGACGATCTGGGTCGCCTCGTGGAACAGGGCGTACTGGAGCCGGTTCAGCACGAAGCCGGTGGCGTCCTTCACACGCGCCGTCTCCTTGCCGGTGGAGGCGACGATCTCCTCGACCACCGGGATGATGCCGTCATCGGTTCCCGGGTGCGGGATGAGCTCGACGCCGGGGATGAAGGGGGCGGGATTGGAGAAGTGGACGCCGAGGAACCGCTCCGGGTGCTCCACGGCCTCCGCGAGGCTGGCGATCAGGATGGTGGAGGTGTTCGAGCCGATGATCGCGTCCGGACGGGCGGCCGCCGAGATCCGCCGCAGCGTCTCGTGCTTGATCTCGATCCGTTCCGGCACCGCCTCCTCGATGAACTCCGCGTCGGACACGGCGTCCTCGATGGAGTCGGCGGCGGTGACGTTCGCCTCGATGCGCTGGCGCGCATCCGCGGGGAACAGGCCGTCGGCTGCGAACTGGTCCGCCTCGGTCAGCAGCCGTGCGAGGTTCGACGACGCAATCTCGGCGCTCACGTCCGCGATCCGGACGGTGTGGCCGGCCAGGGCGAGGACCTGGGCGATGCCGCCGCCCATGTACCCCGATCCGACGACTGCGATTCTCTTCGGTGTCATGCGTCCTTCTTCCCAGGCAGGAGTGAGCGGATGTAGGTCTGGTTGGTGCCGCAGTTCCCGAGGCTGTCCCCGCCGTAGTGCTCGCACAGGAAGATGCCGTCGAACCCGAGCTCGATGGCGTCGCGGATCACCTGGCGGTAGTTGATCAGGCCGGCCTCCATCGAGCTGGGGACGCTCGTGGCCCACGAGCCGTCGGCGGCCTCGTCGCGTGTGTAGTTCTTGACGTGCCAGTAGTTGGCGTAGGGGAGGAGCTTCGCGTGGAGCTCACGCCAGTCCTCGACCGGGCGGTGCAGGCGGATGAGGTTGGCGACGTCGGGGTTGATGCCGACGTTGTCGAGGCCGATCTCCTCCACGAGCCGGACGGCGCTGTCCGCAGTGCCGAGGTACGTGTCCTCGTACAGCTCCAGCGACATCTTCAGGCCGACGTCGGCGGCGTGCCGGCCGAGCTCCCGCAGGCGCGTGACCGCCGCCTGCCAGACCTCCGGATCGTCCGGGTCCTTGGGTCCCTGCGCGGTCCAGAACCAGAGGGCGCGGCGCTGCGCCTCGCTGAAGGGCTGGTGGAGTCCGGTGGAGAACACCTCCATGCCCCATTCGGCTGCCGCGTCGATCGTGCGGTGCGCGTAGGCGAGGTTGCGTTCCTCGTGGCCCGGCATGATGACGCTCTGCCGCTGCAGGTGGACCGACGGGATCCGCACGCCGTGCGAGGCTGCGATGGACAGGAACTCGTCACGCCGGGACGGCTCGAGGTCGGCCGGGCGGACGTGGCTGTCGGCCAGTTCGGCGAGCGAGAAGCCGACCTGTTCCACCTGGCTGAACATGTCGTCCCACGCCTCGGGGGCGGCGTCGTGGAGGGCGACGCCCTCCTTGCTCACCGTGGGGATGCCGTGCAGGCACGTGGCGACCGGCCAGTCCTGGGCAGTGAACGCGGGCTGCGAAGGCATGTCGTTGCTCCATTGCAATCGGGATGGGGAGGAAGAAAAGATCCTATAGGAAATATAGACGGACCGATCCGTCTCTGCAAGACCTCTCCGGGCTGTTTCCGAGGTTGCCGGTCAGGCGCCGGGAGAATCGTCCAGGGAGCGGGCGCGCACGCCCTCGATGTGGGCCCGCAGGGCCGCGACGGGCGATGAGAGGTCCCCGCTGGCGAAAGCCGCCAGGATGGCGGCGTGCTCGGTGGCCGCCTCGGAGACGTCACTCGTCCCCCGGATGACGGCCTGGCGCATCCGGTGCGTCAAGGCCCCGAGATTGGCATACATGTCCTGCACGTACCGGTTGCGGGCGGCGTCGAGGATCACCAGGTGGAAGGCGTTGTCGGCGTCGAAGTAGTCGTGGATGGTGCGGATGGGGACGTCGCCGCCCCGCATCGCCTCCGTGACCCGTTCACCCATCAGGTGATGGTGTTCGTGGGCCCGCTGCAGGGCGGGCAGGAAGGATGCGGCCCGGGGGGCCGCGAGTCGTGCGGCCTCGGCCTCGAGCATGATGCGGGCCTCGAACAGTTCATCGAGCTGCTCGGCTCCGAGGGGAGGCGCGACGCGGTAGCCCTTCAGGGCCTCGCGGGTCACCAGGCCCGTGCGTTCGAGCTGGACCATGGCCTCGCGGATGGGCGTCGGGGAGACCTTGAGCTGTTTCGCCAGCGTGTCGATCGAGAGCCTCGCCCCCGGTTCCATCTCGCTCGAGAGGAGGATGTCGAGGATCCGGTCGTACACCCGGTCCCGCAGCCCGCGGCGGTCGATGTCCGGAACGGAACGGTCAGAAAGCCCTGCTGTCATCGCCAACCCCAATTCTCCACGCCTCGTCCAGAATGGCCCCGAACACAGCCGGGTCGTGTGCGAAGCGGCCGAGGAACATGCCGTCCACATCCGGAGCGATGCGCGTCAGTAGGCCCGGGCCGGCACTCCCTCCGTAGATTACCCGTGGATGGTGCAGCAACGCGTCCCCGGAGAGGTGTGCGCGGAGGGCGCGGGTGACGGCGCGGATGTGGGCGTCGGGTGCGGGTTCCGGCTGCCCGATCGCCCAGACCGGCTCGTAGGCCACGATGATCGTCCCGCCGGTCCCTTCGTGGCGGGCGACGGCGAGGCACGCCTCGAGCTGGCGCAGGCACGCCTGGACCGCCGCCGCGTGCTCGCCCCGTTCCTCCTCGCCGATGCAGAGCACAGGCACCAGTCCGTGACGGAGGCTCGCCTGGACCTTCCGGGCGGCGGAGGAATCCGTCTCACCGAACATCGCCCTGCGCTCCGCATGGCCGATCTCCACGAGCCCCACGCCCAGCTCCGCCAGCTCCGCCGCCGAGACCTCCCCGGTGAAGGCGCCGGCGTCCTCCCAGTGGACGTCCTGCGCTCCCACGAGCAGCCCCGCGGGAGCAGCCAGATCCAGGACGGCGGGGATGGACGGGAAGGTCGGGATGACGAAGGGCTCCACCACCCCGTCCCGTACCGCCGGGTGGGCGGAGGCGATCTCCGCCACCCGGCGGGTCCACTCGACCTGGCTCCGGTGGCCGAAATACATCTTCAGGCTGGAACCGATGGTGAACCTCGGCATGGGTCCCTACACGCCCTCGTAGGCGAGGATGTCGTCCACCTTGGCCTTCGACGCGCTCGAGGTGTCGAAGGTGTAGGTCAGCCACTCCCGCACGAGCCGGCGGGCGAGTTCGATGCCGACGACGCGCTGGCCCATGCAGAGCACCTGGCAGTCGTTGGACAGGACCGACCGTTCCACGGAGAAGGAGTCATGGGCCGTGGCGGCCCGGATGCCCTGCACCTTGTTCGCGGCGATGGCGACACCGATCCCGGTACCGCAGATGAGCAGTGCCCGATCCGCCTCGCCCCTGGCGACCCGCTCGGCGGCCTCGATGGCGACCGTGGGGTAGGGCGTGTGGCCGTCCGGTCCCACGCCGACGTCGACCACCGACTCGACGAGGTCGTTCTGTTCGAGGTCCTTCTTCAGGATCTCCTTGTACTGGTATCCCGCATCGTCGCAGCCGATGATGAGCCTGAGTGCCATGTTCTCTCCTAGGAATCGTGCGGGCTGGTGCCCGCTGCGCTACTGATGACGTCGGCGACGGTGGTGCAGATGAGGGCGAAGGACACCGCACCGGGGTCGGATGTACCGACGGACTTGTCCCCGTGGGCCCGAGCACGGCCGAGGGTCGCCTTCATCGCCGCCGTGGCCTCCGCCGCGGCCGTGGCCGCGGACGCGGCTCCCGACCACGCCTCGGCGAGCCCCTGCCCGTCGCCGATCCGCGCCGACAGTTCGTCGGAGAAAGGCACGATCGCGTCGATCATGGTCTTGTCGCCGACCTTCGCCTTCCCGAAGGCCATGACGGCGTCACTGGCGGCCGACACTCCTCGTGCGAGGTCCTCCGCGGTGGGCCGTGCCTCGTCGCCGACCACCGATCCGAGGGCCTTGAGGATGGTCGCCCAGATGGCCCCCGAGGTGCCGCCGGCACGGTCGCTCCACGCGTTGGCCGCGTGCCGCAGTGCCGTCTCGGCGCCGGCGCCCTGCCCGACGGCGGCGCGCGCCGCGTCCCGGGCGGCGTGGGCGCCGCGCTGCATCCCGATGCCGTGGTCCCCGTCGCCTGCCACCTGGTCCAGCCTGCCGAGTTCGTCGGCGTGCTCGTCCACGATGCGCGCGACGGCCTCGAGGGCCGTGGCGACGGTAGCGGCGCAGGCGCGGGATTCGGCGGACGAGCTGCCGACCGTCTCCTCGGCGTCGTCCTTGACCTCCGCGTCGAAACGCTGCTGCTCGCCGACCTGTCCGCGGCGGAAGCCGGGCGTGTCCGCCGGCGCCGTCCAGAGGCGTTCGAGCTCGTCGTCGAGCCACAGGAGGGTGAGGGAGCAGCCGGCCATGTCGAAGCTGGTGCACAGTTCGCCGACCTCCGGGTCGACGATGCTGATGCCGCGTCCGCCGAGCAGCTGGTGGACGGTGCGGTAGACGACGAAGAGTTCCTCGTACTTCACGCTGCCGAGGCCGTTCAGCAGGGGCACGACCCGCGCGCCCTCGAGGGCGACCCCGTCCGGGACCTCCTCGAGGAGGCGGCTGACGAACAGTTCGGCGAGGCCCGCCGCCGTGGGGATGTCCACCTCGTCGATGCCGGGCTCGCCGTGGATGCCCAGTCCCACGGCCATGCGGCCTTCGGGGACCTCGAAGAGGGGCGCGTCGGCGCCGGGGAGCGTGCAGCCGCCGAAGGCGACCCCGAGGGAGCGGGTCCGATCGTTCGCGCGGCGGGCGACGCGCTCGACCCCGTCGAGGTCGTAGCCCTCCTCGCACGCTGCGCCGGCGACCTTGAACACGGTGAGGTCCCCCGCGATGCCGCGCCGTTTGTGCTCCTCGCCCCTGGGGGCGCTGAAGATGTCGTCCGTCACGGTCACGGTGCGGACGTCCAGTCCGGCTTCGCGCAGCTCGGCCTGCGCCTCGTCGAAGTGCAGGACGTCACCCGCGTAGTTCCCGTAACTCAGGAGGACGCCCCGGCCCTGGTCGGCGGTCCGGGCGACCGTGCGGACCTGGTGTGCCGACGGCGATGCGAAGAGGTTGCCCATCACGGCTCCGTGGGCCAGGCCTGGCCCCACGAGGCCGCCGAAGGCCGGGTAGTGTCCGCTGCCGCCCCCGATGACGAGGGAGACCGTCGGTGCTGCGGGGCGGCCGGCGCGGACGACGCCGCCCGGGATCTGCTGGACCCAGCGCGATGCCGCGGCCGCGAAGCCGCTGATCATCTCGTCGACGAAGTCTCCGGGCTCATTGAACAGTCGCGTCATTGCGATTCCTCCTGGTCGTTTTCCTACATTCTATAGGATCTGCACGATCAGGCAATGCCCTCGGAGCGCGGCCCGCAGCAGGTCAGCCGGAGGACCGCCGGTCGGCCCGGCTCGGCGCGGGCTGGTATCCGCCGGCCGCGTGCAGGGCCCGGGCGGCGTCCTCCGGGCGCGAGGCGGCAGCGACGAACCCGTCCGGCCGCACGAGGTACAGGATGCCGGGCCGGAGGGGTGTCGATCCGGTGGTCGGAAAGCGGTGGAGGGGGAGCCCGAACTCCCGCGCTGCGGCTTCCGCGTGCCGGATCCCTGCCTCGTCCGCTGCATACAGGTGCAGCTGCCAGGTCGCAGAGCGCAGCACGTCGAAGTTCTCGCCGGTCCACTGCAGCCGCCTCCCGACGACGGCGTCCCGGCGTCGGCGCACGGTGCTCCCGTCCATCCAGTAGTGGATGCGGATCTGGCCGAGGTAACCCGCGAGCCGCCGGCCGACCGGCAGGCGGGGGAACAGGGCGACGGCGACCGGCAGTACGACCCGGGGCACGTACCTGCGCACGGCCATGACGACCTTCGAGGAGGACGTCAGGCCGCGGAACACCAGGTCCGTCGTCGTGAGCAGGCGCACCGCCACGGGCCGGCGTTCCGCCTCGTACCGGCCGAGGAGCGTCTCGGGTGCACGCCCCGCGACGACGTCGGCGAGCTTGAACGCGAGGTTGTGGGCGTCCTGCAGCCCCGTGTTCATGCCCTGCGCGCCGACCGGGGAATGGACGTGGGCGGCATCCCCAGCCAGGAACACGGAACCCGTGCGGAACTGCGCGGCGATCCGGTGGTGGATGCGGTAGGTGGAGAACCAGCGGTAGTCCTCGTAGGTCACGCCGAACGCCTCGGCCATCCGGCGCCGCGCGAAGTCCTCGGTGACGGACGGGGCGTCGTCGTCGCCGGCGGTGCCGATGAGCCGCTGGCCGTTCCTGCCCTCCTCGTCGGGCCGCATGGGGAAGGCCAGGAGGAACTCGGTCGCCTCCTGGCGGATGTTGACGGTGGCGGGAGGAAGCCCGCTCACTCCCACCGCATCGACCAGGTAGAAGGTCTGCCGGCTGGTGGTGCCCTCGAACGCGATCCCGGACAGGGTACGGACGAGTGAGGACGCCCCGTCGCAGCCGACCGCGAACCGCGCGGACACGGTTGCCGTGCCCATGGGCCCCTCGACGACGGCTCCGACGCCGCCGTCCACCTGGTCCAGGGACCGCAGCCGGTGCCCCCAGCGGACGGACCCGCCGAGTGCCTGCAGGTTGTCGACGAGGAGCCGCTCGTTGGCGCTCTGCTCCAGCATGTGCATGCCGGGATAGGGGGAGAGCCCCCTGCCGAGGCCGCCCAGCGGGACCGGCGCGAAGGCCCTGCGCCCGAACCCCGGCCGCACGGACTCGGCGTGCACGGCCTCGGCCAGCACCCGGTCCACGACGCCGAGCTGGTCGTAGATCTCCATGGACCGCGAGTGCACGCCCAGGGCACGGGACTCCACCGTCGGGCCGTCCTTGCCGTCGATCAGCACCACGCGCACGCCCAGTCTCACCAGCCAGTTCGCCAGCATCAGGCCGGTGGGGCCGGCTCCCACCACCAGGACGTCGACGCTCCCGGGGTCGTGCCGTTCGTCCTGCTCCATCGCGGGCCTCCTCGCCGGTGTCCTGGTCAGCGGTCCAGGGTCGTGCAGACGCAGGCCCGGTTGCCCTCGGCGTCGGCCAGCACGGTGAAGGACGGCGCCCGGGTGGCGTCCACCACGGTGCCTCCGGCGGCGACCGCCGCCGCGATGCGGGCGTCCGCCGCGTCGTGCGGCACCCAAAGGTCGAGGTGGAACCGCTGCCGCGGCGTCTCGTGCGCGTCGGTGTGCTGGAACCACAGGAGCGGAACGCGCCCGGAGGGGTCGACGACGTCGTCGCCGTCCACCGCGCCGGCGTCCCCGGTCAGCAGCGCCGCCCAGAACGGGCCGATCGCGGCCGGGTCGGCGGTGTCGAGGGCGAGCTCGACGACGGCGGGAGCCGCGGGGTCGGCGGCGATGCCATGCGCCGAGGCGAGTTCGCTGACCGCCCTGGCCAGCCGGACGTCACGCTCCGTGATGCCGGACGCATCATGGCTGAGGAGCTTCACGTCGACGTGCCGGTAGGTCAGCACGACGTCAGGGTGGTGGTCCATCTCCTCGGCGAGCTCGCCGATGGCCGCGACGAGGGCGAGGCCGGTGGCGAAGTTCCCGGTCAGGAAACGGGCGTGGAGCGCCTGGGCCAGCTTCCGCCAGTCGCCCAGGCCGGCGTCGAGGATCTGGCGGGTGCCGAGGATAGTCATGCGGCCAGTATGGCCCCGTCGGAGAGGCAGGAGAAGGTCTGCCGCCCACGCAGTCGACGGCCGCCCGGTGAGGCTGTGATTTGACTCTCAGTTCCCTACGGTTCAGGGTTTTATGTCTGTCATATCCGTCTTTACCCACGCAACCGCCGCTGCCTTCCTGCCCCGCGGCTGCGGAAGGAACACCTCCTCCATGTCTGATCCCGTACTCTCGGCGCCGGCCTCGACCCGCGCCACCGGCCGTTCCAGCTCCTCGCCCCACCTGACCCGGGCGCTGAGCAACCGCCACATCCAGCTGCTCGCCATCGGTGGTGCCATCGGCACCGGCCTCTTCATGGGCTCGGGCAAGACCATCTCGCTTGCCGGTCCCTCCGTGATCTTCGTCTACATGATCATCGGCTTCATGCTCTTCTTCGTCATGCGCGCCATGGGGGAGATCCTCCTGTCCAACCTCGAGTACAAGTCCTTCAGCGACTTCGCGGGCGACCTGCTCGGACCCTGGGCCGGGTTCTTCACCGGGTGGTCCTACTGGTTCTTCTGGGTCGTGACGGGCGTCGCCGACATCGTCGCCATCTCCGGCTACGTGGACATCCTCGCCCCCGGGACCCCGCTGTGGATCCCGGCGCTGGCCACCCCCGTGGTGCTGCTGCTCCTGAACCTGCCCACGGTGAAGGCTTTCGGCGAGGCCGAGTTCTGGTTCGCCATCATCAAGGTCGTGGCCATCCTGGCCCTGATCGCCACCGGCATCGTCATGATCGCCACGCATTTCACCTCTCCCGCAGGGCAAGTCGCGAACCTCGCCAACATCTGGAACGACGGCGGCATGTTCCCGCACGGGCTGTTCGGCTTCATCCTCGGCTTCCAGATCGCCATCTTCGCCTTCGCCGGCATCGAACTGGTCGGCACCGCCGCCGCCGAGACGAAGGACCCCGAGACGACGCTTCCCCGCGCCGTGAACTCCATCCCCATCCGTGTGCTGCTCTTCTACGTCGGAGCGCTCACCGTCATCATGGCGGTCAACCCCTGGCGGACCATCGATCCCGCGAACAGCCCCTTCATCGGCATGTTCACCCTGGCCGGCCTCGGTATCGCTGCCGTCGTCGTCAACCTGGTGGTGCTGACCTCCGCCGCCTCGAGCGCGAACTCCGGCATCTACTCCACGTCGCGCATGGTGTTCGGACTTGCGCAGGACGGCAACGCCCCGAAGGCCTTCGGCACGCTCAGCCGCCGCCAGGTGCCGCAGAACGCTCTCCTGTTCTCCTGCATCTTCCTGCTCGCCGGCCTGATCCTGCTCTACTCGGGTGACTCCGTGATCGGAGCCTTCACGATCGTCACCTCGGTGGCCTCGGTCCTGACGATGTTCGTCTGGTCCATGATCCTCATCAGCTACCTGGCGTTCCGCCGCCGCCGTCCCGAGCTGCATGAGCGGTCCGCGTTCAAGATGCCCGGCTCCGCGTTCATGCCCTACGTGGTCCTTGCCTTCTTCGTGTTCATGCTCGTAGCCCTCGCGCAGGCCGAGGACACCCGGCTGGCGCTCGTCGTGACGCCGGTGTGGTTCCTCCTGCTCGGAGCGGCCTGGTACGCCAACCGGAAGACGCCGCTGCAGCAGGCCCGCATCGAGGAGCACAAGGCCACGGTGCAGGCCGAGCAGGCGGCACGCGCAGGCCGCTAGGTCCCGGCACCACCGCTCCGGAAGACCGCTCCGGAAGACTGCTCCGCAAGACCGCGCGGAAACACCGCGCGGAAGCACCGAAGGACCGTCCCCTGGAAATCGCTTGGGGGGCGGTCCTTCGTCGTCCTCCCGGAGTGCGGAGCGGCGGGGACACCGATGGGCCCGGGTGCGGATGCCATACTGCAGGGATGGCCAAAAACAGGACTCCCTCCGGCCGCATCCTCGCCGCCCGCGTCGACGACGACCTGAAGGAGCGGCTGCGCGCCGCAGTGGTCCATCCCCACCTCCTTTTCGCGGGCAAGGCCGCCCTCGCGGCCGCGCTCGCCTGGACCTTCGCGCTCGCCATCCCGGGGGAGGCCTCCCGGTACCCGTACTACGCCCCGCTGGGCGCCCTGCTCGCGCTGTACCCGACCGTCGCGGGAACGCTCAGGTCGGGACTGCAGACGGTCGCCGGCCTCACGATCGGGATCATCCTGGCCCACATCGCCGGATGGGCGGGAGACCCGGACTGGCTGACGATCGCCTTCGTCGTCGGCGTGGGAGTGCTCCTCGCGGGCGCCCTGCGGAGGACGGCGGGCGGCGGTTCCGGGATCGCGTCCGCCGGGCTGTTCGTCCTGGTCATCGGCAACGATGACCTCGGGTACTCGCTGGGCTACTTCGTCCAGACCGTCGTGGGCGTGGGCGTGGGCCTTGCCGTCAGCGCGCTGATCCTGCCGCCGCTGAACCTGGACGATGCCGTGGGACAGGTGAGCCGGCTCCGTAGGACGGCGTCCCGCCAGCTCCAGGAGATGGGCGAGGCGCTCGAGGAGGACTGGGAGGCGGATGATCCGCGCTGGCCCCAGCGGCGGGACGACCTGACCGCCACGGTACGCAATGCCCGCGAGGCCCTGCAGTACGCGGACGAGAGCAGGAAGGGCAACGTCCGGCGGCGCTTCCACCCGCATGACGCGGACCGCGACCACCGGCACGTCGAGGTCCTCGAAGCCGTCGCGACCCACACGCTGAACATCACCAACATGCTGCAGGACGCGCTCCATGGAACATCCCGCGAGCAGCCCCTGCCCGCCGCGGTCCGGCCGCCCCTCCAGCAGGCCTTCACCGCCGTCGGCGACGTCCTGGACCTGTGGACGGTGGAGGAGGACGACGCCGGGACGCTGCGGGTGGCCGAGCGGAGCCTGAAAGCGCTCGAGGTCGCTGCGTACGAGTCCTCGTCGAAGGACGTCCCCTTCGGTGCCGCGGCCGCGATCGGCATGAACCTGCACCGCATCCTGCAGGCCGTCCGGCAGGAGCAGGAAACAGGCCGGGCGGCCTAGCGGTACTGCCGGGGGACACAACGAGGGGCACCCCGAAGAGTGCCCCTCGTCACTGGATGAAACTTCCTGCGTGGAACCGCTCAGGTGAGGTCGCGGGTCTTCGCGAACCGGTCGATCGCCTTCTGCGTGGAACGGTTGGTGAGCACCTGGATGGTGGTGCTCACCACACCCGAGACGATCGCGAACACCAGGGCGGAGCGCAGGGTGTTCTCCAGCCCGTCCTTGCTCTTCGGTGGCGCTTCACCCGTGATCTTCTCCCACAGGAAGTCGACGAGCTTGGTCCCCACGAAGCCGGCGCCGACGCTCATGCCCGCGCCGAGCAGCTTGAACAGTACGTTCATGTCTCTCCTTCTGGTCCGGTAGTCCTCCGCCTAGCCTAGCCGCGGCGGGCGGCCCCCGGCACAGCTGCACGCACGGGGCCGGCCCTGCACGAGGAGCTCATCTGCCGGGGCTCCCCCTGCGGTGTAGGATCGGTAGCGCTCAACCAACATACGACAGGGGAGCGCCGACCGGCAGCATGCTGCGGGAACGGGCGCTGAGAGTGCGGACCGCCGCAGACCCTCGAACCTGATCCGGCTAGTACCGGCGAAGGGAGTCGAGTTCTCAGAGTGCACGGAAACTGCCCCGGCGGTCCCCGGCACCCTCCCCTCCTGTACCTCAGGAGGAATCACCATGGCATCATCAACCGCCCTCAACGGCACCTCTCCCCGCACCCGCCAGTGGCGCGTCGTCGACATCGTGGTGGCCTCGGTCATCGCGGTCGCCGTCGGCGTCCTGTTCTTCGCATGGTCCGCGGGGTACTCGGGCATCAGCGTGCTCACGGCGGGCTTCCCGCCCCTGGCCGGCCTGTACTCCGGCGGCTGGCTCATTGCCGCCGTCCTCGGCGGGCTCATCATCCGGAAACCCGGCGCGGCGATCTACTGCGAGGTCCTCGCCGCGGCCGTCGAAGCCCTGCTCGGTTCCCACTTCGGGATCACCGTGCTGCTCTCCGGAGTCATCCAGGGGATCGGCGCGGAGCTCGTCTTCCTGCTCTTCCTCTACCGGAAGTGGAACCTCCCGGTAGCGCTGCTCGCCGGTCTCGGTGCAGGCCTCGCGCTCGCGATCAGCGAGAACATCCTCTACAACGCGCTGTGGACGTTCGAATTCAAGCTCCTGTACACGGTGTTCGCAGCCATCTCCGGCATCGTGATCGCCGGGCTGCTGTCCTGGCTCGCCATGCGGGGCCTCGCCCGGACGGGCGTCCTGTCCTCGTTCGCCGCGGGCCGCACGGCGGACGTGTGACACCAGCGCAGGCACCCTTCCCGGGCCCCGTGCACGTCCGCGCCCGGGAATGGGGCTGGCGTCACGCCGGCCGGAAGGCCTTCGCCGCACGCCGGCTCGATCTCGACATCCCGCCGGGGGAGCGCGTCCTGCTCCTCGGCGCCTCGGGCGCGGGCAAGTCGACCGTGCTCGCCGGTCTGGCCGGCCTGCTCGGGACCGGCGACGAGGGCGAGCAGGAGGGTGAACTCCTGCTCGACGGCGCGCAGCCGGCCGGCGCCCGGGGGCGCGCCGGGCTCGTCCTGCAGGACCCCGAGACGCAGGTGGTCCTCGCCCGCGTGGGCGACGAGGTGGCCTTCGCGGCCGAGAACCTGTCGGTGCCGCGCGAGGAGATCTGGCGGCGCGTGGGCAGGGGGCTCGACGACGTCGGGCTCGACCTCCCGCTCGGCCACCCCACGGCGGCGCTCTCCGGCGGCCAGAAGCAGCGACTCGCGCTCGCGTCCGTCCTCGCGATGGAGCCGGGGCTGCTCCTGCTCGACGAGCCCACCGCGAACCTCGATCCCGAGGGAGTCCTCGAGGTGCGCGACGCCGTCGTCCGCGTCCTCGAGCGCACCGGAGCCACCCTCGTCGTCGTGGAGCACCGCGTGGCGGTATGGGCCGACGTCGTCGACCGCGTGGTCGTGCTCGATGCGGGCGGAGGGGTCCTGGCCGACGGGCCGCCCGCGACCGTGCTCGCCGGGGGCCCGACCCGGGACCGGCTTGCCGCCGCAGGAGTCTGGGTCCCGGGATGGCAGCCGGTGGTGGGCGGACCGCTCCCCGCCGGTGGCGGGGAGGCCCTGCTGTCGGCCTCCGGTCTCACCGTCGCCCGCACCAAGCGGGGACCGGCCGCCGTCGAGGACCTCGCCGTCGAGGTGCGCGCGGCCGGGGCGCTGAGCATCACCGGCCCGAACGGGGCCGGGAAGTCGACCGCCGCCCTGACACTCGGCGCCCTGCTCCGCCCGCGGGCGGGACGGCTGGAGGCATCGGCGGCCCTGGCCGGGACCGCCGCGGGTGACCCGTTCCGCTGGCGCTCGTCCGAGCTGGTCCAGCGCATCGGGACGGTCTTCCAGGAGCCCGAGCACCAGTTCCTCACGGCGACCGTCGCCGACGAACTGGAGTTCGGGCCGCGGCGGGTGAGCGGAGCCCCGGACCTGCACCGCGTGGCGGAGGTGGCCGAGCGACTCCGCCTCACCTCTCTGCTGAAGGCCAATCCCTTCACGCTGTCCGGCGGGGAGAAGCGGCGCCTGTCCGTCGCGACGATGCTCGCGACCGCCCCGCGCATCCTCATCCTCGACGAGCCGACGTTCGGCCAGGACGCGGGAACGTGGGCCGAACTCGTCACCCTGCTGCGCGAGCTGATCGACGGAGGCGTCTCCGTCCTCTCCGTCACGCACGACGCCGATTTCATCGCAGCACTGGGCGGCGCCACCCTGCACATCTCGGGCGGAGCGGGACGGCTGGTGACCCGATGAGCACGGACCACCCGACCCCGGTGCTGACCGGGAAGACCCTGCTGCGGGCCAATCCCGTGTCCAAGCTCTTCGCCGCCGTCGTCATCACGCTCGCGCTGATGGCGAGCATTGACTGGGTGAGTGCCGCGGTGGTCCTCGCCTGCGAACTCGTCCTCCTGCCCCTGCTGGGCATCAGCGCGCTGGGGCTGGCGCGGCGGATCTGGCCGCTGCTGGTCGCCGCGGCGATCGGCGGCTACGGGACCGCCCTGCTGGCGGAGAAGACGGGGCGCGTGCTGCTCGACGTCGGGCCGCTCCTCTTCACCGAGGGGTCGGTGGCGTCCGGCATCGCGGTCGGGTTGAGGGGACTGGCGCTCGCGCTCCCGGGCATCTTCCTCCTGCTCACCACGGACCCCACGGACCTCGCCGACGCGCTCGCACAGAAGCTGCACCTGCCGCACCGGTTCGTCCTGGGGGCGCTGGCGTCGCTGCGACTGGTCGGCCTCCTGGTCGAGGAGTGGGAGGCTCTCGGGCTGGCCCGGCACGCCCGGGGCATCGGCTCGGACGGCTCGATCGTCGCGCGGACCCGCAACCTGCTGGGGCAGTCCTTCGGGCTGATCGTGCAGGCCATCCGGCGGGCCACCCGGCTGGCGACGGCGATGGAGGCCCGCGGATTCGGCGGAGGAACGCGCACGTGGGCGCGCGAGAGCAAGCTGGCTCCGCTCGACGCCGCTGTCGCCGCCGTCGGCCTCCTGATCGCCGCAGGTGCAGTGACGGCGGCCGTCCTGGCCGGGACCTGGAACTTCCTCCTGTCCTGACCGGGACGACCGCCGTCGTGTCCTGCTGGTCCTGCGGTGGCGCCTACAGCACGTCCGAGAGGAACGACTTCAGGCGCGGCGTCTGCGGGTTGTCGAAGACCGCGGCCGGCGGACCGGACTCGACGACGACACCGCCGTCCATGAACGTCACGGTGTCCGAGACGTTGCGCGAGAAGCCCATCTCGTGGGTGACGACGACCATCGTCATGCCCGCCGTGGCGAGGTCCGCCATGAGGGCGAGGACGCCCTTCACGAGCTCCGGGTCCAGTGCGGAGGTCGCCTCGTCGAAGAACATGACCTCGGGGTCCATGGCGAGCGCCCGGGCGATGGCCACCCGCTGCTGCTGGCCGCCGGAGAGGTTGCCCGGACGGACGTCGGCCTTGTGCTTGAGGCCCACCAGGTCCAGCTGCGCGAGGGCCTTCTCCCGGGCCTCGTCGGCGGACATCTTCCGGAGCTTGCGCAGCGCGAGGGAGACGTTGTCCACCACGGTCTTGTGCGGGAAGAGGTTGAACTGCTGGAACACCATGCCGAGGCGGCGGCGCAGCTCGTCCGGGTTGTCCTTCAGTACCGACCGGCCGTCGAGCAGGATGTCGCCCTTGTCCGGTTCGATCAGGCGGTTCAGCACCCGCAGGAGCGTCGACTTGCCGGACCCGGAGGGGCCGATGACCGACGCCGTCGTACCCCGCTCCACGTGCAGGTCGATGCCGCGCAGCACATGGTTGGAGCCGAAGGAGAGGTGGAGGTCCCTACCGGTCAGGGTTCCCGATTCGAGAGTCTTCATGCCTTCGCTCCTTCACCGATCTTCGCGGCCAGTTCGTCGGGCTCGGGCTTCTCCCGCTTGCCGACCCGCAGCCGGTTGTCGATGTAGTTGACCAGGTGGGTCAGCGGGATCGTGAGGCACAGGTACAGGGCGGCGGAGGCGATGAGCGGCGAGAGGTTGCCCGTGTTGCTGGCCGCATCGTTGCCGATCCGGAACAGCTCACGCTCGCTGGTCAGGAGTCCGAGGAAGTAGATCAGCGAGGACTCCTTGATCAGCGCGATGAACTGGTTCACCAGGGCGGGCAGCACGCGCCGCACGCCCTGGGGAACCACCACGAGCTGCATGGAGGAGCGGTAGCTGAAGCCCAGTGCGCGCGAGGCCTCCAGCTGTCCCTTTTCCACACTCTGGATGCCGGAGCGGAAGATCTCGCCGATGTAGGCCGCCGCCATGAGCGACAGCGCGAGGATGCCCATGGGGAACGGGCTCGTGCTGCCGGTGGCCTGGCGGTAGATCGGGCTGAGGCCGATGCCGATGAGCAGGATGATCACCACGGCGGGGACGCCACGGAAGATGTCCGTATAGATGCGCGCCACCCAGCGGAGCAGCCGGTTCCGGGAGATCCCCATGATCGCGAGGAGCATGCCGAGGACCGACCCGATGATGCCGGACGTGATCGCGAGGATCAGGGTGTTCCGCAGTCCGACCGCCAGGAGTTCCGGCAGGACGGCGGCCATCGCCCCCCAGTCGAAGAAGGTCTGCGAGAGCTGTTCAAGGGCATTCATGCAGGGACCGCTACTTTACTTCCACGGCTTTGCTGCCGGGCTTCCAGTCGGAGGGCATCTCGCGGTCCGGGTACCACTCCTTGGTGAGCTCGGTCCACGTGCCGTCCTCGATCACGGCGTCGAGCCCGGAGTTGAGCGCGTCGATCAGGGGCTGGTTCTCGCTGTTCACGGCATAGGCCGTGAAGTTCTCGGTGTTGATGATGGTCTCGGCGATGGTGGTGTCATCGCCCTCCTTCACCTGGCCGGTGGCCTGCTGGGACGGGGCGACCCACGCGTCGACCTGGCCGTTCTTCACGTTCGCGTAGACCGTGTTGTAGTCCGCGAAGCGCACGGGCTCGAGGCCGAGGGTGTTGGTCACGTAGTCGTCCTGGACGGTGCCCTGCACCACGCCGATGCGGGTGCTCTCCGAGAGGGAGTCGAAGCCCGTGACCGAGGAACCGTTCTTCGTGACGACGGCCATGTACCCGAAGTCGTAGCCGTTCGTGAAGCCGACGTTCTCGCGGCGGGCGGCCGTCGTGGAGATCGAGGAGGATCCGACGTCGAACTGCTTGTTCTGGACCTGGGCGAGCAGTGCGGAGAAGTCCGTGGACGCGAACTCGACCTCGAGACCGAGCTTGTCGCCGATGGCGCGGAGCAGCTCGTTGTCGTAGCCGGTGAAGACGCCGTTCTCGATGAAGATGTTCGGCGGAGCGTCCGAGAGGGTGCCGACGCGCAGGGTCCCCTCCGTGATGAGGCCGAGCTTGGAGGTGTCGATCTCGTCGACCGGCGTGGTGTCCTCGGTCGTGTACTGGTCGAGCGACTGCTGGTCGCTGCCGGCGAGGGCGTCGGTGGTCGCGGTCGGCTCGCTGCTGCTACTGGTGTTGCTGCCGCAGGAGACGGTCAGCGCGAGGAGCGGGACGGCGAGTGCCGCGAGGACTTTGCGGGAGATGTTCATGGGGTCCTTCTTCGATGCTGGCCCGGGGTGCGGGCCGACTGGATGAGGTGGATCTCGGGGAGGAACGAATAGGTGCCGGGAGGCTGCTGGTGACACGCTCGCTGTTCTGGCCGGGCGCGGTGTGGCGGCTGCTGTCCCGGTTACCTCGGGGTGGTCCGCACGACGCCGTACTTGCCAACCGGGGGACTGGTCCCGGCGGCCGAATCTTCACCTGGAGCACCCCACTACGGGAGAGGGTTGCTGTCCAGCCGGCCAGGGCCGAGGGCTGGAGCTCTTGATTCCAAGAAAACGCTATGGCAGCACGAAGTGCCCGGTCAAAACGAAATTGCGCGGAAATCGGCGTTTGACGCGGTAAACGGCCTGTGGGGCAGGCTTTTGTGGCGAAAATTACACGAAGCGGTCCACGAGGTCGGTCAGCTCGGCCGTGAGGGCGGGCGAGGATCGGACGGCCTGGCCGTCGATCGAGAGCACGGGTGCGAGGAGCCGGATGCTCGAGATCAGCCATACCGCGTCGGCGTCGAGGAGGTGGTGCGGTTCCAGGGGGCCGTAGCCGAGTTCCCACCCCTGCTCCTTGGCCGCCGTGAACAGCGCGCTCTGCGAGGTGCCCGCGAGGATGCCGCTCTCGAGCTGCGGTGTCAGGAGTGTCTTCCGTCCGTCGCGGTCGGAGGCCAGCAGCACGGTCGAGGTGGGGCCCTCCAGGACCTTGCCGTCGGAGGACGTGAAGATGACGTCGTCGGCCCCGTGGGCCTTCGCGTAACGGATGGCCGCCATGTTGACGGCGTAGGAGAGGGTCTTGGCGCCCAGCAGCAGCCAAGGTGCGCGCTGCGCCACGGAGCTGTCGTACCCGCGTTCGAGGAACAGGACCCGGAGTCCCGTCCTGCGCTGTTCGATCGTCGACGCCGGCACGGGCGCGACCTGGACCCACGCGGTGGCCCGCCCGGCGCCTTCGGCCCCGCGCGTGGCGATGAGCTTCACGACGGCGTCATGGCGCTCCGGTTCCGCTGCCGCGAATTCCCGCAGGCCGGTGCGGATGGCCCGGCTCCACGCCTCGGCGTCGGGGACCGGAAGGTCCAGGGCCGCTGCCGACGACGCGAGCCTCGTCAGGTGTGCCTGCTCCTTGCGGGGAGACCCGTCGACGGCCAGGAGCGATTCGAAGACCCCGTCGCCGCGGGTGGCGCCCAGGTCCGTGGCAAGGAGCTGGGGCTGCGAGGCATCGACGACCCTGCCGTCGTCGTGGGCCGGGTCGAGGAACACGAGAACAGTCATGGCCCCCAGCGTATCCGCTCGCGCCCGACCACCCCTGTCTGTAGTGTGCGAGGGGATGTCCGGCACTCGGGTATCACCACAGGGGGTTGGGGAGCATGGCGGAAGAACGGGATGCCGCCCCGGAAGCCTTCGTGGCCGAGCTGCGCACCGAGGTCCTGTGGGTCCAGTGGCGGCGCAATACGAGCGTCGGCGACAGTGATGCCGCAGCACTGATCGAGCGGTCCAACGCGCTGTGCCGGGACGTCTGCCCGCCGATGCTGGTGGAGCTCAACGGCATGGTGTCGCTCACGCGGAGCGCTCTTCACGGTTTCGCGACTGCGCTGAACATCGCAGCCATGGCCATCGTCGGCCCGAGCGCGGTCGACAGGACACTGGCGGACTTCTTCGCCCGGGTGCACAACCCCCCGTACCCCACGCGCTACTTCGAGTGCCCGGCCGAGGCGCTGGCCTGGCTCACCGAACATCCGTACGGTCCCTGACAACCCCCTCAGGAGCTGACGGGAGTCCCCGATCGGGTGAGTGCCGTGATGAGCCGCTCCACACGCACGAGGCCCGCGAAATTGCCGGCGTCGTCGGTCGCCAGCACCGGATCGAAGCGGGTCGGGATATCGCGCGTGACGCACCGCTCCAGGGCCTCGGGAATGGGGGTGTCCGTGTTCACGCACATGCCCTGGCCGAGCACCCCCAGAAGCGCCGCGTCCTGGGTCAGCACCGCGACCGGCCGGCGCCCCGACACCAGGACGACCTCGGTCAGCGAGGGGTCCCCGGCGAACGCGGCCCGCGCATCATCGATGCTCGTCACGGTCGCCGCGACTTCCAGGACCGAACCGACGGACGGGCGCCGGGCCGGGACCCGGCGGGCGAGACGATGGGCGATCTCGGGGTCGAGCTCACCCCAGGGCGGGGCCGGGCGGCCCAGCAGGTAGCCCTGGACGAGGGGGACACCCAGGGAGGCGAGGACGTCGAGTTCCTCGATCCGCTCGACGCCTTCGGCGATGATCCAGGCGTCGAGCCTGCCCACGAAGGCTCCCAGCATGTCCACCAGTGCACGCTTGGCTTCGTCGTGGTGGATGTCCGTGATGAAGTCCCTGTCGACCTTGACGAAGGCCGGCCTGAGGGCCAGGAGATGCTGCAGTCCCGCGTACCCCGAGCCGGCGTCATCCACCGCGATCAACGCTCCCGCCGCCTTCAGCCTGTTGAGGTCCGGCTCCAACTCCAGGTACGACTCGATCTCTGCGTGCTCGGTCAGTTCGATGATCACGCCGCCCAGGTGTCCGGTCTCGTCCCACACGTCCCGGATGGCCGGTGCCGGCAGGAGGTCGGGCGACACGTTGACCGTGAGGAAGCAATTGCGGGGCAGCGACGGACGATGGGCCAGGGCTGTCCGCAAGGCCGCCGCTTCCAGTTCGGCGGGGCAGCCGGCTCGCCGGGATCGGGCGAACCAGACCTCCGGGTCCTGCTCGGCGAAGCCCGGGAATCGCAGGAGGGCCTCGAACCCGACGATGGTGCCCCGCGCCGTGTCCACGATGGGCTGGTACATCGAGACGATGCCCTCGCCCCGGCATGCCGCAGCAAGGTGCTCGCTCCAGCGGTCATCCGGCTCGGTCATGGAAGGCACCGGACGCGTGGGATCGGATGCAACGACGTCAGGCGGGCAGCGTGTGGGCCCGGACCGCGTCCCTGACCTCGGAGGGAAGATCCGTCAGGCCGTGGGCCGTCGCCGCATGGCTCCGCACGTTGGACAGGATCTCGTCGTCCGAGGCGCAGACCCAACGGGCATCACACCCGGGAACCACGTCACCGCAGGCAAAGGACTTCATGGCGCTTCCCCCTTCGTGTCGGCCGGACGTGTCCCCGTCCGCCGGGTCGGTAGGGCGCCGGACGGACGCTGGCACCGGCACTATCGTAGGGGCCCCGACAGTGGCCTGACGAGCGGAAAGTGCGACGACGACCGTGTGCCCGCGGGCCGCTGGAGGCCCGGCCGGGATGGGACGGACGTGCCTCGCAACGAGGGGTTCGAAGCTGCCCGCGGTCATCCGTTGCCCGATACGGCAGTACGGTAGTAGAAAGCCTGCTGATGAATCGCGGGACAGGGACGCACAACAGGCGTCGCGGCGTCGTACTTCCGGCGGCCGGCGCGGAGGACTGGGAATGAATCGGCAGGCACACGTGCAGCGGATCAGGGAGGCGTTGTCCAGCACGGGCCTGGGCTTCGAGGACGTGTGGCTTCGCTACTACTCGTTGGGCGGACTCGTCTCCCAGTTCGAGATCGAAGCGTATGTGGGCGGCGTGCTGGAGCTGCCCGTCGAGGAGTGCGACCTGCTGGCCGACGCGATGAACGAACTCCTGGCAGAGGTTCCGGGGGAAGGAGGCTTCCGGGTTCCCCGGTGCTCCGAACACCGGCTGGACGCAGCAGAGGAATCCTCGCTGGATTCCCGCCGGGCACTCGGCCTCGCCGGAGCCTTCCTGTTCACCGACGAGGAGCAGGAGGTCGATCGGCTCGACGCGGTGTCGCGCACCGGACTGCTCGATACGGGGCAGGAGGAGCGCTTCGACAGGATCACGAGGGAAGCCAGGGAGTACTTCCAGTGCAGTTCGGTGATCATCGCGCTGATCGACGACCACCGGCAGTTCCTCAAATCCGTGATCGGCCCGATCCAGCAGAACATGCCGAGGGAGATCTCCTTCTGCAATGCCACCATCCGGAACGCAGGCGCCCTGATCGTGCGGAACGCACTCGAGGACGATCGTTTCCGGCACAACCCGCTCGTTCTCGGGGAGCCCTACATCCGCTTCTATGCCGGCTACCCGCTGCGCGGTCCGGGCGGGTGGACGGTCGGCACCCTCTGCGTGATCGACCAGGAACCCCGGGACTACTCCCACCGCGACGGCAGGAAGCTGCGGGCCCTGGCGCGTGCCGTGGAGGACGAGATCAACGGCCCCCGAAGCCTTCCCTGAGGTACCCGGGTCGTACCTGTGGCAGTCGCAGGGTGGCTAGAGCTGGGCGGCGTCGGCGGTAGAGGTCGACGCACGCGCGGCATCCGCGTCGTCGCGTCGGTCCAGTTCCTCGGTGAGCTCCTCGTTGCGCTGATCCGTCTCGGGGTCGACTTCGCCGTCGTGGACGTACTCATGCGCCATCTCGCGCTGGATCCTGCTGTTCAGGACTTCGACCTCGGACAGCTCGAGGGGCGTCAGATCCTCGGGGAAGGGTTCGGAAGGGGTAAGCCGGGAGTTCATAGCACCTGTCTTCGGGAAACGAGCACGGTGGATACCCGGCTCGCTTCTGAACCGTCGCCGGCACCGCCGGTTGATCATCATCCTACTGACCCGGCGCGCTGAACGGCCATCAGGGCCCGGCGGGCGCGGCGCGTCGCGCCTGTCCATCGTCCGGGAGGAGCGCCGCTTCGATAACGAAGTGGGACGCGCGCTGGTGTTGGAGGGCTGGACAGGCACAATGGAGGTGCAAACGAATGCCACGAGCGACGACAGGGCCCTCCGGTTCCCATCGTCGCTCTCCCTGTGTTCGCCATTGGAAGAGAAGGGCTGGGCGCATCATGTCAGCAGAGGACCGTCACCGGCTTGCCGTCGCAGCAGCGGACAAGGAGGCAGCGGCGTTCGAATTGGATCATGCCGAACTGAACCTCCAGGAAGCCATCGTGGTCGCGCTCGAGCACGGCGAAGACCCGGAGGTCATCGCGGAGGTGGTTGATCTGGAGCCGGAGAAGGTCCTCGAGCTGAAGGGCTCCGTCGACCAGCCGCCCTTGCCCAGCCTGGAGGACCTCACCTCGGTGGCTCCCGACATGGCCCTGCCGGGAAGCGTCCCCGACGCGAGCTAGCGCCCCGGCCCACACCGGTCAGGGGTGTCCGGGCCGTTCCAGGGGAGGTGTCCGCGGTGGCGCTGATCGTCGCGGTGATCCCGTGGCTTCGAACGCCGCAGCGAGGCGCAGCAGTTCGGTGTCACGGTAGGCGGGTCCGGCGAACGTGAGCCCCACGGGCATCCCGATGTCGTGCATCATCCCCATGGGTACGGTGACCGTCGGTATGCCGAGGTGTCGGGGGACGAGGTTCCCGTTCGACACCCACACGCCGTTGCGCCAGGCGACGTCCGCCGACGCGGGGTTCGTGTCGCAGTCGGCCGGCCCGACATCCGCTGCGGCCGGGAAGAGAACGGCGTCCAGTCCGAGGCCCTCCATCCAGGACTCGAGGTCCACCCGTCGCGTCTCCTCGAGCCCCTGCAGTCCCTCTTCCAGGTGCGGGATGTCCGTGAGATCGACTGCCCCGTGAACCCGGATGTGCGCGGGGTACCCTGCGATGTCGTCGTCGAAGCCCGAGTACCGGTCGGGCAGCGCGCGGCTGTCCGGAGGGAAGATCCTGGCGCCGTCGACGTCGGCGAGCGAATCGAGGTCCGGGTCGCCGTTCGCCTGCAGGAAGTCGTGCCAGGCCCACGCCGAGAGGTCGATGATCTCGCTCCGCAGGTATCCGGCGCTCACCAGCCCACGGGTGCGGATGGTCGGTGCGCCGGGGCGGTCACCCTCGTAGTTGGAGACGACAGGGAAATCCACCTCGATCACTTCCGCTCCGGCGCGTTCGAGGTCGGCCCGGGCCGCCGCCCACAGGTCCAGGATCGAGTCCCGCGTCCGGATGCGCTGCCCGGTCGGTCCGCCGAGTCCCGGCGCGGGGGCGGTGCCGGCGTCGGGGTCCCTGTTGATGTACATGCGCGGAACGCCGAGGCGCTTCCCGGCGAGGTGCCGGTGCGCGTCGTCGGGAGTGCGGGGGGCGAGGGACGGGTAGGAGTCCGGTCGGAGCGATGACGCCGGAGGGATGGCGATCCACGGCTGGACGCGCCAGAAGTTCCCGCGTGCCTCGTCGTCGTCGGCGACGATGATGTCGAGAATCTCGAGCAGGTCTGCCATGGTGCGGGAGTGGGGGACGACGACGTCCATGGTGGGCACGAGGGGCCAGTTCCCGCGGACGGAGATCACGCCGCGCGAGGGCGTGTAGGCGCAGAGGCCGTTGTTCGAGGCCGGCGCCCGGCCGGAGGACCAGGTCTCCTCCGCGAGTCCGAAGGCGGCGAAGCTCGCTGCAGTCGCCGTCCCCGACCCGTTGGACGATCCGGAGGCGAACGCGGCGGTCAGGTAGTCCGCGTTGTAGGGGCTTTCCGCCCGCCCGTACACCCCGCGCTGCATGCCCCCGTTTGCCATGGGGGGCATGTTCGTGAGGCCGAGGAGGATGGCTCCGGCGTCGCGCAGCCGGCCGATGGTGAAGGCGTCCTGCTGGGCCACGAGGTCCTGGAACGCCGGCGACCCGGCGGCGACGGTCAGGCCCTTCACCTTGTAGCTGTCCTTCGCGGTGTACGGGATGCCGTCCAGCGGTCCCCGTGCCTCGCCGCGCGCCCTCCGCTCGTCCGAGGCGCATGCCTCATCGAGGGCGGAGGGGTTCATCACGACGACGGCGTTGAGCCGTATCCCGTCCCGGTCGTAGGCCTGGATCCGCTGCAGGTAGGCGGTGACGAGTTCTTCGCTGGTGGTCCGGCCCGCCACCAGGGCCTCGCGGAGGTCCCGGATGGTGGCCTCGACGACATCGATCGGCATCAGTCCATCTCCTGAAGGGTTCGCGGGGCCGGCTGCTGCTGGGTGATGCAGTGGATTCCTCCGCCGAAGGCGAAGATGTCGCGGGCGTCCACCAGTTCGATCGTCCGGTCCGGATAGGCGGCGGCCAGGATGTCGGCGGCCACCGCGTCGTTCGGATCGTCGAAGGCGCAGAGGAGCACGACGCCGTTGGCGACGTAGTGGTTGATGTAGGACCAGTCCACGAATCCGTCGTCGTCGCGGATGACCGTGGGTGCGGGCACATCGACGATCGTCAGCGGCGCGCCCTCGGCGTCGACGGCCGAGCCGAGCGCGGAGCGCAGGAGGCGGGTCACCTCGAAGTCCGGATGCCGGGGGTCGTCCTGCCGGTGGAGGAGCAGTGTCCCGGACGCGGTGAACGCCGCGACGATGTCCACGTGTCCCCGGGTGCCGAAGTCCCCGTAGTCCCGCGTCAGGCCGCGCGGAAGCCAGACCGCGTGGCGCGTCCCCAGGCGCGCGTGGACCTCGCCTTCCACGGACTCCTTCGTCGCCGCCGGGTTCCGCCCGGGGTCGAGCTGCACGGTGTCGGTCAGCAGGACCGTGCCGCGGCCGTCGATGTGGAATCCGCCGCCTTCATTGACGAGCGCGCTCTGCGAGGCGCTCACCCCGGCCAGCCGTGCGACGGCCCGGCCGACGTGCTCGTCCCGGGACCATGCGGCCCAGTCCTGGGCTCCCCATCCGTTGAAGACCCAGTCGACCGCGTCCACTGCCCCGTCGCGCCCGTGGACGAACGTCGGTCCGGAGTCGCGGAGCCATGCATCGTCGAGGGGAACGGCCTCGATGCCGATGCCCGCTCCCAGCATGGTCCGCGCCGTCTGCACGTCGGCTGGATCGGCGAGGACCGTGACCGGCTCGTAGCGGGCGAGAGTCTCCGCGACCCGGACCCACGCCGCCCGGGCCCGGTGCAGCGTGGTGCTGCCGGGCTGCCCGAAGGTGTCATTGGCCGGGGGAAAGGCCATCCACGTGCGGTCGTGCCTCGCCCATTCGGCAGGCATCGTTCCGCCGGCAGGGATCGTTCCGCCGGCGGGCACCAGGTCCGGCACCTCGTCGGCCGGAGCGGGGCGGGGGGATCGTACGGAGTTCACGGGAATTCCTTCGCGGGGCCGGAGGTCCGCCGCATGGCAGACCGATCTGCCGGGGACCTAAAATGAATGGCATTCATTATTTCGGACCACTGTAGGGGACGGAGGAGACCTCGCACAAGCATCGGACGGATATCCGTGGAACCGGCCTCAGTCGGGGGCGGGGAAGGTGGCCCCCAGCGCCGACAGGACACCGCGGGCCTTGACGCGCACCTCGTCCCACTCCTCCGCCGGGTCGGAGTCGGCGGTGATCGCCCCGCCGACGCCGAGCGTCAGGCGGGTGCCTTCGTCGTCGTCCTGCAGGACCAGGGTGCGGATGACGACGGCGAGGTCGGCGGCGCCGGTGAGGCTGAAGTAGCCCGCGGCTCCGGAGTACGGGCCGCGGGGGGCTCCCTCGAGGCGGTCGAGGATGGCCATGGTGCTGATCTTGGGCGCGCCGGTCATCGAGCCGGCGGGGAATGCCGACGCGATGACGCCTGCGCGGGCGCTTCCGGGCCGCAGCCGGGCGTCGATCGTGCTGACCATCTGGTGCACGGTGGCATAGGTCTCGATGGCGCACAACCTGCTGACCGTCACCGAGCCCGGCACTGCATGGTGGGAGAGGTCGTTGCGGAGGAGGTCCACGATCATGATGTTCTCCGCGCGGTCCTTCTCCGAGGTCCTGAGGTCCTCGGCGAGCGCGGCGTCGGCGTCCGGGTCGGCCGAGCGGCCCCGGGTCCCCTTGATCGGTTCCGCCCGCATCCGGCCGTCGGCGGTGAGTTCCAGGAAACGCTCGGGCGAGGTGCTCGCGATGGCGAAGCCCGGGAAGCGGAGGAAGTGGGCGAACGGCGCGGGACTCGCGGCGCGCAGGCGGAGGTACGCGGAGAGCGGGTCGGCCCGTTCCACGCGGGCGGACAGCGACGTCGTCAGGCACACCTCGTAGGTGTTCCCCTCCGCGATCTCGTCCTGCGCCCGGCGGACCTTGCCGAGGTACTCCTCGCGCGAGTCGCGGACGGCGAAGGGGGGTACGCCCAGCGGGGGCGACGGCGGAGCGGGGGGCGGCGCCGCGACGGCGTCCCGTGCCTGCCGCAGCCAGGCGTCGCGTTCCGGATCCGGCCGCCCGTCCGAGAGGGACAGCAGGAAGACGGCGCCGTGGTCGTGGTCGATGACGACGGCGCGGCCTGCGAAGAGGAGCGCGGCGTCGGGCAGGGCATCGCCGGCCTGCTCGGAGTCCGAGCCCCCCGTCTCCCGCTTCAGCTCGTACCCGAGGTAGCCCAGCCACCCGAGCCCGAACTCGCATCCGGGCACCTGGGGCCTCCGGACGGCCCTGCGCCCCCAGACGTCCTCGAGCCACCGGAAGAAGGGCTCGCGGATGCGGGTGGTCACTGCTCCGGCGGTGACCTCCGTGATTCCGGCCTGGTGCAGTGCCTGCTGCCCGAAGACGCCGCCGGCATCGGCCAGGATGCTGAACCTGCTGCGGCCCCCGGTGGTGGGGGCGGTGCCGGCGTCGGAGCTGTCGAGCCATGCGGCGGCGGGGGCGCTGCCGTACAGCGCGGAGAAGAGTGCGGCGGGGTCCGGGACCGCGTCGATGCCCTCGCAGTCGACCGTGAGCCCGCGCCGTCCCGCACGCTCCGGCGCCATCAGGGCGGCGCAGGCGGGTAGGGCGGTGAGCGCGAGCCGGATCGCGCGGGGCTGCGGGCCGTTGTGGCCCTGCACGACGACGTCGGCGGCGGCGCACGGATCGTCGGCGGCCAGCCATGCCGATTCCTGGTCCGCCCAGCGCTGCCAGAAGGGCGCGTAGGTCTCGCCGTCGCGCTCGAGGGCGGAGCGGCGCCGGATCTCCTCGTCGGCCTCCACCCAGAGAACGACGTCCAGGTGGGCGCGGGCAGCGGCGGCCGCGGCGCCGACTCCTTCGAGGAGGACGATCTCGGCGGCCGGCGTCGTGCGCTCGGGCCCGTCCCGGCCCTCCTTCCAGTCCCAGGCGTTCCATCGTGCGGACCGTCCCGCCTTCAGGGGGCGGACCACCTGGTCGACGTAGCGGGCTATGCCGTCATCGAGCCCGTCCCACCCGGGGTAGATCTCCTCGAGGTGGAAGAGGGTGACGGTGTGGTGCTCGCGGAGGAGTGCCGCGAGTTCCACGGCGAGGGTGGTCTTGCCGGCACCGGAGCGGCCGTCGATCGCGATGAGCAGGGGTGTCTCGGCAGGCACGGCTCAGGCCAGGGCGAGCAGCGCGCCGACGCCGACGAAGAGGGAACCGAAGGTGCGGTTCAGGAGGACCTGCCCGCGGTCGTCCTGCGTGAAGCGGCGGAAGGAGCGCGCGGTTCCGGCGTAGAAGAACCACATGACCAGGACGTCGATGCCGATGACGGTCGCGGCGAGCACTCCGTACTGGGCGGGCAGCGGTTCCTCCGGCCGGATGAACTGCGGGATGAGGGCGAGGAAGAACACGATGGCCTTCGGGTTGAGCAGGTTGACCCAGACGCCGCGCCGGAACATCGAGAGGACGCCCTCGTCGCCCTGCAGTGCACGGATGTCGCTGTGCTCGGGCTTCTGGAGGAACTTCCGCACGCCGAGGTACGCGAGGTAGGCAGCGCCCGAGTACCGGATGAGGTTGAAGGCGAGGGGTGAGTTGGCGACGAGGATCCCGACGCCGGCCGCGGCGATACCGATGTGCACGAGCAACGCGGCCTGCTGCCCGAGGATGCCCCAGATGGAACGGCGGAAGCCGACCGTCAGGGCATTGCTCATGGTGTTCACGGCACCGGCGCCGGGAACGAAGCTGATCAGCGTTCCGGCGCCGAGCAGCGCCAGCCAGAGGGAGGGATTCACCCGTTCATGGTAAGCGCCGCGGGTCAGCCGTCCGAACCGTCGGCGTCGAGCTCGTTGCTGACGTAGCGGACGACGCCGTCCACCGCGCCGTCGACCATCCGCCAGGTGGCGTCGAAGTCGCTCGCGTCGCCGTACCAGGGGTCGTAGATGCCCAGCTCCTCGAGGTCGGTGTCCGTCGTCGAGGGATCGAACTCGCGTAGCAGGTGGATCCTGTCACGGGCGTCGTCGTCCGGCGCTTCCGACCGCAGCTGGCGGTAGTGGTCCAGGTCGAGGGCGAGGATGAGGTGCCGCTCGCGGTACCAGCCCGGTTCGAAACGGCGGGCCCGGTGCAGGTGGCTCTCGATCCCGAGTTCGGTCAGCTTCGTCGCCGCGCGCTCGTCGATGGGGCGGCCCGCCTCCCAGTCGGTGGTGCCCGCGGAATCCACGACGACGTCGCCTGCCATGCCGGCCTTCGCGAAGGCGTGGGTCAGCATGAGCTCGGCCATGGGGGAGCGGCAGATGTTGCCGGTGCAGACGGTGACGATGCGGTACATCCCGCCAGCCTAGCCGCGGATCCCGCGCTTGCACCTACTGCCCGGGCGGGGCGATCGCCGCCCGACCGGGGGCCCGCGCTCAGTCCCGCGCGAGGATCTCGACGCTCGGCATGAGGAACACGGCGGCGTCCATCCGCGCCCACCTGCGCCAGCCCTCGGCGAGGCGCTCGAGCGTCTGCTGGTCGGCGAGCCCGCGGTCGAGGGTCTGCTCCGCGAAGGCCGAGTGCAGGACGCGATCCGCCCAGGACCCGGCGTGGAAGCGGCGCTCCTCGGGGGTGGCGTAGGTCCAGTTCGACGACGACACCTCCACGTGCGCGAAGCCGGCGGCGGACGCCCAGCCCGGCAGCCTCCGTCCCGCATCCGGCTCGCCGCGGTTGCCGCGGGCCAGGTCGCGGTACAGCGTCCTCCACTCCTCCAGTTCCTCGACCGCCGGATGCCAGGCCATGGCCCCGAAGTCGGCGTCACGCGCGGCGACGATGCCGCCGGGACGCACCACACGCCGCATCTCGCGGAGCGCGGCCACCGGGTCGGCGACGTGCTGGAGGAGCTGGTGCGCATGGACGACATCGAAGGACTCGTCCGCGAAGTCGAGGTCGTAGACGTTCCCCTCACGGAATTCCACGTTCGCGAGGTCCCGGTGCGTCTCGGCCGCCTGGGCGACGACGTCCGCCGAGCTGTCGATGCCGATCACCGACCCCGGTGCCACGATGTCAGCGAACCCTGCGGTGATGCTCCCGGGGCCGCACCCGATGTCCAGCAGGTCCATGCCCGCCTCCAGGTAGGGCTCGAGGTAGGCGGCCGAGGACGCGACCGTCCGCGCCGCGTGCGCCGTGGTCACGCTCGGGTGGTGTCCGTGGGAATAGACCTCATCGTTCATTCCGGAAGGCTAACCCGGAGCAGGGGCCTCAGCCAGCACCGACGTCGTCCTGCGCCTCATTCTTGGCGGCAACCGTCGCGTCGGTTATTTTCCGCATCATGTCGAGCAGCAGGGCGAGCTGCTCGTCCGAGTACTGGTCGAACACGCCGCTGATGTGGCGGGCGAGCGGGGCGAACAGCATCGCGCCGGTGGCGCGCGCCTTCTCGGTCATCTCCAGGTGCACCTGCCGGCGGTCGACGTCGCTGCGGCGGCGCGTGACATGGCCTGCGGAATCGAGGCGGTCGACGAGCGCCGTGGTGGCCGGCGAGCTCAGGTTCAGCTCCTCCCGGAGCAACCCCGGGGTGACGGTGAGCCCGGCGCTGGCCGCGCCCATCATGATGCCCAGGGCCTGGAGGTCGGTGCGGTAGAGGCTGTCGCGCTCGCTGGCGGCCTCGACGTAGCGGTCCGTCTCGATGGTGAACTGCCGCAGGAGTGCCAGGAGTTCGTCCTTCGTCGCCATGGGTCCCGCCTCCTTTTCCTCCAGTTTAGGTCGGTTCCTATTATCTCCACCATGGATATACTTTATCGCAGAGATAATTTCGAAGAGTGGAGAGCGTCATGAGGAACAGCTGGTTGAGGGTGCTGCTGCCCGTTGTCGTCGTGCTGATCTGGCTGGTGGGCGCGGCCGTGGGCGGCCCGACCTTCGGGCGGCTCGACGAGGTCTCCAGCAACGACGCGGCGTCCTTCCTGCCCGCGAGCGCCGAATCCACCGAGGCGGGCGAGCTGCAGCAGCGGTTCAGCGACTCGGATGCCATCCCTGGCGTGATCGTCGCCGAATCGGACACGGCCATCGAGCCGCGGAACCTCGGCCTGTACGAGGAGATCGGGGTGGAGCTGGGCAAGGTGGAGGGACTCGAACCGCCGGCCGCCGGAGCGCCCGCCGTCGCCGGGCCCGTGCCGTCCGAGGACGGTCTCGCGGTGCAGTACATCGCCTTCGTCTCGGCCGACGCCGAACTCGCCGACGTCGTCGGAGACCTGCGGGCGGTCCTGGCGGACGAACTGCCCGACGGCGTGACGGGATACGTCACCGGACCGGCAGGCTTCACTAACGACCTGGTGGATGCGTTCGGCGGCATCGACGGGATCCTGCTCGGCGTGGCGCTCGGAGCCGTGTTCGTCATCCTGCTGGCCGTCTACCGCTCCGTCGTCCTCCCGTTCCTGGTCCTCCTGACCTCGGTGTTCGCGCTCGCGACGTCGATCCTGCTGGTCTTCGCCTTCGCGAAGCTCGATGTGATCCAGCTGACCGGCCAGAGCCAGGGCATCCTGTCGATCCTCGTGATCGGCGCGGCCACGGACTACGCGCTGCTGCTCGTCGCACGCTTCCGCGAAGCGCTGGCGGAGCACGAGCTGAAGTGGGACGCGATGCGCGTGGCCTACCGGACGTCGGTGGCGCCGATCCTCGCGTCCGGTGCCACGGTGATCCTCGGGCTGCTGTGCCTGCTCTTCTCGGATCTCAACTCGAACCGGAGCCTCGGACCGATCGCCGCGATCGGCATCGCCTTCTCGCTCGGCGCAGCACTCACGTTCCTCCCGGCCCTCCTGCTCCTCTTCGGCAGGGGCGCTTTCTGGCCGCTGCGGCCGCGCTACCGTCCTCGGACCGCGGCCGCCGCCCCCGGGGGCAGGCATGCGGCAGCCGCCGGAGACGACGCCGTACCCGACGCCGTACCCGACGCCGGACCCGACGCCGCACCCGACAGGGGACTCGAGCAGGTCCGAGGCCTGTGGCGGAGGGTTGCCCTGCTGGTGGCCCGCCGCCCCCGCGTCCTGTGGATCGCCTCGCTGCTGCTCCTGGTGGCCGGGGCCCTCGGACTGACCCAGCTGCAGGCCGGTGGGGTGCCGCAGTCGGCCCTGATCCTGGCGCCGTCGAACGCGGTCGACGGTCAGGAGGCGCTCGGCCGCCACTTCGACGCCGGGTCCGGCAGCCCGGTCTACGTCGTCGCACCGGAGGCCGATGCCGACGCCGCGCTCGCCGTCGTGTCCGCGCAGGAGGGCGTCTCCGATGCCGCGCTGACCACGGACCCCGGTGGCGCCGCCGTCGTCGAGGACGGGCGGGTGCTCATCAGCGGGACGCTCGAATACCAGGCGGATTCGGACCGGGCCGAGGACGTCGTCCGTGACCTGCGGACCGCCCTCGACGACGCCGGCCCGGATGCCTTGGTAGGGGGAGTCACGGCGGTGGCGGTGGATACCAATGACACCGCACTGGCGGACCTCGGGAAGATCATCCCGATCGTGCTGCTCGTCATCCTCGGAGTGCTGGTCGTCCTGTTGCGGTCCATCCTCGCGCCGGTGCTCCTCGTGGCCAGCGTCGCCCTCTCGAACGCGACGGCCCTGGGCGTCTCCGCGCTGGTGTTCAACGGCGTCTTCGGGTTCGAGGGCGCGGACGCATCGGTGCCGCTCTTCGCCTTCGTGTTCCTGGTGGCACTCGGCGTGGACTACAACATCTTCCTCATGACGCGGGTGCGGGAGGAATCGCTCCGGATCGGTACGCGGCCGGGGATCCTCCGCGGACTGGGGGTGACCGGAGGCGTGATCACCTCCGCCGGCGTGGTGCTGGCGGCGACCTTCGCGGCGCTCGGCGTGATCCCGATCCTCTTCCTCGCGCAGATCGCCTTCATCGTCGCGTTCGGTGTCCTGCTGGACACCGTGCTGGTGCGCTCGCTGCTGATTCCCGCACTGGCGTACGACATCGGTCCGAGGATCTGGTGGCCCTCGAAGCTGGGCGCGGTGCCGTCGGCGCGGTAGCGCAGTACGCAGAAGGACCCTGCCGGCGGTCCTTTCGCCCGTCTCCTCCTGAAAGCTTCCTGCACAGCAACTGCACAGGTTCTGGAAAGCGGGGGCCCAAGTCGGCGAGGGAAGGTAGGGGAACCCAGCAGGACCCGTACGGGATACTGGACCGCAGCGCTCCGCCTGCAATCCACTCCGGCTCCGGCCGGTACTCCCGCAAGACACCAGGAAGACCGATGGCCGACGCCTCCCACTCCATGACCGACAACCTGCCGCGCCTTGCACACCCCGACGGCAGCCCGATCCGGGCCCTCGTCGTCGACGACGAGACGAGCCTCGCGGAACTCGTCAGCATGGGCCTTCGGATGGCGGGCTGGAGCGTGACGACGGCCGGTGACGGCGCCGCAGCCGTGTCCGCGGCGCGGACCTTCCGCCCCGACGTCCTGGTCCTCGACGTCATGATGCCCGGCGTCGACGGCATCGAGGCGCTCAGGAGGATCCGCACGTTCGCACCGAATGTCCCTGCCCTGTTCCTCACCGCGAAGGACGCCGTGCAGGACCGCATCTCCGGGCTCTCGGCCGGCGGCGACGACTACGTCACGAAGCCCTTCAGCATGGAGGAGCTTCTGCTGCGCCTCCACCGCCTCGTCCAGCGCTCCGGCGTCGCGGCGTCGGATTCCGCGGAACTGGTGGTCGGGGACCTCGTGATGAACGTCGACACGCGCGAAGTCACCCGTAAGGGAGAGGACATCGCCCTGACCTCCACCCAGTGGGAGCTGTTGCGCTACCTCATGGAGAACCCGCGCTGCGTGGTCAGCAAGTCGCAGATCCTCGACAACGTGTGGAACTACGACTTCGGTGGCCAGGCGAACATCGTCGAGCTGTACATCTCCTACCTCCGCAAGAAGATCGACGCCGGGCGCACTCCCATGATCCACACCGTCCGCGGCGCCGGGTACGTGCTCAAACCCGCGGCTCCGTGACCCCTCCGCATCCCGCGGGCCCCCGACCGGGACGCCGTCCGCTGCACCTCCGCACGAAGCTGATCCTGGCGACCCTCGCACTGCTCACGGCGATCTGCGTGGCCATCGGCGTCCTCAGCCACCTCGCCATGTGCAGCTACCTCACGGGGCAGCTCGACGACGCGCTCACGCCCGCCGCCGGGCGCGCCGGTTTCCCCGGCGGGCGTCCATTCGGCGACGGCGACCGGCCCTTCCGGAACGTGGATCCGGAGAACGCGGCAGGCCAGCGACCGGGCACGCTCAACGCCGTCTTCTCTGATGGCGAGGCGCAGAACTCCGCGCTGGTGCAGGACGACGGCACCACGGAACCGCTCACCCACGCCGACCTCGACGTGCTCGCGGCCGTCGATCCCGGCAGTGGACCCGCGGAACTGGAGCTCTCGAGCGGGCACTACCGCGTCGATGCCGCGGCCCTGCCCAGCGGCCTCACCCCCGACGGCTCCGTGCTCGTCACCGGCCTGTCCACCACCGAGCGCGACAGCACCCTCGTCTCCCTTGACCTCACCGTGGCGGGGCTCTCGCTGGCCGGACTGGCGCTGACCGGGCTCGCCGGAACCGTGATCATCCGCCGGTCACTGCGCCCCCTCGAGGAACTGTCTGCTGTGGCGACGTCCGTCTCGCAGCTTCCCCTGTCCTCCGGCGAAGTGGCCATCCCCGTACGGGTCCCCCCTGCCGCAGCCCAGCCCGGCACGGAGGTCGGCACCGTAGGGCTGGCCCTGAACGAGATGATCGACCACGTCACGTGCGCCCTGCGGGAACGCCATGCGAGCGAGCTGAAGGTGCGGCAGTTCGTGGCGGACGCGAGCCACGAACTCCGCACCCCCCTCACCTCCATCCGCGGCTACACCGAGCTGGTGCTCATGAGCGAGGCCGTGAGCCCGTCCGGACGGTCAGCGCTCGAACGCGTGGACAGCGAGTCGAAGCGCATGTCGTCCCTCGTCGAGGACCTCCTGCTGCTCGCGCGCCTCGACGAGGGCCAGCGCGGCGAGGCATCCGACGTCGACCTCACCGAACTCGTGATCGAGACGACGAGCGATGCGCAGGTGTCCGCACCGGGCCACACCTGGAGCCTGGACCTGCCGGACGAGCCCGTCGAGGTGCGGGCCGTCGAGGCCGAGCTCCGCCAGGTGCTCATCAACCTGCTCTCCAATGCGCACAAGCACACGCCGCCGGGCACGGGAATCTCCACAGCCCTCGCAGTGGGGGAGGGGAGCGCGAGCATCACCGTCACGGATTCGGGTCCGGGCATCGATCCGGCCTTCCTCGGCACCATCTTCACCCGGTTCAGCCGGGGGGACGCAGCGCGGTCCGCGAGCGCGGGCAGCACGGGCCTCGGACTCGCGATCGTGCAGGCGCTCGTCGAGGCGAACGGCGGGAGCATCAGTGTGACCAGCGAGCCGGGATGCACGCGGTTCCGCGTGGACCTCCCGGTCTCACAGGCTGGTCACGACCCGGACCAAGAGCATTCCTAGGTTCGCCGACTACAAGTGGAGTATGACCATGTCAGCAATGCGCCCCGGATCCCGCTCCTCCGCCCGCCGTGTAGTCGTCCTCGTGGGTATCGACGGTGCCGGCAAGACGACGGCGGCCCGCGCCCTCAGCCGGCTCCTCGGGCCGACCACGCCGACGCTCGTCCTCGCCAACCACTCGGGACGGCGCACCATGACGTCCTGGCTCGAGAGGACGGGCGTCTCCGTTCCGCCCCAGGTCCTGGACCTCGCGGAGTCCGTCATCAGATCGGTTCATGTGATCTCGAACCACCTCCGGTCACGGACGTTCGAGGGCGTCGTCATCCTGGACCGGCACCTGCACTGCCAGCAGGCGCTGCGCGCCGCACGCGGGCTGGGCCGCGGCCGCTTCGTGGCGGCCATGACGCGCCTGCTTCCGGCCGTCGACGCTGTGGTGTTCCTCGATGTCAGCCCCGAGGAGGCGTACCGCCGCATCGTGGCACGCGGCACCGATACCGAGACCATCGAGGACCTGCGTGCCTACCGGGACGGCTATCTCGGGCTCCCCGAGCAGGCCTCCTTCCACCGGATCGCTGCGGACGCGCCGCTCCTCGCCGTCCTCGACGATCTCGAGGAGGTCCTCAGCCGGCTTCCGCGCGTTCCGACGCCGGCCCGTTCGGCTGCATCCTCCCGTACAGGAATGCATGGCGGCGGCAGAGCAACACCCGCGAGGGTCGAGGTGGATCTCACCAGCCGAACCTGAAGGACACGGTGCCCCGCCCACCGCTCCTCGTTCCCGCTGCCATCACCGCCGCCGGGGACAGGCGATCCGGCGGACGGAGGCCCTGGCCGACGACGGGGGCTGAACGGGCGGATGCCCGCGAGCCTCTCGCGGCACCTGCGCCGTCCTTCCGCAAGCTTTGCGCAAGAACCTGTGGATGCAGCACCACGGGTACGGACCGTCGCTACCCTTGGGAGTGTGCCCACCCATCCGACTCCGCCACGTCCTGGCCAGCGCCAGGACGGCGGGACGATAGCCTCGCGCAACGACGCCGTCCCGGCTCCGAACGCGCCCGGGAAGGCCGCACCGCTCCTCGATCCTGCCATCCTCCGGGACATGGAACGGGACTTCCCGGGCACGTCCGTCGTCGAGCGGTTCGCCCGGGACTTCGCGCAGACCCTGGTGGGGAAGCTCGACCGGCTGGACCTCCGTGTCGGCGAAGGCGATGCACCCCGCGCCGAGGATGCCGTCCTGAGCCTCTCGACGTCGGCGGCGATGGTGGGCGCCACCCGCCTCACCCATGCCGCGATCGCGACGCAGCGGCTCATCGTGGCCGATGACCTCGAGGCCGCGCAGCGGTCGGTGGCACTCCTCCGGGCGTGCGCCGACGACACTATCCGCGAACTGCAGGAGATCTATCCGGGACGTCCCTGACCGACGACCGACCCGACACCCCGTCCGACGGCGGGGCGCTAACGCGACCGGGCCTGCCCGGGCAGGATCCGGAACCCGACACCGCGGACCGTGATGATGAGCTCCGGATTCCCGTCGGCGCGGGCCAGCTTCTGGCGGAGGTTGGCGATGTGCACCTCGATGGCCCGTTCGTCGGTCCGGCTCACGAAGTTGTACCCGCGGTAGTCCCGGCCACGGGAGACGCGCACCAGGTCCTCCTTGGTCCGCACGGCACCGTTGCTGCGCATCAGTTCGTGCAGCAGGTTGAACTCCGTCTTCGTGAGCGGCAGCTCGATGCCCGAACAGGTCGCGGTGCGGGTCTCGCCGTCCACCACCAGGCTGCCGTTCCGCAGGAGACGGTCCGACGACGTCCCGGCTCCGGTCTCCGCCGAGGGGGTGGCGGCGACGGGAGCCGGCGGCGCAGGCGTCGAGTGTGCGTGCTGGGCGATACGCGGCCGGCGCAGCATCGCGTCGATGCGCGCCCTCAGTTCGCGGGGCCGGAACGGCTTCAGGATGTAGTCATCGGCGCCCGCCTGGAGGGCCGTGAGGATGTCCGTCTCGTCCGTGCGTCCGCTCAGGACCACCACGTAGCAGTCGCTGGTGGAGCGGATCCGCCGCAGGACCTCGTACCCGTCGATGTCGGGCAGCCCGATGTCCAGCGTCACCACGACGGGGTGTTCCTGGCGGACCACGTCCACGCCCTCGCGCCCCGTGGTCGCGCCGGTGACCTGGAAGCCACCCTGCTCGAGGACGGCGGAGACGAGGTTGCGGATGTCGAGATCGTCCTCGATGACGACGGCGGCACGGCGATCGCTCGAGCTACTCATGGCCTGATGCTTCCCCATGGTGCTGGAGCGCTGCGCCCGGTGGATCGGCCGGCGATGCCTGTGCGAGGGCACGGTAGCCGGCTGCTGCGGCCATGGTGGAGGCGACGCTGATGGATTTGCGTGTCCGAGGCATATTCTCTGGACCTGTTCTCTTCGGCGGCCCGGCTGACCTCGTGGGTCCCGTGGCTTTGCGTCCCCGGCTCACACCGGGTTTGCCTTTATCGACGAGCGGCTGCCCGCCCGATGATTTTAGCAACCTGCGGGAGCACGTCTACCCCTTGCCCGTGGTGCCATTGCACCCGCAATGATGCTCGTCCTCCGGGGCACCGCGGGCGGCTCACAGCCCCGACATAAGAGCGGCACACGGCAGCCACAGGGCCGCTCCGTAGAACTGGGGGATGCCGACCTCCCCCCTCCTTCCGCCAGCGGCCTGGGTAGACTGGTCTACCCAGGCCGGAAGGGATCGAATGCAGGGGACTACGGGATCGGCGCGGGAGCGGTCGCTGGGTGCGGCGTCGAGGTTGTTCTCCGCCGACGGCGTACCTCGATGCACGTTCCTGCTCGAGGGGGCGATGAGCCGGGCGGACCTCGAAGGCCGGCCGGACCGCCTCGAGCGTGCCAGGGCCGTCGCCCGCGGACTCGCCGGTTCCCTGTGAACCGGAACCGGTTCGTCGGCCTCGGTGCCATCGGTGCCACGTCCCTGCTCTGGGGGACGACGGGAACTGCCGCGACCTTCGCCCCGGGCGCCGGCCCCCTGGCGATCGGAGCCGCCGCTCTGGGCATCGGCGGCCTGCTGCAGGCCCTCATCGCCCTCCCGGCGCTGAGGGCTGCCCTCCCGGCGCTGCGGGCGAACCTGCCGACAGTACTCCTGGGCGCGGTGGCGGTGGGGATCTATCCCCTCGCGTTCTACAGCTCCATGCACTACGCCGGAGTCGCCGTCGGCTCGGTGGTGTCCCTGGCCTCCGCGCCACTGGCCTCCGGAGTCCTCGAGCGGCTCATCGACCGCCACCCGCTGAGCCGGTGGTGGATGCTGGCCGCGGGGCTCGGTGTCCTGGGCAGCGCGCTGCTGTGCCTGTCGAAGATGCAGGGCCCGGCCGGGGACGCCGCCGGGACCGTCATCGGCACGGGGCTGGGCCTGATAGCGGGAGGCACCTACGCCACCTACTCGTGGGCGGTCCATCGCCTCATGACCCGCCGGACCAGCCGGGCCGCCTCGATGGGGGCCGTCTTCGGCGGGGGAGGGCTCCTGCTGATGCCGGTCCTCCTCATCACCGGCGCCCCGCTCGTCGCCACCACGGAGGCGTTCCTGGTCGCGGCCTACATGGCGCTGGTGCCGATGTTCCTCGGCTACCTGCTGTTCGGGTTCGGCCTCACCCGTATCTCCGCGAGTACCGCCACCACCATGACCCTCACGGAACCGGCGATCGCGGCGGTCCTCGCCGTCGTCATCGTCGGTGAACGGCTCGCCGCCGCAGGATGGATCGGCCTGGGCATCATCGGCGGAGCGCTGCTGATCCTCGCCGTCGCCCCGACCAATGCCGCGGTCCGGCAGGCGGATCAGCAACGGGAGGAGAGCCGGCAACCGTCCCTCGGCGCGTCCACCTGACTACTGCTCGCCCTACTGCTCGCCGTTCGCCCGTTCCTCGATCCAGTCGATCGCCGCGTCGGAGAGGAAGAGGCCGTCGGGCCCGCGCTCGCCCATCCACCACGAGTCGGACGCGATCAGGCCGCCGGCACGGCTGATGTCGGCGGCCACCTCCGGCGTCAGGGCACTCCCGTTGTTCTCGATGAGCCAGTCCCGCGTCCGGGGCATCACGGCCGTCCACCACTGTTCAAGGTCCATGCCGGAAGTATGCCATCGGTCCTGTCCGAGTGTGCACCGCCGGGCCGGCCGCAGGTGGCCGCCGCAGACAGGGGCGCAGATCAGGGCGCAGGGGTATGCCGGTTCTGCGGCTGCGCGTACCGTGGGCGGATGACCGCCCCAGACCCGCGTCAGCAGCACATCGTCAGCACCCTCGTCGAGGCCCACCAGGACCTGATGGGCGCGGATCCGCTCGCCTTCCGCGCACGTTTCCGCAAGATGGCGGCGGACCCCTACGCCTTCTACCGCGGCAGTGCGTCGCTGTTCTACACCGACATGGGGGAACTCGACGACCGGTGGGCGGACGAGCGCACGGGGCGGGTCTGGATCCACGGCGACCTGCACGCCGAGAACTTCGGCACCTACATGAGCAATGAGGGGCGGCTGACGTTCGACGTCAACGACTTCGACGAGGCCTACGTGGGCCACTTCTCCTGGGACCTGCGCCGTTTCGTCGCCTCGCTGACCCTGCTCTGCTGGCAGAAGGCCCTGCCGACCCGGACGGTGCGCGATCTGGCGCACACCTATCTCAATGCCTATCTCGGTGCCGTCGAGGACTATGTGGAGGACGAGCAGTCGGCCTTCGCCTTTCGGCTGGACAACACCGAGGGCACCATCCACACGGTGCTGCAGGAGGCCCGAGCGGCGCGGCGGACAGGGCTGCTCGACTCGCTGACCTCGATCGAGGGCTACGAGCGCCGGTTCCGTGACGACGGATCCATCCGGATCCTCGACGACGAGGAGCGCGCCGAGGTGGCGGACGCGTTCGAGCGCTACCTCGAAACCATTCCCGACAGCGGGCGATCGCGCCGTCGCGTGTTCTACCGGGTCAAGGGCATCGTCGGCAAGAAGGGCTTCGGGATCGGCAGCGCCGGGCTGCCGACCTACAACGTGCTCATCGAGGGGTTCGACGAGGCGCAGGAGAACGACATCATCCTGACGATGAAGCAGTCGACCGTCGCCGCGCCGAGCCGGATCGTCCAGGACGAGCGGGTCCGCAGCTACTTCACGGACGACGGACACCGCGCCGTCATCAGCCAGCGGTCGCTGCAGCCGCACACCGATCCGTTCCTCGGCTACACGAGCATCGGGGGCGTCTCGTTCGTGGTCTCCGAGCTCTCGCCGTACAAGCGGGACCTGTCCTGGGACGACCTCATCGAGCCCGAGCAGATGAAGCCCGTCCTCGAGGCCCTCGGGAAGGCGACGGCGAAGATCCACTGCTCGACGGACGAGGACAGCGACCACGACCTGGTGCCGTTCCGCACCGAGACGGCCATCCTGGCCGCCGTCGACCCCTCGCGGGACGAGTTCATCGAGGACATCACCGACTTCGGCGAGACCTACGCCGATACCGTGCGGCAGGACCACGCCCTCTTCGTCGACGCCTTCCGCGAGGGGCTCATCACCGCGGTGCCGGCAGCTTGAACAGAAGAAGTTGAGTCTGTCAGACTCAACTTCATTTTGACCTGTGACGCCCTGCGCCTATACTTGAGTGCAGAACGCTCAATCTACGCGCCCGGCGGATGAGCGCCTCGCAAATCCCGGGCAGTCGAAAGGAAATTGCATGTCACGTGCAGTAGGTATTGACCTCGGAACCACCAACTCGGTCGTCTCGGTTCTCGAAGGTGGCGAACCCACCGTCATCGCGAACGCCGAGGGCGCACGCACCACGCCGTCGATCGTCGCTTTCTCCAAGTCCGGCGAGGTCCTGGTCGGCGAGATCGCCAAGCGCCAGGCCGTCAACAACATCGACCGCACCATCTCGTCGGTCAAGCGCCACATGGGCACCGACTGGAGCGTCGCCATCGACGACAAGAAGTACACGCCGCAGGAGATCTCCGCGCGTATCCTCCAGAAGCTCAAGACGGACGCCGAGAGCTACCTCGGCGAGAAGGTCACCGACGCCGTGATCACCGTCCCCGCGTACTTCAACGACGCCGAGCGCCAGGCCACCAAGGAGGCGGGCGAGGTCGCGGGCCTGAAGGTCCTGCGCATCGTCAACGAGCCCACCGCGGCAGCTCTCGCCTACGGCCTCGACAAGGGCAAGGAAGACGAGCTGATCCTCGTGTTCGACCTCGGCGGCGGAACGTTCGACGTCTCGCTCCTCGAAGTCGGCAAGGACGAGGACGCCTTCTCCACCATCCAGGTCCGCTCGACCGCCGGTGACAACCGCCTCGGCGGCGACGACTGGGACCAGCGCGTCGTCGACTACCTGCTCTCGCAGGCCAAGGCCAAGGGCGCCGACCTGTCCAAGGACAAGATCGCCCTCCAGCGCCTGAAGGAAGCCGCCGAGCAGGCCAAGAAGGAACTGTCCTCGGCGACGTCCACGAACATCTCGCTGCAGTACCTCTCCGTCACGGCGGACGGTCCCGTCCACCTCGACGAGCACCTGTCCCGCGCGAAGTTCCAGGACCTCACCAAGGACCTGCTGGATCGCACCAAGAAGCCGTTCCATGACGTCATCGCCGAGGCCGGCATCAAGGTGGCCGACATCGACCACATCGTCCTCGTCGGTGGCTCCACCCGCATGCCCGCCGTCGTCGAACTCGTGAGGGAACTCGCAGGCGGCAAGGAGCCCAACAAGGGCGTCAACCCCGATGAGGTCGTCGCCGTCGGCGCCGCTCTGCAGGCCGGTGTCCTGAAGGGCGAGCGCAAGGACGTCCTCCTGATCGACGTCACCCCGCTGTCCCTCGGCATCGAGACCAAGGGCGGCATGATGACCAAGCTCATCGAGCGCAACACGGCCATCCCCACCAAGCGCAGCGAGACCTTCACCACGGCGGACGACAACCAGCCGTCCGTGGCGATCCAGGTCTTCCAGGGCGAGCGCGAGTTCACCCGGGACAACAAGCCGCTGGGCACCTTCGAGCTGACCGGTATCGCACCGGCCCCCCGCGGCGTCCCGCAGGTCGAGGTCACCTTCGACATCGACGCCAACGGCATCGTGCACGTGTCCGCCAAGGACAAGGGCACGGGTACCGAGCAGTCGATGACCATCACCGGTGGCTCGTCCCTCTCCAAGGAGGACATCGACCGCATGGTGCGCGAGGCCGAGGAGCACGCAGCCGAGGACAAGAAGCGCCGCGAGGCCGCTGACACCCGCAACGGCGCCGAGCAGCTCGCCTACTCCGTGGACAAGCTGATCGCGGACAACTCGGACAAGCTTCCCGAGGACGTCCGGACCGATGTGCAGGCCGACGTCGACGCACTGAAGAAGGCGCTCGAGTCGCAGGACAACGACGACGAGGTGAAGTCGGCCTTCGAGAAACTGCAGGCTTCCCAGTCGAAGCTCGGCGAAGCGATCTACGCCTCCGCCCAGCAGGACGCCGGCTCCGCCGGGGGCGCCCCAGCCGATGACCAGTCAGCCTCCGCAGGCAGCGACGAGGACATCGTCGACGCCGAGGTGGTTGACGAAGACGCCAGCGAGAAGAAGTAGCCATGCCGCACCACGGAAATGAAGAAGAGCACCAGTCGGAGCCGGTGAGCTCACCCGACGACCGGAAGATCGACCCCGAGACGGGCGAAGTCCGTGGGCAGCAGAACGACACCGGTGCTCCGGCCGCGGAGGAATCCGCGGCCGGAGGGCCGGCCGCCCCCACCGGTGATGCCTCCGAGGGAGACGCCCTGGCTCAGGCCGAGGCCATCCTGAATGAGGCCGGCGCCGACAGCGAGACCGACCCTACCGAGCAGGTCATCGCGGAACTCCGTGATGATCTGCTCCGCCTGCAGGCCGAGTACGTGAACTACCGGCGGCGCGTCGAGCGTGACCGCGACGTCGCCCGGGACCAGGCGGTCATCGGCGTCATCAACTCGCTGATGCCCGTCCTCGACGACATCGACGCCGCACGCCAGCACGGCGACCTGGCCGAGGGCCCGTTCGCGGCGATCGCGGGCAAGCTCGAGAACGTCCTCAAGGCGTACGAGCTCACCCGCATCGATGAGGTCGGCGTCGCGTTCGACCCGAACATCCACGAAGCGCTCATGCAGCAGCCGAGTGCGGACGTCCAGGCCGACAGCGTCAGCCAGATCCTCCGTGCGGGCTACCGCAAGGGCGAGCGCGTCCTCCGGGCCGCGCAGGTCATCGTGGCGGTTCCGGAGTAACCAGCACCATGAGCGCCGGGACGGTCCCCGAACGGCGGCAACGAAATTCCTGCGGGCCTGGCGGCCCTTGGAATATTGAAGCCGCCTTCCTCGGGGACTGCCCCGGCTCCCGCCGCTTACTCACCTCTCTATTGGAAGAACTACGAAAGGAGACGCCAGTTGGCTAGTCAGGATTGGGTCGACAAGGATTTCTACAAGATCCTCGGTGTCTCCAAAGATGCGTCCGACGTCGATATCAAGAAGGCCTACCGGAAGCTCGCCCGCAAGCATCACCCCGACCAGAACCAGGGTGATGCAGGCTCCGAGCGGACGTTCAAGGACGTATCGGAGGCGTATTCCGTCCTGTCGGACGCCGAGCAGCGCCAGCAGTACGACGCCATCCGCGCGATGGGCGGCGGTGCACGGTTCTCCGCGGGCGGCGCGGGCGGCGGTGCAGGCGGTGCCGGATTCGAGGACATCTTCGGGAACCTGTTCGGCCAGACCACGGGCACGCGCCAGCGCACCGGCTTCTCGAACGGCAACCTGCCTCCCGAATTCGCCGACCTGTTCGGCAGCGGGGGCATGGGTGGCAGCGGCTTCCCCGGTGGTTTCCAGTCGACGCGTCCGCAGAAGGGCGCCGACCGCACCGCCAGCACGTCCATCTCGTTCGGCGGGTCCATCAACGGGACCACGATCGGCCTCCGCGAGCCCTCGGGCGAGCAGATCGACGTGCGTATCCCTGCCGGCATCCGGGACGGGCAGAAGGTGCGCGTCAAGGGCAAGGGACAACCCGGCCAGGCCGGACCGGGTGACCTCATGGTCACCGTTCACGTGAAGGACCACCCGCTCTTCACGCGCGACGGCGACAACATCCGCGTCCACGTGCCCGTCAGCTTTCCCGAGGCGGCGCTCGGAGCGCAGATCGACGTGCCGACCCTCACCGGTGAGCTGGTGAAGATGAGGATCCCCGCCGGAACACCGTCCGGAAGGACCCTCCGGCTCAAGGGCCGAGGCGTGAAGACCGCGAAGGCGACAGGTGACCTCCTGGTGACCGTCGACGTCGTCGTCCCGCAGAATCTGTCGAAGGACGCCGAGGCCGCCGTCGAGGCGTTCCGGGACGCGACGAAGGACGCCGATCCGCGTGCCGGCCTCGCTGCGAAGGCTCGGCTGTAACAGTACATTTGAGCAACCGCCGGGAGCACCGGCAGCGGAAGGAGGCATGCAATGGACCACACGGTGCCCATCTACGTCATCTCCGTGGCCGCCGAGCTCGCTGACATGCACCCGCAGACGCTCCGGCAGTACGACCGGCTGGGCCTGGTGACGCCCAGCCGGGCACCGGGCCGTGCCCGGCGCTACTCCCCGAAGGACGTCAGCACGCTGCGCGAGATCCAGAGGCTGTCGCAGGAAGGGGTGTCGCTCGAGGGCATCCGTCGCATCCTCGAACTCGAGAACCAGGTGTCAGCACTGCAGTCGCGCGTCACCGAGCTGTCCTCCGAACTGGCCGCGCGCCGGGTCCAGGCCGAATCCAGCAGGATCTTCGCCGCCGGGCTCGCCGGCGACGTGGTCACGCTGGCCCGCGGCCAGCGTCCGCGCCCGCGCAGCCAGGCGCTCGTCGTGTGGCGACCGGACGCGGCCCGCACGGCACGCTAGGTCAGCACGACGCCGGCCCCTGGTGGAATTTGTCAGGGGACGCGGGCAGACTGGTCAGATGGAATCCACCCCGGAGATGCCCCATGTTTGAAGTTTTCGTCGAGGCCCTGGCGATCGGTGCCGGCGTACTCACCGCGCTGGGCGCGGGCACGGGCGTGGCCGGCTGGCTGGTGGTCCGGAAGGTCAAGCGGTCGAGGATCATCGAGCGCACGAAGGACCGGGGTCTCCTCGCCGCACGCGCCTACGCACCGGATCGACTCACCCGGGAGCCTGCGCGGCTCATCGGTGACCTCAAGCGCTCCTCCCGCGCGACGCATCTGGCCCTGGCCGAGGCGACGGCACAGGGCCGTCCCGTCGGCGACCTCCCGCGCGCCGCCGCGGAGATCGACCAGGCAGCGGCATCGCTGGACCACCTCCTGCGGGCCGCGGACCGCGAGCCCAACCGTGCGCTGAAGCAGGAATGGACCGCGGACCTCGCCGCACAGGCACATGCCCTCGATGAGCTCTCGGCCGACCTGCGCCGTTCCCTCCTCCAGACCTCGCGCTCCATCGACACGCTCCAGCTCGAGCAGGCCACGCATCGGCTGCGCACGGAGATCTCCGCGATGACCACCTGGCGGGACAGCTACGGGAACCGGCAGGCCTGGTAATCGGTTTCACCAGGTAGCCTTCTTCCAACCAGTCCCCGGGGGGTCCGACGTGTCGATCAGACGCCGTATCACGCGCATCGTGCAGGCCAACCGTTCCGCGGCGGCCGAGTCCAAGCAGGATCCGAGCGTCCAGGCGCAGGACGCGCAGCTGGCGCAACGCAGGCTGCTCGACCAGGCGCGGCGCGGGGCGGCCGACGTCGCGGCCCACCACCACCGCGTAGGGCTGGCAGCCAATGACGCTGCCGACTACCTCAACCGGGTCGAGGCGGCGGCTGCGGCCGCGGCGCAGCGCGGTGACGACGACGCCGCCCGCGCGGCGATCCGTGAATCGATGACCGCACGGCGACGCCTGGAGACACTCACGGGCCAGCTGCGCGAAGCGGAGCAACAGGCCCGCAGGCTCCACGACGACGTGCAGCGGCTGGAGGAGCGCGTGAGGCAGAACGCGATGGACTACGACGCCCTGCGCGCCCGCCGTGCGGCAGCACAGGCGGCCATCGGCGTCCACGATGCGCTTGCCTCCTCGTCGCGGGAGGCCGCGGCGATCGACGCCGCGCGCCGCAGCGCCGAACTCGAGGTCCGGCGCTTCGAGGCGCAGGCCCAGGCACGCGAGGAACTGTCGTGGACCGACCCGTCGTCGCCGCGACTCCAGCAGGCCTTCGAGGAGCTCGAAGCCGAGGCGGCCGCCCAGCAGGAGCTCGAGGACCTCAAGCGGAGGAACTCCCGAGGCTATCCTCCAGGGCAGCACTGAGGGCCCGGAGGACTGCGTCGTCGACGTCCTCCTCCCGGCGGAGCCGGATGCGCCACGCGAACGGATCACTGGTGCGGACCGGTTCGAGCCCTGGCAGATCCGGCACCGCCAGGCGGAAGAACAGGTCCACCGCGGTCCTGGTGCTGGGCGTGACCTGCGCGAACTTCCGGCGCGACGTCTGCAGGGACACGTAGGTCTTGCGCATCTGGATGACGGTGCCGGGGGTCTCGGCGGCCCACAGGAGGAGCCGGTCCGCGATGGGTTTCAGGAGCGGCCGGTCCGCGTACTGGCCGTCGTAGAGTTCGTCGGCGGTTCGAAGGAAGAACTCCGGGAGCCCGAAGACCTCCCAGTCCACGCTCATCAGGTTGTACCCGGTGACACCCTGGTCCTTCAGCCAGCGGGACAGCTCGTCGCGCCCGGTGATCCCCGCCTCGCGTGCCGCCGTCGCCCACTCCGCGGGCGTCCGGCCCGTCGTGCGGAGGAGACGCGCGGCATTCGTGTCCACCATCGGCTGCCAGCTCCGCATTCCGCTCATGCCCCCACTGTAGCGGCGCCCCGCTTCCCGCCCGGTGGCGCAACCGATGAGCGGTGGCTGCGAAGCGCGGAGAAGCCCGGAGGGCGTTGCTACACTCGGGCGATGACAGAGCTGAGCGGGTCCCACGTCCTCGTCGTCGGCGCTACCGGGGTGCTCGGCGGGGAGCTGTCACGCCAGTTGGCGGCCCAGGGCGCCCAGCTCACGCTCTCCGGCCGGTCCGAGGAGAAGCTCGCGCAACTCGCGGATGAACTCGGCGACGCCGTCGTCGGTCGCGTTGCCGCCGACCTGGGGAAGCTGACCGGTCCCGCGGACATCGCCGCAGCCGTCTACGGACGCGAGCTCGACGGGGTCGTCTTCGCGTCCGGGGTCGTCGCCTTCGGCCCCGCCGTCGAGGTGGACGACGACACCCTCGACGAACTCGTGCTCGTCAACCTCCTCGGCTACATGCGGCTCATGCGCGACGTCGCCCCGAAGCTGGGCAGGGACTCGTTCGTGGCCCAGATCAGCGCCGTCGTCGCCGAGAGCCCGACGGCGGGCATGGCGGCGTACTCGGCCACCAAGGCCGGCCTCAGTGCCTACGGCAAAGCGCTGACGCTGGAGCTGCGGAAGCAGGGCGTCCGTGTGCTGGATGCCCGTCCGCCGCACACCGAGACCGGGCTGGCGTCGAGGCCCATCGCCGGGGATGCCCCGAAGCTCCCGCAGGGCAAGGACCCGGTGGCAGTCGCCGGGCGCATCGTCACCGCGATCCGGGAGGGCGAGCGGGACCTGCCGTCGTCCGCATTCTGACACCCGGCGGACACCCCGCGTTCGGACTCCGGCCGGCACCGGCCGAAGGATGCAGCCGGCCATGGCGCCCGCCATCACGCGAAGTCCTGCACCTTCCGCCAGCCCGGATCCAGCGTGTGCCTGGCGGTGACGGAATGGCGGCCGCGAGCGGCGGCATCGAAGACGTCCCGCCCGTTCTGGTCCTCCGAATCGGAGTAGAAGTGGAACGTCCGGGCACCCTTCGAGGTCTCGGCGGCCACGAGCATGCCGCGTTGTCCGAGGGCACGCACCAGCCCGCCCTCGAGTTCGTCCAGCTCCGCCAGAACCGGAGGCCGGGGCAGTCCCTGCTCATCGGCGTCGAACGCGACGCGCAGGGCCGTGTGGAGGTCGAAGTCCGGATGGTCGATCCAGCGCAGCGGCCGCAGCACACGCACCAGGATGGGATGCCCGGAGCCCAGCTTCCCCTCCATCAGGAGCCAGCCCGGCTCGGGTGCGGTGCGGGCGAGCTCGGCCACGCGGGCGGGCAGGTCGGCCGCCGGAATGCTGTCCACGACGTCGTGGACGATACAGTCCACGCGACGGACCCAGCGTTCGACGTCGTCCTCTCCCAGGAGCCATTCGAGCATCAGCACGCAGAGGCCGTGCTCGTCGTCCCACTGGCCCGTGAAACCGGGGTTGTGGACGGACACGATCAGACCGTCCCCGGCCCGGGTCAGCGACGTGTGGACCCGGGTGCGGCGCAGGTCGAAGGTCCTGCCGCGGTAGGTGATGGTGGACTCGAGCATGTCCGGTTTGGCGCTGCGGGCGGGAACGAACTCCCACCGCCTGCTCGCCGGGGGCGATGCCCGGTACCAGCGCTCCGCCACAGGGCGCAGCGAAGGATTCCCGCCGCTGGAGACGCAGAGGGTGTGCTCGGCCTCGGTGCCCGTCCGCGTCTCCCATTCGAGGCCGCGGGCGATCGCCTTGACCCGGGTGGTCATCACATCGACGTACGCGTCGAAGTCGCCGGCGCGCGTCGCGGAGGTCAGCAGCTCCTCGCCGTCGTCGGCCCACCACTGCCAGAAGTCCGCAATGGGGTCCCTGCCGATTCCCCGGCCGATGCGCCGGCTCGCGGCGGCCCGGCGCCTGAAAATACCCATGGTCCTGCGTTCTCCTGGTGCGCGCGTCCCGGATCGTCCGGTCGCTCCGACTCCAGTGAATCTACCCGGGCGGGGCCCGGATGGGCGACCGTCGGCGGGTGTGCGGGGAGTGCCGTCAGGCGGTCCGGTGGGCGGGAGGGGTGCTGCCGGGCGCGCCGCGCAACCCGAGGACGGCGAGGAGGCCGGCCACCACGGCCAGCGTGCCAGTGAACGCGGCGACCCCCGGCCAGCCGTACTGGCCGAAGAACAGTCCGCCCAGCCAGCCGAAGAGGCTCGACCCGGCGTAGTACGCGAAGTTGTAGAGCCCGGACGCCTGGGCGCGGCCAGTGCTCGCGAGGACGGGTGTCCAGCCGGAGGAGACGGAATGGGCGGCGAAGAAGCCGCCCGTGAAGATGACGAGGCCGAGGACCACCAGGGGAACGGACCCCGCGAGTGTTATCACGAGCCCGGCCAGGATCACGGGAACCGCCGCGAGGAGGACGGGAAGGCGCCCGAACCGGACGCTCAGGCCTCCGGCCACCCGCGAGGTCACCGTGCCCGAGAGGTAGGCGAGGAACAGCAGGCTCACCAGGGACGCAGGCAGGAGGAACGGCGGTGCCTCGAGGTGGAACCCGAGGTAGTTGTAGACCGCGACGAATCCGCCCATGAGGAGGAACCCCTGCGCGTAGACGGCCAGGAGCCGGGGGGAGCGCAGATTGGTGGCGACACGTCGGACGAGTGACGGGCCCTGCCCCCGGACGACGGGGTGGAAACCGCGCGGCCGGGGTGCGAGCAGGACGAAGGCGACGGCGGCGCCTCCCGCCATGATGCTGACGCTGAGCACACCCGCCCGCCATCCGAACGCATCCCCGACGGGCCCGGCCACGAGGCGTCCTGCGAGTCCGCCGAGCGTGGTGCCGGCGATGTACGTGCCCGCAGCCACGGCGGCGTGGAGCTTCTGCACTTCCTCGTGCAGGTACACGAGCGCCGTGGCGGGGACGCCGCCGAGCGCCACGCCCTCGAGGAAGCGGAGGGTGATCAGCAGGCCGAAGGTGGGTGCCAGGGCGGCGAGGAGACCGAGGACGACGGCGGCGCCGATGGCCCATGTCATCGTCCGCCTGCGCCCGGCACGGTCCGCGACGGCGGACCACGGAAGCACGGCGAGCGCCAGGCCCAGCGTCGCCGCGGAGACCGAGAGCGCCGCCTCCGCGGGCGAGACCCCGAATTCGGCGGCGAGCCCGGTCAGTACTCCCTGCAGCGAATACAGCTGGGCGAAGGTCGCCAGCCCGGCGAACAGCAGGGCGAGCAGGATCCGCCGGTAGGCGGGCGAGTCCTTGGGGTGGCCCGGCCAGGGGGCGTCCGTCATGGGCTTTCCCCAGGGCCGGCCGCCGCGCGGCTCCGACGTCCCATGCCGCCCGCTCAGCGGCGGCGGTAGGTGAGGTCGAAGACCATCCGCCCGGCCTTGATCGCCTTGTTCTCGAAACTCGTGAGGGTGCGGCCCTCGAAGCGGGGCGCCCACCCACCGAGTTCGTCGACGCCCTCGTTGACGCCCGTGTTGCCGGTGCTCACCGGGTCACGGCCCTCGCGCACCGGGGCACCCCCCACCACGGATTCCACGCCGCTCTCCCACACCTGGGTGAGGGGGCTGTCGGCACCCGAGCGCTCGCCGTCGTGCAGGTTCTCGAACTCCCCGCTCGCGTCCAGGACGGCACGCATCTGCACCGCGTAGCTGGACCAGTCGGTGGCGAGGCGGAAGATGCCGCCGGGTTCGATGACCCGCGCGGCGAGGTCCACGTAGTCGTCCTTGACGAGCCTGCGCTTGTGGTGGCGCGCCTTGTGCCACGGATCGGGGAAGAACGTCCAGAGCTCGGCGACGGACGACGCGGGAATCATGCCTGCGAATGCCTCTGCGGCGTTCACCTGGGCGGTCCGCACGTTGGTCAGGTCCTTCTGGCTGATGCGCAGCATGGTCTGGGCGAGACCCGGACGGTAGACCTCCAGGGCGAGGTAGTCGCGGTCCGGATCGAGTTCGGCCGCATGCGTGATGGCCTCGCCCAGCCCTGAACCGACCTCGACGACGAGGGGCGCGGACCGCCCGAACGTCGCTTCGATGTCGAGCACGAAGCCGGGGGCCACGGAGGTGTCGGCGTTCTCCACCCGCGGCACGTCGATCAGGAAGGCTTCCGCGAGTTCGTCCCAGGCCTCACGGCGCCTGCCCTGGAGGCGTGAACCCCGCCGGACGAAGGAAACGGGCTGGGTGCGGTGCGGCTGGTCGGGGGTCTGTGCTTGTGGCTCCATCACCCCCAAGGCTACCGGCAGGGCGGGGGAGCCAGCGCAGAGGCTGCGCTGCGAGCCTGCCAGCGAAGCAGATCAGCCCGACGTCGAATACCGCGGCGAGAGTTGTTCTCGTGAAACGATCCCTGATCCCGTCCGGCTGGAGCAGGGGAAGCGGGCTAGGCGTCGATCACCAGATCGGTCCGCGCTGTGGAGCAGCAGGGCAGGAACTTGCCTGCATCGATCTCCCGTGCCCGGATCCCGCCCTGGTGGTTCATCTCGATGTCGCCGGAGAGCTTGACGACCTTGCAGGAGCCGCACATTCCTTCCTTACAGTTCGCGCCGATTCGAACCCCTGCACGCTGGGCTGGCCCGAGGATGTGTTCGGTGGGGTCGACGCGCACATTGATGCCGGTGCGCAGGAAGGACAGAGTGAGGCTTCCCGTTCCGACCGTGTCGAAGCCCGAGACGTCGAGTGAGCCGGTCTCGGCTCCCTCGCCCGGGCTGCCGGCGGGCACTTCGGGACCACGCATGTCCGGGCCGGCTGCTTCCAGGGGAAGTCCCGTGGCCTCCAGGGTGCCCCTGGCGTCATAGCCGGGTTCGTAGAGCCCGAAGGCGCTGGGCTGGCTTTCGTAGTAATCCTCGGCGGAGTCGGCGATCTCCTCGGCGATCTCCTCGGCGATTTCCTCGGCGAGCGCGACCTCTGCCTGGTATTCGAGGATCGTCTGGCGATTTCCCGTGAAGAATTCCATGTTGATCGAGGTGTCGTCCACGCCGACCTTCCGCAGGAGCTCGGCGGCGGTGTTCAGGTAACCCTCGGGACCGCAGGTGTAGACCTGGCGGCCGTTGGCGTCGGGGGCGACCTCGTCGAGCATGGCTGCCGTCAGCCTCCCGCTGAGCCATTCCCACTTTTCGGGTTTGCTGCGGTCGCCGAGGGCGTAGAAGACCTTGATGCGCGAGTCCACGGAGGCGATGTAGGCCAGTTCCTGGTGAAAGCCGAATCCCCCGGCCTCCGCTCCGTGATAGAGCACGATGACGTCGGCCTGTCCGGGCAGGGAGTGGATCGTCCGCACCATCGACATGATGGGGGTGATGCCTGCGCCGGCGGCCAGCAGGAGGTAGCGTGCCCGGCGGTCGGCATCAGGCAGGTGGAATGCCCCGACCGGTCCGAGCATCTCGAGGACGGTGCCGGGTCGAACGTTCTCGTGCACCCACGGGGAGACCAGCCCGGTAGGGTCGCGCTTGACCGTGATATTGAAGGTCCACGGCTGGGTGGGCGAACTGGACAACGAGTAACTGCGGTCCACCGCATCCTGGTCCTCGCCGTTCACGGGAAAGGCGACGTTCACGTACTGGCCCGCACGGAACGCGAGGGGCGCGCCGTCGCAGCGGCGGAACACGAAGGTCATCATGCCGCCCACCTCGGGAAAGGTCTCGACACATTCCGCCATGAACTCCTGCGGATGCCAGGGGCCCAATGCATGGGCGGCGCGGGCGGGTCCCTCGGTGCTGCCCATCACCCGATTCCACGGCATCTCAAGTCCGCGGATGCGCTGTGGCTCCTGGGTTGCCGTCTCTGTGCCGAGTTCGATCATGCCAAGTGCTCCTGCACGCGCTGCACGTACCAGTTGATGAACGCCTCGACCTGGTATTCGCTCTTCATGTACGGGCCGGGCTCGTAGGCGGGGCTACCCGCGCCTTTCTGGCACAGTTCCACGAACGCCTTGTCCTGCAGATTCGTCTGCTTCCAGGTGTAGGTGAGCTTCTCCAGGTCGTAGTCGACGCCTTCCACGGCGTCGTCAGCCACCAGCCAGGTGGTGCGGACCAGGGTCTGATGTTCGTTGACCGGGTAGACGGCGAACGTGATGACGTGGTCGGCCTGGAAATGGAACCAGCTGTTGGGCTGCAGGTGCATCGAGCAGCGGCCGAGGCGGAAGTCCCGCAGGTCGCCGAGCAGCTTCTTGGAGAGCCGGTGCCCATCGGGCGAGAACGATTCGCCGTCACCGTCGAGCGATTCCCGGGAGATGCGGATGCCCGCTACGCGGGTGTCGAGCTCCTCGACGACCTCGTAGGGAAGGCCATAGCGGCGGCAACGCTCCTCGAGCGAGGACTGGGCTTCCTTGTTGCGGTCCCACACCTCCTCTAGGTGGGCCGGGATCAGTCCCTCCGTCAGGCCCCAGGTGGGAAAGAGGGAACAGGCGAGCTCCGGGTGGCCGTCGCAGTGGTAGCACTCACGGTTGTTCTCCATGACGAGCTTCCAGTTGCCCTCCTCGATGATGTTCTGCTGGTAGGCGATTTTCGTCTTCGCCAGATCGTGGGGTGCGAGGTAAGGCTCGAAGATCTTGGAGGTCTCGTCGAAATCCGTCGGCGGCTCGTCGGCGATGCAGACGAAGACGAGTCCGGCGACCACACGGCTGGAGGCGCGCTTGAGGCCGAAGCAGCCCTTGTCGAACTTCGTCTCCCCCGGTGCGGAGGCGTGGATCAGATTGCCCTCGGAGGAGTAGGTCCAGGAGTGGTAACCGCAGACCAGGTTCCCTGTTGTCCCCGCGGGTTCGGTCAGGACGCGGGCGCCGCGATGGCGGCACACGTTGTGCAGGACGTTCACGCCGCCGTCGTCGTTGCGCAGCACGATCAGGGAGTATGGCCCGTAGTCGACGGTGACGTAGTCGCCCGGTTCCGGCAGCTCCGCGATGCTGGCGGCGAAGATCCAGTGCTGCCCGAAGATGGCCTGCATGTCGACGCTGAACATCGTCGGATCGGTGTAGAAGGGGGCATCGAGGGAGTAACCCACGCGCCGGAAATTGAACAACTCGGTGATTTCCGCCAGCTGCTCGGCAGGCACCGAGGAAACGAGCTTTCCCCGCGAGTTGAGGGGTGTGTTCACTGGAGCAGACATGGGTTCCTCCCAAGAGGGCTGGGTAGCTGTGTGATGCGTGGGGTTCACGGGTGCGGCGAGCGTCGCCGGAACTCTGTTGGTATGAGGTTAGTCACAAGCGCTCTGCAATAAAAGCGCAAGATCCAGAAGATAACAGTGCACAATAAATGCATGATAGATCCGCGGCTCACCACACTGCGTGTGTTCGCCCGGTGCGGCACGGTGGGCGCGACTGCGGAGCTCACCGGGTACTCTCCCTCTGCCGTCTCCGCGCAGTTGCGGGAGCTCCAGCGCGTATTGGGAATGCAGCTGCTGACGAAGGACGGCCGGGGTGTGCGGCTGACCGCCACTGGACGCTTTCTCGTGGAGGGCTCGGACACTCTCATCGCCGAATGGGAGAGTCTGCGGGCGGCAGCCATGGAGGCCGGCGACCAGGTGCAGTCCCGTTTCGGGCTCGGTGGATTCTCCACGGCGGCTGCACGGTTGCTTGCGCCGCTGGCAGCCACTTTGCGCTCCACCCGCCCCCTGCTGAAGGTGCAGGTACTCGAAGCCGACCCGGCGCGCTGCTTCGATCTGTTGGTTGCCGAGCGGATCGACCTCGCGGTCGTCGTCGCCATGCAGTCCGAAGCGCATGTCGAGGACGACCCGCGCTTCGAGCAGAGGGTTCTGCTCGACGATCCCCTGGACGTGATTCTTCCCGCCGACCATCCCTTGGCATCGCAGGGGACGGTGACGCTCGACGAGTTGGCGTCCGAGCCCTGGATCACCGAGGGCGCAGGGTCCACCTACCATTCCCTCTTCACTGCGGCGTTCACGGCGGTCGGAGTGACACCGCGGATCGCTCATGAGGCCGTGGAATGGGAGACCCAGATCGCCTTCGTCGGCGCGGGGCTGGGCGTAGGCCTGCTGCCGCGTCTGGCGCCCCTGCACAATGCCGAAAACGTGGTTCGATTACGCATTACCGGCCGGGGGAAGCCCTCGCGCCGCATCGTCGCCGCGGTGCGCAGGGGCAGCATTGCATCGCCCCTGATTCAGGAGTCACTCGGCATCCTCCAGATCAGCGCCGATCGGATCCTCACCGCTCGGCCAGAAGACGATCCCTGAGACCGCATGGCCGCGATGCGTTGCCGACGGATCGGATCGGTCCAGGAGGCCGTCGCGGAAGCTGCAGATGCCATGCCCACCCGGCCGGAAGCCCTGCTCCTCGTCGGACGTGGAAATGCCTCGGCGGCACGGGCCGGAACAGGCCGCATGCCGCCGAGGTGGATTGCTTTTCGAGGTGGATTGCTCCTCGAGGAGCCTAGCTAGTGACCGGCTGGGCTGGAGCCCCGGTGCTCGACGGTCGGGATTACCCCCGTCGCGGGTCCTCCGGGGCACTCCGAGTCGGAGCACTTCTCGGCGCACTCGTGCTTCGTCACGAGGTCGAACTGCGCGCCGCCGTGCTGTTCCACGCCGGTGCGGATGGCCCGTTCCACCACAGACGTGGCCAGGCGACGCCGCAGGGCGAGGGGATCGCGACGCAGGTCCTTGGTGAGGGCGAAGCAGAGCAGCACCATGACGATGACGAACGGTAGTGCTGCCACGATGGTGATGCGTTGCAGGCCGGCCAGGGCTTCGGAGGGTTCATCACCGCCCGCCAGCAGCATGACCGCCGCTACCGCGCCGGTGAGGCAGCCCCAGAAGATGACGACCCCGCGGCGGGGGTGCTCGGCGCCGTTGGAACTGAGCGATCCCATCACGATGGAGGCAGCGTCGGCGCCGGTGATGAAGAAGATGGCGACCAGCACCATGGCCAGCACGATGACGGCGCTGGTAGCCCAGCCAGGCATGCTCAGGTTCTTGATCAGGTCGAACAGTGCCCCGTCGAAGTTGACGGACGGTGTCCCGTCCACCATGGTGACCAGGCCGGGGGTGTTGGCTCCATCGGCTTTCTGCTGGATGTCGAAGGCAGCGCCTCCGAAGATGGCGAACCAGATGACGCTGACGAGGCTGGGTACCAGCAGCACGCCGGTGACGAACTGGCGGATGGTGCGGCCGCGGCTGATGCGGGCGATGAAGAGCCCCACAAAGGGCGTCCAGGATACCCACCAGGCCCAGTAGAAGATCGTCCAGCTGGTCATCCAGCTGCGCAGTGACTCATCGCCGACTGCTTCGGTCCGGGACGACATCTCGGCCAGGTCGCGGGCGTAGTCGCCGACCGCGGAGGGAATCAGGTTGAGGATGAAAAGGGTGGGGCCGACGACGAAGACGATCAGTGCGAGGACGACGGCCAGGACCATGTTGATGTTGGAGAGCCACTGGATGCCGCGGCTGATGCCGGAGACGGCCGAAGCGACGAAGCACATGGTCAGGACGGCGACGATCCCCACGAGCACGGGGGTGCCGATCTCGCCGAACCAACCGTTGGAGGTCATACCGCTGCCGATCTGCAGGGCACCAAGGCCCAGCGACGCAGCAGTCCCGAACAGGGTTGCGAAGATGGCCAGGATGTTGATGAACTTCCCGACCGGCCCTTCGACCGTCCTCACGCCGAAGAGCGACGTGAAGGCGACCGAGATCAGTTGCCTGCGTCCCAGGCGGTAGGTCCCGTAGGCCATGGCGATACCCACGACGGCGTACATGGCCCATGGGTGCAGGGTCCAGTGGAAGATCGAGGTGGCCATGGCCGTCTGGATCGCTGCCGGAGTCCTTCCATCCACGGTTCCGGGCGGAGGAGAGACGTAGTGGTAGAGCGGTTCGGCCACGCCGTAGAACATCAAACCGATGCCCATGCCGGCGGCGAACATCATCGCGACCCAGGAGACAGTGCGGAATTCGGGCTTCTCGCCGTCCTTTCCGAGCGGGATGTTGCCGAACTTGCCCAGGGCCAGCCACAGGACGAAGATCACGAAGAGCGATGCCGTGAGCATGAAGAGCCACCCGGTGTACTCCATGACCCAGTTGAGGGCTCCGGTGGAGGTGGCGGACAGACTGTCGCGTCCCACGAAGCCCCAGATGACGAAGGCGATGGCGATGGCCCCCGTGATGCCGAACGTGGTCCGGTCGAGGATGAGCCTGTGGTTCCGGCGATCCGCGACTGCCTGCTCGGTCTTTGCATGACGCAGCTCTTCGAGAATCTCCTCGTACTCCGCGTCGGGCACGGGAGATGCTCCTTCGCCTGCCGGATCGAGGGCTGCAGAGCTTCCAGGTTGCTCGTTGCGCAAGCCTCCTGGTGCCCCGCGATCAGCAGGGAACTCCTCGGGTGTGTGGGGTTTAAGGTCACTATCAAAAGCCATGAGCGGGTCCTTTGCTCGGTGAGGCATGGGTCTGCGATTTGCCGCGGCCCTCGGGAGGTAGGCCGAGCGGGAGGTTGCGGCCTCGTATGACGCGACGATCACGATGGTGCCGTCGGCGATGGGAACTGCGTGGGTCTACCCCTTCCACCATCAGGGGTTTATGTTTCGCGAACACTCTTCTTACGTTTTCAGCGGGTTAACGCTGATATGTTGTGCCCGTGGTGCTTGATATATCAGTGATACTCTAGAGCCTCGTGGCGTGCGCGTCCATAGATCTGGCGCAGGAATAGGATGGATTGGGAACTGAGGCGTCGAGCCCTGGGCCACATCGGAGGAGACCTGGAGATGGCATACGCTGGCGGATCACCGGTGGAGGCAGGGGTTTCGTCTGCGCCGCTGAGGCAGGACGACGAATCATTTGCCGACTTCGCCTACCGGATGTTGTGCGACGAGCTGATCGTCCTGGACATCAAGCCGGGTGAGCCCCTCAACGACGAAGTGATCTCGCGGCGCCTCGGCGTTGGTAGGACCCCGATCCGGGAGGCGATGAAGCGGCTCGAGAGCGACCACCTGGTGGTCGCCTATCCCCGGCGCGGAACGTTCGCCGCCGGCGTGGACATCAAGGATCTGGCTGAGATCTCCGAGATCCGACAGCTCCTGGAGCCGGCGGCAGCCGCACGGGCTGCGCGGCTTGCATCGCCGCAGCTCCGGAGCGAGCTCCGGGACTTCGCGGGGGAAGTCGGGCAGCTGTTGCCGGGGATGCAGTCGCAGCAGGACCTCATGCGCCTGGACATGCGGGTCCATCGGACGATCTACAGAGCCACCGGAAGTAGGCATCTCGAAGACATCCTGATTCGCTACGACAACCTCGCCACGCGGATCTGGAGCCTGGTGCTGGAGAAGCTCCCGCCGGTGTCCGAGCACATCGCCCAGCATATCGAACTGCTCGAATGCATCGCGGCTGGGGACTCCGAAGCTGCGGCACGGCTGACCACCCGGCACGTCACCGATTTCGAGAATCACATCAGGGCCGTGCTGTAGCCCGGGCGGAAACCCGCTCAGCATCAGCGGATACGGGAAAAGTCGCCACCACGGCCCGGGTGCAGCGGATCAACGAGGCATCCGGCAGCGGTGATTCCACGGTGGTGACGCCGTTCGCGTGCTGTGCCCTCATACCGCGGCTGCCCGGATCGTCAGCCATGATGACAACATCAGGGCATTCGTCGGGCGCATGGGACACATTCCTGTCGGATTCCCGCTCGGAATGACTCCGCACCGTGCAGGAGGAAGCCAACAACCGGTCGAGCGCGGACATGAAGGCCTGCCCTGCGAGCGGTTCCAGGCCTTCGGCGGAGACGACAACGGGTTCCGCAGGGCAGCAGTCGTGCCCGGGGTGGATTATCCGGCCGACTCCGGGACCAGGGTGCGCGCCTGTTCCCGCGCGGCCTCGGTGGTGTGCAGGAGGAGCAGGGATGTGGTGACGGAGCCGACGCCGCCCGGGACGGGAGTCAGGGCCGCTGCGACGCCCCGGACGCTGCCCTCGTCGACGTCCCCGACGAGGGATCCGTCGGGAAGGACATTCGTGCCGACGTCGATCACGACGGCCTCCGATGAAACGTGGCCACCGTTCAGCAGACCGGTACGCCCGGCTGCGACGACCACGACATCGGCAGTCCGGGTGTAGTTCTCCAACGGACCCGACCTGGAGTGGCAGACGGTGACCGCGGCGTCGCGCTCCAGCAGCAGCAGGGACAGCGGTTTTCCCACTACGGCGGAACGGCCGATGACGACCACGTTCCGGCCTGCCAGCGGAATGTCGAAGTGGTCGAGGATCTCGATGACGGCGCGGGCGGTGGCCGGTGCGAACGAGGGCCGACCTACAGCAAGACGGCCGAGACTCAAGGGGTTCGCACCATCGATGTCCTTCTCCGGGGCGATGTGCCCCACCAGTTCGTCCGTTTCCACGCCGGGAGGCAGAGGCGTCTGGAGGATGATGCCGTGAACGGATGGATCCTCGCTGAGGTCCTGCAGGACCGAGGCCAGGGTCTCTCCGGTGGCATCGGGCCCGAGGTCCACGATCCGGCAATCGATGCCGGCACTTCCGGCGGCACGCTCGATGGACCGGACATACCAGTGCGTGGAGCCGTCGTCGGTGGCCACAACCACTGCGAGCGTGGGGCGGAGCCCGTCGGCTTCGAGGTCGCGGGCCTCCTGGTGGGCCTTTTCCCTGATCGTCCGGGCCAGCTGTTTCCCGGAGAGGAGTACGGCACTCACCCGAGGATCCTTGTCCGCACGCGCCCCACGAGGGAGTCAGCCGCAAGAACCACCTTCTCCTCGAGGCCGTCGGTCTGGTCCGCCAACCGCGATCGGGCTGCGGCGTCCTTGATGGCCACCACGTTGATGTCGATGTTCACCCGGGCGGTGGTTGCGGCTGCGCGGGCCGCGTCGGCGGCAGCAGCGACATCGCTGATCACATTGGCATTCGCGACCTCGAAGAGCTCCGTGGCAGCATCCACGACGTTGCCGGCGAGCCTGATGAGCTGGGCGGGCGTCTGCGCTGCCGCCACGAGCGCCTCCTGGATGGCTGCCGTCCGCACGGCTTTGAGTCCGTCCGTACCGGACGGTAGCCGGTACGCATCGATGACACCCTGGAACGCAACCTCGTCGGCATCCGCCAGACGCAGGGCCTCGGCCACCAGTACGTCGGCGTCACCGATGATTCTTCGGACGAGTTCGTCGTGTTGCTCGTATTTCGGGCCGGTGGTGTATCTGGCAACCATAGCGACGAGCGCTGCCCCCTGGGCGGCGTGGAGCGCTGCGGCCGCACCACCGCCGGGGGTCGGTTCGCGCGAGGCAAGCCGTGTGAGGTATGCGTCGATCTTTTCTGAACTGATCATGTGTCTTCCTGGGCTGAAGCGTGAGGCGACTGGGCAGGGTCGGAAAGATGCCACGGAAGAGCAGCGGCCCGGACTCTGGTAGCAAGGAAACGAGTCCGGGCCGCGCCCTTGGGGTATCTGGTGGTCAGGTCAGCCGCGGAGCCTGGTCATCGTGGGGTCATAGAGTGGATCCGCGGTGACCGTGGCCGGGATGCGCCGTCCGAAGTACTCGATCTCGACCGAGTCCCCGATGCTGACTTCGGCGGGGAGGTACGCATAGGCGATCGGTTTGGCGACGGTGTAGCCGTAGGCGGCACTGGTGACGTAACCGACTGCCTGGTCCTTGTAGAAGACCGGTTCCTTGCCCAGCACGATGCTCCGGCCGTCGTCGACCGTCAGGCAGCGCAGACGGCGGGTGGAGTTCTCCTCGGTGCGGCCTTCCAGGGCAGCCTTTCCGACGAAGTCCTCCTTGGTCATCTTCACGGCGAATCCGAGGCCGGCTTCCAGGGGGTCGTGCTCCGTGGTCATGTCGGTGCCCCACGAGCGGTAACCCTTCTCGAGGCGCAGCGAGCTGAAGGCGGCCCGGCCTGCGGCGATGACGCCATAGGGCTGCCCGGCCTTCCATAGGGCATCCCAGAGACGCTGCCCGTTGTCTGCGCTCGTGTACAGTTCCCAGCCCAGCTCGCCGACGTAGGACAAGCGCATCGCGGTCACGGTGACGCCGCCGATGACGACCTGCTTGGCCCGGAAGTACCGGAGGCCGTCATTGGAGAAGTCGTCGCTGCTGACGGTGCTGATCAGGTCCCGGGCGAGGGGGCCCCACAGGCCGATGCAGCAGGTGCCGCCTGTCGTGTCGCGCACCTGGACCCAGTCGCTGGCGGTTCCGCTTTCGGTCTGGTGGCGTGCGGCCCGCTCGAAGTACGCGGTGTCGATGTTTCCGTTGGCTCCGAGCTGGAAGGTGTCCTCGCTCAACCGGGCGACGGTGATGTCGCTTCGGATGCCGCCGGCGTTGTCCAGCAGGAGGGTGTAGGTGACCGCCCCGGGCTTCTTCGCCATGTCCGCTGTCGTGAGCTCCTGCAGCAGCTTCAGCGCTCCCGGGCCGGAGACTTCGAGGCGCTTGAGGGGGGTCATGTCGTACATGGCCACCGCGGTACGGGTCTTCCAGGCCTCGGCGGCCGCGATGGGAGAGCTGAACATCGCGGACCAGGCGTCCCGGGCCGGGGGCTGCCACTCGGCCGGCATCTCCTTGAGCAGGTCCGCGTTGGACTCGAACCAGTAGGGGCGCTCCCATCCGCCGGACTCCAGGAAGAACCCTCCCAGTGCCTTATGTCGGGCATGGAACGGGCTGACCCGGAGGTTGCGGGGTGAGAGCTTGGGCTGCAGCGGGTGCAGAACGTCGTAGATCTCCACGAAGTTCTGCTGGGACGTCTCGCTGACGTACTCGGGGGTCAGCTGCACCTCCTCGAAACGGTGGATGTCGCATTCCCCGAGGTCGATCTGGGACTTGCCGGTGGTCAGGACCTCGGCAACGGCCCGGGCGATGCCTGCCGAGTGGGTCACCCACACGGCTTCGGCCACGAAGAAGCCGTCGAGCTCCTTGGACTCGCCCACCAGGGCCCCGCCGTCGGGGGTGAAGGAGAAGATGCCGTTGAAACCGTCCTCGATCTCGCTTTCCCGCAGCGCGGGAAGCAGCTGCTTGGTGTCCTCCCACGCCGGGAGGAAGTCCTCCAGGGTGAAGTCGAGCCGGGAGGGCATGTTGTGATCGCTGATGCTGTCGGGGTCGTAGGAGCCCAGATCCGCGAGGTCCACAGGCATCGGACGGTGCGCGTAGGAGCCGATGCCGTAGCGGTCGCCGTGCTCGCGGTAGTACAGGTCCCGGTCCTGGTGGCGCAGGATCGGCAGTGAAGCCCCGTTGGGAAGTTCGTTGCGGCCCTTTAGTGCCGGCACCGGCGTGGTTTTGACGTACTGGTGGGCCAGGGGGAGAAGGGGGACGACCATGCCGATCATTTCGCCGATCTTGGCGCCCCAGAAGCCTGCGCAGGAGACCACGATATCGGCGGGGATGACGCCTTCGGAGGTCTCGACGCCGGTCACACGGCGACCGGACTGCTCGATACCCGTGACCGTGGTGTTGCCCCGGTACGTGACGCCTGCGGCCTCGGTGCGCCTGATCAGCAGCTGGACGGCCCGCGCGGCACGCGCCAGGCCGTCAGTGGGCACATGGAGCCCGCCGAGGATGTCCTCCTCGTTCAGGAGTGGGTAGAGCTCCTTGCACTCGGCGGGGGAGAGGATCTTTCCACTGATTCCCCAGGATGCGGCGTATCCGAGCTTGCGCTTCAGATCGGCCAGGCGGGTCTCTGTGGTGGCGACTTCGAGGCCTCCGACCTGGTCGAAGCAACTGACGCCGTCCTCGGTCAGGGTCAGGAGCTTCTCGACGGTGTACTTGGCGAATGCAGCCATGGTCTTTGAAGGGTTCGTCTGGAAGACGAGGCCCGGGGCGTGGGACGTGGAACCGCCGGGCATGTTCAGCGGTCCCTGGTCCAGGACGGTGATGTTGTTCCAACCCCGGGTGACGAGTTCATCGGCCAGGTTCGTGCCGACGATTCCAGCTCCGATGATGACAATGTGTGGCGTCGATGCCATGTGGCTTCTCCTGCTGATATCCGTGTGGTGTCTTTGCTGGCCTGGTGGTGCTTGCTTACCGGAACACGACGGTGCTGGTCCTATCCAGCAGCACGCGGTGCTCGCAGTGCCACCGCACGGCGCGTGATAGAGCCAATGCTTCGGCGTCCTGGCCGACCGTCGAGAGGGCCGTCGGTCCATAGCTGTGGTCGACCCGGATGACTTCCTGCTCGATGATGGGCCCCTCATCCAGTTCCGCGGTCACGTAGTGGGCTGTCGCGCCCACCAGCTTGACGCCACGATCGTAGGCCTGGTGATAGGGGCGTGCACCCTTGAATCCCGGGAGGAAGGAATGGTGGATGTTGATGGCCCGGCCTTCAAGGGCGCGGCAGAGGTCGTCGGACAGTACCTGCATGTACCGGGCGAGCACGACGAGGTCGATGTCGTGCTCGTCGACCAGTTCCAGCAGGCGCTGTTCGGCGGCCGTCTTCGTCTCAGGGGTCACCGGCAGGTGGATGAAGGGGAGGCCGGCGGCCTCGGCCATGGCCCTGTGGGTCTCATGGTTGGAGACCACGAGGGCGATGTCACCCCCCAGGCTGCCGCCCCGCCAACGGAAGAGCAGATCGTTCAGGCAGTGGCCGAATTTGGAGACCATCACGAGGATGCGTTGCTTCGTCTGATCGTGGAAGCTGAACTTCATGTCGAAGCGGTCAGCGATCGACTGGAATTCCTCCTGGAGCCTCTCCGGCGTGTAGGTGGAGTCTCCCGAGAACGCGGAGCGCAGGTGCAGGGTCTGGCGCAGGCCGTCATCGAACTGCTGGTGCTCGTCGATGTTGAAGCCACGCTCGAAGAGAAAGGTGGTGACTGCCTGGACGATGCCCGCGCGTTCGACGCACGACAATGTGAGCACGAACTTCCGCGCCTGGTCCTCCGCGCGAGTCTCCGTCTGAGGCAGCGTGCTGGTGGATGAGTCTGTCGCCATCAGGGTCATGTCCCCTCCTTATAGATATATTCGAACATTTATGACTGATATATTAGGACTGGTCATCAGCGTATACTGGCCACAGGTGGAGGTCAACAGCCTTCCTGATCCTATTGAGAGGGGTTCGTGCCATGGCTCTGGAAGTTCTGGCAATTGCTGATGCGGCCAAGAGGTCGTTGGCCGAAGTGGCCTACGAGCGCATCCGGGACAAACTGCTGATGCTGGATATCAGGCCTGGCGACCTCATCAACGACGACGACCTCGCCAAGGATCTCGGCGTCGGCCGGACCCCGGTACGTGAAGCCCTGAAGCGGCTGGAGCTGGATCGCCTCGTCGTCTCCTATCCGCGGAGGGGTACTTTCGCGACGCGCGTGGAGGTGACCGATCTCGCGTTCATCTCCGAGATCCGCTCGCAGCTCGAGCCTCTGGCTGCCTCCCGGGCCGCGCGGGTGGCCACTGAGCCGATGAGGGATCACCTGCGGGGTGTGATCCGCGCCGTCGAGTCCTTCGACACGAGTGCGGCCTCAGTCGTCGAGACCCTGCGTCTCGACGCCCGTGTGCACCAGGGCATCTATGCGGCAGCCGGCAATCCACACCTCGAGGATGTCCTGATTCGCTACGACAACCTGGCGACACGCATCTGGTGCATGGTGCTGGACCGCCTTCCTGACCTCTCCCGTCACGTGCACGAGCATGTGGACCTGCTCCAGGCGGTCATCGATCGGGATGAAGTCCGGGCCACGGAGCTCGCGCGGGTCCATGTCAGTGGCTTCGAGCACGCTGTGCGCGAAGCTCTTTTCGCCGCGTGACCCCGGTCCCCGCAGCGGGGACGGGGTGTGGCTCGGAAGGGCGGCACCCGGCGCCCGTTGCCTTCCCTGGACTTCGCTGCTGAAACCTCCTCCGATCTGTTGACACTTACCGGCCTCGGTAGAATACTTGTTCCAGATTACTAATATATCAACCGGATATTAGTTAGCAGACTTAGGAGAAACGATGGTCGACGTTCTGACCCGCTCGCTCGCAGAAACCGATCCCCTGGTCCACGCCGCTGTGCAGCAGGAACTGCTGCGTCAGCAGGGCACCCTGGAGATGATCGCCTCCGAGAACTTCGCGCCGACCGCGGTCATGGAGGCGCAGGGATCCGTCCTGACCAACAAGTACGCCGAAGGCTATCCGGGCAAGCGTTACTACGGCGGCTGCGAGCACGTCGACGTCATAGAGCAGCTGGCCATCGATCGCCTCACCTCCCTGTTCGGCGCCGGATTCGCCAACGTGCAGCCCCACTCGGGTGCCCAGGCCAACGCAGCGGCGATGTTCGCCCTTCTCCAGCCCGGCGACACCATCCTGGGGCTGAACCTCGCCCACGGTGGCCACCTGACGCACGGGATGCGCATCAACTTCTCCGGCAAGCTCTACAAGGTCGTCCCATATGGGGTGGGTGAAGAAGACCACCTGATAGACATGGCCGAGGTCGAGCGCCTGGCGGTCGAGAACAAGCCGAAACTGATCGTCGCCGGGTGGTCCGCGTACTCCCGGCAGCTGGACTTCGCCGAGTTCCGCCGTATCGCGGACCTGGTGGGCGCCTACCTGATGGTCGACATGGCGCACTTCGCAGGCCTCGTGGCAGCGGGGCTCCACCCCAACCCCGTGCCCCACGCCCATATCGTCACGAGCACAACCCACAAGACCCTGGGCGGCCCGCGCGGTGGGGTGATCCTGACCAACGACGCGGACATCGCCAAGAAGGTCAACTCCGCGGTGTTCCCCGGACAGCAGGGTGGGCCGCTGGAGCACGTCATCGCCGGAAAGGCTGTTGCTTTCAAGCTAGCTGCCGAGCCCGAGTTCCGGGACCGCCAGGAACGCACCCTGGAAGGCGCCCGCATCATCGCGGAACGCCTGCTGTCCGCCGACGTTGCAGAGTCCGGCGTGACCGTCGTCAGCGGTGGGACCGACGTGCACCTCGTCCTGGTGGATCTGCGCAATTCGGAACTGGACGGCCAGCAGGGCGAGGACCGTCTGCACCGGATCGGCATCACGGTCAACCGCAACGCCGTGCCCTTCGACCCGCGTCCGCCGATGGTCTCTTCCGGTCTTCGGATCGGCACGCCGGCGCTGGCCACACGTGGCTTCGGGAAGCCGGAATTCATCGAGGTCGCGGACATCATCGCCGCAGCACTCAAGCGCGAGTTCAGCGACGAGACCGTGGCGGAACTCCGGCAGCGGGTCGAGATCCTGGCGGGGAAGTTCCCCCTCTACCCGAACCTCTCCTCCGACGCAATCGAGGTGGCATGATGGCCGATCTGCTTCCGGAGCACCCGGACTTTCTCTGGCACAACCCCGAGCCCAAGAAGAGCTACGACGCGGTGATCGTCGGCGGCGGTGGGCACGGCCTTGCCACCGCCTACTTCCTGGCCAAGAACCACGGCATGACCAACATCGCGGTTCTGGAGAAGGGTTGGCTGGCGGGCGGCAACATGGCCCGGAACACCACCATCATCCGCTCCAACTACCTGTGGGACGAGAGCGCTGCCATCTATGAGCACGCCCTCAAGCTGTGGGAGATCCTGCCCGAAGAGCTCGAATACGACTTCCTGTTCAGCCAGCGCGGCGTGATGAACCTGGCTCACACCCTGGGGGATGTCCGCGAGAGCATGCGCCGGGTCGGAGCGAACAAGCTCAACGGCGTGGACGCCGAGTGGCTCGACCCCCAGCAGGTCAAGGAACTGTGTCCCATCCTGAACATCAGCGACAACATCCGCTATCCGGTGATGGGCGCCACCTACCAGCCGCGTGCCGGCATCGCGAAGCACGACCACGTGGCCTGGGCCTTCGCTCGCAAATGCGACGAGCTCGGCGTGGACATCATCCAGAACTGCGAAGTCACCGGCTTCATCAAGGACGGCAACCGTGTGGTGGGCGTCAAGACCAACCGCGGCACCATCAACACCGAAAAGGTGGGCCTCTGCGCTGCCGGCCACAGCTCGGTCCTGGCGGAAATGGCCGGCTTCCGGCTCCCCATCCAGTCCCACCCGCTCCAGGCCCTGGTCTCCGAACTGCACGAACCGGTTCACCCCACCGTGGTCATGTCCAACCACGTGCACGTCTACGTCTCCCAGGCCCACAAGGGTGAACTGGTCATGGGCGCCGGCGTCGACTCCTACAACGGGTACGGTCAGCGCGGCTCCTTCCATGTGATCGAACACCAGATGGCCGCCGCCGTCGAACTGTTCCCCATCTTCGCGCGGGCACACGTGCTGCGGACCTGGGGCGGGATCGTCGACACCACACTGGACGCCTCACCCATCGTCGGTACCACCCCGGTGGACAACATGTTCGTGAACTGCGGATGGGGTACCGGCGGATTCAAGGGGACGCCCGCGGCGGGGCTCACCTTCGCCCACACCATCGCCACGGGAACCCCCCACGAACTGAACAGGCCGTTCGCGCTGGAGCGGTTCGAGACCGGCGCCCTCATCGACGAACACGGCGCCGCCGCCGTGGCCCACTAAGGAGAGTCCGGACATGCTCCTCATCTCATGCCCCAACTGCGGCTCCCGCGACGAGACCGAATTCCACTACGGGGGCCAGGCCCACGTGCCCTACCCGGAGAACCCGAACGAGCTGAGCGACCGCGAATGGGCCGAGTTCCTGTTCTACCGCGACAACACCAAGGGCGCCTTCGCCGAACGCTGGCTCCACAGCACGGGCTGCCGCCAGTGGTTCAACATGCTCCGCGACACGGTCACGTACGAGATCCAGGCCGTCTACCCGATGGGCGCGCCCCGCCCGGACAAAGCCGCCGCGGCACCTGAATCCGGCACCGCCAGTACCGCCCCGGACAGCACCACCACCGGGACAGCGGCCCCGGACATCTCTGGGACAAGCACAATTCCTGCCAGCACGATCGCCCCGGAAGGAGCATCCAAGTGACTTCCGACAACGCGCGCCTCGCCACCGGCGGACGCATCGACCGCACTATCTCCTGGCGTTTCACCGTGGACGGCGAGGAATTCACCGGGCACCCCGGCGACACCCTGGCCTCGGCACTGCTCGCCAACGGCCGCATCGCCGTCGGCAACTCGCTGTACGAGGACCGCCCCCGAGGCATCCTGTCCGCCGGTGTGGAGGAATCGAACGCCCTGGTCAAGGTGCACCCGCGGTTCCCCGGTCACGTGGCCGAGTCCATGCTCCCGGCCACTACCGTCACTCTGGTGGACGGCCTGACGGTAGAGCTGCTCAACGGACTGGGCAAGCTGGACCCGGACGATGACCGCGCCGAGTACGACAAGAAGTACGTCCATACCGATGTGCTGGTCATCGGCGGCGGTCCCGCAGGCCTGGCCGCCGCCCGTGAGGCCGTCCGCACCGGCGCCCGCGTCATGCTCCTCGACGACCAGCCCGAGCTCGGCGGATCCCTCCTCTCAGGGTCCACGGCTCCGGGCCTGGCCGAAACCATCGAGGGCAAGCCGGCCCTGGAGTGGGTGGCGGACGTCGAGGCCGAACTCGTGTCCGCTTCCGAATCCACCGTCCTCAATCGGACCACCGCCTTCGGCGCCTACGATGCCAACTACGTCATCGCCGTCCAGAACCGCACCGACCACCTGTCCAGCCCCGCAGCCTCCGGTGTCTCCCGCCAGCGCATCTGGCACATCCGTGCCGCGCAGGTGGTGCTGGCCCCCGGCGCCCACGAACGTCCTCTGGTCTTCGAGAACAACGACCGCCCCGGCATCATGCTGGCCTCCGCAGTGCGCAGCTACCTCAACCGGTACGCAGTGGCTGCGGGGCGCCGTGTGGTCATCAGCACCACCAATGACAGCGCCTACGCCCTCGCCGCGGACCTGCGCGCCGCAGGCGTCGAGGTGGCGGCCATCGTCGATGCCCGTTCGAGCCTCACGGAGGTGGCGGCCGCCGCCCTCGGAGCCGGCTCCCGGGTGCTGATCGGCAGTGCGGTGGCCGACACCTCTGCGGACGGCACCGGATGCCTGGACGGGCGTCTGACTGGTGTGACCGTCCGCGGCATCAGCGACGACGGTGAACTCACCTCCGATGTCGAGGAGATCGCCTGCGACCTGCTGGCGGTCTCCGGCGGCTGGAGCCCGCTGGTGCACCTCCACTCCCAGCGGCAGGGCAAGCTGCGCTGGGACGACGAGCTGGCCGCCTTCGTGCCGAGCAACGTGGTCCCCAACCAGCAGACCATCGGCTCCGGCCGCGGCAGCTTCGACCTCGCCGACGTCCTGGCCGAAGGTATCTCCGCAGGCGCAACCGCCGCCACGGCCGTGGGCTTCGAGTCAGCCACGCAGCCGTCCGTTCCCGGCGAGCCGAAGTCCTCCGCCCCGACCCGCCAGCTATGGCTGGTCCCGGGCCAGGCCGGCACACCGGAGAACTGGCACCACCACTTCGTGGACTTCCAGCGCGACCAGTCCGTGGCCGACGTCCTGCGCTCCACCGGTGCCGGCATGCGCTCGGTGGAACACATCAAGCGCTACACCTCCATCAGCACCGCCAACGACCAGGGCAAGACCTCCGGCGTCAACGCGATCGGCGTCATCGCGGCAGCACTGCGCACGGCCGGCGAAGCGTCGCGCGGTATCGGCGACATCGGCACGACCACCTACCGTGCACCGTTCACCCCGGTGGCCTTCGCGGCGTTGGCCGGACGCCAGCGCGGCGAACTCTTCGATCCCGCCCGCAAGACGTCCATCCACCCGTGGCACGAAGCCAGGGGCGCCCTGTTCGAGGACGTGGGACAGTGGAAGCGCCCCTGGTACTACCCGCAGGCAGACGAGGACATGGACGCGGCCGTGCTGCGCGAGTGCGCGGCCGTCCGCGAATCCGTCGGCTTCATGGACGCCACCACCCTCGGAAAGATCGAGATCCGCGGCAGGGACGCCGGCGAGTTCCTCAACCGGATCTACACCAACGCCTTCAAGAAGCTCGCCCCGGGTTCCGCCCGCTACGGCGTCATGTGCATGGCGGACGGCATGATCTTCGACGACGGCGTCACCCTCCGTCTCGATGACGATCGCTACTTCATGACCACCACCACGGGCGGTGCCGCCAAGGTGCTGGACTGGCTCGAGGAATGGCTCCAGACCGAGTGGCCCGAACTCGACGTGCACTGCACCTCGGTGACCGAACAGTGGTCCACCATCGCCGTCGTCGGGCCGAAATCCCGGGCCGTCATCGCCAAGCTGGCGCCGGAGCTGGCAGCGGACGGCGGGCTGGAGCCGGAAGCCTTCCCCTTCATGACCTTCCGTGAGACCACTCTCGCCTCCGGCGTGCAGGCCCGGGTCTGCCGGATCTCCTTCTCCGGCGAGCTGGCCTACGAGATCAATGTGCCGTCCTGGTACGGGTTGAACACCTGGGAAGCCGTGGCCGCCGCCGGCGCCGAATTCGACATCACCCCCTATGGCACCGAGACCATGCACGTGCTCCGCGCCGAGAAGGGTTACCCGATCGTCGGCCAGGACACCGACGGCACCGTCACCCCGCAGGACGCGGGCATGGAGTGGGTCGTCTCCAAGGCCAAGGAATTCATCGGCAAGCGGTCCTACGCCCGGGCCGACGCCTCCCGCGAGGACCGCAAGCACCTGGTCAGCGTGCTGCCCGTCGACCGTTCCTTCCGGCTCCCCGAAGGCACCCAGCTGGTGGAGCAGGGCATCAGCACCGACCCCGCCGCCGGGCCCGTTCCGATGCAGGGCTTCGTCACCTCCAGCTACACCAGTGCCGCCCTGGGCCGGACCTTCGCCCTGGCGCTGATCAAGAACGGCCGCAACCGCATCGGTGAGACCCTGGTGGCCGCAGCAGGCGACCGGCTGGTCGACGTCGTCGTCGCCGAGACCGTGCTTTTCGACCCCGAAGGGACCCGCAAGGATGGCTAACACAGCAGCACTCAACGGCATTTCTGGACTCCGGGACATCCGGCGCAGCCCCGCCTCCCACCTGACCGCAGCGATGGAGGCCGGCTCCGTCGAGGGGACGGTGACCCTCGAGGAGGGCCCGTTCCGGACCATGGTGGGCCTTCGGGTGGACCCCCGCTCCGACGAAGGCTCACGGGTCGCCGCCGTGGCCGGCGGCCTGCCGACCCGCTGCGGTGCAGTGGGCGGCGCCGACGGCGTCAGCGTCCTCTGGCTGGGACCCGCCGAGTTCCTGGTGGTCGCGCCGGAGGACGCCCACGACTCACTCGGCGGCGACCTCATCGGTTCCCTCACCGCCGCCCTGGGCGGGGCCCCGGGCCAGGTGGTGGACCTGTCCGCGAACCGCACCACGTTCGAACTCTCCGGCACCCGTGCCCGTGCCGTCCTGGAGAAGGGCTGCTCCCTGGACCTGCACCCCCGCAGCTTCCCCCCGGGAACAGCCCTGAACACCGAGGTGGGAAACATCCCGGTGGTCCTCGAGAAGACGGGAGAGGAGAGCTTCCGGCTGTTCCCGCGCGCTTCCTTCGCGGACTACCTGGGCCGGTGGCTCCTCGACGCGATGCGCGAGTACGCCTCGCCGGAAGTCCCCTGACGGTCACCACTGCCCTTTTTCCGACAGGATCATCTGCCGGGCCATCCTGACACGAAGGAACGACACAGTGGCTGTAGGAGTTTTCGACCTCTTTTCCATCGGGATAGGACCTTCGAGCTCGCATACTGTCGGGCCGATGCGGGCCGCCGCGGTGTTCAGCGAAGAACTGGAGGCCTCCGGCATCCTCGCCGATGTGGAGTCACTGCGGGTCGACCTCTACGGGTCCTTGGCTGCGACAGGGCACGGGCACGGGACCATGACGGCCATCCTTCTCGGCCTCGAGGGTTTCCACCCGGAGCTGATCCAGCCCGAGGAGGTGGAGGAGCGGCTGGCGACCATCGCCGGCACGGGTATCCTGCAGCTCGGTCGAAGCGTGTCCTTGCCCTACGGGGTCGAGGACATGGTCCTGCGCCCACTGACGATCCTGCCGCGGCACACCAACGGCATGACATTCACGGTCCACGGCCCGGCCGGCCGGGTTCTCCACACGGCCACGTTCTTCTCGGTCGGCGGAGGTTTCATCGTGCGGGACGGGGAGGAGGACGCCGCGCAGCAGGAACTCGAGATTTCGAAGAAGGAGCTTCCGCTGCCGTTCCGCACCGCTGCGGAGCTACTGGAACACTGCCGTCGGACCTCCCTCGGCATCAGCGACGTCATGCTGACCAACGAGAAGGACAGCCGCACGGAGGAGGAGATCCGGCAGGGCCTCCTCCACATCTACTCCGTCATGGAGAGCTGTGCAGAGGTCAGCCTCACCCGCGAAGGGCTCTTGCCCGGCGGGCTCAAGGTCCGTCGGCGGGCCCCCGACTGGCATGATCGCCTGCTGAAGGAGGACAAGGACCGCGACCCCAAGTACTGGCAGGAATGGGTGAACCTGATCGCCCTTGCCGTCAACGAGGAGAACGCTTCCGGGGGCAGGGTGGTCACCGCGCCGACCAACGGGGCGGCAGGCATCATCCCCGCCGTGCTGTACTACGCCCTGCATTTCGCTCCCGGCATGCAGCACGCCGATCAGCAGGATCGCGACGACGTGGTGGTCAGGTTCCTCCTCACCGCCGGTGCCGTCGGAGTCCTGTACAAGGAACAGGCCTCGATCTCGGGTGCGGAGATGGGCTGCCAGGGCGAAGTGGGCTCTGCGTCGTCCATGGCTGCCGCGGGCCTGGCCGAAGTGATGGGCGGCACCCCGTCGCAGGTCGAGAACGCGGCCGAGATCGCGATGGAACACAATCTCGGTCTGACCTGCGATCCCATCGGTGGCCTGGTCCAGGTGCCCTGCATCGAACGGAACGCCATCGCCGCGGCGAAAGCGATCAACGCCGCGAAAATGGCGCTCTGGGGAGACGGCGTCCATCGTGTATCCCTCGACGAGGTGATCATCACCATGCGGGAGACAGGCAGGGACATGAGCTCCAAGTACAAGGAGACGGCCATGGGTGGACTGGCCGTCAACGTCGTGGAGTGCTGAGCAGCCGTGGCATGGCAGAAGGATCCGGACGGTCAGGGCACCCGCGCGCAACCACCCCTGGAAGCACGCTTGGGGGCACCGCGTGCGCGGCAGCAGGTCACGGACTGTTGCGTCGCTCTCACCGCTCTTCTGGTCATGGCGGTCATCCTGTACTTCACGTTCCAGTACAACGGCCGGTAGCCCACTCCACCCGGGTCATGGCCGGCCGTGGAAGAACGCCGGTCAGCCCTGCCTCACCTCCGCCATGACGCAGATCATTACCGCAGTAGATCGATCACAATCTCGATGAGGAGACAGCATGCAGAAACTCGCGCACCGGCTCGAACGTCTGGGCACCGAGACCGCCTTCAGCGTCGCCCAGGCCGCAGCTGCCTGGAAGGCGAAGGGGAACCTCGTGTACCCCTTCCATCTCGGTGACATCAACATCCCTACGGCCCCGCATATCGTCGAAGCCATGAACCGGGCCATCGCCGACGGCTACACGGGCTATTGCCCGGGTCCCGGCATCCCGCAGTTGCGCGAGGCACTCGCCGAGGACATCGGGACCCGCCGAGGAATCGAGTTCACCCCCGACAATGTGGTCGTGATGACGGGCGGCAAGCCCGTGATCACGAAATTCCTGCAGGCGGTCATGAACCCCGGCCAGGAGGTGCTCTATCCCAACCCCGGCTTCCCGATCTACGAATCGCAGATCGAGTACCTCGGTGGCACAGCGGTGCCGTACCGCTACCTGCCCACCAGTAAGGGCTTCGCGATCGATCTCGACCAGGTGCGCGCATCGATCACCCCGAAGACCGTCGCCATCATCTACAACGACCTGCAGAACCCCATCTCGGCTGAATCGACGTCGACCGAGCGGGAGGCGATCGCGCAGCTCGCCCAGGAACACGACCTCTGGGTACTCTCCGATGAGGCGTACTTCGAGACGCGCTACGAGGGCGTGTCCAGCTCCATCGCCTCGCTTCCCGGCATGAGGGAGCGCACCGTGATCCTCTACACGTTCAGCAAGAAGTTCGCCATGACGGGGTCCCGTCTGGGCTGTGCCGTCGCCCCGATCGAGATCGCCCGGATTCTCAGCACCCTCAACACCAACGACGAGTCCTGCACGACGCACTACGTCCAATGGGCCGGCATCGAAGCCCTGCGGGGCACCCAGGAACCCGTACAGCAGATGCTCGACATCCTGCGCGAGCGACGAGATGCAGCATGCGAACTCGTGAACGACATCTCCGGTGTGCAGGTCGCCGTACCGAAATCGACGTTCTACCTCTTCCCCGACGTCACCGAGGCCATGCAGCGCATGGGGTACACGGCGGTCGGTGACTTCGCATCCGCAGCCCTCCACGAGACCGGCGTCTCCTTCTGCACCCGCGAGCACTTCGGGCGCCGCCAGCCGGGCGAGGAGCGGCAGTACATCCGGCTCGCCTACTCGGGCATCGACGTCGCCGACATCCGCGACGGCCTCGGCCGCCTGCGCAAGTGGATTGAGACGGCATGAGCCGGGTCGTCGTCACGGGGCGGATACCCGACGCCGCCCTCGAGAAGCTTCGCGCCGAGCACGACGTCGACGCCTGGCAGGGTCAGGAGTCGATCGGCCGCGAGGAGCTCCTGCGACGGGTATCCGGTGCCGACGCCGTGGTGAGCCTGCTCACCGAACGCATCGACTCCGAGCTGCTCGACGCCGCCGGCCCGCAGCTCAGGGTGGTCGCGAACGTCGCCGTCGGCTACGACAACATCGACGTGCCGGCCTGTACCGAACGGGGCATCGTGGCCACCAACACCCCTGGCGTCCTCACGGACGCCACAGCCGACATCGCGTTCGGCCTGATCCTTCTGGCGACCCGTCGGCTCGGCGAGGGGGAGCGGCTCATCCGCTCCGGCCAGCCCTGGAAGTGGGGCATGTTCTTCCTGCTCGGCAGCAGTCTGCAGGGCAAGACCCTCGGCATCGTCGGCATGGGCGGCATCGGCCAGGCCACCGCGCGCCGGGCCAGAGCCTTCGGCATGGACGTCGTGTACCAGTCACGCAGCGAGCTCGACCCGCGGATCGCCGCGGAGCTGGGCGCGCGGCGCGTGGACCTCGACGAGCTGTTGACCGTCTCCGACATCGTCTCCCTGCACTGTCCCTACGGGCCTGCCACCCACCACCTGATCGGCGCCGGACAACTCGCGGACATGAAGGATTCGGCCTACCTCATCAACACCGCCCGCGGGCCCATCGTCGACGAAGCAGCCCTCGCTTCCGCCCTTCGCGAGGGACGGATCGCCGGCGCGGGGCTCGACGTCTTCGAGAACGAGCCCCGCGTGCACCGCGGGCTGCTCGAGCTCGAGAACGTCGTGCTCGTCCCTCACCTCGGTTCCGCCACCGTCGAGACCCGTACCGCCATGGCAATGCTCGCAGCGGACAACACCCTCGCCGTGCTCAGCGACGAACGACCACCCGCGCCGATCAATTAGAGGCGCCGCGCGCACCTGCACGAGACGACGACGCCATCGATGGATGGCGGGACGCAGCCCCGCCATCCATCCGGCCGCTCCGGAAGCCGGTGGTGCGTGTCCGGGTAGGCGCCGCTGTCGGCGGGATGCACCGTCACGCCTTTGGCCATACTCTGGCCGAGTGAGTACAAACACCGTCAAGTCCGGCCAACAGATCGACCGGCAGGCGCGCATTCTCGAAGCGGCGCTCGATCTGCTGTCGCGCCACGGCATCTCAGGTGTCAGTATGCGCGCGGTGGCCCGGGAAGCCGGCGTCGCCCTCGGGCTGGTGAACTACTACTACGAAGACAAGATGAGCCTGATCCGCGCGGCCCTGCGCAGTGTGGACGAACACGACCTCGCTCTGGTTGCGCCGGACCCGGCGTTGCCCCCGGACGAACAGCTCCGGAATGCCCTGCGCCGGGTTGCGGGCCCCGAACTCCTGACCACGCGGTACCTGTCCCTGCGCCTTCATCTGTGGGGGCTCGCCAGGGCGCACGAAGATTTCGCCCTGATCAACGCCGCGGCCTTCGACCGGTACCTGGACGGGCTCGCCGCCCTGATAGGAAAGGCCAAGCCTGAGCTGCCTGCCAGGGAATGCAAGGAGCGGGCCGCCGACATCGTCGTCCTGCAGAACGGCATGTGGCTGACCGCGCTCCTCGGCGTGGACAAAGAATCCATTCGGCGCAGTATCGCCCGCACCGAAGAGATCGCCTTCGAGGCATAGCGGCCGCGAACCACCACTCTCCGGCACGGCAGCACCCTGCGATCCCTGAGGTCATGCCTGACCCTGGGTCCCGTCACATACCGCCAGAAGCGCGACACATGGAAAGGGCAAGGGCGCGTTCCCGCACCCCCGTCCAGGTCGAATGTTTCACGCTCGTAATTTTTGAACGTTTGTCCAGTTTTGCTATTGAACAGTCGTTCAAGGTGCACTACTCTCCCTGAATATGACCTACGCCACACCAGGGGATACCGCGGATCCTCCGGCTGACACGGTCAACCTTTCGCTTTCGAAAGAACAACGACCCGCCCTGGCCACTGCCGGCGCGAGGTAGAAGGAGAGTTTGCAGCATGACGAAAACCAGCTACGACTACGTCATTGTCGGCGGCGGAAGCGCGGGCTCCGTGCTTGCCAACCGGCTGAGCGACGGCGGCCAGGCCAGCGTCCTGGTCCTCGAGGCCGGGCGGAGCGACTACCCCTGGGACCTCTTCATCCAGATGCCGGCCGCGCTCACCTTCCCCAGCGGCAATCCCCTGTACGACTGGCGCTACCAGTCGGACCCGGAGCCCCATATGGGCGGCCGCCGCGTGGCACACGCCCGGGGCAAGGTCCTGGGTGGCTCGAGCTCCATCAACGGCATGATCTTCCAGCGCGGAAATCCGCTCGACTACGAGCGCTGGGGTGCCGACCCCGGCATGGAGACCTGGGACTTCTCGCACTGCCTGCCGTACTTCAACCGGATGGAGAACGCACTCGCCGCGGACCCGGACGATGAACTGCGCGGACACTCCGGCCCTCTCGTGCTGGAACGCGGGCCGGCCACCAACCCGCTGTTCCAGGCCTTCTTCGCCGCCGCCCAGGAAGCCGGTTACCCACTGACGGACGACGTCAACGGGTACCGCCAGGAAGGCTTCGCGGCATTCGACCGCAACGTGCACAAGGGCCAGCGGCTCTCCGCGTCCCGCGCCTACCTGCGGCCTCATTTCGGCCGGGACAACCTCACCGTCCTGACCCGCGCGATGGTCACCAAGGTCAACTTCACGGGCAACGTTGCCACCGGCGTCACCTACCGCCGCAACGGCAAGACGCACCAGGTGAACGCAGGCGAAGTGATCCTTGCCGGCGGCGCCATCAACACCCCCCAGCTGCTCCAGCTCTCCGGCGTCGGCGACGCCGCCCACCTGAACTCCCTGGGCATCAACTCCGTGGTCGACCTGCCCGGCGTCGGGCAGAACCTCCAGGACCACCTCGAGGTCTACATCCAGCACGCCTGCACCCAGCCGGTGTCCATGCAGCCGGCCCTGGACGTCTGGCGTATGCCGTGGATCGGCATGCAGTGGCTGCTGGGCCGGAAGGGGCCGGCCGCCACCAACCACTTCGAGGGCGGCGGCTTCGTCCGCTCCAACGAGGATGTCGCGTACCCGAACCTGATGTTCCATTTCCTCCCGGTCGCCGTCCGCTACGACGGCCAAAAGGCCGATGCCAAGCACGGCTACCAGGTGCACATCGGCCCCATGTACTCCGACGCCCGCGGCTCCCTCAAGATCACGTCCACCGATCCCACAGTGCACCCGTCCATGGTGTTCAACTACCTCTCCACGGACCAGGACCGCCGCGAATGGGTCGAGGCCGTCCGTGTGGCCCGTGACATCCTGGGCCAGTCCGCCATGGGTCCCTTCAACGGGGGCGAGCTCTCCCCGGGGCGGTCCGTGCAGACGGACGCGGAGATCCTCGACTGGGTCGCCCGTGACGCCGAGACAGCGCTGCACCCGTCCTGCACGGCGAAGATGGGTCCCGCTTCCGATCCGCTGGCCGTCGTGAACCCCCTGGACATGACTGTCCACGGCACCGAGGGCCTCCGTGTGGTGGACGCGTCCGCCATGCCCTACGTCACGAACGGCAATATCTACGCGCCGGTCATGATGCTCGCCGAGAAGGCGGCCGACCTGATCGCCGGCAAGACCCCACTGGCGCCGCAGCACGCGGAGTTCTACCGGCACGGCGTCAGCCCGCTGGAGCGCACCGGCGACGCCGCGCCTGCGGCCAGGGGCTAGGAAGCCGGATGGAGACACTAGAAGGAGAAACGATGACTGCCACGGCTGAGCAGGTCCACCAGGCCGGGTCCTCCCAGGCCATCAAGGGCCTCTACATCGGCGGCGCCTGGCAGCAGGCGTCCGACGGCGGCACCGCAGCCGTGCACTGCCCGGCCGACGGGCACGAAGTGGCGGTCGTTACGTCGTCCACCGCGGAGGACGCCCGGCGGGCGATCGCCAGTGCGCGGGCAGCGTTCGACGGCGGCCCGTGGCGCAGGCTGACGGACATCGAGCGGGGTGCCGCGCTGCTGCGCGTGGCCGACCTGCTCGAGCGGGACAAGGCCGTCTACGCCCGGGCGGAGGCGCTCGACACCGGCAAACGCCTCGTCGAGGCCGAGTACGACATGGACGACATCGCGTCCTGCTTCCGCTACTACGGAAAGATCGCGGGCCTCGACGCCGGCAGGGTGATCGACACGGGCCGGGCCGACGCCATCAGCCGCGTGGTCTACGAGCCGCTCGGCGTCTGTGCCCTCATCGCGCCGTGGAACTACCCCCTCCTCCAGGCCGCCTGGAAGGTGGCGCCGGCACTCGTCGCCGGGAACTCGTTCGTGCTGAAGCCCAGCGAGCTCACGCCGTCCACGTCGATCCTCCTCATGGAGACCCTCGAAGAGGCAGGCGTGCCTGCCGGTGTCGCCAACCTCGTCACCGGACCCGGCTCGACGGTGGGCGGACCCCTCAGCTCCGACCCGCGCGTCGACCTCGTCTCCCTGACCGGAAGCCTGGCCACAGGCCAGACGATCATGGCTGCGGCCGCGGAGACGGTCAAGAACGTCGCCTTCGAACTCGGCGGAAAGAACCCGAACGTCGTCTTCGCGGACGCGGACTGGGACGCCGCCGTCGACAATGCCCTGACCGCCATTTTCCTGCACTCCGGGCAGGTCTGCTCGGCAGGGGCGCGGCTCGTCATCGAGGAGTCGATCGCGGACCGTTTCGTGGCCGAGGTCGTGGAACGGGCCCGGAAGATCCGGATGGGCGGGCCGTTCGATCCCGACGCCGAGACGGGGCCGCTCATCTCCGCCAAGCACCGGGACCAGGTCCACACCTACGTCCAGGCCGGCATCGCGGAGGGCGCCGAGCTCCTGTGTGGGGGCTACATCCCCGACGAGGGACCGCTCGCCGACGGCTATTTCTACCCGCCCACCGTCCTCGGCAACTGCCGCTCGGGCATGAGCGTCCTGCGCGAGGAGTCGTTCGGCCCCGTGCTGACCGTCGAGACGTTCCGGACGGAGGAGGAGGCCATCGCGATCGCGAACGACACCGAGTACGGCCTGGCCGGCGCGGTCTGGACCTCGGACGCCTCGAAGGCGCAGCGCGTCGCCGGCGCCCTCCGGCACGGAACCGTGTGGATCAACGACTACCACCCGTACGTACCCCAGGCCGAGTGGGGCGGCTTCGGCAAGTCCGGGATCGGCCGTGAACTCGGCCGGGCCGGCCTCAACGAGTACCGCGAGGCGAAGCACATCTGGCAGAACATCCAGCCCGCACCCAGCGGCTGGTTCGGCACGGCTCCGGCTCCGAGGGAAACGGGGGAGGGCGCAGCCGACTAGGCAACAGCATCGGGGAAACAGCGGGGCGCCGCAACGGCGCGGCGCCCGGTCTCGTCTGCGCCCACGGCGGTCGCAGGCCATCACCATCGTGCTTTTCTGACTTAGGAGTTCAATTGGCGGAACCCAGCAAGAGTACCGACTCAAGCGGCATGGACCAGTTCGGCTATGCCCAGACCCTGGACCGGAGCATCGGCAAGTTCGCCAGCTTCGCGGCCGGAGTCAGCTACATCTCCATCCTCACCGGTGTTTTTCAACTGTTCTATTTCGGTTACTCCATGGCGGGCCCGGCCTACGCCTGGTCCTGGCCGATCGTCTTCGTCGGCCAGCTGATGGTGGCCCTGTGCTTCGCCGAACTGGCAGGGCGCTACCCTGTGGCCGGTTCGGTCTACAACTGGGCCAAGAGGCTCTCCTCCGGCACCGTCGCCTGGCTGGCCGGGTGGCTGTTGCTGATCTCCTCGATCATGGCCCTGGGCGCCGTGGCACTGGCCCTCCAGCTCACCCTGCCCCAGATCTGGTCCGGGTTCCAGGTCATCGGTGACGGCACCGGCACCTACGACTTCGCCCTCAACGGGGTGATGCTCGCGAGCATCATGATCGGCATCTCCACCCTCATCAATGCCTTCGGCGTGAAACTCATGACCAAGATCAACAGCGTGGGCGTCTTCGTCGAACTTGTCGCCGCGGTGTTGCTCATCCTCGCACTTGCCTGGCACGTGGTCCGCGGACCCGGCATCCTCTTCGAAACCCAGGGATTCGGGACGGACCACCCCCTGGGCTTCTTCGGAGTCTTCATCATCGGCGCCATGGCGTCGGGCTACGTGATGTACGGCTTCGATACCGCCAGCTCCCTCGGCGAGGAGACGAAGGACCCGAAGCGCACGGCCCCCAAGGCCATCCTGCGGGCGATCACCGCATCCTTCGTGCTGGGCGGTCTGATCCTGCTCACCGGGCTCCTCGCGGCCCCGGACCTGGATGATCCCAAGCTCGGCTCGGCCGACGGCGGCCTGCAGTACATCGTGCTCTCCGTGCTGGGCGGCCCCTTCGGCAAAGCCTTCCTGCTGTGCATCGTGGTGGCCGTCATGGTCTGCACGCTGGCCGTCCACGCCGCCGCCATCCGCATGATGTTCGCGATGGCCCGGGACAACAACCTTCCGTTCAGCCATTACCTGGGCAAGGTACACCCCGTCCGGAAGACCCCGACGGTCGCCGCCATAGTGATCGGCGTCATCGCGATCATCCCGCTGATCGTGAACGTCTCCCAGCCCGCCATCTTCACCATCCTCTCCAGCATCAGCATCGTCCTGATCTACCTCTCCTACCTGCTGGTGACCGTGCCCATGCTGCGCAACCGCCTGATGAGGAAGTGGCCGCTGCCCGATGACGGCACCGAGCCCGGCTTCAGCCTGGGAAAGTGGGGGCTGCCGGTGAACATCCTCGCGGTCCTGTGGGGCGGCGCCATGACAGTGAACCTCATCTGGCCACGCTCGGAGATCTACAACTCCGTGCCGCCGTTCGAGTGGTACCTGCAGTGGGGCGGGGTTCTCTTCGTCGCCGCCGTCATCCTCACCGGCGTCCTGATGTACCGGCTGAAGCTTCGGCACCGGACGGGTGTCCTCGCCGGGCACGCAGCCGCACCACCAGCACCTCCGACACAGGGCTCCACCGAGACGCGATCCCTGGCGTCCACCGAACGGGTCTAGGTCCGGCTGCCCACCCCGTCGCCTCCGACCCGGATTGTCCAGACACCGCGTGGACAATCCGGGTCGGAGCACTTCAACCGACGCTTTCCGGCTCGGTTGTCCGGACATCCTCCGGACAACCGAGCCGGCTCCGTCACCCTGGTGACAAGGGTGGCCACCCGTGGCTAGGCGAGTGTCGCGGAGCGGGCAAAGAGCCTGTTCGAGGCGATCTGCGCGCCGCGTCCCAGGGACTCGAGCTTCGCGGCGGCGATCTGCGGGTGGATCCTTCCGCCCAGCCCGCAGTCGGTGGAGGCCACGACATTCTCCCGACCGACGAGCGCGGCGAACCGCTCGATGCGCTGGGCGACCAGCTCGGGGTGCTCGACGACGTTGGTCGCGTGCGAGACGACGCCGGGAACCAGCACCTTTCCGGCAGGAAGGTCGACGTCCTGCCAGAGGGTCCATTCGTGTTCGTGGCGTGCGTTGGCTGCCTCGAAGGAGTACGAGCCGGCGTTGATACCCAGCACGAGGTCCACGATGTGGCGGAACCCGATGTCCGTGGTGTGCGGGCCGTGCCAGGATCCCCAGCAGACATGGAACCGGACCTGTTCCTCGGGTAGTCCCCGCAGCGCATAGTTCAGGGCGTCGACCCGGATCCGGGTGAACTTCTGGTAGTCCTCGATGGTGGGTTCGGGGTTGATCTGGTCCCAGTTCTCCGCGATGGACGGATCGTCGATCTGGACGACCAGGCCTGCGTCGACGATGGCCTTGTACTCCTCGCGCAGGACATCGGCCCAGGCGTAGATGAACTCCTCCTCGCTGGCGTAGTAGTCGTTGCCGATCCTGCTGGCGGACCCGGGCGAGAGGGCCGTGATGAATCCCGTCGGGATGTCCGCAGCAGCCAGGCCCGCTTTCAGGTTCGTGATGTCACTGGCCAGGGCAGCGTGTCCGGTGTAGGAGATCGGCCCGGTCGCGGACGGAAAGGCCGTCGCGTTCCTGCCGATCTGGATCCCGCTCTCGGGATCCTGGTAGGCCGCCGCGAAGCGGGTCCAGTCACGTCGGTCGGCGAACGATGTCAGCCTGATGGCACCGGGCTCGCTGAGGACGGGTTCGGCGAGGATCGGATTGAAATCCGTGAGTTCCAGGCCGGCGGTGCGCTGGAAGCTGTAGGTCCACCAGGCACCGTAGTCGACCGGGTTGGACATCGCCTTGCCGTACTCACCGTCGCCCGGGATCGTGATCCCGAACTCCTTCTGGCGCTGGACGAGGTCCACCACGGCGGTGGTGAGCAGCCCGTCGAATTCGGGTGTCCGCTCCAGGGTGAAGCCGTCCTCGGCAAAGGTCCGGGCGGCGTTGGCGGCGATCAGTTCCGGTGTGCGGGGCAGCGAGCCGGCGTGGCTGGTGGAGATGCGATCGAGGGTCATGATGCTTTCCTTTCCATCGGTCCTGCCATTAGCACCCTTCCGGACAGGAAATCCGGGGGAAGCTGCAGCGTCATGGAGGCAGGTCTCTCAGCTGCTCTGGATGGTGTGGCTTAGGGCTCTAAATCCACCGGTGACGCAGGCACGTCCCCTCCACAGCCAGGAGGCTGAGCACCAATCGGAGGGGCTGGCCCCATCATGGACGACGATTAGCGCGCCATAAAAACCAGGGGCGTAACATTCCGGAAAGATTTATGGGGGAGTCCCACCCTGCGGCCGATGAAATTCCCTGTTCTCGTGCCGGGAACAGTCGATAAGCGAACGGACGAACGAGGACGACAACGCTCGGGTGTTTACTTCGGGCACGATTGCGTGGTTATACTTCCAACAGCTTCATGAATTGTGACCGCCAAGCTCCGACTTGGTCACATACCAACCCCGCGCTCGGTGGGTGGTTCGGATGACGAAGCGGCCCGCATTCACCCCCCGGGGTACCTGGTGCGGGCAAGAGCTCCCGAAAGGACGCGGCCCCGTGCCGCCCGCCATGGCTGCAACCTCATCCATTGCCGATTCCCACTCCCAGGTTCCGCTGTCGGTCGTGAGCATTCACGACTACGAGGCACTGATGGCTCCGCGCGAGGCGTTCGTGGATTTCCTCCTCAGACCGCAGGGGGTTCCACGTGGCAGGGAGGACGCTGGTCCGCCTGCGCTGGCAGTCTGAGGAATGGCACGCACAAGCGGCCTCCTCCTGGATACCGACGTCGTCGTGGAGTTGCGGAGCCCACGCCCTTCCACGACTGTCGTCGATTTCCTCCAGCGGAGGCGACACTTCCGGATATTCGTCTCCGCCCTGACGATCGGGGAATTGCATCTGGTGAGCCGGGAGAACCAGCAATACCGGACGGTCGGCGCCTGGGTGCAGGAGTTCGTGAACTCCTACAGCTCCAACATTCTTCCCGTGGATTCTGATATCGCCGCTGTCTGGGGTCCGATGCTGAGCGACGCCGAGGTGTCCGCAGTCGATTCCCTCATTGCAGCGACTGCAATTCACAAGAGTCTTTCCATTGTGTCGGGAAATGTGGAGGTCTACCGGAAATTCGCGGTGTCGGCCATCAATCCCTGGATTCCGGAAGCGCATGCGGTTGGGGCGCCACCGCTCCCGCCCTCCCGGACGGGACCGGCGACGCAGTCCCTGTAGATCCGTCCGACCCCGAACCCTGACCATTTCTGCCGAAGGAGCAGCTTCGATGAGTACCGGTGACGCCGGCTGTACGGCCACTTCCCAAATCCATGCAGGGTATGAACCGCAGGCCCCCTACCGGCCCGTGGCAGTCCCCATCTATCAGACCGCGGCGTACGAGTTTCCGGACTACGCGTCGGCCCGGCGCATGTTCGCGCTCAAGGAACCCGGCTTCACCTACACGCGGACCGGCAACCCGACCGTCGCCGTGCTGGAGCAGCGGATCGCCGCGCTCGACGGCGGCGTGGCCGCGCTGGCAACGGCGACCGGGCAGGCAGCGGTCGCCGTCGCCCTGTTGTCGCTGGTCCGCGGCGGGCAGCACATCGTGGCCTCGTCGAAGCTGTACGGGGGGACGGTGGACCTGCTCACCGACACCTTCGACGATTTCGGGATCGCGGTCAGCTTCGCCGACCCGGCCGATCCCGGTGCCTGGCAAGCCGCTGTACGCCCTACGACGCGGGCCTTCCTGACCGAATCCATCGGCAATCCGCTGGCCACGCTGCAGGACCTGCCGGCGATCGCCGCGGTCGCCCATGCCGCCGGGGTGCCGCTGGTGGTGGACAACACCCTGGCGACCCCGGCCCTGTTCCGGCCGCTGGATCACGGGGCCGACATCGTGGTGTATTCGGCCACGAAGTTCCTCGGCGGGCACGGGAGCACCCTCGCAGGTGCCGTGGTCGACGGCGGGCGCTTCGACTTCTCCGCCTACCCGGACCGGTGGCCGCAGCTCACACGGCCGAAACGCCGGTACGGCGGGGAGATCCTGTGGGAACGCCACGGCCACGGCGCGTACCTGGCCCTCGCGCGCAGCAAGTACCTCCACGACCTGGGCCCCTCGCTCGCTCCGGGCAGCGCCGCGCAGATCCTGCAGGGGCTGGAGACCCTGGACATCCGGGTAGCCCGGCACGCCCAGAACACCCGCGAGGTCATCCGGTTCCTGGCCGGCCACCCGGCCGTCGCCGCGGTGCACCACCCCTCCGTTCCGGGCCACCCGCAGGCCGGACTCGCGGCCCGGGACTTCCCGCGAGGAGCCGGCAGTGTGTTCTCCTTCGACCTGGCCGCCGAGCCCGGGCAGGTCGGGGCCTTCATCGATCGGCTCCGGTTGTTCAAGCTGGTGGCCAATGTGGGGGACACCCGGTCCCTGGTCGCACACCCGGCAGCGATGACGCACTGCCGGCTCACCCCCGGACAGCGTGCAGCCGCCGGGATCGCGGAGACCACCATCCGGCTCTCCGTCGGACTGGAGACCGCGGCGGACCTCGTCGCGGACCTGGACCTCGCCCTGGCCCCGCTGGGCTTCGAGGAACCCGCGGCTACTTTTCCGGCGGCAGGGGCCCCTGCCGTCTACGCAGGAAGGGCCTGACATGGCGCAGTACAGAGGATTCAACACGACGGCCGTCCACGCCGGGCAGGACCCTGATCCGTTGACCGGTGCGGTGATCCCGCCCATCTACCAGACCTCCACCTTCGTGCAGGACGGGATCAACGTGCTGCGCGCCGGGCACGAATACAGCCGGGGCTCCAACCCGACCCGTAACGGGTTCGAAGCCCAGCTGGCCGCCCTGGAACATGGGACGGCGGCCTTCGCCTTCGCCTCCGGGCTGGCGGCCGAGGATGCTCTGCTGCGGGCACTGCTGCGCCCGGGGGATCACATCGTCCTCGGCGGGGACGGTTACGGCGGTACCAACCGGTTGATCAACGGGCTGCTGGGCCCGTGGGGCGTGGCGAACACGGCCGTGGACATCACCGACCTGGCGGCGGTGGCCGCCGCGGTCCGGCCGGGCTCCACCGCACTGCTGTGGGTGGAGACGCCGTCGAACCCGCTGCTGGGCATCGCGGACCTGGCCGGGTGGGCGACGCTGGCGCACGACGCCGGGGCCCTGCTCGTGGTGGACAACACGTTCGCCTCGCCCTACCTGCAGCGGCCCCTGGACCTCGGCGCGGACGTGGTGGTGCACTCCACCACCAAGTACATCGGCGGGCATTCGGATGTGCTCGGCGGAGCCGTGGTCGTGGCGGACCGTTCCTTCCGCGGCACCGCACTGGCCGAGACCATCGGCTACCAGCAGTTCGCCGGCGGCGCGGTCGCCGGGCCGCAGGACTGCTTCCTGGCCGCCCGCGGCCTGAAGACCCTCGGCCTGCGCATGGAGCGGCACACCTCCAATGCCCAGGCCCTGGCCGAATGGCTCCGGGACCAGCCCGGCGTCGCGGAGGTGCTCTACCCCGGCCTGCCCGAGCATCCGGGCCATGCCCTGGCGGCGCGCCAGATGTCAGGCTTCGGCGGGATCGTCTCGCTGCGCTTCAGCGCCGGAGAGGCCGCCGCCCGGGCCTTCGCCGAATCGACCCGGCTCTTCGCGCTCTCCGTGAGCCTGGGCGGGGTGGAATCGCTGGTCTGCTACTGCTCGGAGATGACCCACGCCTCGGTACGCGGAACCCCGCTGGCCGTGCCCACCGACCTGGTCCGGCTGTCCGTCGGCGTCGAGGACCTGGCAGACCTGCAGGAGGACCTGGCCGCTGCGCTGGAGAGAACACATCGGGCGTCCAGGAGAGCCGTGGCTCTCAGCGCCTGACCCCGGTCCAGCAGAACACCCCCGTTCCAGGCCGGTTCACTACGCAATACGACGGGCGATGACCCCGTGTTTCTTCATACGACAGCTCGTTTCCCCGGCTCTTGGGTGCGGGCACAAACGGTGGTTGATTGAATTCACACGCCACGAAAGGACCTCTCATGACGGACATCTCGGACCTCAGCCCCCAGCGCCTCCGGCAGGTGCTGGGACACTTCGCCACCGGGCTGACAGTGGTCACGGCGGCGACGCCCACGGGTCCGGCCGGGTTCACCTGCCAGTCCTTCGCCTCCCTCTCGCTCGACCCGGCGCTGGTCACCTTCAGTCCGGCCCGGACCTCCAGCACCTGGCCCCTGCTCCGTGCAGCGGGACGCTTCACCGTGAACATCCTGTCGGCAGAGCACCAGCACCTGGCCGGCCAGTTCGCACGCTCGGGCACGGACAAGTTCGCCGGCGTCGACTACACCACGTCACCGCTGGGCAACCCCGTCCTGGACGACGCGCTCGCCTGGGTGGACTGCGAGCTGCACCAGGAGTACGACGGCGGCGACCACACCATCGTGGTGGGGAGCGTCCGGTTCCTGAGCGCGCGGCTCGACGCCGAACCCCTGCTGTTCTTCAAGGGCGCCTACGTCGGGGTGCAGTCCCGGGCAGCAGTGCTGGAGAGGACTGCATGAGCTGATCACGCAGAGGCCGCTGAGACCCTGGATCACGGTCCCGGGCTGCGCGCCGTCGTGCCGGACGGGTCGGGGTCCGGACTTCCGGAGGCTGCTCCCGCGCTTCCCGCGCGGGGCCCCTGTCCGTAGCAGCCCGATGCCTTTCTTGGTAGAGTGCGGGAACTACTTTGAATCGTTTCAACCTTCGCGCCCGATGGCGGGTACTGGAGGTCGAGGCGATCCACCCTCAGCGCACTGCTGCAACTGGAAGGACCACCGCGTGACCAAGCGCCAACTCCCCGTCCCGGCGGAAATGCTCGAGCTGATGCAGTTCAAGAAGATCGAGCTCAACGGCAAGAAACGGCGGCTGGGAGCCGCGCTCACCATCGCGGACCTGCGCACCATCGCCAAGCGGCGCACCCCGAAGGCCGCCTTCGACTACACCGACGGCGGCGCCGAGGGCGAGTTGTCGCTGGCCCGGGCCCGCCAGGCGTTCGAGGACATCGAGTTCCACCCCTCGATCCTCCGCCCCGCCGAGCACGTCGACACCTCGGTGGAGATCCTCGGCGGGCCCAGCGCCCTGCCGTTCGGCATCGCGCCGACCGGATTCACCCGGCTCATGCAGACCGAGGGTGAGACCGCCGGCGCCGGCGCGGCGGCCGCCGCCGGCATCCCCTTCACCCTCTCGACCCTCGGCACCACCTCGATCGAGGGCGTGAAGGCAGCGAACCCGAACGGCCGCAACTGGTTCCAGCTCTACGTCATGCGCCAGCGGGAGATCTCCTACGACCTCGTCAAGCGTGCCGGTGAAGCCGGGTTCGACACGCTCATGTTCACCGTCGACACCCCCGTTGCCGGTGCCCGGCTCCGCGACAAGCGCAACGGATTCTCGATCCCGCCGCAGCTGTCGATCAGCACGGTCCTCAATGCGATCCCGCGGCCGTGGTGGTGGGTCGACTTCCTGACCACCCCGAAACTGGAATTCGCGTCCCTGAGCGACACCGGTGGCACGGTGGGCGATCTGCTGAACGCGGCGATGGATCCGACGATCAGCTACGACGACCTCGCCATCATCCGGGACCTGTGGCCCGGCAAGATCCTCATCAAGGGTGTCCAGAACGTCGAGGACTCCGTGCGCCTCGTGGACATGGGGGTGGACGGGATCATCCTGTCCAACCACGGCGGCCGTCAGCTCGACCGCGCACCCATCCCGTTCCACCTGCTGCCGCAGGTCGTCCGCGAGGTCGGCCGCGACGCCACGATCATGGTGGATACAGGCATCATGAACGGAGCGGACATCGTCGCCTCGATGGCCCTCGGCGCGAAATTCACCCTCATCGGCCGCGCCTACCTCTACGGACTCATGGCCGGCGGACGCGAAGGCGTCGACAAGACCATCGCGATCCTCCGGGACGAGATCGAACGCACCATGCGCCTGCTCGGTGTCTCGCACCTCGGTGAACTCGAGCCTCGGCACGTCACGCAGCTCACCCGCCTCGTTCCGGTCAGCTCCGCGCCCAGTGAGGTCTCACGGCTCGTCTGACAGCAGCGACCGGGAGGCTCGAGGGCCTGCGCCTTTCTGTCACGCCCTTCGGCCCCGGTCGATCCTGCCCGCCGCGGCGGGCAGGAGCGGGGGCCATGGATACCCCCGTCAGCCGCCTGCCGCTTCCCGCCGTGCGGCTGCCGAGCGCAGTCGGGAGATCGCGAGCTGTGCATAGAGCGCTGCGCCGTCGGTCAGGACGCTGTCGTCGAAGACGGCATAGGGGGAGTGGTTGAACGGCGCCGTCACCGGCTCGACGCCGGGAGGCACCGCCGAGATGAAGACGAAGCTGCCCGGCACCGCGTCGAGGATCCGGGAGAAGTCCTCCGACCCGCTCATCGGCTGCGGCATGGTGACGTACCGGTCGGCGCCCAGCAGCTCGGCGACCTGGGCCTCGGCATGCGCCGTCTCGTCGAGGTCGGTAACGGTGACGGGGTACTCGTGGAGGTACTCGACCTCGGCCTCCAGCCCGTGGGCGGCTGCGATGTGCCGCACCAGCCGAGGGGCGGCCTCGGTCATCCTGTCCCGGTTCGCCGTCGAGAAGGTCCGGATGGTCGCCTCGATCCTCGCGGTCTCCGGGATGATGTTGCGCTGAGTGCCTGCCCTCAGCACTCCGACGGACAGCACCACGGGGTCGAACATGTCGAACTGCCGCGTGACCAGGACCTGCAGTGACGTGACGATCTCCGCGGCGACGGTCACCGGGTCCTTCGCGGAGTGCGGCGAGGATCCGTGCCCGCCCGCGCCGTGCACCGTCACCATCAGGGCGTCCGACGCCGACATCAGGGGACCGCCGCGGCTGGTGAGCATCCCGTTCGGCATCAGCGACGACGTCACGTGCAGCCCGTACGCGGCATCCGGCGTCCGGCCGGCCGCACCGAGGACTCCTTCCCGGATCATGACGCCCGCGCCGTCGTGACCCTCCTCGCCGGGTTGGAACATGAGGACGACGTCGCCCGGCAGCTCCCCGCGGTGCTCGGCGAGCAGAGTGGCCGCGCCCGCGAGCATCGCCGTATGGAGGTCGTGGCCGCAGGCGTGCATGACGCCGTCGATCCCGGAGCTGTACGGGACGCCGGTTGTCTCCTGCACCGGGAGCGCATCCATGTCCCCGCGCAGGAGCACCACGGGTGCGGCGCGGTCCGTGGCCGCCGCCCCACCGCGCAGGACGGCCGTGACCGACGTCGTGTCGGTGCCCAGGGTCACCTCGTAGGGGAGCCCGTCGAGGGCTGCGAGCACCTTCTCCTGGGTGCGCGGCAGATACAGGCCCAGTTCCGGCTCACGGTGCAGACGGTGCCGGAGATCGACGATGTCCCCGGTGAGCGACCGGGCATCCTCGAGAAGTGCCGCTGGGGACAGGGTCATGGATTCCTCCTGGCAGGGACCGGACTGTTCTCCCACCCTTGCAGAAGAACTCCGGAGAGGCGAGGACGTCCCGCAGGCGGGGCCTGTTCACTATCCGCCCCGGGCCCGGCGTCATCGCGACACAGACAGCTTCATCAACGGGAAGGGACTTAAGGCCCTAGCGCAATGCCGAAGTGTCCCGTGAGATGGGACCGATTCGCCGTCGGCTTTTACGGCAGCTCCGCGGATCACCGACGATGGAGGAGCTTTCACCATGACCAGTATCAGCAGCATCTGGACCCGACTCGACCCGACCGTGCAGCAGTGGCTCCTGGAGAACCCGGGGTGTGTCGTCCTCCCACGGACCATGGCCAACCGTACGGCGACCGGAATGGCCGAGGAGTTGCCCGTCGACGAGCACGGGGAGCACTGGCTCTCGCCGGAGGACATCACGTTCCTGAAGGCCCGGCGACGGGCCCTGGAGACGGGCGGATCCACCGGGCCCACCGGTGCAGAGGTGCGCCCTGAGGTTCAGGAAGAAGCGCTGCGCCGTTGAGCGGTCGCCTCAGGGCGACGGCGGGCTCGGGCTCCGGAGCACCCTCCGGGTGCTGCTCGCACGGTCGGCCCGATGAAGCGCGCTGAGCTGTGCCGCCGCGGATCAGTTGTGGGAAGGACACCGATGAAGGCTCTCCCTCCGTTCCGGCACGACGACCAGGAGGGCCTGTCGTGAAGGCTTCGTGGGACGATCCCGCAACCGCCGCCCGGCCGGACAAGCGGGACCGGCCTCTCGTGGTGGCGGTCCGTGACGCTGCGACGGGCCCGGCCGTCCTGTGGGCCGCGCGCCGCGCGGAGTCGCTCGGCGTTCCGCTCACCCTCGTCCATGCCGTGCCGGATCCCGCACTGATGCCGCCGGGCAGCTCCTACGGGGACGTCGTCGTCGGCGGCCGGAAGGTGCTCCGGGCGGAAGCGAACCGTATCTCCACCGACTTTCCCGCGCTGCACGTCGGGACGTACCTCCACTGCGGCGATGTCGTGGAGGCGCTGCTGGGACTCGCCACGGAATCACCGCTCCTCATCCTGGGCTCGGACCGGATGGACGCGGTCAGCGGTGAGTTCCGGGGCTCGGTGTCCCTGCAGGTCGCCCTCGGATCACGCGTACCCGTCGTCGTCGTACCTGCAGACGACGGGAGGGCGACCGGCGCCGGGGGGACCACCGACGCGACCATCGGGGGAGTGGTCGTCGGGGTCGATGGATCCCCGTTGGCCGGCGTCGCGCTGCTCAGGGCGGCCGATGAGGCCTCCACGATGGGCACGACCCTGACGGTCGTGTCGGCGCCCACCGGACCGGGGTCCCCGCAGACCCCGGTGATGCAGGAGGGGGTTTCGGCACTGCTGCTCGACGTCTCCACGCGCTACCCGCACCTCGCGGTGCGCCAGGTCCTCGACGAGGTGCGCGGTGCGGCGCAGGCGCTCGCACACTACGGCACGGGCGCAGACCTCCTGGTGATCGGACGCCACGGGAGGGGAGCTCGGACGGGTATGTACCTCGGATCGGTCACCCACACGCTGCTCCTGCACCCACCCTGCCCGACCCTGGTCGTCCCTGATCCCGGGCCCGCGCCGCCGTTCGACGGACAGCTCCAGGAGCCGGAGCGGACACCCGCCCGCTGACCGCCCCGCGGCGTACCGGGGCGCCGAGCCCGGATCCACGCACGGCGTTCCACCGAACGCGCACGAACCGCTCCCGCACGGGCTACTCCGGGTGGAGGGGGTGGGTCTCCCGGTACTTCTGGATGTGAAGGGCGAGTTTCCGCTCGGTCTCCCGGCGGCGTTCACCCTGCCGCTGGAGGAGCTTCTTCGGGTCTGTCTCCTTTCCCTGGCTCGGCTGCTGCCTGCCCGCCGACGGGTCGGTGGTCGGAGTGGTACCAGCAGGAAGGGTGGATGGGGTCTGGTCGGTGATCACGGTCGGTCTCCTCTGCTTGCCTGCGCCTGGAGTGGGGTCGGCCCCGGGTCGGCCGACCGTATCCGGCGGCATGTCCTTTCCCTGCGGGCCCGTAGTCCATGGTCCGCCCAGAGGGGGTTTGCCCCCTAGGGTCTTAAGGCTCCATTAGGGGGTGGGGTGCATCGCCCGGGCCCCGGTCGTTCGTCGCCTGCATCGCCCGGCCGGCGGGCTGATCGGGGCAGGCTGATCGAAGCAGGCTGATCAGGGCCTGCTGATGAAGACAGCGGCCTGGGTGCGGCGTTGGAAACCCAGCTTCGACAGCAGCGACGACACGTAGTTCTTCACCGTCTTCTCGGCGAGGAACAGCTCTCCCGCGATGTCCCTGTTCGTCAGGCCGGCTCCGATGAGCGCCAGGACCTTCCTCTCCTGGCTGGTCAGTCCCACGAGGCGCGGATCCTCCACCGGGGCAGCGCTGAGCCCGGCCACGATGCGTTCCTTCAGTCCCGCCTCGAAGAGGGATGCCCCGCGAGCGGCGCGATGCAGCTTGTCGATCAGGTCGGAGCCGAGAATCTCCTTCAGGATGTACCCGGAGGCGCCGGCAAGGACGGCTCCGCGCACGGCCTGGTCATCGTCGTAGCTGGTCAGGATGACGCATGACAGGGAGGGATCGATGGAGCGCACGTCGCGGCACACCTCGATGCCCGTCCCGTCAGGGAGCCTGGCGTCGAGGATCGACACGTCCGGGGACAGAGCGGGGATCCTCCGCGTGGCCTCCTCGGCGGAACCCGATTCCCCGACGACGACGAAGCCCTCGCCCTCGAGCAGCTCCCGCAGACCCCGCCGCACCAACTCGTGATCGTCGAGAAGGAACACCGTCGGCCGCTCCGCCCGCCCGTCAGCCATTGCGTCTGTCATCGTCTTCCTTCTGTCTGGGGAACCGCTCATCCCCGCTCGGGCACCATCATGGACCGGCCGCCCGACCCCGGGCAGGGCCGAAAGTCACCTTCGACCGTGGGTCTTTCGACCCTGTCGCAACCCTCGCGCCCGGGCAACCATGAAGATGTCCGCGTTCCCTCTTGCCAGGACCAGGAATCGATCATGGAGCCCACCGTCCCGCCCCGCCGTCGGGCCGTCGTCGAAGTGGACGGCTCCACGTCGTCCAGCCGCGCGCGGGATCTTCGAGCGGGTGCATCAGCGTGAACCCGCCCCCAGGGGGCAAACCCGTCGTGGTCGGGTACGACGGCTCGGACGGTGCGAAACGCGCCGTGCTCTGGGCAGCCCGGTACGCAGCAGCGGCCTCCCTGCCGCTCGTCGTCGCCCACTGCTGGCCCTGGCCCCTCTTCACCCGGGACCTCGGCCCCGTGCCGGGAGTCCAGGACAGCGGCCTGCGTCGGCAGGCCGAGACGACGGCAGAGGAGGGACGCGCGCTCGCGGCAGGCTCCGAGCCCGGCCTCGACGTCGGCAAGCGCATCGTCGTCGGGTTTCCTGCTGAAGCCCTGACGAGACTCTCCACCGAAGCGTCCCTCGTCGTCACCGGGACGCGAGGCCTCGGTGGCTTCTCCGGGCTGCTGGTCGGATCGGCCAGCCTCCACCTCGCGTCGAGCGCGGCGTGTCCCATCGTGGTGGTCCGGGAAGCGCGGCCCCTGTCCGACGCCGTCCTGGTCCCCGTGGACGGGTCTCCCGAGAGCGACCGGGCAGTGGCGACGGCAGCCGAGCTCGCGGTGGCCCTGCGCAAGTCCATCCACCTCCTCCACGTCGAGCAGTCCCGACGGCGCCATCCCGCCGAGACCATCCCTGATCCCGACCCTGTCCTGGAGCAGGCCGCCGCCCTGCTGGCGGCACGTCCGGGCATCGCCGTCACGACGGAACACGTGACCGCTCCCTCGATCCCCGGGCTGATCCTGCAGCGCGCCGGCAGCGCGGCCGGCGTGGTCATCGGCGCCAAGGGGCACAGCACGCTCGGCGTGCGGCTGGGCTCGACGGTCCACGCGGTTCTCCACCACGGCCAGGGGAACGTCGTCGTCGTCCGCTGACCGTCGCGGCCGGCCGGTCAGCGGATGTCGCGACGGGAGAGTCCGACGACGGCGGCCAGCACGAGGACGCCGCACAGGCCGAGGATGGCCGCCATGCCACCCCACGCACCGTTCCCGAAGCCGTTCGCGAGCGGAGCCGGGTCGAACGCCCAGGTGTACGGGGAGAAGTGCCCGAGCCAGCGCGTCGCCTCCGCCTGGTGGCCGAGGGCATTGAAGGCGTACCCCAGGACGGCGATGCCCGCCCCCGCCGCGACGGATGCGGCCCTCGAGCCGGTTGCTGCTCCTGCCGCGACCGCTGCAAGACCGCTCAGGAGGCTCAGCAGGTACAGCGCGACCGTGCCCGCGACGACGTGGCCGGGTGCCAGCCCGAGCTCGGAGGGACCGTTCAGCACGAGGACGGTCACCAGCAGCACGCCGCAGACGACGGCGAGGCGCAGGGCCAGCGCGAGGGCCGCTTCGAGAGCGACCTGCGGGCGCGTGACGCCGTGTGCCAGGGTGAGCTCCAGCGCACCGCTCTCTTCCTCGCCGCCGATCGCGGCTGCACCCCACCCCACGGCGGCGATGGTCAGCAGCACGAAACCGAGCAGCCCCAGGAGGGTTGCCTGGGCGTAGCCCGCACCTGTGGAGATCGAGGCGAAGCCGAGGGTCGTGACCAGTTCCGACGGCAGGGACGAGACGACGGCCTCGAGGTCGCCGGTCGCCCCCATCGACGGGTAGATCGGGAGGTAGAGCAGGCTCGCCGCGATGAGGCCGACGGACCAGCCGGCCATCCCGACGCGGGAGCGGCGCAGGATGTGCCGGACGACCGGCAGTGCGCTACCGGCCATGACGTCCGCCCTCCACTCCAGGTGTCGCCTGCGCGTACAGCCCGAGGACCGCCTGCTCGAGGTCCGGTTCCTCGATCACGACATCCACCAGCCCGAGGCGGGACAGGACGCCGAGCAGTGCGACGGGGGAGCCGGACACCTGGCCCTCGACGACCGTTCCCGCACCGCCCGGGCGGGGGGTGCCGGGCGGATCGTCGGCCGCCCGGAACGCCAGGCCCGCCTGCCGGAGGGCTTCCGCCTGCCCCGCCGTCAGCGGGGCGGCCAGCTCCAGCCGGACGCTGCGGGGTGCTTCGTCCCGCAGTTCGGCCACGCGTGCGGAGCGGACGAGCTGGCCCTGCCGGATCACGGCGACGTGGTCCGCGCAGTGCTGCACCTCGGAGATCACATGGGATGAGAGGAAGACGGCCTGGCCGGCTGCTTTCGCCTCCCGCATGAGGGCGAGGAACTCGCGCTGCATCAGGGGGTCGAGGCCGGACGTCGGCTCGTCCAGGACGAGCAGCTCGGGCCGGTGCATGAGCGCCTGGACGAGCCCGAGTTTCTGCTTGTTGCCCTTCGAGAGCGTCCTCACGCGGCGTGACGGGTCGAACTCCAGCCGTTCGACGAGTTCGTTCCGGAAGCGCTCGTCCACGGGACCGGAGATGAGGCCGAAGTACCGCAGGGTGTCACGCCCCGTGGCGCCGCCGTCGAGCTTGAGGTCCCCGGGCAGATAGCCCACGCGCCTGCGGAGGGAGGGGCCGCTCCGCCAGGAGTCGGTACCCAGGACGATGGCCGTACCACCGCTCGGCCGGATCAGGCCGAGGATCAGGCGCATGGTCGTGGACTTGCCCGCGCCGTTCGGGCCGATCACACCCACGACGCTGCCCGGCGGCACCGAGAGCGAGACCCCGTCCAGCGCTGTCAGGGACCCGTACACCTTGGTCAGGTCCCGCAGTTCGAGTGCGTCCTTCATGCTTCCTCCGTAGGACGGACAGCCGATGGGCCGCCCCGCGCTCCGACTCCTCGGTGCACGGGCCTGGGGAAATCCAACCACGCCTGGGACCGATTCGGTGTGCTTGGGAGACGGCAATTCACCGGAGGCGCCGCTGCGGCCGATGCGGGGATCCGGGCGACCTGCTGATAAACTGGGAGGACTTGCCTGCGCACGGCGGAGAACTCCAGCCAGTTGAACGCGCAGCCTGCGTCGATAGAACGCATTCTTTTGTCCCGCATCCGGCTCCGAGGATCGTGAGCGCGGTGGACACTGTCTGACTTTTCTTCGGCGAACCCCTGCGCCAACCGGTGCCGGGGAAGATGAGAAGAAAGTTCGTGTTAACTACATGACTACTTTTGCCGCCCTTGGTGTGCCCAAAGCACTGGTCGAGAACCTCGCCGCGCAGGGCATCACCGAACCATTCCCCATCCAGGTCAAGTCACTCCCTGATTCCCTGGCCGGGCGCGACGTCCTCGGACGAGGCCGCACCGGCTCGGGCAAGACCCTCGCCTTCACCCTTCCCATGGTGGCGCGCCTCGCCGAGCAGGAAGCGGCCTACCGCCGCAAGCCCGGGCGCCCCCTGGCCCTGGTCCTCGCACCGACCCGCGAGCTGGCGACCCAGATCAACGCCACGGTCGAGCCTCTGGCCAAGGAGCTCGGACTCAACACCACCGTGATCTACGGCGGCGTCTCGCAGCAGCGCCAGGAGAAGGCCCTGCGCGCCGGCGTCGACATCGTCATCGCCTGCCCCGGGCGCCTCGAGGACCTGATGCGCCAGAAGCTCATCACGCTCGAGTCGGTGGAGATCACCATCCTCGACGAGGCCGACCACATGGCCGACCTCGGCTTCCTGCCGGTCGTCAAGAAGCTGCTCGACACCACCCCTGCCGACGGCCAGCGCCTGCTGTTCTCGGCGACGCTCGACAACGGCGTGGACAAGGTGGTCAACCGCTACATGACCAACCCCGTCACCCACTCGGTCGACGACCCGCAGGCCGCGGTCACCACGATGGAGCACCACGTGCTCCTGATCGGCGACCAGACGCAGAAGAAGCAGCTCATCGTCCAGCTCGCCTCGGGCACCGGACGCCGGCTGCTGTTCATGCGGACCAAGCACCACGCGCGCAAGCTCGCCAAGACGCTCACCGACGCCGGCATCCCCGCCGTCGACCTGCACGGCAACCTGTCGCAGAACGCCCGTGACCGGAACCTCGCCGAGTTCTCCTCGGGCGACGTCCGCGTCCTCGTGGCCACGGATGTCGCCGCGCGCGGCGTGCACGTCGACGACGTCGAACTCGTGGTCCACGTGGATCCGCCCACGGAGCACAAGGCGTACCTGCACCGCTCAGGCCGCACGGCCCGCGCGGGTTCCTCGGGAACGGTGGTCACGATCACCCTGCCCGAGCAGAAGTCCGAGGTGCAGAAGCTCATGAAGGCTGCCGGCGTCGACGTCGCCTTCGAGAACGTCAAGGCGACCTCGCCCCTCGTCCTGTCACTCACCGGTGACGTGGCCGACAGGATCGATCCGCGCACCCGCGCCGCGCTCCTCGCCTCGCGGGAGGCAACGCGCGGCGAAGGTACCTCGACGGGTGCGAACGCCGAGCGCAAGCGCGCCCGCCGCACCGCAGCTCCGGCTGCGGGAGGCCGTGGCGGACGGGGTGGACGCGGACGCGTCACCGCCGAGCCGCAGGCCGCGCAGGGCAACCGCGCGGAGCGCCGCAAGGACCAGCCGCAGGCCCCGCGCTTCGGCTCGGACACCGGTGCTGCCGGGAAGTCGGGCGGGTCGCCCCGCCGGGCCGCCGAGCCCCGCACGGCCTCGGAGACCACGACGCGCAGCCGCCGCCCGGCGTCCGGCCAGCGTGTCGGCGACGCCGTACGCCGCCCTGCCGCAGGAGCTCCCGCAGCAGGCGGCCAGCGGAGCCACGCGCCGTCCTCGGCTCCGCGGGCCGAAGGCGCACGCCGTGCCGGTGGCTCCCGCAGGGCCAGCGCTCCGGCGTCGAACGACCGCCGCCCGCGCTAGCACCGGTCTCCGGTCCAGGAACCGCTGAAGGGCCCCCTACCCGCACGGGTGGGGGGCCCTTCGTCCGTTGCGTGCAGTGCGTCGCCCCATGGGGAACAATGGCCGGATGAACACACTCCTGAATGTCATCTGGCTTCTGTTCGGCGGCATCTGGCTGGCCCTCGGCTACTTCGCTGCGGGCATCATCTGCTGCCTGCTGATCGTGACCATCCCGTTCGGCATCGCCTCGTTCAGGATCGGCGCCTACGCCCTGTGGCCCTTCGGCCAGACGGTGGTGAACCGGGGTGGGCCGGCCAGCGGCTTCTCGGCGGTCGGCAACATCATCTGGCTGCTCGTCGCGGGCATCTGGATCGCCATCGGCCACGTGCTCACCGCCATCCCGATGTTCGTGAGCATCATCGGCATCCCGCTGGGCATCGCCAACCTCAAGCTCATCCCGGTGTCCCTCGCCCCGCTCGGCAAGGTGATCGTCCCGTCGTCGGGAACGTACCTGCCCACCTACCGCTGAAGGGCCGCCGCATCGACCGGCAGCGGCTCTCCCGACGCACCTAGTCGGACCCGGTGACCGTGGACCCGCCCGTGCCGTTCCGGGTGGAACCGTTCATGCCGGCCTTGTCCGGAGTCCTGAGCAGGTCGCCGAGCAGCGTGATGATATCGAGCCCGGTGGTGTCCTTCACCAGCTGCGTCGTCTGGTGGACCCCGCTCGAGACATTCCTGCTGAGCTGGCTGGCGCCGTCGTTGGAGACCACCGTCATGGTGTCGATCGCCGACATCGGCGCGGCGATCTCGCGTGCCATCGCCGGGAGGACCTCGAGGACCTTCGACAGGATGGCGGCTTGGTTGAACTTCTCGTAGGCCTCCGCTTGTGCGGCGATACCGGCCGCTTCCGCCTTGCCGCGGGCTTCCGCCGACCCGGCCTCGGCGTCGCCGCGCGAGGCGATGACGGCGGCGTCCGCCCGGCCCCGGGCTTCGTTGATCGACGCTTCGGCGGTACCGCGCGCGGTGTTGGCGGCGGCGTCGGCCTCTGCTGCCACCCGGTCGCCCTCGGCGACGAGCTTGCGGCGCGCGAGGTCCACGCGGGCCTCGATCTCCGCGGCCTCCGAGGCGCGGCGGCGTTCCTCGAGCTTCGCGTCGGCCTGCTGGATGAGGCGGTACTTCTCGGCGTCGGCCGGCTTGCGTACCTCGGTGTCGAGCTCGCGCTCGCGGAGCTCGGCCCGCCGCTGCGCGACCTGCTGCTCGCGGATGATGACCTGCTCCTGCTGTTCGGCCTGGGCGAGGGGGCCGGCGGCGTCGGCCCGAGCCTGGCGGGCATCGGCCTCTTCCTTCAGCTCTGCCCGGCGGATGATCAGCTGCTGCTGCGCGAGGGCCACCTGCTCGTCGGACAGGGCGCGTGCCTGCTCGGACTCCTGCATCGAGCGGGCTTCGGCGATCTTCGCATTGCGCTCCGCAAGGGCGGCCTCGGGCCGGCCGAGGTTCTTCAGGTAGCCCGAGTCGTCGTCCACGGACTGGATCTGGAACGTGTCGATCTCCAGGCCCTGGTTGTGCATCGAATGCTCGGCCTCCTCCTTCACGCTCTTGGCGAAGGTGGCGCGGTCGCGGATGATCGACTCGACCGTCAGGGTTCCCACGATGGAGCGCAGGGAACCCGAGAGGGTCTCCTGCGTGTAGTGGTCGATGGCCTCCTGCTGGTTGAGGAAGCGCTGGGCCGCCTTGCGGACGGCGTCGGCGTCGCCGCCCACCTTGACCTGGGCGACACCCGTCAGGTGGAGCTTGATGCCGTTCTTGGAGATGCCCTCGATGCGGAGCGAGACCTGGCGCGATGCCAGGGACAACGGATAGGCGCGCTGCGAGAACGGGTTGATGAAGATGCGGCCGAAGACCACGCGCTGGCTGTCCGGATCCGGCTGCCCCTTGCTGTCCTTCGACGAGATGATGAGCGCCTGGTCCGGGCTGGCGATGTGCAGGGCCATGCGGGCGAGCACGATGGCGGCGATGATGGCTGCGAGCAGCACCACCGCGCCGATGATGAGCGGGACGAACGTGAGATCCACTGGAACCCTTTCAACGGTCCTCGAAGTGCTCCGCCGCAGCGAGTGCGCGCCGGAGGAAGAGCAAGCTACTGCGTACTGACCTGACCCCCATGTTCTTCGAAGTGGACCCGCGGACTGGCCCGCGGGTGCTGGACGTCTACGAAGCGGCACCCGTCAGGAAGGCCTGCATGAGGGGGCCGCCGGACGTCGAGCCCAGTTCGCCCTCCTCGACGAAGACCGCGACGGCGAGGTCGCCCTGGAGGGCGACGACCCATGCGTGCGTGCGAGGGGGAGTCTCGCTGCCGAATTCGGCGGTACCGGTCTTGGCCAGGACTGGCTCGCCCGGCACGTCCTGCAGGAGCTGGGCTCCGCCCTGCTCGACGACGGCGGCCATGAGCGTCTTCAGGGTTGCGGATTCCCCGGCCGTGAAGGCGCTCGGCGGGGCCTCGGACGGCGCGTCCTCCCCGGCGGAGGCCGACGCCGTCGCGTCGCTGGTGGGGGCCGCGGTGGCCGCGGCGCTCTCCGACCCCGGATCGAGTTCGGCGGACTCGCCGGGAGCCAGGAGCGTCGGCGTGACCCGCGATCCGGCGCCGACGGAGGCGGCCATGGTGGCCAGTGAGAGGGGCGAGACGAGCACTTCGCCCTGACCGATCATCGCGGCGGCGTGTGCCGTGCCCTCCGCCTCGGTCGGCACGGAGCCGAAGAACGCCGGCGTTCCGATGGCTGACTCGACCCCGATGCCGAGGTCGGCGGCCGCACTCGCGAGGTCGGCCTGCGTGATCTCGTCCCGCGTCGAGATGAATCCGGTGTTGCAGGACTGCGCGAAGGTCTCCAGGAGGGGGATGGTGCCGAGGAACTGTCCGGGATACGTGCTCGCGTTGTTGAACGTCCGGCCGTCCACGGTCACCTCCTCGGTGCACTGCGTGGGACTCTGCGGCGTGAAGCCCTTCCTCAGGAGTGCGAGGCTCGTGGCGATCTTGAACGTGGACCCGGGCGGGTACTGGCCCAGGAGGGCCGTCTGCAGGCCTTCGCTGCCGGGGCCGTTGGCTGCGGCGAGGATCTCTCCCGTGCTGGGGCGGATCGCCACGATGGACGACGCCGAGGGCTCGTCCGCGAGCACCTTCTCCCCGAGGCCCTGCAGCCGGGCATCGATAGTGGTGGCGAGGTCGGTGCCGTCGACCGCGGGTGTGGCGAAGAGCTGCCGGGTGGGTGTGTCCGGGGCGTCCACCGGCACGGCAAAGACCTGGAGGCTGGGGGTGCCGCCGAGCTGGGCGTTGTGCTGCAGCTGGAGCCCCCCGAGTCCCGTGACGTCCCCGGCTCGGACGGCGCCGCCGGACTGCTCCACGAGTTCTTCCGTCGCCTCGCCCACGCTTCCGAGGAGTTCCCGGGCGAAGGTGCGGGTCGGTCCGAGCTCGCGGGTGTCCGCCTGACGGAGTGCGCCGGGGACGGCATCGATCTGTGCGTCCGTCACGGTCCTGGTGTCATCGTCCCGCAGCACGAGGGCCACCACGAACGCGTCCGCTCCCGCCGTCGCGACCTGCTCCTCGTACGCGGCCGGATCGATGTCGAGCAGCGCCGCGAGCGCGCGGGCGGAGGCGGCCTGCTGCGCCTCGGGGACGAGCGTCTTGTCGATGCCCACGCGGATCACCGGCCGCTCGGTGACCAGGACCTCTCCACCCGCGCCGGTGATGTTCCCGCGGTCCCCGGGAACGCGCGTGAGGGTGAGCTTCTCCTCCGGCAGGAGGTCCGGGACCACAACGTCCGGCTCCCACGTGGTCTGCCACACGTCCTCGACACGGGTGAGGTCCGCGGTCGTGCTGTAGGTCCAGTCGGAGTCGGTCTCGTCGAGGTCCCATACGTAGTCGAGGGTCGCCGTGGCGCTGTCCTCACCGGTGTCCTCGACGTCCGCGACGCTGACCCGCGGCATGTCCGGTGCAAGGCCCTCGGTGATGGCGGCGAGTTGGGCGGTCACCTCGGCCGGCTCGGCCGACGTGAAGGCGGACTGGCCGACGTCGAGCCGGGAGAGTCCTTCGGCCAGGGTCCCTGCGGCGTCCTCCGCCGTCGGCCTGCCATCGGTGCACGCCGCCAGGCTGACCGCGAGAACGGCGGTGGTCAGGACGGACGTGGCACAGCGAAGTTTCCCCATACGGTCATTATGACCGAGCCGCGCAACTACCCGAGGGGAGGCGCGGGCCCGGCGTCCGTCCGTCGCGTACCCACGTCCCGCTGTGCTGGCGGCAGGGGAATATCCTGTCCGCAGACAAAGTTGAGTCAAGTACACTCAATGTGAATGCCGTGGGGAATGCCGGATTCCCCTCCTCGGACCAGAAAGGAACCGCGCGTGGATACCAACTTCACCACCAAGAGCCGTGAGGTGCTGTCAGCCGCCGCCATGAACGCATCCACGGCGGGCAACGCCCAGATCGAGGCGCCGCACTTCCTCAAGGCGCTCTTGGATCAGCGCGACGGGATCGCCGTCGCACTCCTGAAGGCGGCCGGCGCGGACCCCGACAGCGTGAGCGTGCAGGCGAGCTCCGCGATCAAGGCCCTGCCGTCGTCGTCGGGCTCTTCCGTCGCGCAGCCCCAGTTCTCCCGCGGCGCCCTCCAGGTGATCAACGCGGCGAAGCAGGAAGCGGAGACCCTCGGGGACCAGTTCGTCTCCACGGAGCACCTCCTGCTGGCGCTCGCGGCCGACAGCGGTGCCGCCGGCACCATCCTGCGCTCCCTCGGCCTCACGCGCGAGGCCCTCGCCTCCGCGCTGCCCGGGGTGCGTGGAGACCGGCGGGTGACCACGCCCGATCCGGAGAACACCTTCCAGGCGCTCGAGAAGTTCGGTGTGGACCTCACCGAGGTAGCGCGCAGCGGCAAGCTCGATCCCGTCATCGGGCGCGACGCCGAGATCCGCCGCGTGGTGCAGGTGCTGAGCCGCCGCACGAAGAACAACCCGGTCCTGATCGGCGAGCCCGGTGTGGGCAAGACCGCCGTCGTCGAGGGCCTGGCCCAGCGCATGGTCGCCGGGGACGTCCCCGAGTCGCTCCGCGGCAAGTCGCTGATCAGCCTCGACCTCGGATCCATGATCGCCGGAGCCAAGTACCGCGGCGAGTTCGAGGAGCGGCTGAAGGCCGTGCTCGAGGAGATCAAGGGCTCCAACGGGCAGGTCGTGACGTTCATCGACGAGCTCCACACGGTCGTGGGCGCGGGTGCATCCGAGGGCTCGATGGATGCGGGCAACATGCTCAAGCCGATGCTGGCGCGCGGCGAGCTCCGGCTCATCGGCGCGACGACGCTGGACGAGTACCGCGAGAACGTGGAGAAGGACCCGGCCCTGGAGCGCAGGTTCCAGCAGGTCTACGTGGGTGAACCCTCCGTACCGGACACGATCGGCATCCTGCGCGGCCTGAAGGAGCGCTACGAGGCGCACCACAAGGTCTCGATCGCCGACTCGGCGCTCGTCGCCGCCGCCACGCTGTCCCACCGGTACATCCCGGGCCGGCAGCTGCCCGACAAGGCCATCGACCTCGTGGACGAGGCCGCGTCGCGCCTGCGGATGGAGATCGATTCCGCTCCTGTGGAGATCGACGAGCTGCGCCGCGCGATCGAGCGGATGCGCATGGAGGAGATGGCGCTGTCCCACGAGAAGGACGAGGCGTCCCTCGAACGGCTGCAGGCACTGCGCGCCGAGATGGCCGACCGCCAGGAGGAGCTCGACGGGCTGAACGCCCGGTGGGAGGCCGAGAAGGCAGGCCTCAACCGCGTCGGCGACCTGAAGGCGTCCCTCGACGACCTGCGCTCGCAGGCCGACCGCGCCCAGCGCGAGGGCGACCTCGAGACGGCGTCCCGCATCCTCTACGGCCAGATCCCGCAGGTGGAGCGCGAGCTCCGTGAGGCGCAGGCCGCCGAGGAGCAGACCGCAAACTCTCCCGACCTGATGGTCGCCGAGGAAGTCACCGCGAACGACATCGCGGAGGTCATCTCCGCCTGGACAGGTATCCCGGCCGGCCGGATGCTCCAGGGTGAGAGCGAGAAGCTGCTCGCCATGGAGGAGGTCATCGGCGCGCGGCTCATCGGCCAGCAGCGGGCGGTGTCCGCGGTGTCCGACGCCGTCCGGCGCGCCAGGGCCGGCGTGTCCGACCCGAACCGCCCCACGGGTTCCTTCCTGTTCCTCGGTCCCACCGGCGTGGGCAAGACGGAGCTCGCCAAGGCCCTCGCCGACTTCCTGTTCGACGACGAGCGCGCGATGATCCGGATCGACATGTCCGAGTACTCGGAGAAGCATTCGGTCGCGCGCCTCGTGGGTGCCCCTCCGGGATACGTGGGCTACGAGGAGGGCGGCCAGCTCACCGAGGCCGTGCGGCGCCGCCCCTACAGCGTGGTGCTGCTCGACGAGGTGGAGAAGGCGCACCCGGAAGTGTTCGACCTGCTCCTGCAGGTGCTGGACGACGGGCGCCTCACGGACGGCCAGGGCCGGACCGTGGACTTCCGCAACGTCATCCTCGTGCTGACGTCGAACCTCGGGTCGCAGTTCCTCGTGGACCCCGCGCTCGACGACGCCGCGAAGCGCTCCGCCGTGATGTCCGCCGTGAACGCGAACTTCCGGCCGGAGTTCCTCAACCGGCTCGACGACGTGGTGATCTTCGATCCGCTGAGCCTCGACGAGCTCTCCCGGATCGTGGAGCTGCAGGTCAGGTCGCTCGGTGAGAGGCTGCGTGACCGCCGGCTCGAGCTGGACGTCAGTGCCGCGGCCAGCGAGTGGCTCGCGCTCACCGGATTCGATCCGGCGTACGGTGCCCGTCCGCTGCGCCGGCTCGTCCAGCGCGAGATCGGCGACCGGCTGGCGAAGGGCATCCTCGCCGGCGAGATCATCGACGGTGACACCGTCGTCGTCGACCGGCAGGAACCGGACCCGGACGCGGCCGGCGACGTGGGCCTCGACGGAGGCGGACTGCTGGTGCACGCCGCGCGCTAGCTGTACTGGGCCATCAGGTTGGTGACACTCGGGTGATGGGTGTGGTTCCGATGCCGGTGTGGATGCGTTCAGTGTTGTAGTGCTGGAGCCAGGGTGCAAGGGCTGCT